>CAZFMY010000159.1:0-11203 GCA_964520345.1 uncultured Gemmatimonadaceae bacterium | reverse complement strand
GTGGCCGATTTGCATCCAGCTTGCGGGCCACGTTAAACATCACCGCTAAAAGGAGCCTACCCATGAAGTGGATTCCCATTCCTGGCACCAAGTATTTCTCCAAATACGGCAAAGGCGTTTACGAGGAACTTTGCGAAGGTTTTTACCATCGCATTTCTCCTCTCGATGAGAGCGAAGAGCTTGATTTTTACCGCTCTCATGATAACATCACCGCCTTTCGTTATCCCTCGAAGCCAAACCGAGAGAAATAAGCAGTATACCTATCGCCGGAAGTATCCTTCCCTTATCCAGCTAACCGAAGAGACGGTACAAGCCGTCTTCTACGATCAGCTGTCCCCAGTACGAAGGTGGAGAAGCGAAGCGGAACGTCCTAATAACCGTCCCGCTTCGCTCACCCACGTATCCGTAGCCTATGCCTATCGCGGTAGAGGCGGTCCAGCATCTCCCGTTCGCTCTTCCAGAATATTAGTTGCTGCTTATTCATCGTCTTTCTGTGCGAATTGCCTTTAAATTTCGTATACTCAGGGCATGAGACTTTTAGTTTTGTTTTTATTCGTGTTCTTGACTTCTTACGGAGCAATGTATCTGCTGGGCCAACGGTTAGGGTTTATAGCAAAAGTTGGAGACCCTGGATGGAAAGGCCATATCGGCAACGGTTTGACAGCTCTCATTTTTTCGGTGATTTTGACCTTTTATCTGCTCCATTGATTCAGATCCCCCTTTTTAACCAGCATACCTAAACTTCGGCTCGCCATCCTAAAACAGGTCCAAAAGTCGCTGTCCATCGCCCTGGGATCCGTCAATAATCAGATTTAACAGGAGGTATTAGGAGTGATCGGCAGTGAACTCACGAAGTGCCGAAGACCAAAAAGCATGCTGGTAAGCGTATCTCCGTGACGATGCGTGCCTTCATTTAACTACGGTCCACTGCAAAACGGAAGTGGGGCCCCTACACAACTAATCAATGCGCCACGGGCCTACCTGCGGGGGGCGGATACCCCACCATCCGCTTGGATGCCGCGGGGGCTCATGAGTGTCGAACGAGGTGTAATATAGCCCACCCTTGCGCCACAACCCCAATATACCTCAGATTACCAGCCCCTGGTCGTTCTTGTATCGTAAAAGTGAACACATTTTATTATCCACGCCCGAGTTTATCTGACATCGCTCGGATTTATATCATGGGCCAGCATCGGCCTGGGCTACTGTCGCCCGCGGGTCATTTGTCAATTTGGCGGTCTATATTATGCTCACAATTCACCAGATAGATCAATTCGAACAGGACGGTGCCGTTACCATCGACACACCCTTGACGTCGGAGGAACTGCAAAGGCTAAGAGCCACCTACGATCAGCTGTTCCCCACTGCAGATAGCGAGGAAGGGCGCAAACAAGCCCGCCACAGCCGTACCGCAAATTTTTTCGATCAGCCAATTATTGATCTGATTCAGCATCCGTTCTTCGAAGATGTCGCGGCTTCCCTCCTGCGGACGCGTGAAATTCGCTTTCAGAACATCGGTATCAGCAAAACCTATCCACGTCCAAACGAGGAATTCAGCTTCGTCCAACACACCGACATCCAATATTGTCTGGACGACCTCGACGCGACACCGAGACGGATGGTCCTGTCCTTTTTTGTCTGGCTAGCCGATGTCAATGAAATGCGTGCTCCACTTATGTACCGGCGCGGTAGCCACCGCCAGATTGCGGCGTGGCGCCAGCGCGATCCCTCCCTGCGCAACCAAGCGCCCCACGTATACGGAACCACTGAGGAAAACCTGCCGCCTCTCGACTATGAGCCCCCCACGCCGATTGTCGCGCGAGCGGGACAGGCCACCATGCTTACCACGGCGCTCGTTCACGGGCCGTCGAGCAATGTTGACACCCGGCCTAGATACGCCTGCCATCTTTCCTACAACTCAGCTGATCTGGCAATTCCCCTGCCCGAGCCAAAGCACTCGGCCAGGCTCGATTACTATCGAGCGTTGCGTGATCATTTGAGACCGAGTCGTGCCCACCTCGTATCCTGAGAAAAGTGCGTTCAATGTGACAGCAACGAGCGGTTTGAGTACGACGACATTATACCGGCTTCGAAAGGCGGCAGTAATACGGTGCAAAACATGCAACCGGGAAAAGAGCGATTCTATATGAAGTCGATGTATTGGCTTGTCATGGTAGTGCTGGCCGTGCTCTACGTCAAATACTACCACGTCATTGGGCCGCGCCTTCTACTCATGCTCATCGGCCTCTACGCCGTGCGCTTCCTGTTGAATAGGCTACGTTACCTTATTTCGCCCCCTGGAATCACGAACGCGGAAGAGACAAACCGTGCGGTCGATGCCGAATACGAGATCGTCGACGATGACAAAACTAAACCGCCACCGGCAGCCTAACCCCGCGTAGAGCCAACTGACGCCTGGCTGACGTCATACACTATCACCACGGCTGCCATCGACCAGGTTAGATCGATAGCGATTGCTCCGATATTCATCCTGCTACGCTGCTATCCAAATAACGGCGAACCGACCGCCACCCGCCCTAATATTGGCGAACCCGCATACCGCCGCACGCACGCCCCCTACTGCCGCTGACAGCGCCTCACACGCCGCCAGACAACCGCTAACACCCCGCCCCCGCCGCTTGAATGCGACGGGGGCTTTTCGCTTGTGCGGCGGCGACTGATTGCGTAGTGTAACGACCCCATCGTCGCTCACGCATTCCGCGCAAGCGACACATTCCTCAGACCTGTGGCAGGAGGCATCTGACAATGAGTAATTTCTCATATGTCCTTGTATCGGCATTATTCATAGCATGTAACACTGCACACGCGGTTAAACCAATTTACGATGATGACAACGTGATCTTCGAAAACAATTGGAAAGCTTTTGAAAAACACCATGTTGGAGGCATCAAAAGTAAAGATATCGGTCAATTTATAGCACTATACTCAGATTCATTAAAGTGGAGCCCTCCAAATTGGAATGGAAATGTGATTTTGGGTAAAGAAGATTTAAAGGCAGCCGCTCAATCTTACATGGATAATTTTGACGATATCTCTTTTGAGCCTGGAGGCGCGATCATTGGCGAAGTCGGCGCCTATTTTGGTGGATCGATATACTCTGATGTTGGAAATACGAGCAACTCGCCAAATAGATTAAGGATACATGGAATTTGGTCAGGAAAACACATTGAAACTGGGGCACCATTCCATTTGAAGTTTTTCATCATTCAAGAGTTTAATGATGATGGAAAGGTGATCACCTTGAATGAATGGTTTGATCCTAGTTCAATTGGTGAACAAATTGATGCTTTTTTAGCAAACAAAGCAAATAGCAACTGATAATGGCGGAATGGTCTATGTCGATAACAAGACGAGCAAAAACATCTTGAGTTAAGGGCTGAAGATTATGGCAACGGCTATATCGGTTCGTGGAACCGCATAGGCAAAGGCTGAACGCTTGAACCTGGGCCGTAATATTTGGCGGTGCCGACATGTTGGCAACTGTCGAAGGAAACCAACGCGATTTGGACGATCGTTGCCGTGACCGGCGAACCGACCGGCACCCGCCGCTGCTGCCGGCGAACCCGCATATGCCGCACGCACACACCCCTGCCCTGCCACCGCTGCGAGCGCCGTAGACGCCGCCTGCTACCGCTAACACCCCGCCCCCGCCGCTTGGATGCGACGGGGGCTTTTCGTATACTGTCCGTAGACCACTTGGCATAGGAGAGATCCGATGGCGATCAAACAACTACTACTCGAGAGTGTATAAAAGATGCGTGGATTAGTACAGTGCAACAACGTCTTCGTAGCGACGTCGGCCGACAAGGGCGTCGGGGTATTCGCCGCCAACGACATCAGCGACGGCCAACTAGTTGAGCGTGGCATCGTTCGCCGGCTGCCAACCGGCTTTGACGGTAACACGAGTCCTTACGTTTTCACTTGGAGCGATGATCGAACGGTATGGGCCATCGGCTCGGGATGTTCCACCTTTTACAATTGCTCCGACACCCCGAATGTGAAGATGCATCGCGACTTCGAAAACGATACGTTCGAGATAACCGCACTAGTGCCGATCTCGACAGGTGAGGAACTCACGCACGTTTATAAGAGCCTGAAGTGGCGGGAGTGTTTTACTGACCTACGCTGATGTTGTGCACACAGCCCCCACGCTCAAGCCTGGTCCGTGACGCGCCGGCGAACGTCGGACATCGTCAGGCGACGCGATCGGTGCCGGACGCTGCCGGCGGCGAACCCGCCTATACTGCTGCCGCACACACCCCCCTACCCTACTGCCGCTGAGAGCACCGTAGACGCCGCCTGACAGCCGCTAACGCCACGCCCCCGCCGCTTGGATGCGACGGGGGCTCAGAGGACTCGAGGACTCAATGAGAATACCGGAATTTAAATGGACTTTTATCATACCTTTTTTGTTTGCCGGCACTGACGTTGATGGCCGTGGCGATCTGCGCGGTGGTGACGGTAGCAGTGGAGTCCACCGTGGCTAATATTGCTGTCTAAAAGTAGTTTAGGAAGACCAATTGTTACCCGAAGGATTTCGAGGTGCGCAACAACGATAGTTACCTCCTATCCTTTGTGCCTCCAGCACCATCGTATCCGCTATACTATGCCCGAACAGCGGATGCAATCGCCGCAGCTTCGGCCAACGGCCTAAGGATTAAATTGTGGAAACAATATCAATATTCGTAGATGTGCAGAATATCTACTATACAGCTAAGCAACAATTCAATTGCCACTTCGATTACACTGTTTTCTGGGAAGAAGTGACACGAGGAAGAACGTTGGCGAAAGCGATTGCCTACGCTACGGATCGTGGCGATGAAAGACAAGTCCGTTTTCAGAGCATTCTCAAACGTGTTGGTTTTGAGGTTCGGCTCAAACCTTTTGTTCAAAGAGCGGATGGAAGTGCAAAGGGCGATTGGGATGTAGGGATCGCATTAGATATGGCGGAATACGCAAAGGATGTTGACACCGTCATTCTAGCATCTGGTGATGGCGATTTTTCAGATGCCGTGAGCATGATTGTCAGGAAGTTCGGCGTGCGCGTCGAGGTGTATGGCGTGCATCAGCTAACAGCCAATTCGTTAATCGAGTCTGCCTCCTCTTTCGTCTCGATCCAGGGAGATATGCTTCGGCCAATTTCTCCAACGCGGTGACCCCTGACTCACTTTTTTTCTGGTTCGTCTTAACACGAACCGATGGTACTCACCCCTAATTCCGGCGATTCCTTGTACACCGAGAACGTACATGTCTCGAAACCCCTGCAACTACTACCGACAGTGCCGTAGTCGCCGCCTGACGACCGCTGACACCCCGCTGACTGACGTCTACCATCGGCCTTGTTAGGCCGGTCGCCAACCATCGTGGCGTGACCTCCGATACGGGGATGAGGCACCAGGAAGAGCTTGGGGCGATGACCCGCTCTTGGGTCCATTTCGACGAGTCTCCCTTCCCCCGGATCGTCGTCCCCAGCGAAGCTTCGAAAAGCAGAGTCCCCAGGACGATACGGATGACCAAACGCGTCGAGGCTCTACTCCGCGAAATCATGGAGAATGGTTTAGTCTTTGACGTACGCACCGACACCAACGACAACGGCGGTGGTAAAGTGGGCGAATACCGCTGCCCCGCTCGGCACCGGATCGTTCCCTATACGTCAATCCGCAAGAGTCTCAGCTCAGCCGGCCACCGAGCCGGCCTCGGCCATGTCAGGCCCCACGACCTACGCCATACCTTTGTCACGCGGCTCCTGGACCTTAGCGTACCTATAGAGCAGGTCAACTACCTCGCCGGCCACAAGTCGATGGCGATGACCAAGCGATACGACCATGCTAACGAGGAGCGCTACGGTGGGGCTATCGAAGCGCTGGACGAGGCGGGTAAGACGACGGGCAAAGCTGAGGCGTTGGCGGCGGCGAGGTGGAAGCAGAGGTAGCGATTGATAAAGTCCAGCAGAATATAGCCCAGCGCCAGCAGCTCGAGACGGCCTACCGGCAAACTTACGGGGCTATAGTGGCCTTGTATGAGTTCGCACCTCCGTTTGTGGGTGCCTTAGTCATCTTAGCTGTACTTGCCAAAATTCGACCTATCAGACAATGTCAGATTAAATCCCGATTTGCGGATCTCGTCAGGTGCCTAACGTCGCGGATGCAGGCGCGGCTATTCGCCGTCGCCTGCATCCGGCTGGTTCAGCGACCCTTTGCTCACATTTCGGAACCTGAAACTGTAAAGATCGGTATCCTTCATCTCGAATCGCAGACGAATAGCCTGTCCGGCCAACCGCCTCACATCGCTGCCGCTCTTCCAGGCAACGACGCAAGCGATTTCGTCGCCTTGCAGGGGGCGGCATGCAACCAGTCCAAAGCCGTCGAGCGGCGTGCCTCTTTCGTCCTGGACTTCCACTCGCAGACTGCCGCCTTCCCGTGTAACGAAGTTCAGGACAAGTTGCCCGCCATCGAACGTGATGGGCTTGGTCACCAATTCGCCTCCTTGGGCCCCGGCCCGGACTGATGCAAATCCGTCAACCCGGTAAGTGAACCGGCGCAGCCTGGATTGTCCGGCGTCCTCGTACCCTTCGGAAGCATAGACGGAGAACTCCTTGTCTCCGGTCCGCACTATCCCCCACTGCATGTAATTGCCGCGATTGCCCTGGCGATCTTTCGGAGCGGTACGCGGGATCACCGGTTCCTTGCCCCAGAAATAGAACCGACGCCCGTCGCGACTGGCCATCAAATAGGGCTCCGTCGATTCATCTTTCATCAGCCGCGTCGGAAAGCCGATATAGATATGCGGTGCACGCTCGTACGGCAGCACGGCGTTCGTGTACAGTTGAAAGCTATCGCCGTAGACATCGGTATTGGCGTACGACAAGCGTTCTGACCGGTCATATTGCCATTTCTCGAAATCGTCTGAGGTAACAGTACGAATCATGCGCAGCCGGCCGTCCCACTCACGAAAAAACATGACGTATTTCTTGCGCAATGCATCCCAGAAAACCAGGTTCTGGGAATCGAAGAAATGGCGTTGCCCCACGTCGATCCTTCCATCCGGAACAAGAATCGGGTCACCCTTATTGACCGGTTGCCAATGAATGGCGTCCGACGACACGTAACCGTAAAGGGCGGCACTCCCCCGCTCCGCGATTGCCTTGTACCGGGAATGGGATGGGCAGTCTGGATTGGTGTCTTTGAAGGGCGTGAAAGCGCTCGTGCCCAGCCTGGGATGGGAACCCAGAATCAGGTTGTTGGTTTTCGAGCCGGCGAACGCCACCAGTCCAAGATTTGGCTTACGCCAATGGATACCATCAGTACTTTGCGCATAACCTACACGGGGATTCTTCCAGTCGTTCTGGCGGCGGCCGGAAGCGCGATAGTACATCCGGTACGTCTCTGCATCTTTGAATATGGTAACAGACATCGATGTGCAACCCTCCCACTGCGCGTCATACACCGCCGCCACCTCCCGCGGCACGGGTTTATGCAAATGCAGACGGGCATCGTCCTCAATCCTGTCGATCAGCGCGTCATCTACAAACAACTGCCTGCGGTCCGCGATATTCTTCGGTTGTGTCATTTCTCCTCCTTGTGCCATGGCGGCCTGGCCGCCCAACAAGGCCAAAGCGACTTTCAAAATGCATTATATGATGTTCATCCTCTTTTCCTCCTACCTGCCGAACTATTGAGTGAACGGAATTTCTTCCGCTCTATTGGATAGCTCCGAAAAACTCGGGAGTAAAAGGCCCATCGAAATCAAAGCTTAAGCGGGCACTGTCTGGTGGTTCAAGTTGTGGCAAGTACATCTTAGCCGATCAGTCACAGTTTCTCATCCCCCTCTCACATCTTTACACATACTCCGTTTTCGTATATGTATTCGTCTTTCACCTTCCCACTCTCGTCATACGAAGCCCACTTATCCTGGCGATGATCAAGCGTTACGACCATGCGAATGAGGAGCGCTACGACGGGGCTATTGCGGTCTTGGATAAGGCGGGTGATACGAGCAGAGCGGAGGCGATAGCCGCGGCGAGGTGGAAGCAGAAGGAGTAACTGGACGCACCAGAGGCCGGACACCTCTACCACCCCTCAATCGCCCCACGTATCCACCACCGTATTGAGAACTCCATTGGTTTGTTGTCAGGTAGATATCTGTCAACTAATCGTTATTTGCCAAAGTGTATCTCCTGTAGTTCGGCACTTAGAGTGTTTAGAATTGCGTATGCTGGCACTGGGCAAATGGCGTTTCCACGCCTAATTTATCTGCTTCTTCTTGCAATGCCAGCTGATGCCCTTCACCAATCGGAATCCCGTTTTCCGTGTTTTCTTTGTCCCAGAGCCATTCATTTCCACCGGCAAGTTCGGGTCTTTTCATACCGGGCAGTGGCTTGGTGTTGCGGGCCTCATTTATGAATCGGTCCATTTCATCCTTGAATTCGTCTATAGGCATAAAATGGGAAACATTGATTGCGGCGATGAATGCACCCTGATTGGATTCCCACTGGGGATCGACATACCCTTCTTTGTAGATTCCAGCAAACACGCCGCCCAGACCCCGGATGACAGAAGTCAATGCCATTGTCTTAAAAAAAGTTGTCGGCAATCGGTTAAATAATTCTTCGTCAAAAGGGATCACCGTACCGCCCATATCCATCACCAGAGGCGGCTGCTGGCCGGCCGGAAAAGCGATGCTCATCGGCGACACGTCAACTACATTGTAAATCAAATCATCTGGACTTAGGTGGTTTATATACGACGAGGCAGAAATGCCGATGCAACCTGCAGCAATTGCCATTCGCGTATAATTCCCGGCAGATCCAACGTGCTCATGGTTACGTGTCGTCAACACCGCTACCCCACCCTGCTTGGACTTTTCAATTATCCGCTTTGTCCCTTCATAACACGGAAAATACCCTAATCCGCCATCGCCATCGATTACCAAAGCCCCGGGCGCCTCACTTACAACAGCGATATTAGGACGTGGATTCACAAGGCCATCTTTAATCTTTTGCAAATAATGAGGCACCTGTCCCATGCCATGACTGAAGAGACAGCGACGATCATTGATATTCAGAATATTCGCCAAAATCTCTGCATCGGAAGATCGCATATCAACGGCTTCAAAAAGTCTGACCAGCAACGTTTTCATCTCGTCGGCAGGCACGCGAATACCATTTTTAGGAGGATAATTTCGCGTATTCAAATTCATGGCTAAATCCCTCTCTTTCCGCGTTTCGAATGCAGAATGGTTTTACCAATGATTTCACCAGAGAAACCACCGGTCTGTTAATCAAAGACAAAAGCAATACAATTCCAACCCTCCAGTACGCAGCGACCAAGTCAATTACCTCGCCGGCCATAAGTCCATGGCGATGACCAAGCGCTACGACCATGCGAACGAGGAGCGCTACGGTGGGGCTATCGAGGCGTTGGACGAGGCGGGTAAGACGGGCAGTGCGGAGACGGTGGTGGATACCGGGGCCGAGTGAGACGCGATCATGGACAAAGAGAAAATACTATACGGGTTGAGAAGCCCGACTGTGGGGTCCTAAATCGCTCATGACTTGTACTCTCCGGTTTCAACCAGGGACTCGAAGTAGCGTAACCGCTTGCGCTCACCGTTCGACATGCCGTCCCACTGGCTGCGCGGGATAGGCGTTTGGTCATGCTCATCATTGCGCTGGCGCCAAGCGCGTTGGCAGCCGATGACGGCGACGACGCGCGGGATTTCGGTGCGGTTGGGCGAGCCGCGGTGCAGGCCGCGAGGATCGCGGATAAGCACGTCACCGGCCTGCATGAACAACGGTTCAAGGGCGATGTCGCCGGCGTTGATTTTGGCGACGGCCTCTTCTTTCTCCAGCATATGGGTACCGCGGGAGACTTCGATGGGGCCGTGTTGGGGACCCACATCTACGAAGGGGAAGTTGACCGCGATCAGCGTCGGCGGATAGATGGTCCACTCCTCCGGGAAGAGGTTTCCCACGTCGGCGTGGACCGCTTGGTAGACCGAACGAGAAAGTGGCGTGTCAGTGGCGTACTGGGCAATGGCCATGTCTTCGCCCAGCAGCCCTGCGACGATGGCAACGATAGTCTCGTCGGCGAAAATGCGGGGGTCGTAAAAGGGCGGAACCAGTGGAAGTGAGATATAGTGGCGGCGCGGACCGCGATTGGGATGGTTGTCGATCTCGTCCATATGCTTGGAGAGGATTGGGGCGAAGGCATTATTGCATTCCTCCATCAAGGTACGGGGCAGGTGGCCGGGCAGGATGGTGTAACCGATCTCGCGTACTTCTCTTACTTTGGCTTTGATCTCTATGGACATGGATTACTCGAAGACGATAATGGCCTTACGGCGGCTATACATAAGAAGCAGGGAAAACAATGGACACAATAAAAGGAATCGTTAACAAGGTAGCCAGCCGCAAGCTGGCGGTGACGGCGATGGCGGGTGCTGCTGCGGTGACCGGGAGTATCGAGCTAACCTGGCCAATGGCTGCGGTGGCGGTGGCTTATATCGTGGGGCAGACGGTGGTGGGATACCTGGGATAACTAAGGTGCGTCGGATAGGCAAAGAGAAGCGGGGTGCCTCTTACTGCTGCCCCACCGTCACTTACCATATATTGCCCACATTATATTAGTTACTATATTTAGACCGGTGGCCGATTTGCATCCAGCTTGCGGGCCACGTTAAACATCACCGCTAAAAGGAGAGTAGCTATGTCCCCCGAAAAACCTAAGACGCCGCCTGAGAAGTTTGTTGCCTTCAATGGCGTACGGAAACAACCTTCGGCGGCCCCCATTATACGCGCAATGGCTTGGGTCGATGGGCTCCTGACCATGAGACGTTTAGCCTTTTCACGCCCGCCCTCGGCTATATCACCGAAGAGGAAGCCGAGCAATGGGACTACCCCTCTACAATTCATTCGACGTTTCGCTCGTAAAGAGCTGCATTAGCTACTATTCATTCGACTTCTCACTCGTAGTTAGTTCTGTGGCCGATTTGCGTCCAGCTTGCGGGCCACATTAAAACATCACCGCTAAAAGGAGCCTACCCATGGCATGGATTCCCATTCCCGGCACGAAATATTTCTCGGAAGACGGCAAGGGCGTCTACGAGAAACTTGGTGGTAAGACCTCTGACGGTCTCTACCTTCGCATCTCCCCGCTTGATGAAAGCGAGGAGCTTGATTTTT
>CAZFMY010000158.1:0-11265 GCA_964520345.1 uncultured Gemmatimonadaceae bacterium | reverse complement strand
GCAGTACCACTGGTCATGGGTCGCCAACTCGATCAACAACCCCAATCCCGCCCAACCACTGGCCATCGTCTTCCTGCTCATCGGCGTCGGCCTGACCGGCCTGCTCTCGCTGGCCCAGTACCGCTTTGCCGGTTGGCCCCTGCACCCGGTGGGCCTCGGGGTCGCACTGACTAACACCGTTGCGATCGATTGGTTCGGGATCTTTCTGGCCTGGCTGATCAAGCTGGTCGTCCTGCGCTACGGCGGCATTTCGCTCTACCGGCTATTACTACCCTTCTTCATCGGGCTGATTTTGGGCACTTCGGTGGGAATTGGCGGAGCGTCACTGGTCTACGCCTTCTACTATTATTGAGAGCGCTGAAAAACCGGACC
The DNA here is from genome assembly GCA_964520345.1 of uncultured Gemmatimonadaceae bacterium. Lineage (GTDB taxonomy): Bacteria > Latescibacterota > UBA2968 > UBA8231 > UBA8231. The sequence continues at coordinate 10,893 of CAZFMY010000158.1, read as the reverse complement.
AAGGGATATCCGCAAGAATGGGATCTAGCAATCCCAATTCAGCTCGCGGCTCACGGTCCCGAATTTGTCTTTAATCAGATTTAAGGCGACGGCGATTCCGCGTCCAAAAGCCCCTCCTGCTTCAACTCTTCCCAAAAATCCGCCGGGATATCAAACTCGATAAAACCGACATTGCTCGCCACTTCAGCGATCGACCGCGACCCGGGGATCACTGTGGCCACCGACGGATGTCCAAAAGGAAACTGCAGCGCCGCGGCCTGCAGCGGAACATCGTAGCGTGCGCATACGGCTTCGATCCCGCGCACCCTGGTCAAAAGGTCCTCCGATGCCGGCAAGTAATTGTACATCGCGCCCTCCACCGCCCCGGTCGCCAGAATTCCCGAATTGTACGGCCCGCCAATCACGATCCGCACATTTTTCTCCTCGCAAAGCGGCAAGAGTTCGCGTAGCGACTCCTGTTCCAAAAGCGTATAACGACCCGCTAATAAAAAGGCGTCGAAATCACCGGCGCGGGCGAAATCCGCCAACATCTGCCACTGATTCATCCCCAGTCCGATCGCCTTGATCACTCCCTGCTCGCGCAATTCGGCCAGTGCCGGGTAGGCCCCGGACATCACCGCATTGAAATTTCCACGGTCCCCCGGCACCCAGTCCGGCTCGATGCTCTTTCCATCATCCGGATCGTGGATCAGTACGATATCGAGGCGATCCATCTGCAAGCGATCGAGACTGCCCTCGATAGAGCGCAGGACCGCATCGCGCGAATAGTCGAAATAAGTCGCCAACTCGGGCGCATCGACGAAGAGCTCTATATAGTCCTCGCCCTCTTGTCGCTCCTTGAGCATATAACCGACTTTCGAGGAGATTACGATCTCATCGCGGTCGTAGCGGTTGAGCCCCGGCCCCATCCGCGTCTCACTCAGTCCGTAGCCATAGAGCGGAGCGGTATCGAAATAGCGCACTCCGGCATCGTATGAAGCATCGATTACATCCAGAGCCTCCCGATCTCCGAGCGCCGAATACATATTGCCGAAGGCGGTACCGCCCAACCCTAAGCGAGTGATCTGCAGACCGTGTGATCCAACGATCTCTTTAGCGCCAGCTTTCATAGCCAAACTCCTTTAAAAGATGGGAATTCGATTTCCGGTCTCCCCGGTGATATAGTCGAAAACGACCCAGAACCCCGATACGAAAATATGCCCCAGGATCAAGCCCAGAAAGAGTGGACGCAATTGTCGGTACAGCTTCACTCCACCGTATTTGAGCACCAGCCCCTTGAGCAGCCAGCCGATGAAAATCGAAAACCACGACCAGATGACGGTCAGGGTTGCGCCAATCGGAAAACCCAGATAGTGGATCGGCCACCACAAGAAATGATGCCGCGCATACATCAGCATCCCCATAATCCCTGCACCGATACCCGTGTAGAGGAAACGCGGTCCAATTTCGTTGAAATCCCGCCAGGGATGGCTGGGATTGGCGATCTTGTAGGCCGAGTCGCCGTGGACGATCTCACCGAAACGGTTGTAGAACCACCAATCGAGGTTGATCCCACCATAGGTATACCCCATCCACACCACCATCCAGATCGAGCTGCCCAGACCCACGAGGATCGAGATCATGATCGCCCAAAAGAGCGGACGACCCCGCACCTGGCCGATATCGGCCAGCTTCATGCTGTTAATCGCCGAGGCCATGATCATCGTGCGCAGATCCCCCGCCCAACTGAAGGTCATCCCCAGGCTCACCAGCCCAGCCGGTCCAATTGCCTCGGTGCCCACGCTGTTGATGACGAAGGGCTGCGCCGTCATCTGCGCCCGTGCGAAACCAAGCCCCCCCTCGGCGACGATCCGGGTCAATCCGTAAAAAATGCAAAAAGCCACAAAGAGGAAAAAAAGCGCCACCAACAACGGAACTCCGGACAGGATCAGCCAGCCGGTGGCATAAGCACTCGCGAGGAAGAGTATAATAACGGCCGCGCGGTACGAGAGGATCTCCTCTCGATCATCCAGAGACCCTTCATCGTACAGAGCCTTGCGCCAAACCCCGTGCAGATAACCCCGACTGTTCCACAATCCGTATAGCACCAGCACCAGCATCGCCCCCATGCCCTCGTACGAAACCGACATCGATCCTTCCATAAAAAGGTCGCGGCGGCCCGGAAGCGAATAGCCGAGAATATTCTCGGTAGTGATCTGCACCTTGGTCAGCAGGTGGAATAACCAGATGCTCAAACCGACATCGAGACTGAGGAAATAAGCCAGACCCATAGCAACAAAATTGACGTTGGTACTTAAGCCCAGCGCATTGTTGAAGAGCAGGATGTTGTTGCGCAACTGGATTGGCGGTATGAAGGGAAAGTAGTGATTGAGTGCATTGGTGCTGAAGAGACAGAAGGGAATTGCGAAACCGATCCACATCAGCGGATTCTTGAGAAACGGGCTGACGATCGAACCTTCCCGATCCTCCTCGGTCATATCAATCGGCAATTGCAAAAGTGGGAACGTCAAGCGATCGTATTCAACCCATTGGCGACGGACGATCGACATGATCGTGATCATCATCAGGTAAATCGAAAGGATAAACGAGCCCCACGCCAAGAGGGGCACGACCCAATGCTCCCAAGGGATCGGCTGCCCCTGCGGTAAGCCCTCGAAAAAATACTTTATCGCATCCGGATCCTGCGGCACCATCCACTCTTGAACATAGGGGTGCAATAACTCGGACCAGTTGTTCTCGGGAGTTGCATAGTAGTAGATGTTGGGCAACATCGCGATCAAGTTGCCCGTAAAACCCCAGGTCGGGATCGCCGAGGCGATAATCATCATTGCATATATGACGATCAGTTCGGCGCGGTTAAAGCCCCACGAGTGCCTGCACAATTTGAGTACCGGATTGATAACAGCGACGATGACGAAAAATAGAAAAATCGCTCCGGCAGTAATGTAGTCGGACGACATCCCAGCTGTGGCCATCGCCAGTCGGGCATAGGCGAAAAACATGTTGATCGTCAACGACATCAGGGCGCCGAAGGCGATCGAACGATAAGTGAAATTGCTGGGCATAGAAATCGATTCTAGGCAATCACTCCAATAAACGCAAGGGCATCAACACATTGAAAATGATATGCTTGCGCCTTCTCAGCTTCAATTCATTGTCTGGTCTCCAGCAATGATTTATTATTAATCCCTCCTTAACCAGCGAGAAAAACATCTATGACCAGCGATTTAGAATCCCAACTCGACCAACTCGAGCAAGATGGTTTCCTCCTGATCGAAGGCGCGCTTTGTCCCAACGAAATAACACAGATCCGCCAACGTATCGAACACGCTCGCGCGATGGGCTGGGAAGAAGGCCTGAACGAGGTCGGCAATATGTGGTTCGACTCGCTTTTGGACCGCGAACCGGATAATTTCGGCCCCCTTGTCGGGCACCACAGCGTGCGTCCCTACCTGCAGGGCATGCTCGGCCAACAGTGTCAGTTGCGCAGCTTCCGCGCCCATATTAATCCCGGTCCCTACCTCCAGGAATGGCATATGGATTTTTACGGCTACTGGGAAGAAAAAAGTCTGGCCGCCCGATCTCGCCTCGCAGTGCCCCCCGTCGGCGTCAACACCACCTTCTACTTTCAGGACAATGCCCCTGGCGAGGGTCACCTCAAGTTTATCAAAAACGGCCACCTGACCGAGCCGCCCCATCTATTCCCCAAACCTATGGACCGTCCCAAATTCGAGGCGTGGTGCGAGGCGCAAGAACACGTCGTACTCTATCCGAAGGCCGGTGACTGCGTCATTTTTCTGAGTCATATACCCCACCAGGGCGCCAAGGAACGCGATGATATGGAGCGCAGCAATGTCGTATGCCATTACCAGCTGACGCCGATGCACGAAGGTGCATGGCACGTATCTCGTCCCAGGGGCTGGGCAGGCACCTTCCCCCTTGTCGCTACCTAGATCATGCACTCGAACGAATCAATCTGGGTCAACTCTCTGCGATTGATAACCGAGCACCTATGAAAAGGAGAATCCCTTGACTACACTCAAAGTTGGAATCATCGGTCTGGGTGGAATCGCCCGCTCGCACTGCGATGCGATCGCCCACCTCGACAACGTCGAGATCGTCGCCGTCGCCGACCTCTTTGCCGAGAAACGGCAAGAGTACATGGAGCAATACAAAATTCCCAGGGGTTATCAGACTCACCACGAACTCCTGCAGGACGACGAGGTCGAAGCCGTCGCCATCGTCCTCGGCCATATGCTCCACCACCAGCTGACAATCGATGCCTGCAACGCGGGTAAGCACGTGCTGGTCGAAAAACCTATGGCCCTCAACCTGCTGCAGTGCGATGAGATGATCGAGGCTGCCGACAACAACAACGTCAAGCTGATGATCGGCCTCTCACAACACTTCTACGATACCAGCATCAAGGCCAAGGAAATACTCGACTCCGGCGAGTTGGGCCCGGTGATCAGCGCGGTAAGCTATATGTCGAAAAATTGGAACTACTCAGGCCGTCGACCTCAGTATCGCAGCCGCTACCACGGCGGCGGCATGTGGCTGACCAACGGGGTCCATGTCGTCGACCGCCTCAGCTGGGTCATGGCCTCGCAACCGATCTCGGTCTCGGCCTCGGTCGGCACTCGCTCCCACTACCAAGCCGCAGACGACTACGGCACCGCCCTAGTCCGCTATCAAAACGGCCAGACCGGCACCGCCGTAGCTATCGGCTACGCCGACGGAGCGCCGATCTTCGAATGCCAGGTGATCTGCGCCAACGGCAGCCTGCGCTTCAGCGAGCACGGTGAAAAATACGTCAAAGTGGGCAAGGGCGAACAATGGCAGGATATAACCTTTGACGAAACACCGAGTGGAATGTATACCGAGTGGAAGAGATTTGCCGAGTCGATCGAGCTCAATATTGAGCCCCCGACTCACGGCGAATACGGCCGCATGGTGATGGCCACGCTCTTCGCGGCGGAGGAATCGTCAACGACCGGTCGCGAGGTATTGATCGGCGACAGCCCCAACTGGCAGAGCCAGACCTCCGGAGCGCCGACCACCATTCACCACGGGTGGATCTGAGATCGGGCGCATCTGGGTTCGTTGCATAGAACCAACCACCTAAATACCGGACGGATTGATCCCCATTCACAATTCAGGTGCGAAATCCGCCAACGCCGCCTGATCCAATTCCACGCCCCACCCCGGCCCGTCCGGCACCCGGATATAGCCGTTCTCGACCTCGGGCATCGCCTTGATCACCGAGATTTCGTCAGCGGGCCGACGCGGGTATTCCAACATCTCAAAATTGGCGGTACAGGCCCCCAAATGTACCCCGACCAGCGTCGATATCGGTCCGTTGGGATTATGCGGCAGCACTCGGATATGATAGACCTCAGCCATCATCGCAATTTTATAGCCTTCCAGAAACCCGCCGCAGTGGCACAGGTCCGGCTGGATATAATCGACCGCCTGCTTTTCCAATAGCTCGCGAAAGCCCCAACGGGTATAGAGCCGTTCTCCGGCTGCTACCGGGATCTGTATCGCAGCAGCAACTTTGGCCATCTCGTCAACGTTCTCCGGTGCCACCGGCTCCTCGAAAAAAAACGGATCGTACTCCTCAAAAAGCCGCGCCATGCGAATCGCCATATTCGGGCTTAGTCGCCCGTGCCCCTCGATCAAAATATCCACTTCGGGACCGACCACCTCACGCGTGAGCCGGACCCGCTCGACCGCCAGGCGCATTTGCTCGCGCTCCATGCACTGCTCAGCCAGACCCAGCGGATCGAACTTGACCGCCTTATAACCCAGATCCACCGCCTCCCTGGCCGAGGCGGCGAAGGCCTCCGGCGACTGATCGCCGAAGAGCGTATGCGTGTAGAGCTTGATCCGCTCGTTCAGCTTACCACCGAGCAATTGATACACCGGCACCCCCAGAGCCTTGCCCTTGATATCCCAGAGCGCCTGCTCCACCCCACTGATCGCACTGGTATAGATCGGCCCACCGCGCCAGAAATTCCCCTGATACAACCTCTGCCATAGCCCTTCGATCGCCAGCGGATCCCATCCCTCCAAGGGCAATTGGCGGATAGTATGCGCCACGGTGTCCGGATGGCAATCGGCGGCAACCTCGCCCAGGCCGATTATATCCGCATCCGTCCTGACCAATACCAGATATCCCAGTACACCATGGCGCATCTTATCAATCGGAATGGTGTGCACTTCGGTAATTTTCATCGCATCCGCCTTTATTGATAAGCCAATGGCTCCATAGTTCCCGCCGCCACCACTTCCTCCAATTCGGCCACATTAGAGGCCCCGCTCGACACCGTCGCAACTCGTTCATCGGCCAAAATCCAGCGAAATGCACTCTGCGGCAAACTCGACTCCTCCTGCCGCAAGCTCTCTATCACACCCCAGGCCGATGCCCGCTCTTCCGAGCCCTCGAACCTCTGTGCCACCGCCCGTTCTTGCTGCTCCCCCTCGACGTAAAGACCACCCGCCAACGGCGTTGCAATAACGATCCCCATATCAGTTTCGACCGCCGCAGGCAATACTTCCCCTGCCGCCAATTGCACGCACGGATGGTAATCGTGATAACACAGTAGCGCATCAAATTCCCCTGTCGCTGCCAATTGGGCCAGCAGCGGAATCGCCCGCCCAGTGATGCCCACAAAATCGCACCAACCGCACTTCTGCGCCTCTCTTAATCCTTCCAATGTGCCCCCGACCTCTAAAATCCTCTCCTCGCCAGCCAGATTGACCTCGTGGATCTGCGCCAGTGCCAATTTCTCAACCCCCAGCAACTCCAGGCTGCGCTCCAGGCTGCGCAACACCGAATCCCGTTTATAATCGAATCCCTCCGGCTTAAAACCCACCTTCGTCGCGATGTGTATTGGCGCAGTGATCTCTTGCAATGCCTTACCAATCAAGCGCTGACTCTCCCCATACAATGGCGCCGTGTCGATATAATTGCACCCTAATTCTATCGCCCGAACTATGATATCCCTGGCATTTTCTTCCGCCCGTCCTGGGTCGTCCCCTCCTAGATAAGCCCCACCCAAACTAATCTCGCTCAGCTCCAGCTCGGTCCGGCCAAAGCGTCGATATCGCATTATCTCCACCTTTCATATACCCATCTAAATGCGGATTATCATTCTAATCTATGCACTACTATGCCCCATAGCACATATTGAACTCAGCTGACCAATTCCGTATGTTGCTCATAAACCATATCATCCCAGAGAGCTCCCATGTATCTCGGTACCCAATACGAACCCAGCACTCCCTCCCCCGACTACTACCAGCACCTCAAGCAACTCGGCTGTGACCACATCTGCAGCACACCTCAGGGCCACCCCGCTACCTGGACCACCGAATCGCTGCAAGCGCATCGCGAAAGCATCGAAATCCACAATCTCATCCTAGATATGGTTCCCCTCGGCCATATCGGAATTGGTCCGGCAGACCCCTGGCGCGCGATCATGCTCGGCACACCCGAACGCGATCGCGCCCTAGACAGCGTCTGCGACACTATCCGCCATAGTGCAGAGGCCGGCATCCCGGCCATGAAGTACTACCTCCACTACCTGGGCATCGTCAGCACCGGGCACGTACCGGGCCGCGGGGGTTCGCAAAACCGCACCTTTGTCTACGCCGATGCCGCGCAGGAACCACTCCTTGAAATCGGCCGCATCAACGCCGATACCATGTGGGAGCGCATCACCTACTTTCTCGAGCGCGTCATTCCCATCGCCGCTGAATACAAAATTCGACTCGCCTGCCATCCACACGATCCGCCGGTACCCCGCCCACTGGGGCTGCGCGGAGTCGACCGAGTATTGGGCGACGTCGATGGCCTCAAACGCTTTGTCGAGATCGCCGAAAACCCCTACCACGGCCTTAACTTCTGTCAGGGCACCATCTGCGAAATGCTCGAAAAACCCAACGAAGAGATTTGCGAGATCATCGATTATTTCGGGCAGCGGGACAAGATCTTCAACGTCCATTTCCGCAATATAAGAGGCGGTTTCTGCAATTTCGTCGAGACCTTCCCCGACGAGGGCGACGTCGATATGTACCAGGCCTTGCGCGCCTATAAGAAGGTTGGCTATAAATACATGATCATGCCCGACCACGTACCCAAAATCGCCGGCCCCTCACCCGACCTAGTTGCCTTCGGCTTCGCCTTGGGTTATCAGAAAGCGCTCTTACAGGCCATCGAACACCTAAACTAATATGTCCACCGTATTGCTGACCGGCGCCGCCGGCTATCTCTCCAACTTCATCATCGACGCACTCAAAGACGAGTATCAGCTAACGCTCTTCGACCGCGTACCGCTACAAACTAACCTCAGATCTATCCAAGGCGATATCTGCGACCTCAAGGCAATACTAGACGCGGCACAAGGCCATGACGCCATCATCCATACCGTCGCCCTGGTCCGCGGCCGGGGTGAGAAGACCGTTTCCGAGTTCGCCGACATCATGATCAAGGGCACCTGGCATGTGCTTCAGGCCTGCGCACAACTGAAAATTAAAAGACTGGTCAACATCTCCAGCGTCGTCGCCGACGGTTCATCCGCTCCCAGTCCCGTGCCGCTCTTGCCCGGGGAGACCGTATCGTACAGTGCCGCAGACCTCAACTACTGCATCGCTAAAAAAATCGGAGAAGTCCTCGCATCAGCCTATGCCCAGGCTCACGCCAACCGCACTATCAACCTGCGCCCCGGCGTCATCGCCGGCGACGGGGCTAATCCCGGCCCCGAAGCCGACACCACGGGAAAAACCGGCCCCTGGTTTAGCTATGTCGATCCCCGCGACGTAGCCCATGCCGTACACTGCGCCCTGCAATCCGACCGCGATTCGGGCACCTACAATATAGTCGCCGGCCGCTCGGACAGCCTCTTCGACTGGCGCCCGGCCCGCGACGAGATAGGCTACTCCCCACAGTACAACTGGCCGGAAATCGAGGAGGTCTGCGGTTATGCTCCTTAAGGGTAAATCCGCCGTTATCACTGGTGCCAGCCGCGGCGTCGGCCGCGCCATCGCCACCGCTTTTCTGGCCGAGGGCGCTATCGTTCACGGCACCGGCCGTGACCCCGAGGCTCTAGCCGAAACCGAAGCCGCGCTGAGCGAAATTGGCGGCGATTTCAGCTTATCCACTCTCGAACTCACCAACGAAGCCGCAATTTGCGCTTATATAGATGATCTGCCCTCCATCGATATCCTGGTCAACAACGCCGGCATCGCCCGCATCACCCCCTTTATAGAAACCGATCTCGCCGAATTGCAACAGATCCTCGCAACCAATCTCGTCGCCCCCTTCGTGCTCATGCGCCAAACGGCAACCAAGATGCTACCGGCTGGCGGTGGCCAGATCATCAATATCGCCTCCGACGCCGCGTTGCGCGGCATCGCCCAGATGGCTCCCTATGTCGCCAGCAAGCATGCGCTGCTCGGCATGGGCCGCGCGCTGGCACTCGAATTACGCAAGCAGGGCATCCGTGTCACCACCTATTGTCCAGGACCGATCGACACCAATATCGTCCGCGAAGGAACAAATCCCCAGGCCATAGACCCCAGCGCTCTCGCTCGCACCATCGTCCACCTGGCTTCTCTACCTCCCGAAATAGAGGTGCGCGAAATGCTGGTTGAACCGATGCTTATGGACATACCCTAATGGAGAAAGCGCCATGATCCCCGAAGATGTTCTCAAATATCCACCCAAAATCCTCAACGACAAACAGCGCCAATTCTACTTTGACAATGGTTATCTGCTGGTCGAAAATGCCGTATCGCAAGATTGGATACAGCGCCTGCTCGAGGCTACTGACCAAATGATCGAGCAGAGCCGCTCACTTACCCAATCGGATAGCGTATTCGATCTCGAGCCAGGCCACTCCAGCGAAACACCTCGTCTGCGCCGTCTCTCAACCCCCGTAGATCAGCACCCGACCTACTGGGCTTTCGCCGCCGAATCGCTACTCGCCGATATCGCCGCCGACCTGGTCGGTCCCAACGTCAAATTCCACCACGCCAAGCTCAATTTCAAGTGGGCCGAGGGCGGCGAGGAGGTCAAGTGGCATCAGGACATCACCTACTGGCCACACACCAACTACAGCCCGCTCACCATCGGCACGTACCTTTATGACGTCGATGAGGACCAGGGACCTCTGGCAGCCATCCCGGGCAGCCACAAAGGCAAACTGTACGATCAATACAACGAAAACGGCGACTGGATCGGCTGCATCGCGCAGCGGGATTTAAAAGAAATTCCACTCGACAAAGTCGAGTACCTGATGGGAGTGGCCGGCTCGGTTACCATCCACAACTGCCGACTTATCCATGGATCGAAGAGAAACCTCTCGCCCAAAGGCCGACCACTGCTCCTCAACGCCTACTCCTCCGCCGATGCCTTCACCTATACCTACAACCCCATCAATAGCCCAGAGTACTCGGGTAAGATCGTCCGCGGCCAAGCCTCCCGTTGGGCCCGCCATGACCCACGACCCTGCTTGGTACCACCCGACTGGTCCAAAGGCTATACCTCGCTCTACGCATTGCAACAAGAAGAAGACTGGACGCCAGAGCAACAATGAACGACGATGAAAAATACCTCTTCGATCTATCGGGCTATCTCGTCTTGCGCAATGTATTAAACCCCGACGAAGTCGCGCAGATGAACGCAGCCATCGACCACCATCAGAACCAACTTAAACCGCATGAGCGACACTTCGAGGGCGATTCGAAGACCCTGACCAGCGAGATCCGCCAGCACTGGCTCGAGGGCATGCTGGCCTGGGAACGCCCCTGGTGCGAACCCTTCCGCAAAGCGCTGGTACATCAGCGGATTCGCCCCTATCTGCTCGAAATTCTCGGCGGCGGTTACCG
>CAZFMY010000157.1:0-11277 GCA_964520345.1 uncultured Gemmatimonadaceae bacterium | reverse complement strand
CTCAATTTCTGCCAATTGTTGTTCGGCAGTTTCGATGTACTCCACTTCTTGTGAGGTGGTATTTGTGGATGTAACCTTGTCTTTTTCACAAGCTATGAATAAGACAGACAAAACGCTCAAAAAAGTAACAAATAATGATCGCATCAAAATATCCTCCTGCCAAAGGTTTAGGGAACATTGGTAAGTACTGCTTAGCATGCTCACTGCAGAGAAAATTACTCTCTCTACCAATGATAGCAGGGCAAAGCCCGCTCTCGTCGGCAATCATGTGTAGTTGTTTATATCTAACGAAATAGCCTAGCGGATGACGCCGCACAAAACGCGTCGATCATCGTCTAAGATGAAACGAGCCGTTGTCAGTGCGCCTCCCGTCAATTCGATTCGAATTTGCTACGGCACATAAAAACGGAAAGGACGGTTGAGGTATACACGACAAGCGCATAGGCGATCGCGAGGAAGTTACGTTGGGTAGGGTATCATAGAAAACCTCCTGCCAAAGGTTGTAGGAAGAAACCGAAATATTCTTCAGGTCGCAATTTGTTTATTTACCAAATGCACCAACTACGCACAAATCGAGTATACTGCGAACGTGCATATGGCCAGGTGAGTGTCCTAATCGTCCTTACAATCCGATGTATGGGAGGTAATAGTATGTCCCTCACTGGTCATCTTTTCGCGTATCCCCGACCCGATGGAAACCAATCTCTCGTTGCGATCTATTTTCATAGCCTTGAGTAGAGCAGACCGCAAACTTACACAAGGCGCAATAAAAAAACAACAAGAATAAATAATGGAATATTCCCATGTGTAGAAACTATAAAGGCCCTTTTAGGCTTTCGGATCAAACGATTTGGTCGTGTGCTCGTCCCGTTTGCCACTGGGTACGCGGCTTTAGGGCCCCCCTTTTTAGGTCGTGGCCAGACTGTGGAAGAAAAAGGAGGGGCCCGCTGGGCGAAAAAGGGGGTTTTCGATGCAACGAGTTGGGGGGTAGGCAGACTGCGAGGCGGTGCGCCGTCGGCGGTGGGCGGTGGCTTGTGGCGCGATGCGTTAGGCGGCGAAGTCCCACGCCTGTTGGGGTGGGGGCCGAGGTGGACTAAGCGGCGGCGGCTGGGTCGGTAGCCCGACGCCGTGCAGATAGCGCCGAATCGATGTGGGATCGGTAAGCGCGGCGATCAGGCGCAGTCGTCCGCCACAGGCGGGACAGCGGATCACATCGAGGGCGAAGACCCTCGCCAACAACGCCGCCCCGGAGATCCGAGGGGGGCCGGTCGACGCAGCGAGCGAAGCCCCAGGCGTCGGCGAGACCGGGGGCGACGGCGGGGCGGGTACGACGCTTGCCCGACGCGTAGCCCGGCATGGCCTTGAGGAAGCCCGTCTTGGCGTCGTCGTCCACGTTCCGCACGCACGCGCGGACCGCGTGGCCCCGCTCCAGCAGCTTCTTCACCAGCCAGGACCCCACGTAGCCCGCAGCGCTGGTCACGCACACCGTGGCGCCGGTGGCGGGCAGGGCGTGCGCCGCGCTGGTGGGCGCGGCCGCCAGGTGGGTCCGCACGGCGTGGAGACGACGGACGGAGGGCATGGGCGTTCATAGCGGCGCACGACTGACCGACGGGCAGAAGCGGTGCATCGATGCAGCCGGCCGAGGCACGCCACGGCGCCCTTTCACTTCTTCTTCTTGCGATAACTAAGTTCTAGTAAACGTTACCGGTACAGACAGTACACACGGTACACGTAGCTTAAGTGGTCAACGTGTGCCCCCAGCCTGGCGTGCCCCTTGCTCCAGCACCTTCTTCAGAGTCGCCTCGTCCGAGCGGGCGCGCTCGAGGACGTCCAGGCTCTTTGTTATGCGGTCGCTCACGAGCCAGTGGGAAATCTCGTTCCCCTTTCCCCCGGGCACGAAAAAGGGAATGGTGAGCGCAGTGAACACGTCCCTCATGACGCTTCCAGCCTCCATGTCAAACACGACCTCTTCCGGACTCGTGCGCGTGCACGCCGCCACCACGTCCTTGGGTGTGGCGTCGATATACGCCCGGGCGGCCACCAGGCGGTTCTCCAGCGGGGGCCAATCCCCCGTAGCATGGTCCTTCTCTGGGTCGAAATTGCCCATGAGCCCGCCGAGATCGTTCGCCGCGTGCATGTGCGCAACGCGGTCAAAGTCGATGAGCACCAGGTCGCCCGGCTTGCCATCCTTGCGCCGCCGCATCATGTTGGCGCCGTGCAGGTCGCCGTGGCCCACCACCGTCCGGCCCATGAGAGAGTTGGGGTCCAGGAAGGAGGCGATGCGGGGCAGAACGTCCATCACGTGCTGCTGCTTGGCCTTTCTGGCGCACATGTAGATGGCGGCGAGCTCGTCGGACCGGCTCTTGTCGAGCGCCTCCAGCATCGCCGCGCTCATGTCGCCGCGCCAGCCGTCCAGGGGGTTGCGGTCGCCCGTCTTGGCGGTGAAGGCAGCAGCCACGCCCGGGACGCCGCCGTGAAACTCAGCCACCGCGCAGCCAAACGCCGCAGCGTCCTCGGCAGTGTCCAGGGCGACGGTGAGGCCGTACGTGGGCTTGTTGAAGTCGCCACCCTGCAGGTACTCGGACACGCTAAAGTCGGGGCATGTCCCCTGACGCAGCCAGATGGCGCCGAATCTCGTGGAGCCCTCGCTGGCAGCAAGGTTGACGGCTTCCGCAATGCCATCGATCTTGCCCGGGACAAGCCAGCGGGCGACTTCTTCTTTGTGGTCAGCCGGGGCGTCGACCCGGAACACGACCGTGTGGGCATCTGGCTGGGAGTTGGTCTCGGCCTGCTGGAATGTAGGCAGCGGCATGTCCTGAACCTCCGCATCCCCCCCGCGGGTGACCTTGTACAGCATTGCTCCGGAATGGCCTCCGGAGAGATAATCGCAGCTCACCAACGTGTCATCGGCGCTGTTCCACCACGGCACCATGATGCAGCACAGCCCAAACACAGCCGTCTTGTTGCCGCGCTTGGCCAGCCTTTCAAGCTCCTTGACAGCGTTGGTTTCTTCCGCCGTCGACGCGGCGCCATCTGCGCCCAGCGACTCCACCAGTGCTGTGTAGCCAGCGATCTTCGCGTCCTCTGCGGCCTGGTCTTTGTCGGGCGCCACGGCAAGGTCGAACACGAGGGCGTTGCTTGCCCCTTTTGCCACAAAGACCACCCGCTCCTGACCGCCTTGGTCAAACTTGTGGCAAGGTCCGAAGCCGAGGACGAGGTGCGGCGCCTGTTCCGAGCTCATGGTGCCGTCCTCGTTGACCTTGAAGGCCGGGTGGTCCCACGTGCCGAACAGCAGGGGGGTGTCATCCGAATGGTCGCCCCAAGCGGCGTAGAACCCCAGTGAGGGAATTTCGCTGTTCAGCACCTTGGTGAGTTCGCCCTTGGGGCCGACTGTCGCCGTTTCTGCATCCACCGCCGGGCCCACGGACAGCCAGTGGCCCCAGCCGCCAATGTCTTGGACGCGCCGCTTCATGACGACGGCTTGACCAGGGTGTGACTTGAGAGTCAGGGTCACGCGGTCGCCACTGGAAGAGGGGGTGGTGGATGTAGTAGCCTTGCGCGTAGCCTTTTTCTTGGTAGCTACCTTTTTCGCAGCCTTGCGCGTAGCTTTTTTCCGAGTAGTCTTAGCCGTGGCCTTTTTAGCCGTCGACTTGCGGGCAGCCTTTTTCTTGGTGGTTGATTTCTTCGCGGCCTTTTTAGTGGCCTTCCTTCTGGTTGTCGCTTTCACGCGACTTTTTGTCGTCATCTTTGATCGCAACTTTGACGAACGAGCTCTTATGATTCCGTATCCTCCCTAAAAGTTCTGAAAACGGCTGCCCCAGAGGGCATGTTAATCTTTGGAGCTTGTTCAGACCTCACCATGATGTATAGGAACTATAAAGGCCCTTTTAGGTTTTCGGGTCAAGCATTTGGTCGTGTGCTCGTCCCGTTGGCCGCCGGGAGCGCGGATTTAGACGCCCCTTTTTAGGGCGTGGCCAGCCTGCGGACGAAAAAGGAGGGACCTGCATGTATAGGCACATATGGGTGGGCACCAACGGCGGGGGCTTTAGCCGATTCGATGGGGAGCAATTCACGCACTATCGTTGCGGCTGCCGGATAACTCGCACCTGTCAGATCGAGTCTTGGCAAGTACGGCTTAACCTGCCTACGCATAAATACCTATTGACCCCGATGAGTACCCACACCTCTGAGTTACAATCTGAGATACACCCTCATAACCCATTGTAAATACGGTATAACCTCTTGCTTGACATGCAGGAGGTCCGCAGTGCACTAGCGTGGTCTTCGACCCAAGTCTGCGATTGCCCACCATATGAATAGCCCCCGATGAGTGCTGATAGCTCGTCGGGGGCTATTCATAATGGGGTTTATCTCGCCGAGTGGCACTGAAATGGGGAGCAGCCTATTGGAAATACCCTGCGAGCCCGAAAAGAACCTCAGCAAATCAGCGAAAGCCGCGTCGCCTGTCTCGTCCTAAACCGCATGCTCCAACTCGCCAAATCGAAATCCTATGCGATGGAATAGAAGGCGGCTGAAAACGATCCATGCAACAACGCCCTTTTTATTTAAAGGCGTACACATTTCCATCCAGGCATAAAACAAAGGCCATACCACCCGCAATCGCCGGACAAGGTTCGCCTACGCAATCATCCATTTTGAACTGCCAAAGAGGCTCTGCTTTGCTGCCTTCTATATCAAAGCAGGTGAAAAACGGCGAATTGGATGAAGCGCTGTATAACCTGTTTCCCGCAATAGAGGGCCCGCTGACCCCTCCGCCCGGATTCCGGCTCCACCTTGTTTTGCCGTTTTCCGTATCAAGACAACATAATTCCTGCCCTACTGTACCATATATATTTTTTCCTTCCTGGTCCAGGGCCAGAGAAACATTGGACGGTGCCTGTTTCCATATCTCTGCCCCCGTTAGCTGCTCAAGGCATATCAACCCCCCGCTTTCAGGGGGGACAATTTCACCCGGTAACAGTTGTTCCGCAACGTAGCCGTGTCCCTGTATATAAACTTTGCCACCATGTGCCATCGATGCTCCGGAATCGGGCCTGCCAGAAAGATAGTACTTCCATTTTGTATTTCCGCTGGCGAGATCAAACGCGTAATACCAGCCTTCCCAGCCGCCGACAAAAACAGTATTGTTGTCAATAGAGGGGGTGGGATAGGAACCGCCGCCGATATTCTTTACCCATAATATTTGACCTGTATTTGTATGCATACAGGTAATTTCACCGCCGCAGCCGGTAGTCACAACCTTGTCTTCACAGATATTTGGGGATGTCCATACCCAGCCTGTATTTTGTTTCCAGACCGGGCTGCCGTCACTTGCTTTAAGAGAGCAAAATTCTCTGCCCCCTCCCTGCTGACCGAAATATATTTTTCCATCATTATACACAGGAGCAGCAGACACTTGGCCGTCGGTTTCATACTTCCAGGCCAGCGTCCCCTCCTTGCGGTTTATCGCGTATACAAAACGGTTTGCCCCCCCTATGAAAACTTTGTTTTCCGCCACTATAGGGGTCGACTGATGGTTTCCTCCCGAACCCCCGTCAGCGAGAATGCGGCTGCCGTCCTCAAGATATACACATTCCAGGAGACTATGACGCCAGATTATGCGGCCGGTATCAAAATCAAGAGCGCTTAGCACCAGGTCAGATGAACTCACGCATAATGCGCTCTCACCGCCGCTTAAGTTTGCGAATATTTCATATTCGGATGCTTTTGCTTGCCAGATTTTTTGCATACCGGCAGCAGTGAATTCAAAGGCAGAAACCGTGCCGTCTATTGCCGCAGCATAGACACGGTCTTCTCTAATGTATGGCGCGGAGCGTATCCAATCCGGCATTTCCTGAGTATCAATGAACGCCCCGCTCTGTTTGTCCAGGCAATAGAGCCGGCAATCGGCAGCGCCAATAATTATATACGCACCACTTACACGGGGGCTTGAGAAAAGCATCTTGGCCCTTGCTTCACCTTTTGATATTTTACTTTCCCATATTAACTCACCTGATTTTTTGTCCAGACAATAAACCGACCCGTTATTGGCCCCGAAAAACAGGTAACCATTATCAAGAACAGGGCTGGTATAAATCCCCCGGGGTATATTGTATTGCCACTTTACTACAGGATCATCGTAAAAATTGAGGCACATCACAGTCCCATCAGCGGAGACTGCCCAGGTATTTTCCGCATCAGATACGGGATCACAATACATGGGACCGCAATGTATATCCCAAATACGTTTACCCGTTTCCATATTTCTGCAGGCAAGTCTGTTTAAAGGGGTAATGACCGGAGGGTAACTAAGTATTTCATGAGTGCCGTAGGGATATACCAGGTATTTTGTATTGGTACTCATACCCACAAAACCGGTCCGGTAATCAACATGCTTTGCGTCGTATTTTTTGGTTACATCCCCGGTATTTTTATCAAGCTCCAGAATGTGGATGGCCTGCTGACGGGCCTTATTTCCCCAGCTTCCGGATTCCCGCAGCAGAATTGAACCGTCGCATGATACTGCGGAGGAACATATTTTCGGGGTAAAGTGACGGTTTGTCATGGCATCCTGCCTGGCAGTCCATATAACCTTTCCGGTTTTCTCATCAAGACAATAGGCAGTAGTAGCGGTGCCGGGGGATGGCACATAGACCCTCCCGTTTTCAAGGTAGGCACTGCCGTACCAGCTGTGACCGATGGGGAATTTCCAGGCCAACTCTCCCTCCTGCGGTCCCGGATCCGTAGTCCGGCCGGTGTTCTGCATATCAAAGCGGTGAAGGGGCCAGCTATCTACTGCTTTACCGTCATAATTATTATTTACTTTACATGGGAAATCTGTCTCGTTTTGCTGAAAATAGAGCTGCTGCAGCTCCTCAAGTTTTTGTAAAGAGACATCGAGTTTACCGATCAATTCCGGCAGCAAGGCTTCAGGTATTTCAGCGGTATGATACTGTTTGCCCCCTAGACCGCTGACTGCCGGTTTAATGTCCATACCCAGCCTGCCCAGCAATTTTAACCAGATATTGGCCACACTTCTGCGGTAGGTATAGTTTTTACGAATTGTGGGCTTTTGTTTTATATCAAGGCGCAGATCATCAATAGTCCGGTTTCCTGATGACAATAATGATTTATACATTATGCCGGGACGCAGGGCTGCCTCCGGTGTACTGTTTAATAATTGTTTATAATCCATGTATGAGTCCGTCTCTTTTTAATCTTATTAATTATCGAAGAAACTGAAAAAAGGGGCGTGCCGGCTGGAAAAAGCAGGCCGGCTATCATCGGCGCTCGCTGGTCGAAACCTTTATGGGGCGCTACAAACAGATTATTGGAAACACGCTGCGAGCTCGCAAAGAACATCAACAAATAAGCGAAAGCCGCGTCGCCTGTCTTGTCCTAAACCGCATGATCCAACTCGCTAAACCCCAATCCTATGCGATGGAATAGACAAAGAAAAAGATCCATGCAACAACGCCGAGTCTGCCTGTAAGATCGGTCGGGAGTGTTAAATTTCCTGTGTAACTGGATTCATTCAAAGAGAATACTTGCTGCCTAAGGCCGCAGCCTAATCCCCTCGTGCTCCGACCACATCCCTGAGCGCTAACAGAAACGCATCGGAATCCCGATCTACCTCATAACTCTCCAAAGCGGCCTCAAGATACACTTTGGCGTATACTGGATCGGCCAATTTTTCAATTAAGTATTCGTCGAACGGTTTAGAATTCGTCATAATCGCATCTCTTTAGTCCCTTTAGCCCTACAATGCTCTTATCCTAGCCCTTTTATTAGCGCCGTTAGTATAGTAAAGAAATAGATCATTGATCAGGTTATTCCCCTATGGTATATTTCCAACATAGATACTTGCTTTTCTTATAATTTAGAAATACTCGGCTCTTTTCCAAGCCACTGACCATCCCTCAAAAACGAGCTCGACCCATGACCCAGATCTTTAAACTCCGAGACGCCGACCGCAAGGTCCAAGAATTTTTAGACGCGCGGAAAACTTCAGGCGAAGAATGCATCGTCCAGGGTGATGACGACCAACCCATCGTCGCCATCTTGCCCGCGCAGCAATACCAAGCTTACCAGGAATATTTACGCCGACGCGAACAGAACTTTGCCGTGCTCGACCGCATTGCCAAAAAAACTAAGGATGTCGATCCCGAGATTATAGAACAGAAAATTGAGCAAGCAGTTGAGGAGGTAAAAGCGCAGTCCCGTCCCGTTACTACCTAATAGGTATGCAGCGCATCGTACCGGATATCAATGTCATCGTTAGTGCAGCCATCCGCCCCGCTGGTCCCCCAGGGCGAATCATCGCCGCATGGCAGCGAGGCGAATTTACAGTTATCACTTCGCATATTATACTCGAAAAACTCAACGAAGTGTTGCACCGACAGCATATTGCCGACGTCTCTACTATGGATGAAGACGACATCCAAGACTTAATCCACTTACTAAACGAAGAAGCCGTCGTCACTCCTAGCTTACTCCAGCTCCCAGTTATAAAAGAAGATCCCGAAGACGATACGATCCTCATTGCCGCTGTCGAAGGTAAAGCAGACTGCATCGTCTCCGGCGACGCCCACTTAAAAAATCTCGGCACTTACCAAGACATCCCCATCCTTACCCCATCCGAATTCATCAACCGATACAACATTCTCTGAACGCTGTATAGCGGAATCACTCACCGACAGCGATAGCTCTCATTTGTGCCCAATTTGTGCCCAAAACTAGATCTGAGTAGACGAGAATATATCGGAATCAATCACAATCAATCGACACGCCGCTTTCGACCTATCCTATCTAACCCTTTGTAAGAACTAAATATTAAAACTCACAAGCACCTAATTATCAACGCGTTGTAAAATATCGACGAGACCCCACCTCGCCCGTTTGACATGCAGGAGGTCCGCAGTGCACTAGCGTGGTCTTCGACCCAAGTCTGCGATTGCCCACCATATGAATAGCCCCCGATGAGTGCAGATAGCTCGTCGGGGGCTATTCTTTTTGGGGTTTATCTCGCCGAGTGGCACTGAAATGGGGAGCAGTCCGAATTAAGAAAGACTCACACTAAAACTGGGTCAAATGAGGACGGTCACGCCAGTGGATTTATAGAACACGGCCTAAACGCAACACAAAATAGAGCGGTAAGTGCCCGTTGTCCGCCAATGTAAAGCTACACGCGATATTCCTCGACGGCCTCTTCAGCGTAATCGATACCGAGACCAGGTCCTTGGGGGATCTGCAAAAAACCATCGCGGATCGTGTAGAGGCACGGCGTTCGCAGGATCTCGTGTGCAGGGCGCCACTGTTCCTGGGGGAGCAGTGGCGGAACGACGTGGACGATCTCTTCGATCGGGATCTCCGGGCACGCGGCCACGACTTGCAGCTGGCCAGCGAGGTCGGTCGAGTGGATCCCGTGGGGGATGCACTGTTTGCCCAGGGCCGTCGCCATATGGGCGATCTCCCTCAGAATGGATAGGCCACCGCAGAGATGGCCGTCCGCATTGACCGCGTCGAAGTAATCCTCGCGGAAGATTTTGGCGAACTCAAAGACGTCGTTGTCCAACTCCGCACCCGTGATTGGGATATCGACCATGGCCGCCAGCTTTTTGTGGGGCTCATAGTCGTGGAGGCCAAAGGGCTCCTCCAGCCATTTGACACCGAGCGCCTCGAACGCCCGGGCCATCTCTAGACCGGTCTCGAAATCCCAGACCCAGCCGGGCCGAGCGGCGGTGCGATCGATCATGAGGTCGAAATCGGGGCCGACGGCCTGCCGGATCGTTCGCACCGCTTCGGCATCATCGAGCGGTTTGGGGCGCCAAGCTCTCATCTTCAGCGCCTTGAATCCTTTGCTCTGGTAATACAACACATCGTCCGCCTGTCGTTGGTAGGGAATGTCCGACTGATCCGGCTTCCCCGGCCAGACGCACGTGAGATAACACTTGATCTCTGTCCGGTCTCCGCCCCAAAGCTTGTGAACGGGCATTCCGGCTACCTTACCGATGATATCCCACAGGGCGTGCTCTACTGAGGCGCACTTGACGAGGTGCGGACGAAGGTGTCGTTCGAGGGCAAACGGCGTCTTGCCGACGAAGGTCTCTCTGACTTTTTCCAGATCTTCCGGACGCATCACTCGGCCGGTGGCGTATCCCGTGATGCCGGAATCGGTGCGGATTCTCACCATGTCGAACCGGTTGAGCACCCCAGCCTCGACCTCCTCTTGCGGCCAGGGAACAACGACTTTGAAGTTTTCTATTTCGGTGATCACCGGCGCATCTTTCCCGCTCGGTGATAGCTGTTGAATAAGGCGGGATGGTTCGGTCTCAGATGAGCCGGCTGCACCGTGCGTTATTTCTTTTCGGGCCATTATTCCCTCCAGTGGTTCATTAATGAGCTCGCCTCACAGATGGATAGCGGAAATCTGATCAGACTTTGTCCTATTCACTCGTTTCTCCGCACTATTCCGTTAATCAGCCTTGTGTCGCGGAGGGGATATCCGGCGGGAGAAACCGTTATAAGAAGGAATTATAAAGGGTCTTTTAGGGGCTGTTCAAGCCGTATTGGTGTCTTATCGCCCTTTTACGTGCGTGTTTCCAGCTGATCCCCAAAGAGTCTCAACCGCGCACGGCAGGCCCTGATTGGTCCGCCAAGTCGACAACCATCATCAGTCTTTACCTTTGCCAGAGGCTTGCCGACAGTATACGAAACGCCCCCGTCGCATATCAAGCGGCTGGCTGAAATCGATCTGCTGCTCGAACTCGTAATTGGAGGACTATATGATAAGCATCAAAGGCATCATCGACAAAGTAGCCAGCCGCAAGCTGGCGGTGACGGCGGGAGCTGGTGCTGCTGCTGCCACTGGGGCTATCGAGCTAACCTGGCCGATGGCGGCGGTAGCGGTGGCTTATATCGTGGGGCAGACGGTGGTGGATACGTGGGGGGAGTAGGGCCATCTATAGATTATCTATAGTTTTGCTGATTTATGTGCCCTAAGTATGGGGTAATTTAATAAACTATTGTTGGCGCAACAGATCGTTTGCTGAATAAATTACCCTAAGATGTATAGGAACTATAAAGGCCCTTTTAGGTTTTCGGATCAAACGATTTAGTCGTGTGCTCGTCCCGTTGGCCGCCGGGAGCGCGGATTTTTAGGCGCCCCCTTTTTAGGGCGTGGCCAGCCTGCGGACAACAAAGGAGGGGCCTGCATGTATAGACACATATGGGTGGGCACCAACGGCGGGGCTTTAGCCGATTCGATGGGGAGCAATT
>CAZFMY010000156.1:0-11293 GCA_964520345.1 uncultured Gemmatimonadaceae bacterium | reverse complement strand
GCTTCGGTGCCCCAGATATCGGCGAAAGCCCCGTGAATTCTAGGCAGTTGGCGGATCGCCCACATCGCGGGATGGTGGTAGAGCTCGACCATGCCCGCACCGTTGAGTTCGACCATGCCGTTTTCGCGTTCGGGCTTGCGGTACCAGGTCGCGGGGTTTGCGGGGTCCATCTCCTGGAAGGCCCAGACCGCATCGACGACGGCCTGAATCAGCTCGGGCGGAGCGGCATTGCGGACGATGATATAGCCCATCTCGTCGAAGAAGAGCCGATCTGCGGTGCTGAGTGTGTGCATGGTGTGATGGGTCCTGGCAAAGCGTTCCGCTGCGTTACTCCGGGTCTCGGTTATAACTAAGTATTCGTCCAGCAGGCGATCAAGGGGCCGGTGTGTCTGGCCTCAGGACCAGACGAAGATCTCGTCGCGGTCCGTCGCCATCGCACAGAAGAAGGCCAGGACCACGCGCGGCTTGCCCCGGGTTACCGGGGGTACCTTGTGAATATTTTCGCTATAGAAAAAATAGAGATCGCCCGGCTCGAGCAGCACCTGAGTCTGGGCGATTTTTTCTGTGCGGGCATGGCTTTCAAAATCGCCGCTGCGGAGAATTTCATCGATCTGCTCATCGGCGTAGCAGTCGTAGATAAAGGGTTCGCCCTCGGCTGCCGAGTTCTGCAGGCAGAGCACTCCGGCGAATTGGTGTTCGAAGTGGGCGACGGCATACTCGGGTCGATTGGAGCGGCGGGCGACCGAGTCGTAGTGGGCCTTGTGACCTTCCTGGCCGTGGTAGATTCTGAAGATCGCCGGCCCGTAACGGCGGCCGTCGGGCTCGTAGGCGGTGCGTACCTGCTTGTCCGGAGCCAGCCGGTCCAGGGCCGCATACATGGTGTGCACTGGATCGTCGAAGCCGTCGAAGAGGTTTGCGAAAAGGGCGTGGGTTCGTTCGGCATGGGCGAAAAGCCCATCGGGGTCGGCACCTTCCCGCCCCAGGCTGGTGCCCAGATCGAGGTAGGGGCCGCCGCTGAGCTGGCTTTCGACGTCGACGGTCGCGCGGTCGAAATAGCCTCGCTCGGTGAAGCGCTGCATCAGGCCGGTGCAGTGGGTTGGATCGTAGGCTTTGCGCAGGACCAGCGCCGGGATCTGGCGCGCGGCCAGCGCCTGGAGCGGATGCGGAAACTGATGCAGGATCTGGTCGCAATCGGATTCTAAAGGTTGCCAGCTGGAGGTCATAGAACCGTCCATGGGTGAGGTCCGAGCGGGTGCGGACATGGAGCAGATAGCAGCGTGTTTGGCGATTAAGATCGGATGGTCTCCGCGTTGGCGCAAGCGGGATCCGCTTGCATGCCGCACCGCGCTGTGCGTACTCTCTACGGTCGTCGTGCAACCTTTACACCAGGGGATAGATCGCTATGAAAATCGTCCGCGCCGAGCGGATTCCGCTCAACCTTCCGTTTTACCACCGCCGCGTTGCTCGTGCGATGCACCGTGCCTCGACGCACGGCGAGCGCGTCTGGGTCGTGCGGCTCGAGAGCGATAACGGTCTGGTCGGTTGGGGCGACGACCTGGGCTGGGACCAATACTGGGATTTCGGCGGCTCTCCGCCTCCGCGCCCGGAGGTCGATCACCTCGTCGGCTGCAACCCGGCCGAGCTGATTCATCGCGATGAGCTGGGTTTTGCGCCACAGGTAGCGCTTTTGGATCTGGTCGCCAGGGACAACGGCGTGCCGGTCCACGCTCTATTGGGCTCGCAGGTGCGGGATCGCTGTCCGGTTTCCTGGTGGGATATCGATATGCCGCCCGCGGATTGGGCGGCCGAGGCGCGGGAGTCGTGTCGGCGCGGCTATACGTCGTTCAAGATGAAGGCCCGGCCGTGGCGGGACATCTTCGCGCAGGTCGAGGCGGTGGCCGCGGTAGTGCCGCCCGATTACCAATTCGATATCGACTTCAATGGTTTTCTGCTCAACCAGGCCCGGTCCGAGGTGTTTCTGGCCGAGCTCGATTCCCATCCGAACGTGGGCATGTACGAAACTCCGTTCAATCTGAACCACGACCTCGACGGTGCGCGGATCCTGCGCGAGCGGGTGGTCAAGCCGCTGATCGAGCATTTCAGCGATCCGGTCTGGGCGGCCGAATGCTGCGACGGCTTCGTCGTGCTGGGCGGTGTTTCCGCTATGCGCCGCGATGCCGCGCTGGCTGCGGCCGGCAATAAACCCTTCTGGCTGCAGCTGGTCGGCACGGGGATCACCACCGCCTTTGCGATTCAGCTGGGCTCGGTGCTGTCTCACGCGCAATTGCCCTATATCACCTGTCACGAGCTCTGGCGCTCCGATCTGCTCACCGAGCGGCTGGCGCTCACGGATGGATATGCGGCGGTGCCCGATGGACCGGGGCTGGGTGTGGAGGTAGACGAAAAGGCGATCGAGTGCTGGCGCGTCGACGAGCGCGAGCCGACGCCCAAACGCCGCTACCGCGAGCAGAAGCGGATCCTGCGGGTGCGCTGGCCGGGGAGCGGTCGGAAGAAGCGGGTGTGGTCCTTCAGCGACGAAGTCCACTATCAGCGCGCGTTCTACGCGGGCAATCTGCCTCCCTTCGAGCGCGGGGTCGAGCTGGAAGTGATCGAGGAAGAGCGGAGCGCGGCGTTTCGCAATGAGCATGCGCGTATCGTGGCCCGAGGGTTTTGAGGCCAGGCGCAGGTCTGTCGCGCTTCAATACCCGGATAAGCGGGAGTGTGCGATCTCTATTAATCCAGCCCGACCTGCTCGGCCGGCGCATTGGGCATGCCGGGGTGCGAGCCGCCTGCGTTTTTGGCCAGGTTGCCGCCATCGAGCGGGATCAGCGTGCCGGTGATCCACGCTGAGGCGTCGGAGGCGAGAAAAATCGCTACCCCCTTGATATCGTTGGAATCGCCCAGGCGTCCCATCGGGATGCCGCGCAGGTAGGTGTCGCGGAGGGTCGAATCGGCGGCGATGCGCACTTCGAGCTCGGCGTTGAGCAGCTGGGCGCAGACGATGGCGTTGACGCGGACGCCCTTGGCGGCCCATTCGGTACTCAGCTCGCGAGTCATCTGCGCAGCCCCGGCCATGCCCATGCTATAGGCCAGGTGGCTGCGGCCCAGGGCGCTGATGCCGGCGATCGAGACGAGGTTGATGATGCTGCCGCCCTTTTCCGAGGCCATCATCCGCCGCCCGGCTTCCTGGCAGCAGACCAGGCGTCCGACGATCAGGTTTTGCAGTGTGAATTCGACCTGCTCGGTGGTGAGGTCGAGGGGGGTGTCGCGCTGGGCGTTGCCGGCGATATTGCCGACGATATCGATGCGGCCGTATTCGCGGTCGATCTCGGCAAAGAGGGCGCGGATCTGCTCCGGCTGCGACATATCGCAGGTGACCGGAAGCGTACGGCAACCGAGTGCTGCGAGTTCGTGGGCGGTCTCTTCGACGCCAGTGGTGTTGATATCGGCGAGGACCAGGTCGGCCCCGGCTTCGGCCAGGCCGGTAGCCATGGCCTTGCCGAGTCCGCTGGCGGAGCCGGAGACGAGGGCGACGCGGTTGGATAGGTCGAAGAGCGGATGGGACATAGGTGGACCTCCGGATGAAGTGGTGAATGGCGGGGAGTGCTGAGGGTCGCAGGGTCGTGCGCGGAATGAAAAATAGGCCAAAGAAGAATCGGGACCAAGTGGGTTCGCGTGGGGAGCCGAGCTTGAAATTCGCGGCCCTGGCACAGGCAGAAACGGGAACGGGGTCTCAGGAATGGGTCGGGGCGGCTGCGCGGATCAGCTGGTCGCACCGCGCGCGCAGAGATTGGAGCTGCTGCGCTGCGGCCGGGTCGGCGGCGAGGTTGGTCCTTTCGCCGGGGTCGGTTTCGAGGTCGTAGAGCGCTTCGTACGGGGGCTCTTCTTGGTAGTAGCGGAAATATTTCCACTTCTCCGTGCGCAGCCCCTCGCTTTTGGGGATCCCGGGGTGGGCGAAGTGGTGTTCGCAGAGGAAGTCGCGGCGCCAGCGGACCGGTTCTGTGCCAAGCAGCGGGACCAGGCTGCGGCCCTGGCAGCCCTCGGGCGCGGGCAGCCCGGCCAGGGCGAGGAGCGTGGGGGCGATGTCGATATTGAGCACCATCCGGTCGCAGGTCGCGCGGCTGCGTTGCTCACGCGGGTCGTAGACCAGCAACGGCACCCGCAGCGATTCTTCGTGCAGGAGCCAGCAGTCGCTCAGGCCGCGCTCGCCGTAGAACATGCCGTGGTCGGAGCTGAAGACGACCACGGTTTGGTCGGCGATGCCGAGGCGCTCGAGCTCGGAAAGGATCCGGCCGAGGTTGCGATCGACGCCGCTGACCATGCGGTAGAGGCCGCGCATGCTGCGCTGGTATTTTTCCGGCGTATCGTAGCGCAGCCCCCACCTGCGCCGGCTCTCGGAGTTCTGAATGAAGGGAGGCAGGGCGTCGAACTCGGTCGGATCGGCAATGGGGGGGAAGACGGTATCCGCGTAGAGTCGGTCTTCGCTTTCGGGCCAGATGTACTGGCGCGGGTCATCGTCCTGGGCGTGCGGGGCGTTGAAGCTGATCGAGAGACAGAAGGGCTGGCGACTGTCGCGGATAAAGGCGATCGCCTTGTCACCGGTGAGATCTGTTAGGTGGCGGACCGAGCCGTCGTCCTGGGGTATTTCGTACCCTGCCGGGGTCCAGTGCTCGTAGTTGTCGAGATGGTCGAAGAGTTCGGGAATGATTTCCGGCGCGCCGGCTATATCGACGATATCGCCTATCCCGCGCGATTCGATGCCGAGCTTGCCGAACAGCCCGGTGCGGTAGCCGGCCTGGCGCAGGAGGGCCGGATAGCTGGTGCGGGCCAGGTCGGAGCGCAGCGGCGGGGCGTCGAAAGTGAATTGGTGCCGGCGCTCGTAGAGCCCGGTGAGAATGCTGGCCCGGCTGGCGGCGCAGATCGGGGTGGTGGCGAAGGCATGGGTGAAGCGGGTGCCGCGGCTTGTTAGGCGATCGAGCGTCGGAGTGTGGATGATCGGGTTCGGAGCTGAGCCGAGCAGGTCGTGGCGCTGGTTGTCGGTGAGGACGAAGAGGATATTGGGGCGCACGGGCAGGGCCTATTCCGGCGGATGCGCCGGAGCCAGGTCCCGGTGCGCGCAGAGATGCTGGTAGATCTGGCTACAGGAGGCGATCTGCTGTTTCTGGCCGGCGTGGTCGAGCAGGAGTTCGATCTGGGCGGCGCGGTCGCTGATGCGGTAGATCGACCAGGGGTGGAAAATGGGCACATAGGTCAGCAGGCCCTGCTCGGCCGCGTGGTCGATGCCCGGTGCGTAAGCGGCGTAGACGCCCTGCGCATCGGTCGGCATATGGGCGGGGTAGGCCCAGGGCAGGATCGGAGGCCAGTGCACGTGCCCGGGCTGGCCGGTGAGAATATTGTCGTGCCAGGCGTGGGAGGGGATTTCGAGCAGATCGGGATGGCCGTCCTCGGCATACCAGAAAGGCTGGTGCAGCGGCGCGGGCACGCTCTGACCGGGCCCGGCGCCGAAGGTGCGCATATAGCGGTACTCGGCCTCGGCCATCAGGTCGAGGAGGCGCTGCTGGCCGCAAAACCCTCTCGTATAGCCGCCGGGCGCGGTCAGGCCGATCACCGGGCGTGAGAAGGTGTCCTCGATGCGCTTCTTGGCGTCGATCAGCTCGTAGCGCAGGGCCTCGTCGTCGTCGGAGATGCCGATCAGGTCGGGGTGGGTATAGCTGTGACACTGCAGATCGAACTCGGGGTGGTCGAGGATTTCGCGCAGTTCGGCAGCGCAGTGGTCGAGGAGCTTGGCGACGATGAAGAAGGTCGCCGGGGTCCCGGCGCGCAGGTGGGCTTCGGCCACGGCCCGGGCTCCGGCGAGAAACTCCTCGCGCCGCGGGCCCTCGTACTGGACCTGTGCTTCGTAGCCCTCGGCATCGCTGCGCGGCGGCTCCCACCACGCATAGACGGCTTCGAGGTCGTAGGCGGCGACGTAATTCGACATGATCTGCGGATTCCTTTCCGCCGTGATGCAGAGGTACGTGGCGGTTGAGGGGTGGGTGGCTCGCGCAGTTCCGATCATAGTGCGTGTGGGTAGAGCGGGCCTGACGACTAGGCGCTTTAAGCCCTAGTATAGGCAGAGTGAAACGCCGGGGTCAAGGTTGGCGGGTACGGGGCCAGGACCCGGCTGGTCAGGTCTCGTTTCCAGCCTTTGGTAGCGGGACGATCTAATAGGTGCCAGATCTCCGACGCATTATATTAGGCCCGAATGGGGTCTCGCCCGTGCGGGACCCGGGTAGATAGATCAGCGGAGATCTCGATAATGCACCTCGCACTTTGCACGGCATTGCTCCTCCTGGCCCTGGCGCTACCGGCCTCAGGCTATAAGAGCGAGCAGACGGCCTACGCCATACCCGTCGATGGGATTACCATCGATGGCCGGCTCGACGACTGGCCCGAGCGGATGGCGGTCTATCCGATCGCGATTTCCTATACCGATTCTGGATTCGAACCCCCGGAGGGTCCAGCTGATTTAAAGGCCTCGTTCCGGGTTGGCTATGACGCCGGCGAGAATCTGCTCTACGTGGCAGTGGTGACCCGCGATGACGTCAGGGTGATCGGTCCTGAGAAATGGTCGGATTCCGAATTGAGTTACCTGTACCAAGATTTTTGTGTGATCTATATCGACGCTGACCGCAGCGACGACAATGCGACCAGTGTGCGGCAATCGGAACCCAACGTTGCTCAGGCGTATGCCATGGTCGCCGGACCTTCACAGTTTTCGCCCGATGCCGATGGCAATCCTGTATTGAATTTGGGGGATACGCGGAGTTCCGGTCTCAACGCGGCGTATTTGCGCTTGGGCGAGTACACTGTATACGAATGGGCAATTCCGCTTTGGTCGCTTTTTCCGGACCAGCGTTATTCGATAGAGTTGGGCGGAACCATCGGCTTCGGCATCGACGTGTTGGATGTCGATGGTGAAGCCGATCTACACTGGATGGCTTGGACACCTGGTAAAAGGGAGATGGCCGATTCGGGCCGCTTCGGCAATCTGGCCTTTGTCGATGCCCATGCTAGTGAGGTAGATCCACCCTTGCCGACGGCGCCTCCGGTGGACTACGGCGCGCTTGGAAGTGTTGTGGTGCGTCTGGCCCAGGTTGATACTGGCGAGCCGCTGGCCGGCGGACAGGTAAGACTGCTGCAGGATGGTCAGGCGATGCATAGTGGCCGCACCGATGCCGATGGGCGTTGCCATCTGGTAGTTCCTTCCGGGCTCTATACGCTGCAGCTTTCGCTGTCCGGGGTCGAAGTGGTCGCTGTGGAGCCGGTGGTCGAGGTGCGTAGGTCCGCCGAGATTACGCAGGAGCTGGAGGTTGATCTTGGCTGGATGATGCTGACGATAACGGAAAGCGGGAGTGAGCAGCCACAGGCCGGGGCCAGTGGAACTCTGCGAGTCGGATCAGCAGCGGTCCGCACGGTCAGCACCGATGCCGACGGGGTGGCTCTGCTCCAGGTGCCGGCGGGCAGTTATGGCTTGAAGATCGATGCTATAGCCGGCTGGCCCGAGATCATACCCCGCACGGTGCAGGTGCATGGCGGCGAGACGACGGCGGTGGCGATCGTCGGGGTAGATTATGGCACGCGCTTCCACGTGGACGACGACGCGGCCGGAGAGGGTGATGGCAGTGCGGAGCGGCCTTTCCGCCGCATCGCAGAAGCACTGCTGGTGAGCAACACCGGGGATACGGTACAGGTGGCGGCGGGCACCTACCGCGAGAGTGTGGCGATGCGCAGTGGTATCGCGCTGCTGGGGGCTGGAGCCGATTCCACCATCCTCGACGGCGAGGGCCGTCGCAACCTGGTCCAGATTATCAGTGTTGAGGACGTGGTCGTGCAGGGCTTCGCGCTGGTCAACGGCCGCTCTGTAAGGGAGACGACGGTGGGCGGTTATTATCCTCGCAGTGCTGGAGTCCACATAAGTGGCTCTCGGCGGGTGCGGGTGGTGGACAACCTGATCAGTGGCAATATAAGCAGTGGCGATGAACCGGTTGGGAATGGTGGCGGCATCTACGTTCAGAATGGGGATAGCACCGTCGTGATCGAGGGCAATCTGGTCGTAGGTAATAGGGCGAGCGAGCGTGGGGGAGGGATATATATCGGTGAGATCGGTGAGGGTGCCCGTCTGTTGGGCAATACGGTGGTCTACAACCAGGCTGCTAGAGGTGGGGGGATCTTTATGGGTGGTGCGGCAGCGCTGCGTGAAAATATCGTCGCCTACAATGCTGGCGGCGGGATTCTCTCCGCTCAGAGCGATGAGTTGCCGGTGTTGAGCGACAACACCGTGTGGCACAATACCCGCTACGACTATTCGGGGGTAGCACCCGGTGCGGGCGACACGTCGGTCGAGCCGTCCTTTGCCGCGGCGGTGGCGGGTGATTTTCGTTTGAGTCGTGGAGGTCGGGCATCTTCGCGCGGCAGTGGCGTGGGGCCCTCATCCTTCTCGGTGCCGCCGCCGGCCCGAGTTGAGGCACTGGCCGCCTATGGTTTTTCGGCAGTGGGTCCTGCGGTGGCCGGCGCAGAGCGCATCGTGCTGCTGCCGCCGGTGCGCCTGCGTGTCGATACGCTGCAGATAGGAGTGGATACGTTGGAGGTGGCGGCGCTGGGCTGGGAGCAGAGCTCTCCAGTGCCGGGTTTCGATACTTTCGCATCGGTGGCCGTGGACAGCGCCGACCGCGTGTGGACTTTGGCGCCGGGAGTGGTGCGGATGTACGATGGGTTGTGGACGCAGTGGGACACCCTGGATGGGGTGCCCGCAGGACAGGATTACGATAAAAACGCAGCGCTACCCCGAATCCTCGCAGCCGCTGGCGGTATCGTGGTACATGCGGAAGGAGAGGTGGCGCTCCTGGGGACAGAGGGGTGGGAGGGGATCGACGAATTGGGGGAGGCAAATCGTCTGCTGGCCGGTCGCGGCGGCAAGCTCTGGCTTGCCACCTCAGAATCGGCCGCCTCTTTCGATACCGTGTTGACGCACCTGGCCTTTGTCGACAGTGCTGGCCAGCCCTGGCCACAGGCGCAGCCGCTGGTGGTGGAGCCCGGGGGTGCGGTGTGGTGGCTGTTGGGCCGTGGCTCGGGAGATGTCCACCAGAATCTCCTGGTGCGCACTGACGACGATGCCCAACAGGCATTTTCCCTGCCTTTCACCATACCCATGTCATGGCCAGGTTATACAGTAGGACATCAGCCGTGCATTGTTTCTGCGGCGGGACAGCTGTGGTGCGGTCTGGGGGAACTGGTTGGGAGGAATGGTGGCGGAACCTCTCTATTGTTGCAGAGCATCTTGCAACTGGATCCCGCCACCGCTCGGATGCGCCTTCACCAGTTGCCGGCCGACTGGATATTTCACAGAAGGAGCTGGGATGGGGCTGACTTGCACGAAGACGCGGCGGGGCGGCTCTGGGTGATTGGAGGGGGGAGGGTGCTGCAGTATGCCGACGGGCGCTGGCGCGGTGCACAGGGGCTCGATTTTCTCAACCGGGGTTTCGCCGTGGACCGGCAAGGGGCCTTCTGGTTCGCAAACGAAACTCCCCTTACGCGCTGGGGGCCGCCGGTCGGATCCCAGCCGGTCCAGCATCTCGCGGGCCAGCAGGTTACCTGCCTGGCCGAAGATGGGCAGGGGACGATCTGGTTCGGCACGACTGAGGGTCTGCAGCGGCGTGCTGTCGATGGCACATGGAGCGCCGATGCGCAGATTCGATCTCTTGTTTTGGCACTGCACCACGACGGCCAGGATCGTCTCTGGGCTGCCACCGATGGCGGACTTTACCAGCGGCGGGGCTCGCGCTGGGTGGCCCAGGCCGGACTAGAGGGTCAGGGAGTAATAGCTCTGGCTGAAGAGGCCGGTGGGGATCTATGGGCTGCTGCCAAGGAGGGGCTCTACACTTACGAGGGCGAACGCTGGGTCCGGCGCTGGCCCGACGCCGCGACCCGGTCGGAGGCGGGGGCCGATCTCCACGCTGGCATATACAATCTGTACGCGGATGACCAGGGCCGGCTGTGGTTTCACACCTATCACGGCCTCTACGTACACCACGAAGGTGTGGTACGCGACTTTGTGGGTCACTTCTATCCCCGGCGGCGGCAGGTGCTCGACAGCCTCCTGGTCTTGACCGATTCGCTTGCTGTAGAACGAGGGATCAAAGAGCAGGTGGCAGACGAAACTATGCTGGGATTTTTCCTGAACTGGGCGCGTCCTTTCAAACACCGATCGCGGGAGATTCCCGCCGGCCTGCGGCGTTTCGCCGTGGCCTATCAGCGTTTGGTTGATGCCGATGCCGAGTTTGCGGCCCTGGCCCGCCGGACCCAGGAAGCCGGTTGGATTCCAGCCAAATCTTGGGAGAAAGAAGAGCTGGCCGCAGTACCGGCAGCGCGGCAGGCGCTGTGGATGTTGAGTGAATCGACAAGCACTATGGAGGCTTTTTCTCCGCAACCGGGCGTAGTGGGTTTTTCGGGCTCGTCGCCGGCGATTCATCTGCTGGACGAAGCAGGTTGGCAGAGCATAGAATTATCCAACGCGATGGCCAATGAGATGTTCACTGATCGAGAGAGTCTCGTGAATCGTTTGCTGCGAGGGATGATGGGTGTCAACTGGACTCAATTTAAGATGTTGACAGCAGATATGGAGTGGTTCCAACAAAAAATCATGAGTGATAGCGAACCCAACACTGCTCTTGAGGATCGCCGCGGCGATTTGTGGCTGGCTTCGGGTGATGGGGTATATCGCTTTCACGCCGATAGGCGTCCTCCACAGACCCGACTGGTGCGCGGGCCGGCGGCCATGGTGGGGCACGGAACCTCGGTGCTGCGTTTCGAATGGGAGGGTGGGGACCGGGAATCGGAGCCGTCGCAGCTGGAGTATGCGCACGCTCTGGTCGAAGCCGAGGTGTCTCCGGAGGCGGCGGAGTGGTCGGATTGGAGCGCGGTCAGGTCGGCGGAAATGCCGACACCTGCAGGAGGCGATTATACTTTTCTGGTCCGGTCCCGGGACCAGGTATTGAACGAGGACCCGACGCCGGCGCGCCACCGCTTTCGGGTATTGCTGCCCTTCTGGCGCGAGTCCTGGTTCCAGGCCGCTGCCGGCGTTGGTGCGTTGCTTGTTCTGGGCTTGCTGGTCTACGCGGTGGGCCAGAGCCGCCGCGCGCGGCGCGATCAGCGGCTGCGCCAGGACGCAGAGCGTGAGCGGGTCGAAGCTCAGCGCGAGCGCCTGGAGGCCCAGGAACGGCTCAACCGGGAATTGGAAGCCGAGTTGCAGAAG
>CAZFMY010000155.1:742-11328 GCA_964520345.1 uncultured Gemmatimonadaceae bacterium | reverse complement strand
GCATCGGCGAATTGGCCAAGGGCGAACACCTGCCCGAACTGGCCGGCGGTATCGATGCCCACACCTCGCGCGAACCGATCGGTGTCTGCGCCGGGATCACGCCCTTCAACTTTCCGGCCATGGTGCCGATGTGGATGTATCCGATCGCCATTGCCTGCGGCAACACCTTTGTGCTCAAGCCGAGCGAGAAAGTGCCGCTGACCGCCAACCGCCTGGCCGAGCTCTTTCTCGAGGCGGGTCTGCCCGAAGGCGTTTTCAATATCGTTCACGGTGGGCGCGCCGTAGTCGACGCGCTCTGCAACCATCCCGGGATCGCCTCGATCAGCTTCGTTGGATCCACCGGGGTCGCTCGCCACGTCTATAGCCAGAGCTGCAAAAACGGCAAGCGCGTACAATCGGCCGGCGGGGCTAAAAACGTATTGCTGGTCCTGCCGGACGCCGAGACCGAACCGACCCTGCAGGCCATCCTCAGTTCGGCCTTCGGTTGCGCCGGCCAGCGATGTATGGCTGGCTCGCTCTTGATGGGAGTGGGCAACGGTGACGCATTGCGGGAGCAAGTGGTCGGTGCGATGAATGGCATGACCCTGGGCAACACAGTCGATGAGCCGGAGAGCCAGATGGGACCGGTCATCGACGGGACCGCCCGCGACCGACTCTTCACCCGAATCCAAGACGCCGCCGACGCAGGCCTAACCATCGCCCGCGACGGCCGGGAGAGCGTGCCCGCAGCAGGGTTCTTCGTCGGCCCCACGCTCGTCGACCAGGTCGAACCCGATCGCGATATTTTTCGCGACGAGCTCTTCGGTCCCGTTCTCTCAATGTCGCATCCCGAGACGCTCGACGAGGCCATCGAATGGTTCAATCGGTTGCCCTATGGCAATGCCGCAACCCTTTTTACTCAGGACGGCGGAGCCGCCCGCAAATTCGTCCGCGAAGTCCAGTGCGGTATGATCGGCATCAACCTCGGAGTACCGGCCCCGGTAGCCCTATTCCCCTTTTCGGGTTGGGACGAGTCGTTCTTCGGCGACCTGCATGTACAGGGTAAAGAGGGCGTACTCTTCTACACTCGGCAGAAGACGGTACTCTCGCGCTGGTAGCGCACCGTCGATAAGGAGCTCTATCGTGCGCTATTCGAACGGCCGCTGACCGTGCTCAAAACCGTATCTCGACCGGTGTCGCCGTATCGGCCGCCTTCTTCAAGGCGCATAGCGTGGCCACGTTCTTAAGACCGTCTTCAGGGGGAAATTCGGGCTCCTTACCCTGAAGAATACAGTTGGAGAAACGTTCGAGCTGCACCTGGAAGCGATCTGGCCCCATAAATTTTTCCACCCGTTCGACGTTGCCGATGGCAATCCGCACCTCCGCCCTTTCGTCGAACATATTCGGCACCAGAATCGCGCCCTGGCTACCCACTACTTCCAAAACACAGCGGAAGTGCTCTTCCATTCCTGTGGCGATATAGGCCACGCAGTCCCCGGGAAAGCGCAGCAGACCCGTAAATGTCGCATCTACTCCATTGCGCAAATGCTGGAAACCCTGTGCCGCCACCGGCTCGGCATTGAGTGCAAAGCGGATCGCGCTGACACAGTAGCACCCGGCATCCGATAGCGCCCCACCACCTAAATCGGCCCTGGTTCGCACATCTCCCTCCCAGTCGCGAAGGGCAAAAGTAAGTTCGGCCCGCGCCAGCTTGACCTCGCCAATCTCTCCCTGCTGCACCAACCTGCGGGCGCACTGCAATTGAGGGTTGAGCCGGTGGGTAAAAGCCTCGGCCAAAAGCACGCCACTGGTCTGGGCTGCATCGATCATCCACCGCGCCTCCCCGACCGTCATCGCAAAGGGTTTTTCACAGAGCACGTGCTTACCCGCCTTCGCCGCCTTGATGGTCCACTCGCAGTGCATACTGTTGGGCAGGGGATTGATAATCGCATCGATATCCGGATCGTCCAGCAAGGCCTGATAAGAGCCGTAGGCTTTGGCGATACCATGTGCCGCCGCGCATTCTTCGGCCCGGGCCTGGTCCCGGCTCGATATCGCCACTATCGCTGAATTGTCCAACGCCTGCGCCGCCGGCAAGTGGCGAGTCAGGGCGATCTGAGCCGTGCTCAATACTCCATAACGCACTATATCTGCCATAGGAACCTCCTCTTTCCTCGCTCGAGAAGTGCAATCATTTGCACCGTTCTAGAACCTTCCCGGCACTACACGAGGCAAGTTGTTAGCGCTCAACTCAAGTGCATCTGCACTGTTCTGTTCGGAGAAATACGGACGAAAATAGCCGCAGCGCAAGGCATCCGCGGGGTGAATCGATGCGCACACTAGCTATCGCTTGCCAGAGTATACGCAATATCTCAACTTGATACTATTCGCGCTGCCGGCAAGATGGTACGATCATGCCGAAGGCCAACCTGCAAGATCACGCAATGCGTTGCCCGGGTACCCGGGGGCAACGAGACCGGAAAGCGCACTGCTAGAGCACGGCGCTAAACGCTCAACATGGATCTGCTATGTCATTAAAGGAGTTTTTCCTATGACCATCAACAACATCGACCGTTTCAGAGCCAAAATCGCCCGGGGGGAACTCTGCGTCGGCACTTCGATCACCTTCACCGACCCGGCCATCAGCGAGCTCGTCGGCGATGCGGGTTACGACTTCACCTGGATCGACATGGAGCATTGCCCCATAGATATCGCCACCGCCTTAGGCCACGTAATGGCCGTGCGCGGTACACATGCCGCTCCCTTCGTCCGCGTCCCCGCCGGCGACCCGATCCTGATCAAACCCATCCTCGAACTCCACCCCGCCGCGATCATCGCACCGCAGGTGCAATCGGTGGCCGATGTCGAAGAGGTCGTCGCCGCCTGCAAATATCCGCCCGTTGGCATCCGCGGCTTCGGGCCGCGTCGGGGCCGGCAATTCGGTGGTCAGCCCTACCCCGAATACCTCGTCGACGCCGACGAACAGATCATGGTCTTCGTCCAGATCGAACACCTCGATGCCGTTCATGCTCTCGACGCGATTCTCGCAGTACGAGGATTGGATGGGCTCTGCATCGGCTTCAACGATCTGGCCGGTTCGATGGGCCTCTCCGGCAAAGTCGCCGACCCCCAGGTCATCGCCGTCGCCGAGGAGGTCATCCGCAAAACGCGGCAGACCGATAAATTGATCGGCATCTCCATGGGCTACGACCGGGAAGCGGTAGCCCACTGGCTCGACCTCGGCCTGCAATGGATTTCCATCGGCGGCGACTTCAACCTGCTCTACGCCAAGGTCAAAGATACCCTCGACGATCTGCGTTCGCTCAAACGTTGATCGTCCGTACGTAACTTGAACAATCCGCCGTTTGAGCGAAGGCCGAATTCGCACTACTTCAGATAGAGCATCTTCCTGATCTCGCGCGCCTGCGCCGAATTCAAGGCGTAAAAGTAAACGCCACTCGAGACATATCGTCCGTTCTGGTCCATCCCGTCCCAGACCGCCCGATAACTCCCCGTCGCGTGATATCCGCTGACCAATTCGGCGATCCGCTGGCCGTTGATATCGAAAATCTCCAAACTCAGCTCACCCGGCTCAACTACGTGGTAGGCAATCGTCGTCGCGCTGTTGAACGGATTGGGGAAGTTTTGCTCCAACCCCGAAACATCCGGCAGACCGATATGCTCCCGCGCCAGTGCCATCAGCTTGGCCTGTGCACCGGAATTGAATGCATCAGCGAACATGAAGAAGTCGCCGAAACTCACCTCGCCGTCGCCATTGAGATCATAGATCGGATCGTAGTTCGGATCGCCCAACGCAGTACCAAACTGGTCTGCGAACTTAAAGAAATCCGCGAAATCGACGACCCCATCGCCGCTGAAATCGCTCGGCGGCCCTACCCGCGCTCCCGAGAATACCGCGATAGACCGCACGCTCTCAATTACTTCGCCATTGGCGATGGTATTGAAACTCACTTGAGTGATCACCGCCTCGGCACGCTCCGAAAATCCGTCCAGAATCTCGAACGATACCGTGCCCAATTCGCCACTCCCCGAGGACGAATCATCCCCGCCCAGCACCGTGGCACCCACATCGACCCGCCCCGTCTTCTCACCGACCAGCGGCACCAGACCCGCTATGAACCCGCTATCGCGAAAACTATTCGGCACATAGCGCAACTGCGTCGGATCGAATTCAACGCGCACGCTCCAACCTCGGATCTCGGGCGCCGAATCGACATTGAGTGCCAGCGTAAATACATCTCCAGGCGCCGCTCCCGCAGCCTCGCGCTCTTCCTGGTCTCCCGCCGCCAAGTCGAAATCAAAATGGATCGGACCCGATGACTCAGCAACCGGGGCTGCAGCACTGAGCGTGGCGATCGAGCGCACCTGGTGCTTAATCCGTCCATTCGCCACAGTGCGTAGCGTCACCTCCGAGATAGCCAGATCGGACGAAATACTGAAGCCCTCGATCACCTCAAAGAGCAACACGCCGAGCAGGCCGTCGCCCTCGCCCGGATTACCCGAACCCAAGAGCGTTCCACCAACCGTCACATAGTCATCCTTGGCATCGACCAGCGGTACCAAACCCGGCACGAAGTTACCAGGCACGAAACTGTTACCCACATAGCTGAGTGCCCCGGAATTGTAATCGATCTGAACGCTCCATCCTGCAATCTCCTCCACCCCAGCCACGTGCAACTCGATCTGCACCTGCTGACCGACACTGACTTCCTCGAGTCGGCGCTGGCCCTGATCACCCGTAGCCGGATCGAAATCCATAGTTACCGGACCAGCCGACAGTATATCAGCTTCGGCAACTTCGATCCGCACTGCACTGGCCGCGACATCCACATTGTGCTCGGAAAACCAATCGACGTTGACCCGACCACGGGCGATAGCCTCTTCGATTTGTTCATCACTCCAGGCAGCCAGATCGTCCGCGTCATCCCAACGCTCCTCGGCTTGTGAAGAATAGTGGGTGCCCGACATGATATCGGCTACTGTCAATTCAGCGGCCGCAGCCAGAATCAGGTAATAGGTCCCGACCTCATCCGGAGCGGTCAGATCCACCGTCACTTCGTATTGGGAATCGCCGGGGCTTGCCCAGTTTTCGATCTCCCAATAGCTGCTCTGCCGGTCGCCCCAGCTCGGAGTCGCCCCGACCGGAAAGACCTCGTCGCTCGAGTGGGTATTGGTCACCGCGATATTCAGCATACCGGTAATTTTCGCTCCCGGCTCGACCACAACCCGCGGATTGAAGGTATTGAGTGCTTGTCCGTTGAGCGTACCCGTATCCAACGCAATCGCATCATGCAGCTGCACTACGGGCTGCAGTTTCAGTTCCAGAACGTACGCACCCGAACTCTCATCATCGGCGGACCGCGCCTCGACCAGGTACGTACCCGGTGCCAGTTCTTGCTCGATACGAGCCGTATTGGCAAGACCGTCTACAGAACCTGAATCGGCAGATGCCACCAGACTCTCATAAACGCGGCTATTGACCCCATCGCCAGCGTAAAGAGACAGAGCAGTGGGAAATTCTTCCGAAACGAGATCGATGAGCACGAGAGAGCGTTCGGCGATTACCAGTGGGAAGAGATGAACTTGCCCTTTGACCGTAATCCGATCGCTGAGGATACCCTGTGCCAGCGTGTCCTGTACTGCCAACGGCGGAGTAGCATTGGCCAACCGAAGATCGTAGGACCCGGCTTCGTCGTCGCCATAGTCGTGCACCTGAATCTGGTACTCGCCACTCTCCGACAGCGTAAAATCGGGCAGGGATGAATTCAGATCTACACCGCCATCGTCATCGGAGGCCAGGAGTTCTCCTGCTCTCCAGACTTCGAGGTAGGTGTCCATTTCGTTGCTGGTGAGATCGATCTGCACGATATCGCCCGCCGAACCGTTGAAGATATAAACATCAACGTCCCCCGGCGGATAAACCTGACCGCTCGCACTCTGACCATAGGCCAGTACCGGCGGCTGCGGATCGTCTTCATCGCCCTCGATTTTGGTCATGGATACTTTGAGCGTATACGCTCCGATTTCGCCGACCACCAGCGGCCGCGCCTCGATCAAATACGTTCCGGGAGTTAGCAATGCATCAATGATGGAATTGAATCCCTCGCCACTATCGTCGTCGAACTGCTCGATATTATCCTCATTGCGATCCTCCGCTCCAGTCCCCCTGTAGAGCGTCAGATAGGCGTCGAAATCGCTGGATTCAAGACCGATCTGCAAGGAGGTCAGATTCGAAATGGTGATCGTATACAGATGCACATTGCTTTCGATGCTGATTTCGCCCTGAAGGACTCCTTCGCCAATGACCACAGGAGGCGCGATCCGCACCTCGACCTGATCCACGGATACCGTGTATGATCCTTCGCCGTTATCACCGAGTTCGTGAACCCAGATTTCATATTCTCCGCTGAACGGCAACACAAACTCGGAGAGCGAGGAATTGTATTCATCGCCACTGTCATCATCGAACGCAATCACCTGGCCCTCGAAAACGAGTTCCATAAAAGTATCGAAATCAGGGCTGCTCAATTCGATATCGACAATCCCGCCGGCTGCGCCGATAAATGAGAAGCTATCTATATCACCTGCCGGAAAAAGCTCGCCTTGTTTCGCGTCGCCATAGTTCAAGGACACGGCCTTTTCCGAGTCTTCATCTGCCTCAAGCGTCTCAAGCGTCAACTTGAGTGCAAAAGCACCGGTCTCACCGGCCTGGAACGAACGAGCTTCGATCAGATAGCTACCGGCCTCGAACACTTCATAGATCAGCGCATCCGTACCTCCAGCACTGTCGTCGTCGAGGTAGAGCAGGTTCTCTTCATCGCGGTCGCCAAGCTCGCTGCCCGAATAGACCACGAGAAAGGGATCGTACTCATGCGATTGATACTCGATCTCCACCTGGGCACGACCGGCGGTGGTGAAGGTGTAAAAGTGCATACTACCCGGTTCCAGAAAACCCTCCTCTATCCCCGGTTCAATCGCACCGTTAAAGACCAGAGCAGTACTATTGGACTCGAGAGAGAGGGTATAGGACCCCGTCGCGCTATTGCCCAAATCACGGACTCGAATCACATATTCACCCGTCGTCGGGACGATATAATCAGCGATCTGCGAGTCGAGATTCCCGTAGCCATCGTCATCGGCAGCAAGTAATTCGTCATCCTGGTACAACTCCAGGAACGAGTCCACATCACTGCTTTGGAGCACGATATCGATCACATCACCGGCTTTAGCATCAAACACCCACTCGTCGAAATCAGCCTCTGGATAGATCGCTCCTTCCACCACATCGCCGACAAAAATCGGCTGAACACCATCTGTATCCTCATCGGCATCGAATTTCATCTGGTCGAGCGTAAGCGAATAATCTCCCGATCCTTCGGGAGAAAATGCCCCAACTCCGATCAGATACGTCCCTGCCGGAAGCACCAGCCCGATCTGAGAATTGGTCCCGTCCCAATCATCATTCATCTCGAGATTGTTCTCGTCGGTCGCGTCCGCCAAATCGGCCCCAGCAAAAAGGGCAATGATGGTATCGAAGTGGTCTGATTCAGCGATGATGGTGACTTCCGCCTGTGAATCAAGCTCGAATTGATAAAATTGAATTGTCGCCGGCGACAAGGTGCTGCCATATAGACCGGGTTCAATTGAAGCCACCAATTCGAACTCGCCACTGGTCTTCAGCGAAAGCTGGTAGCTTCCGGTACTTTCTCCACTTAAGTCGTAGACCCGAATCGTGTAGATCCCGCTCAATGGCAAGACAACGGTCAACTGCGAGTTCAGTCCATCACCGCCGTCGTCATTGGCATCGATAAACTCGTCCCCGTGATAAAGTTCGACATATGGATCGAAAGCCTCGCTCACGAGATCAATCACTACCGCATCGCCAGCACTCCCTGTAAAAACAAAATCGTCGGTATCCCCTGCCACTCCGACCACCCCACTCGCCGACTCGTCCAGGGCGATTCGCACGGGTCCTTCTGAGTCTTCGTCATCGCCGAGTTCCACC
This sequence comes from uncultured Gemmatimonadaceae bacterium, assembly GCA_964520345.1. Lineage (GTDB taxonomy): Bacteria > Latescibacterota > UBA2968 > UBA8231 > UBA8231. The sequence continues at coordinate 3,323 of CAZFMY010000155.1, read as the reverse complement.
TGCTCCAGCGTCAGCGTATAGAGCCCCGCGCCTTCGGGCGAGAACGCCTGTACGCCCAGCACATAGCTCCCTTCCAGCAACAATTGATCAATCTCCGAGTTGGTGGTCCCGTTGAAGTCGTCGCTGAAATTGATGAAATTTTCCTCGCTCACCGCAGCCAAACCGACTCCGCTGTAGAGAGCGATCATGGTATCGAAATCGAAGGACTCGGCAGCAAGTACTACCTGAGCCAGTGACGAAATTTCGAACTGGTAATAGTGGATCGCAGCGGCCGGCAATTGCCCTTCGAAAGTCCCGGGGCCGATCGTGCCCGCCAATTCGAACTGGGTACTGGTAGCCAACGAGAGCTGGTACTCACCAGTACTCACACCACTCAAATCGTAAATCCGGATTGTGTAGGTCCCTGTCAACGGCAATACAATGGTCAACCGCGAGTTGAGATTCTCACCGCCGTCGTCGTCGGCATCGATAAACTCCCCATCCAGATAGAGTTCGACATATGCATCGAAGGCCTCGCTCACGAGATCGATCACTACCGCCTCGCCGACACTCCCCGTAAAAAGAAAATCGTCGGAGTCTCCTGCTATTGCGAGTGAACCATCAATCGATTCGCCCAGCGCGATCGGCACGGCCTCGGCACTATCCAACTCATCGCCGAGTTCTATGAGCTCGAACGTCAGAGTGTACGGTCCTTCACTATCCGGTGAAAACGCCTGCACCCCGACTATATAGCTTCCCGCTGGAAGAAGAAGGTCAAGTAGCGAATCGGTCCCTTCGAAATCATCGTTGGAAGCGAGAAAATTTCCCTCGCTCACCGCACTCAAATCCGAGCCGCTGAACAATCCGATTACCGTATCGAAGTCGGGCGAGTTTGCGGCGAGTAGCACCTGAGCTTGTGACGAGAGCTCGAAGTGGTAGTAGTGAACCCCCGCCGGCGGCAATTGCCCTTCGAAGACTCCAGGACCAATCGAACCCGCCAACTCGGACTGAATACCGACATTCAACGAGAGCTGATAGCTGCCCGTGCTGGAGCCGCTCAGATCATATACCCGAATTGTATAATCGCCACTCTGAGGTAATACGATAGCCAGCTGCGAATCGAGCCCACTCGGACCTCCTAAATCATCGTCGTTAGCACCGTACAACTCGCCATCGAAATAGATTTCCACATACGAGTCGATAGAGACGCTTTCGAGGTCGATCACTACCGCCTCGCCGGCGCTGGCGAAGAAAAAGTACTCATCAATATCGCCAAGTGTGCCGATGTTCCCGCTCAGCGATTCACCGATCTCAATCGGAGCAGGACCGTTCTCATCCTCATCCACCAATGAAAACTCTGCAACTTCCCTCTGCAACGGAGGATTGTTGCTGGTGAAACAATGGTAGCCCTGCCGATCGCTCAACACACCACCGGACCAATCGGTATTCGAGCAATCGCCATCTCCTCCGCAATAGGTCTGGTATGCTAGTCCGCCAATCTCCTGCATACCGCCCCAGGCATCGTTCTGGAGAGGGCCCATGGCATACTGAAAGGTGCCGCGGTCGGTGATCAGCCCACACTCCGGAGCCGGCCAGATATCCCGCGTGACCAATTCAGCGGCAAAGCACCAATCACTCTCTTGCTCACAGAGCGAAAGGCAGCGTTCAGCCGCCGCCTCGGCATTATCGCCCTCGGTATGGGGATTCAAGTCCTCGAAAATGATCGTAAAGTTCAGTGCGTAATTGCCGTCGGCCTGGCGACACTCCCCCTCACCCAGGTACGAGAAGAGCGCGGTGCTGCCAAATTGGAGAGGCTGCGCTTCTGCCAAATTCAGCGTGTAGATCCCCGTGCCGACCCGGTTGAACGCACTTATTTCGACCAGGTAATCACCAGCAGCAAGCTCTAATTCAAGGCGAGAATTCGTACCATCGAAATCGTCGTTCTGAGTAACCAGACTCTCCGCGCCCACATCGGATACCGAAGTTCCAGAATAAACCGACAGGAAGGTATCGAAGTCGCCGGACCACAGATCCATCACCAGAGCAGTCGGCGACAAAAGCTCGAGACGGTAGTAGTGGAGCCCCCCGTCCAGCAACACCCCTTCGAAAATCCCGGTAGAAACCGTTCCCAGCAATTCAAACTGGGAGCTGGTACCTAACGACAACTGGTAAGGCCCGGAAACGCCGCTCAGGTCGCTGACCTGGATCGTATATTGACCGCTAACGGGCAATACCATAACCAGTTTCGAGTCGAACCCATTGATCCCACCACCGCTGTCGTCGTCGAATCCGATCAGTTCACCTTCCAGATACACTCCCAAATACGAATCAATACTCTCGCTCACCATGGAGATTTCAACCGTCTCGCCGGTGTTGCCCTGGAAAACGTACGAATCTATGTCTCCGTCTCCGCCGATCTGCCCGCTCACCGAGTCCCCTATTGATACGGACACCGAGCCGGCGCTGTCCTCGTCGTCACTGGCGACGATCGGGTCTTCTATAGTCCCTGCCTGCGCTTCTTCCAAGACCAGCGTGTAAATCCCCGTACCGACCCGGTTGAACGCACTTATTTCGACCAGGTAATCACCAGCAGCAAGCTCTA
>CAZFMY010000155.1:0-642 GCA_964520345.1 uncultured Gemmatimonadaceae bacterium | reverse complement strand
GAAACCGTTCCCAGCAATTCAAACTGGGAGCTGGTACCTAACGACAACTGGTAAGCCCCAGAACCGGCGCCGCTCAAGTCGTAAATCCAGATCGCGTAGGTCCCTGTCAACGGCAATACGATGCTCAGCCGCGAGTCGAACCCATTGATCCCTCCGCCGCTATCGTCATCGAATCCGATCAGTTCACCTTCCAGGTATAGTTCCACGTACGAATCAATACTCTCGCTGGAAAGATCGATCGTCACCGCATCTCCAACATTGCCACTGAAGGAGTACTCGTCACTATCCCCGGGCTCGTCGATCTGCCCGCTCACCGAATCATTGGTACCGATCGAAACCGGACCACTGCTATCCTCATCAACAGACTCCTGCTGAACAGCCGTCCGCTTGGGTGCCGCTCGACGCACTCCGACCGAGCCCTTGCTAAACGCCGCAGCGCGATTCGCCTGAGCCACCAACGACAACTTCTCGATCCGGGAAGACTCATCCTCCACCTCAACAACCACCCGCTTGCCCACCGGCCGGCGCACTCCGACCGAACCCTTGCTAAACGCCGCAGCGCGATTCGCCTGAGCCCCCTACGACAACTTCTCGATCCGAGACGACGAGAAAGCAAGAGCACACGACAGAACACCACACACC
>CAZFMY010000154.1:7552-11417 GCA_964520345.1 uncultured Gemmatimonadaceae bacterium | reverse complement strand
AGATGCGGACCGTGGTCGGCGCGGCGCGGCCGAGGGCGAAAGAAATGTCCATTGCAGTGGCGAAGCCGCCGCCGCGCGGCGAGATCAGGCGCGGCTGGCAGGAGAGCGCCGCCAGCAAGGGGCCGTTTGTCGGGACCGGCGCAGCGACGAAGACGGCGTAGGTGCCCAGTTGATCGATGGCGGTGCGCATCTGCGCTGATTCGCCGTCGCGGATCAGCCTGCCGCCGATGTGCTCCCAGGCGTCGTCGCTGTGGCGGAAAACCGCGGGGTGGGCATTGTTTGCCGGGGTGGTTTCGGCCCCGGGCGGAAGCCGCAAGACCAGAGTGCCGGGTTTTTTCAAGCGAAGCTCACCGGGATCTATCCGATAGACCGCGCCCAGCGGCTCCCCGGCCGGAGCGGCGGCCGCTAGCTCGTTTTGTTCGTCCAGGTGGATCCGGGTCAGGCTCACGAGGGTATCCTGTTCCAGGCTCCCGGGGGGCAGAGAGAGCTCGACCTGCTGATCCAGGTCTCGGAGCTGCGTCCAGCGATTCTTTGCGGCCATTCCTCGGGCGGCGACTACCAGGACCTGGACGGTGGCGGTATTGGCGTGGCCCAGATGGTCTTCGGCGCTCAGTCTGAGTTCGAATCGTCCCGACAGACCTTTTGTATTCCATAGGGCCAGCTGGCCGTCGATGATGGGCAGGGGATCGGAGTCGAGGTGGATCGTCTGCCAGACTTCGGCCCCGATCGGCCGATATTCCAGGCGAATGAATTTTAGATCGGGTCTGCTGCCGGCCGGCGTACCCGACCTGTCCACAACGGTGCCGCGCACGCTCACCTCGCCGGAGAGGACTTCATCCGCTCGCGGGGCGCTGATCAACGGCAACGGGGCCGCGGTGTCCACGATAAAAGCCAGATCCCGGCGCACGATATTGTCAAAACGGTCCCGAGCCCAGACATAGAGCCGGAATGACCCTGCTTCCAGATCGGTCAACACGATCACCGGGTCGTCGCTGGCGTGCAGCCAGTCGGGGTCTGGAATCGGGCTGTCGGCGGCGACCAGAGCATGGGTATAGCGCAATCGTTTGTTGCGGGTGCCGGGGTCGGTGATCGCTACCGAGAAGATGGCGAAGGAGGTCGGCAGAAATTCGCCGAGCAGGTCGTCGGAGCTCAGGGTGAATGAGGGAGGCTGAGTCGACAGAGGATCGATCAAGCGACTGACGCCGCCATCGGTAGCGACCCAGATCTCTCCTCCCGGTCCCTCGGCCAGGGCGTTGACCTGGTTGCTCAATAAGCCGTCTTCGCGAGTAAAAGTGATCCAGGAATCGGAGGCTGGATCGAAGCGGCTGAGGCCGCCGCTGGTGCCCGCCCACAGGGTGTGAGAGGGCGTTTCGACGAGAACGTTTACGAAGGTGTTATTCAGTCCCTGGGCGGTGGTGAACGAGGTCCAGATGCCGCTAGCTGGATCGAAGCGGCTGATGCCGCGGTCGGTGCCGACCCACACCTGCCCGGCCGCATCGGCCAGCAGGACCCGGACCCTGTTGCTGATCAGTTCGTTGGCGGCGCTAAAGGTGGACCAGGTCTGCGTATCCGGATCGAAGCGGCCGACTCCACGATCGGTAGCCACCCAGACCTGGCCGGATGACTCCAACGCGAGGTGGGTTATGGCACGCCCGTTCTGGTCGGGGGCCGCAGGGATGGGCGTCCAGGAATCGGAGGCTGGATCGAAGACGCTGAGGCCGCCATCGGTACCGGCCCAGAGCTGGCCGCGATGGCCCTCGATGAGGGCATTGACCTGGTTGCCGGCCAGACCGTCCTGGGTGGTGAAGGAAATCCACCCGGTTGTATCCAGGCGGGTGATGCCGCCTGCCGTGTTGGCCCAGAGGTTGCCTGCTTCGGTCTGGATGATGCCGTAGACGGTATCGCTGATCAGGTCGGAGTGAGCGGCGGTATAAGGAATGGTGGTTACATAAAGATATTCTTGTCTATCCCACGGTTTCCGATTGAAATATACGATCCCGCCATTAGTGGCGGCCCAGAGCGCGTCGTTGGTGGCCAGCAAAACCTCGAGTTGTAGGTTGACATTTTGGAGATAAGAGGATCTATCATATGCTGGAATTAACTTTCCTGTCGCGGGATCAAAGAAGAATATCAGCCCGTTCTCGGAGGCAGCCCAGAGGTTTCCTGCGGGGTCGAAAAGCAGGATCGATAAGGCATTGGCCTCCGAAAAATTGCTCCAGGTGGCTGGGTCGAGGCGGCTGATCCCGGCGCCTTCTACAATGGCCCAGAGATCGCCCTTGGGCGATTCCAAAAGCGCAAGGACGGCGCCGCCGCTGCCGCTGAATGCGGTCCAGCGGCCCTGCGTCGGGTCAAAGTGGCAGATTTGCCCGGTGGTGGTACCGGCCCAGAGCGCGCCGGAAGGAGATTCGTAGAGTGTGGCGCCCTGCAGGTCTATGAAGGTATCGTCATTGCGGTCTAGTGCCGCGGCATAGGTGATCCACAGGTTGGCATCGGGGTCGAAATAGCTGATGCCAGCATCGGTGCCGATCCACTGCAGGGGCGTTTCGGTCACGCGCCTGGTTTCGCGCAGGGTGAAGATGCGCGTTGCGCCCAGGTCGGCCGCACTGATCAGAGTTTGCCAGCCTTCGGCGGCAGGTTCGAATCGGTAAACCGCCTGGGTGCCGGCAGCCCATAGACCACTGGCCGTCTCCAGCAGCACACCGAGAGAGGCATCTTCGGCAGCCGGATCGAGTGCGAAATGGGTCCAGCGGTTTTTTGCCGCATCGAAGCGCGCGGCTCCGGCTGAGGTTCCGCACCACACTTCGCCGCTACCGGTTTCCAGCAGGGTATGTACCGTGTTGTCGGGCAGGCCGTCTGCCGAGGTAAAGGTCCGCCATTGGTTGGTCGCGGCCTCGAGGCGACTGGCCCCGGCCGCAGACGCCGCCCATAACTCGCCGCCCCGGCTTTCCAATAAGCGGTACACCGGATTGGTGCCCGGGCCTCCAGGGCCGGTGAAGGAGGTCCAGGATTCACCGCCAGCATCGAGGCGACTGATGCCGCGGTTGGTCGCCGCCCAGACCTCGCCGGCGCGGGTTTCCAGCAGGTCGTGTACGGCAGCGCCGGCCAATCCGTCCTCAACTCCGAATAACCGCCAAATGCCGGTGGTTGTGTCGAGGCGGCTGACGCCCTGATCGGTGGCCGTCCATAGGGCCCCGCTGTCCTGGGCCAGCAGGCGCCGACCGTTTACTCGGTACATGCTCAGGTCGGTGCTGATTTCGAGGGTGCCGACACCTTGAGCCCTTGCGAAGGTCGTCCATTGGAGGTATGTGTTCTCGGTAGGCGGAAGCGCAGTACTGAGCTGGACAGAAGCAAAGCCTTCTATGCCGAGGCCTGTAAAATTCGTACAGCCGGCCGAATGATTGCCACTGAAGAGGGAAGGATCCAGGCTCGAATGATCGAACCCTATATCCCATATGCCGTTGTCGCATAACTGGTTGTCCACCAGGCTGACAGAGGCTCCATTGGCGACGAATACGCCGTATGACCTGTTGTGATGAATCTGGTTGTCTTCAATCGTGCCGCTGTATGATCCATTAATCCTGACTCCGTAGTCATTATTGGCGATAATGTTGTCGGTGATCTCCGAGAAAGCCCAGCGGAGTTCGATTCCATTCGAGTTCTCTTCGATGGTATTGCCGCTGATCAGGGCGGATCCACCTGCTACAACATTGCCGATGACGAAGATCCCTGGCGCATTAGAATGTTTTCTGATCCGGTTATCCTGAATGGTCGCGTTTGTGGTCGGGCCACTGATCTTGACCCCTGCGGTATTTTCTTCGAGAGTTATGCCGCTAGTCGTCAGGTGATTATTCCGTTCAATGGTATT
>CAZFMY010000154.1:0-7452 GCA_964520345.1 uncultured Gemmatimonadaceae bacterium | reverse complement strand
TTTCTTCGAGAGTTATGCCGCTAGTCGTCAGGTGATTATTCCGTTCAATGGTATTGCCGCTGATGAGTGCGTTTCCGCCTTCATAGATCCAGATTCCTGAATATTGATTTCTTCGGACGATATTATCCTGGATCTCAGCGTTGGACCCTTCGTACCCTTCGTCGCCGACTCTGATTCCGTCGCGTTTGTTTTCATCAATGGTATTTTTGCTGATGAGTGCGTTTCCGCCTTCGTAGACTAAGATTCCAACGCCTTGATTCAATCGGATGATGTTGTCGCTGATATTGGCGTCGGACCCTTCGCCTTTGACGTAAATCCCACCACCTTCATATTCTACGATGGAGTTGCCGCTGATCTCGGCGCTGCCGCCTGAGTGTAGGTAGATGCCGCATCGGGCCGCTTGATCATCGACCGCCAGGCTATCGGTGGCATTGTACGCAATCCAATTGGAGTGGATCTCTGCCGCGGCCCCGCTGCCCGCGACCTGAATAGCGGCATGGGCGGTTTGCTCTATGAGGCAGTGAGAAATCGCAACGGAGGATGCGTTGATCACCAACGCCGAGCCTTTTGCATTCTGCAGGCTGAAACCCCGTATCGAAGCACCGCTCGAGGTATCCGCCCTGACCTCGCCGTTGAGGGTGGTTGTGCGCGGATTCGCGCCGACCAGGGTAATCTGCTCTCTCAGCGCGATCGATTCTTCGTAGGTGCCGGGCAATACCAGGATGGTGTCCCCAGCGGCGGCGGCGGCCATCGCCGCTGCGATGGTGCGATGGTCGGCAGTGCCAGTGGGGTCGACCGTGCGCGACGCCGAAAACGCGCCCGTGCTTAGCAAATAATCGGCGTACCCCTGCGGGCTTTCTATCTGGACGGTGTACTCGCCGGCTCGGCTCAGCTCGGCTACCAGCCAGGAGCCGGACTCGGCCATCAGCACCCCGTCTGCGTCGAGGAGCCGGATGGTGACTCCGGCGATGCCCTGGCCCTGCAGGTGCACTTGGATCCATTCCGGCCCGGCCGCAAAGCGGAAAAAATCCAGGTCTGCGGCCGGCGAGAGGGTTGAGGCCGTGCGTTCTCCGAAGGCGATCAGGGTCGCCGTCTCCGGGGTATCGTTGGGTTCGAGGGCATCCGGTTCAAAGGCCGCAGAGTCAGCCTGGACAGTCTTATATCGCAGCCTCGCTCCGGGGTTCTGGGCCGAGGCTGGTTGTACGGGTACTGGTGGGATTTTAACTTTGTCGCTGATCCGGCGCAGTTCAGTCGCTGGTCGCTGAGGTGCCGGGGTGGGGGTTGGCCGCAGGAGGCGCTTGGTGTCTTTCCGTTCTTTTGCGCCCTCGCTTTGGGCGGCAGAGAGATCAGCGGAAAGAAGCGCGGCAGCCAGACCGGCGAAGCAAAAAACAACAATGGGAGTTTTGCGGACCATAGCTGCTCTGGCATACGGTGTGGTATTCGGCACGGCGATGGTTCGGTGGGGCTGCGCCGTGCCGAACGATGCGATGCTGGTCACTCAGGCGGATGGAAAGATAGGTTGAAACGGTCGAAGCCCCAAGTGTTCTCTGGGGTTGGTGCCTCTGGCACGGCGGATGTCGCGGCCGGTGCTCGATCTTTGAAACGGTCGCTCTTGAATATATGCCCCTGATCGGGTTCGCTCAGTCCCGAGCGATCTGCTCGAGGGCCCTGAAGGCCAGAGGTGCAGCTACGTTCTTGACCTGGGCCTGGCGGGTCTCCCCGAAAACGCCCTCGGCTTTCAGGATTGCGGCGAAGTGGTCCATGCAGAGGATCTCATCGCGCACCGCGACCCCCTGCAAACGCGCGGTATTGTTCATGCCCGAGCTGAAACCGGTGTAGTCCTTATTGGGGCCGAAGCGCCCGACGAAGAGCGGCGCATAATTCAGGCCCGTGGCCACCCCGAGAGGAGGGTCGATGCCTTCGAGCTCGGGCAGTTTCTGGGAATGGCTCAGGCTCCTGGTGTATTCGCGGATTTCGAGGGCGGCGCTGGCGGCCTGGCGGCAAGCCTCCCGGGCACTCATTTCGAAGAAGGGCGGGCCCCAGAGACCGATCGCGCAATCCCCGACCATCTTGTCGAAGACCCCGCCGCTTTCCCAGATGATTTCCACCACCCGCCGGCTCCAGGTGTTGATCAGTTTGCCGATCAGAGCGGGGCTTTTCAGGATCTGCTCGCTGACCCGGGTAAAGCCCGAAATATCGCAGAAAAGAATCGCCACGTCTTCTTCGGTGGGGTCGAGACGCTGCTGATAGCGGGGTTCGCGGAGCAGTCGATCGACCGCTTGGGGAGCAAAGCAAAGCGAGAGATGCGACCATTCGCGGTTGAAATCCACAATGCGCTGGCGCAGATAGTCGGCGAAGCGCTCCAGCAGATCCCGGTCGAAGGTGTTGAAGGTCTCGTTGGGACTGCTGATGACGAGGCGCCCCACCACCTGCTGCTCCTGCGCACCGGTGATCATCACTTCTTCGCAGAAAGAGGTGATGCCGTAGTATTCGACCAGCTCTGTGAATCGATCGCCCAGGGCGCTGCCGCGGTCCTCGGCGATGAATGCGTCGATTTCTTTGCTGCGCCGGGTATGGGAATCAAAGACCAGGTTGCGGTTGCGGATGATTTTGTAGGCGAGGGTGCTGTCCGGATCCTGGCTCTTGCGAAAGATCAGGATCAGATCGCGAAAGCCGATGTTTTCCTGCAGCACGGCAATGGCCCGGTCGATCCCCCGATCCAGCACGGGCGTTTTCAGGGCGTCGGAAAGCTCGAAGGTGAGCTGGTGTTTTTTTCGCGCCTGGGCCACCGAGGCCAGCCTGTTGTCCAGCACCTCCGACCAGGTGTTGAGCAGGTCGCGGGCCTGCTGCTCCTGGTGGTCGCTCAGGCATCCGGCGAGGGTGATGCCCGCATAGCCGAACGATTGGCCGGCCACGTCGAGTTTTTGCCCCAGCGCGGTCCAACCCTCGCCTTCTGCGCCGAGGGGATCTTGCTGGGCGCAGAAGGATTCGACCTCGATGGGGAAGGGGCGGGCATCGGGGCCGGACCAGTGAAAGTCGCGGAGTTCCAGGGCCTCGTCATAGGTGCGTACAAAGGCCGACTCGATGTTCAGATGGTGGGCGAGGGGCTCGAAGAGCATGGCCAGGGTCTCTTTGAGGGGCATCCGGTCTCGCAACGCGGTTTCCAGGATCGCGTCGGTGGCCAGATAGAGTCGCTCGCGCTCCTTGAGCTGGTTGAATGCGCTGGCGAGTGCCTGCGGATCGGTGGGGAGGGGTGATTCTTGCATGGCCTCTCGCTTTCGTCGTTGGGGTGCAGGACCGCGCTCGGCGGCCTGCGGCCCGTCACAGATAGCGCTTGATCAAATCGGCAATATCAGTGTAGCCCTTTTTTTCGGCCCAGGCCAGCGGCGTGGCCCAGCTCTCACCCGCGAGCGTGGGATCGGCCCCTCTTTCGAGATAGAGCCGGGCCAGGTCGTATTTGCCCCAGCGGGCTGCCCAGCCCAGCGGCGAAGATTGCAGGAGTTCGTCTACGACGTCGAGATCGGCGCCGTGGTCGAGGAGGATGGTTGCGAATTCGACGCGCTCCGCTTCGCTCATGATCGGTTCGTTCCAGACGATCCCGCAGGCCGCCAGATGGTGTGCGAGCCGGTAGCCGAAGCGGCCGACCAGATTCGGGTCCACGCCGCGTTCGAGGATCATGCGGAAAATCTGCGCATAGACCGCGCGCTCAAAATCGCGAAATTTGCGGTGCGGGTTGGTGCGCCAGAGCCGCAGCGGCTGTTCGAGCAGGTTGAACCAGCGGCTGTCCTCGGGCGACCAATCTATGTGCCGCAGGCACATGCCGACAATATTGGGATCGCCGCCGCAGCCGGCCGCCCAGAGCAGCTCTGCGGCCAGCGATGGGTCGTTGTGCAGGGCCACTGCCGCTGCCGAGGTCTCGCCCTCGAGCCCGGCCGTGATCGGATCGAGGATCCCGCCGTGGCGAAAGAGCAGGCCCTTCATCGCTTCATCGGCGTTGTTATACGCCGCGCTGACCGGATTGCCGCTGGCGTAGATGCTCGAATTGGGATCGGCCCCGCGCTCGAGCAGCAGCTCGGCACAGGCGTACTGGGCATTGCCCGCTGCCCAGGCCAGGGGCTCGCCCCAGGAATGGGGCCTGGTCTCATACTGCAGCAGTTGGTGCCGGTCGTCGGGATCCAGGCCGAGGTCGAGGAGCAGGCGGACCATCTCGAGATGGTCGCTGGCTAGTGCCAGCTGCAGCAGCCCGTCGCGCTCGGTGTCGTTGGATCGGAAGCGCTCTGGATTTGTCTGCGCATAGGAGCGCACAAATACCAAGTCGCCGAGGGCTACTGCGGCTTCGAGAGAGAGGGTGCAACCCGCCTGGAGCAGGATCCCGGCGCAGAGCAGGCACCCCTCGTCGAGCGGGGTATTGCGCCGGCGTATATGGAGCGCGGCCCCGTCGAGCGGCGATTGGCCTTCGGGCGTCAGATGAGTGATATCCGCACCGCGTTGCAGCAGCTCGAGCAAGAGCCGCTGCCGCCCGTGCGAGGCCGCCGCATGGACGACGCTGCCGCCGTTGCGATGGCAGGCGTCGAGCAGGTCCGGGCTGCGTTCGAGGATCGCGAGTGCGTCGTCGTCGCGGCCTTGTTGCACCGCCTCGAAAAGGGCGTCGTTATCCTCGCTGATGGTGATGTTTTTGCACGCTTCGAGCTGCCGTTTCTGGTCTTCATCGCGGATGATCCGCACGATCTGATCGAGTCCGCGCTCAGAGGCGATCGTAGCAGCCGCCGTCGCGTCGCGGTGGGGATAGATCCCCGATCGATGGTCGGCGCCCGCGGCCATCAGCACGCGTACGGCTTCGGGTTGATTCGCCAGCACCGCATAGTGCAGGGCGCAATGCTCGTCGTTTTCGGCTCTGTGCACGTTGATCAACTCGGGCGCTGCAGCGAGTATGTCCTGTATCGCGCTCAGGTCGCCCTCGGTAGCCGCGGTGCACAGATCGGCGACATTGTAGGGGGAGGTGGTGGTCATCTCGATCATTTCCTCTTTTTTGCGTTGGTGCCGCGTCTCAAAGATCATTCTTTGCTCGAGCCCTGTCCAGATAATCGACCTCTGAGCTCTCAGGGGGCGCTAATAATGATGTTCAGATCGCGAAAATCGATAAAAATGAGGATCACTATGGGCCCTGGAGGCTTATTCGGCCTTTTTTTTACCCGATCGAGAAAAAAACCTTGACATTCATAGATTATTGCAGTAGAATACCAGTGCACTAGTTTAATAGTACACTATTTTACTGGGAGAAACGAATGATTCAAATCGATGCACTTTCCTTCGGCTACAGCAGTCCGTCGCTGCTCTTTGATCAACTCGATTTGCACCTGCCCCCGGGTGTCCACGGCCTGCTGGGGCTCAATGGGGCGGGCAAAACCAGTCTGCTCAAATTGATCAGCGGCCTGCGTCTGGCGTGGCAGGGTAGCTGCCAGACCCTCGGGCACGACGCCCGCAGCCGCGCGCTCGAGATGCTGCAGGATACCTTCATTTTGCTCGATGAGGTGCCGGCTTCGCGCCACAGCGCCCTGGGCCTGGCCAAAGAGCGCGCCGACTTTTATCCGCGCTTCGACCAGCAGCTCTACAGCGAGCTGCTGGTCGAGCTCGAAGTGGCTGCCGACGTGCCCTTGAAAGATCTTTCCACCGGGCAGCGCAAGAAGGCGATGATCGCCTTCGGGGTGGCCACCGGCTGCCGGCTGCTGCTGCTCGACGAGCCGACCAATGGGCTCGATATCCCGTCAAAGAGCACTTTCCGCCGCCTGATCGCCCGCTGCGTCGACGGCCAGCGCTGCGTGGTCGTTTCGACCCACCAGATCCTCGAAGTGGAGAATCTGCTCGACTCGGTGGTGATTCTGGAGGCCGGCAAGGTGGTGTTTCAGGCCGATCTCGATGCCGTGCATGCCGCCGTCGGGCTGACCGAGGAGCCGACGCAGGAAGCAGATATCGTCTACAGCGAAGAAATGCCCCTGGGCCAGCGCCACCTGGTAGCCGCCACAACGGCCCCGGTGACGCAGGTCGATCTCGAAACCCTCTTCAATGCGGCCATCGCCCAACCGCAGCGATTGGCAAACGCCCTTTCCCCGGGAGCTGAGCTATGAATCCGACACTGAATACTTCGAGTCGCCGCATCATCAGGCTGCTGGTCAATGATCTAAGAGATCCCGGCCGCCTCGTCTGGCTTTTTGCCGCCGCCGTGATTTTCGGCGGGTTGGAGTTGCTCATTATGTATAAAGCTCAGGACCAGGAGAGTATCAATAAACCTATCAATATACTATTGTTGTTGATTTTGCCGTTCAGCCTCAGCTTCTACTCCCACTGGGGTCTTTCGCTGCTGCACCGGCGCGGTCGCGCCGAAGAGTATCTGATGCTGCCGGCGACCCTGCGCGAAAAACTGGTCAGTCGCCTGCTGCTGACGGTTGTCGGTCTGCCTCTGTTCTGGACGCTGTGGACGACCCTGATCGGTGCGTTGGGGGTGGTCTCGGGCTTCAGCAGCACGTTTTTCAATCCATTCGAATTCTGGAGTGCGTGGGGGCTCGGCCTCTACATCGCGTTGTCCACCTCGTGTCTCTTGGGGTCGGTATGGTATTCTTCGCCCTGGGGATTCAAGGCTCTGCTCCATAGCGCATCCGTGGCCATTCTGCTCAGTACGGCGCCGATCATTTCGACGCTCGGCCTGGTATATCTCGAGTTCATTCAATTTCCATTAACATTTTCGGTTAATTTTGCTTTCTTTTCGATTGTTCTCCATTCGGCCTCGCTGCTGATCCAATCCTTTATTTTCAGCGCCATCCTGGCGCTGGCTGCCTTCTTCGTATATCTGACCCATCTGCGCATGCGCGAAATAGAGGCGTAGAATGAACTTCAACGAATCCAATCCGATCTATCTGCAAATTGCCGATAAGCTCTGCGACGGTGTTCTCAGCGGCCTCTACACCGTCGGTCAGCGCATACCCTCGGTGCGCGAAATGGCGGTGGCTATCGAAGTCAACCCCAATACCGTGCAGCGCACCTACACTACCCTGCAGGAATGGGGGATCGTCGAAATGCGGCGGGGGCAGGGCTATTTCGTCGCCGCGGATGCACTGGCCAGAACGCGGTCGCGGCGGCGGCGGATTCTCGAGCAGGAAGAGATTCCCCGCGTCCTCGAGTACCTGAACGTCCTGTCCATGAGCATCGATGAATTCAGCGCTCTGTGCCGCGAGGCCCAGGAGCTCCAGCAGGCTAAATCCAAGGAGGAACAGCGATGAATAATGTTGCGAATTCCCGGTCTATTTTCAGAGGCATCCCGGCTTTTTTCAAGGGCTTCCGCAGTGCTACGCATCGCCCGGTCGCCGCTAGCACGCGCGCTGCGTTTTACGGCCTGGCGCTGATCTGGCTGCTGCTCTTCCTGGTGCCGATCATCACTGTTGCGGGCAAGCTCACTCA
>CAZFMY010000153.1:0-11553 GCA_964520345.1 uncultured Gemmatimonadaceae bacterium | reverse complement strand
TGCTGAGCGATCCGGCCTCGATAGGCCGCTAGTTGAGCGGGGTTGGTTTAGCGGCCGAACCACCCGGGCTCAGTCAGTACAGCGATCACCCGCATCGGGTCACCGCAGTCGTCTCTCGATCTCCCCCATAGAGGGAGTTGAACCTGGTGGTTTGAGTTAGGCTGCACTGGAGCGCAGCGCTCGGTAGTACCTCATTGGGTTTAGCTTGTTTCCCGGCCCAGGTCCGGACTTTTGGAGTTGGTTCCATCGGTCCTCCATTACGCCTCAATGCTCCTCTGTCTGTGCTCTAGGGCCGATGCCTGGGTGTCGGAATAACTTGAAAGAGGGCGTTTAAATTTCCTATACTTTCCGCTGGAAACGCAACTTACTTACCTTGGACCATCGCGGAAACGATTACGATTGAGCATGGAGCTAATCGCGCACATCGACGTCGCCGAGGAGCAACGCATCAAAGCAATCCTCGACGCAGACGAAAACCATTCATGGCCGGCAATCGATTGCGAATCGATGGACGGTTGGGTTCCCGACATGGGGCTAACCGGCTACGCAAACTATAGCATCTATCGACCACCAGCGATCGCTGCAGCCGGCATCACGACAACGGTGCGTCACCGCTTCCGCGTGCCAACACGCAATCCCAAATTGCCCGGTATTTACCACCTCGGTGCGCTCATCTACACCCAGGTGGGCCAAGATTTTTCTCTGGAAATCAGCCTCGGCTCCGAAGATATCGGTCGAATCGAGCCGCGTCGTCATGATAATCGGCGTCACCTCATCGTCCTTGAACGCCCCATCAACTTCGACCATCGGGTGAAGTGGGTGGAATTCACTAGTGCCGGGAACAGTACCTGCCGAATCGAAAAATTCGTTATGCTGAAGGAAGCTCCCGAACCTAGCTCGTTCCTTCCTAGCATTGAACGAATGCACGTAGAGGTGACAAAAAAGACACGCGATACGGTATCCGCAATCGCACACTGCGTGACCTACCCGCCAGCCACTGTCGTCGCCACAGCTATAGGATCTAAGGGCGACCAAATCGAATCGACCCAGGATGGCCCCTCAACCTTGCACGCCGTGAATCTGCAGGGACTGCGACCAGACCTCAGCTATGCGGTTCAGTTCACTGCGACGGAGCAAGAGGGAGGCAGCACCGAGGCCTGGTGCAACTTCATCCCACCGGATGATAGCGGCAGAATCGCCCTCACGACCAAAAGCGGCGACAAGACCGAACGGAATGCCGATTCTACCACCGACGAGTACGAGGCATCGGTAGAGTTATACAACCTGTCGTCGTCAACGCTCGAGGGAATGCCGCTTAGTTTCGGAATCCCGATCAAGGAGGGCACTTTCTTCACGACGCCGACTGCCAGCATCAAGTGGGGTGATGAAGTCACTGCCGCACAAGCGCGAATCACAGGACAGTGGCCTGACGGTTCTGCTCGCTGGCTTTTGATCGATAGTACGATGCCGCTAAGACTCAGCAAAACGGGTACACTAGCGTGTCGGGTACAGTTGATTGCCGGGTCTCGGCAGACCGCCCGGTCAATACCACTCATTTCCAAGGAAGAAGACGGCAGCGTCACGGTCACGGGACGGCATCTCCAAGTCACACTCGATCCGAATGCCAAAAATTGGCTCCTGATGGAGCGTCAAGGAGACATTGGATCCCCCTCCGCCCCCTTGGCCGGCGGACCGCTAGAGGCGGCATTCTCGGTTCGGCTCGCCGACGGTTCTACTCTATCGACACGGGCAGGACCCGCCATTATTGAGCATCATGGACCTATCCGTACGACATTACGAATCTCAGTCCGCCACCTTGATACCCAAAACATCACCCGGTTGCGAAGCGAGATTAGAATCCACGTGTTTGCAGAACAGCAGTTCGTAAAAATCGATCATCGCTTACTAGTGGTTCGTGCGGATGTCAGTTCCAGAGCGACATTCGAATCCGGAGAACAAGAAGAGGATCAGCTCTTGGCGATTCGGTCCTACGCGATGGAAGTGCCCTACCCGGATGCATTAAGCGTCCATCTTGAGAACGAAAGCTTCAAGCTCGACTCTAACGCTAACGTCGAGCAGACATGGCGCCTGACCCATGAGCACGACCAAGAGTATCGACTGACGACCGGGTGTTCCGAGCAGCGCCGAGCGAGACGAATTCATGGGCACGTCCGATTCCATTCGTCCAATCGCGATCTGTTGGTAGGGATACGTAACTTCTGGCAATGCTACCCGAAGAGCATTTCTCTGAAGGAGCAAAAAATCAGCCTGCACATTCTGCCGCAGCGATCTGGAGATGAGCTACCGGGAGACGAAGATGCGCAGCAACGTCTCTACACATGGCTGAAGGACGGCAACTACCTGCTGCGTGAAGGAATGGCACTCTCCTCTGAAATACTGCTTGGTTGCGCAGATGATGTAGCATCTAGTGCCGCGTGGTTCGAATGGCTAGAGACGCCAATTGTCGGACGCCCAACAGTGGAATACGCAAACGCTACAGGCGCACTGCCGCGACTCACTTCCAAGAAGGATTCGCCACAGCCAGCCTACGAGCGACTTGCGGCCAAAGCACTCACTCTGTTACGTGACGACCGCGAAAGTTGGCGCGCTTACGGACACGTGAATTTCGGCGACTGGTACGGCGAGGGCGACTGGAGTTGGGGCAACAACGAATATGACACCCCCTTCGGAGCGTACCTGGAATTCCTGCGCGGTGGTGATCCTGAATGGGCAACCTGGGGCGCCGAAGCGTCACGTCATCTCGCCGATATCGACACCATCAATTGCTTTCACGACAAACGTTATGTGGGCATGCAGTCCATGCACATGCCCGCTCACCTGGGCGGCTACCTGCCAGCGTACTTTCGCAGTAAAGTTGCCGGCACTCAAGGGAGCCCATCACACATGTGGGTCGAGGGCCCTCTACTGCACTACCTGATCACCGGGGACGAGGCAGTCAGGGAATCGATCACTCGATCCGCAAACTGGCTCCTACAGCCCCAGCAGCTTGACTACTACGACTTTACCGGCGTGCGCGAAGCAGGGTGGCACCTCATCCACCTTTCGATGATCGCGGGAGCAATCAATGATCGCCGGGCACTAAACGGGGCCTCGATCGTCGTCGAAAGGATTATAGAGAAACAGGACGATGGTGGTGGCTGGACGCGTATGCTCACATCCGGCCACTGTCACTGTGGCTATCCGCACTGTCGAGGAAATATTGCGTTTATGGTTACCGTGCTGCTATCAGGCATGAAACGCTACTACGACCTGACCCACGAGGAACGAGTGGCTAAGGCGATCGTATCAGGCGCACACTGGCTCATTCGCGAAACCTTCAACGACGAGACTGGACACTTCATCGGAGGAAGCTGCAAGACCATACAACGCAACTCAAGCGGAGATGCGTATAATACTCGTATTGTCCTCGAGGGCATTGCTGACGCCTATGCCATCTCCAGAGATCCAGAGATTGCCCGATGTCTGAAGCGGACGCTGCCATCCGTATCCGAACCCATCAACACGGAGGGGCGTCGTGATCTTGGTAAGATTATCTCGGATCAAATGCGTTACGTGCCTACTATTCTCGCTTCCCTGGACAACAGCTAGGGCAAAAGCCGCGCCCCTTGCACGAGAAGGCCACGGTCCGACTTTCGTTGCAGTCAGGACAACGCAGCCGGAAAAAACCGTGCGCGCGTGAGCGAGAATACCGCATTCCAGATAAGACCGCAATTCTCGCTCAACGTGAAACGGGAGCGTATGCTCGCTGGTGCGCGTGTGCTGGAGAAAGGGCTCCAGGGGATCGATCAGGACCCGACAGAGGAGATGGTACTCGGGCTCTCGCCGCTGGTAGGTATGGGCTGGGTGGTGAAAAGAGGTTGTCGTCGTGCCGACGGGATAGCAACATGCATTCCATCCAAAGCGGTCGTTGACCCTGGGGACGCTGCAACCCTCTATGCGCTGACTAGAAGAAAGAATAATGCGCAATTCATCTATAAGATTGAAAATAGCCTTCATAATTCGCAAAGAAAACGAAGATAAGCCATATGATGAGAGAAGTGGAGCTGCCGTACTCTTTGGGGGAGGGTTTGGATTCCCTGTTGGCGAGGGGGGTACGAGGATTCTTCTCAATATCAATTATGCACTGAGACCTGGTATTGATGTTGACGATGATGT
The DNA here is from genome assembly GCA_964520345.1 of uncultured Gemmatimonadaceae bacterium. Lineage (GTDB taxonomy): Bacteria > Latescibacterota > UBA2968 > UBA8231 > UBA8231. Next base: position 7,377 of record CAZFMY010000153.1, on the reverse strand, counting down.
GAACAATAAGAAGATGAAGGGCAGTGTGAGAGTATTCAGCATCACGGTAGGTGGATTATTCTGATTCTGGTTGGTAGAATTCCGTGATGGATGGAGTTAGTGATGTCGTCCGCCGATCGTTGCGCTAAGCGATCGGAAGGTCACTTCTGTGTCTGCCCGGTAGGACCCCATCGGGTTTAACTCGTTGCCCGGTCCAGATCCGGGTTTTGCTACCTCAGTCCCGGCCGGCCAATGGTTCCAGTGGTCCTCCATTACGCCCCATTCCCGCCTGCACGCGCTCTATAGCCGATGCCTGACCGCCAGATTACCCTGGAGGATGGGCTTTGAATCTCCTATACTTTCGTGAAAAATCAGTGTGAAGCCGGAAAAGCCGAAGGGTATAAACATCGAGCACCTTCGAATCAGCAGGAGTTTGTGGGGCATTCGGACGCGAGGTTTATACCGCTGCCTGGAGTTTAACCCTTATCGCCGCCGCGGGTATAGAAAGGTACAACTGTGCAAAACGATGCACGGGATCGCAAAACACCCTCCAAATTACGCGGTTTTTGGCATATTGGTTGCTTGAAAAATTGGGTATTGAAAACACTCAACTTAATTTTAATCCTATTCCTGGGCACCTTTGTCCATTCCGTGAGCGCCTCTCAAGGTTCACCTCAAAAGCCGGCTGAAAAATACGACGACTTGCCTCAAAGAAATTTACTTCTCCTTTCAGCTGGGTTGGGTGGAGGTAACATGATAAACGCGAATGCATCCATCAAGTTGAAGACCCGGCAGAACTATATCATCGGGGCAGGGATATTATGTGCCTCTGAATTAAATATTCAGAAAAGCGATAGGTTTGATCAAAATTTTATCAGCTATAACTTTCTAGTGGGCATCGCCCGGACGGGTCGGTTTATGCAATTCCAGGCCAATACCGGACTCGGTCTTGTGAGATATACGGCCAACGGCAAAAAAATCGGTACCAGCACCTATGGAAGTAGCCCCTATGGAAGTTGTTTAAACTTCTGTACGACCGTACCGGAATACAATATATATGAAAAGAAAGAGGGTCACACCTTGGGTATTCCGTTTGAAATTATCGCGATCCTTAGTTCGCCATACATTAACCCTTTGTTTGTAGGATTGGGTATTGGTTTGAACGGAAATCTCAACCCAGAAGTATCTTATATCGGCATGACACTCAATTTCTCCCTGGGGGCCCATTGGTAAATGGTTATAATTCATGAAGGAGTAAATCGAGTCAAACACTGGGAGTCCCCCGGCAGAGCCGGGGGCTTACCCACGATGAGTTAATGCGGCGCGGCATACGCCGCTGGGGTTTGTTTCCCGCTCTCGCCATCGGCTGGGTTGGGCGGCTTTATTGGCGCGGGTCTTCGCCGTCGATATGACGCTGTGTCCGACCTGTGGTGGCCGGCTTCGTCGGGTTGCGGTGCTGAGCGATCCGGCCTCGATACGCCGCTATTTGAGCGGGGTCGGCTTAGCGGCCTATCCTCCGGCGATGGCAGTGGCTCGCCCTCCCCCACAGCGCGAGTTGGACCTGGTAGTTTGATTTCAGCTATGCCGTTGTCCCCGTCCGCCTACCGGTCCGCTAAGCGATCGGAAGGGCACCTCTGTGTCTGGCCGGTAGGACCCCATCGGGTTTAACTCGTTGCCCGGTCCAGATCCGGACCTTTGGACCTCCGTCCCGGCTTTGCAATGGTTGCATCGGTTCTCCATAACGCCTCAATGCTCACCGGTGTGCGCTCTATGGCCGATGCTTGGGTGTCGGAATAACTTGGAAGAGGGCGTTTAAATTTCCTATACTTCGTTTTCGACGGCGGCTATTGCATGGCCTACGGCGCGCTGGAGCCCAATCGCGACCTGACGTGCCTCTTGCTCTCGGTCAAGAGCGAATTCCCCCTTTAGTCCTCTGGCAAAATTGCATAGATTGTCCCCCACCACAAAAGGGGAGAATTCATGACAATCCAACGCACCTGGCCGGCATTGCGAAATTACACCGGCGAACACCTCGACAGAATAGCCCTGCCTTTGGGCGGAATCGGTACCGGCACCGTCTCGTTGGGCGGACGCGGCGATCTGCGTGACTGGGAAATCGTCAATCGACCCGCCAAAGGCTTCGTGCCCGGCCCACGCTTTGGGCGGGGGCCGTTCTTTTCGCTGTGGGCCAGAGAGGCCGGTGGTGCCGCCGTGACACGCCTACTCGAAGGCCCGCTGGGTGCGGTCGGCTACGAAGGCGCCTCCGGCAGCGAAACGTCCAACCACGGCATGCCGCGCTTTGCCGACTGTGCCTTTGAGGCAGCCTATCCGCTGGGGCAGGTCTCGCTGAGCGATAAGGAAGTGCCGGTGGAAGTGCGGCTCGAAGCCTTCAACCCGCTTATTCCGACCGACGCCGAGCGCTCGAGCCTGCCGCTAGCGGTACTGCGCTACCGGCTGAAAAACCGCTCCAAGAAAACGGTGCAGGCGGCCGTCTGCGCGACTATACCCAATTTCATCGGCACCGATGGAGCCGGGGGCGAGTGCAAGAAAAACCGCAACCGTTTCAAAAAAGCCAAAAGGTTTCAGGGCTTGTTTTTTGATTCGCGCGGCGTGGACGTCCACGCCGCGCAGTGGGGCAGTATGGCGTTGGTCAGTACTGCCGGCAGCGGCGTGAGTCAGCGCACGGCCTGGCTCAAAGCAGGATGGGGCACCTCAACGCTGGATTTCTGGGATGATTTCAGCGCCGACGGCGCCCTCGAAGAACGCAAGGCGCAAGGCGAAGATATGCCGCTGGGCTCATTGGCGGTTAAGCTCAGCCTCAAGCCTGGTGTCGAACGCAGCATAACCTTCGTGCTTGCCTGGCATTTCCCCAACCGTCGTACCTGGACCCCCGGCGAAGACTGCTGCGGCGAAGAAGACCCGACCGATACCATCGGCAACTACTACGCCGAGCGTTTCAAAAATGCTTGGGATGTGGTGGCTAAGACGGTGCCGCAGCTTAAAAAGCTAGAGCAGGATACGCTGCGTTTTGTCGAGGCGTTTTGTGGCAGCGATTTGCCGGCAGATGCAAAAGAAGCGGCGCTTTTCAACCTGAGCACTTTGCGGACGCAGACCTGTTTCCGCACCCCCGACGGCAATCTCTACGGCTTTGAAGGCTACAACGATCACGAGGGCTGCTGTCTGGGTTCGTGTACCCATGTGTGGAATTACGAGCAGAGCACGGCGTTTCTCTTCGGCGATTTGGCTAAGAGCATGCGGCAAGTCGAATTCGCCCACGCTACCGACGAGCAGGGCATGATGAGCTTCAGAGTCTACCTGCCGCTGACGCGCTCACAGCAATTTGGCAAGGCCGCCGCCGATGGGCAAATGGGCTGCATCGTCAAGCTTTATCGCGACTGGCAGCTATGTGGTGACGAGGCGTTTTTGCGCCAGCTGTGGCCGCACGCCAAGCGGGCACTGGAATTTTGTTGGATCAAGGGCGGCTGGGACGCCGACCGCGACGGGGTCATGGAGGGCTGCCAGCACAACACCATGGACGTGGAATACTTCGGACCCAATCCGCAGATGGGGCTGTGGTATTTGTGCGCCCTGCGCGCCGCCGAAGAAATGGCGACGCATCTAGGTGAGACCGATTTTGCCGCCGAGTGTCGCCGGCTTTTCAAAAGCGGCAGCCAGTGGGTCGATGAGCATCTGTTCAATGGCGAATACTACGAGCACAAAGTGATGCCGCCGAAAAACAGAAAGGCTATCGCGCCGAGTCTGCTCTTGGGCGCCGGCGCCAGCGACGTCACCAAGCCGGATTACCAATTGGCGCAGGGGTGTCTGGTGGATCAGTTGGTGGGGCAGTTGCTGGCGCACGTGTGCGGTCTGGGCTACCTGGTCAAAAAAGGCAATGTGTCCAAGACGCTGCGCAGCATTTTCAAGTACAATCGCCGCACTAGCCTTGAAGGCCATTTCAACTGCCTGCGCTCTTATGCCTTAGGCGACGAGGCGGCGCTGCTCATGGCGGCCTACCCCAAGGGGCGGCCTAAAAATCCCTTCCCCTATTTCACCGAAGTGATGACCGGTTTTGAATACACTGCCGCTGTTGGTATGCTCTACGAGGGCCAGGAGAGAAACGGCCTCAGATGCATAGGTGATATCCGGGCCCGTTACGACGGCCGCAAGCGCAGCCCCTTCGACGAGGCAGAATGCGGCCACCACTACGCCCGCGCCATGCTGGCCTGGGGAGCAGTGTTAGCCTGGAGCGGCTTTCGCTATTCGGCGGTGAGCGGCACCATGGTTTTTGGCAAGCGGACGGGACGCTTTTTCTGGTCTACCGGTTACGCCTGGGGCACCTGCAACATAAAAGGGACTACGGCAGACCTGCGGGTCTTGGGCGGTGAAGTCGAGATTCGGCGACTAGAAATCGGGGCTCGAACAGTCGATCTGCCGCGCAGCCGGCGCCTAAAAACTGGCGCTCGCCTGCGCCTGGGATAAAACTGGTTGGCGATACGAGAGGGGTCATTGATGGTTGGGGGCTGTGAGATTTGCGTCAACATCGGACCGATTACGCATTCCCTGTGGTAGTCTGAGAAATATGACTTTGCAGATCCCCTTGATCCCGCCCTATGTATGAATACAGTAGAATGCCCCACGGACAGGCAAACCGTGGGGCGCTTCCTCCGCAATGATGGCCTCGATCGCTGCCACTGTGTTTCCCACGTATCCACTGCTCTATTGCACGGATATTAGAGAGGTGATCTAACCTGTAACGTAAACTGATGCGGTCTTAATCGGCGGAATGGCTTCGCTACACACACTATAACGATACTCCGCAGTCCGACCAAAGGATTATAGATTTAGGCCGATCTAACAGTAGCCTAAAAATATAATGCGCAAAAAACCCTACAGACTCATCTTCAACAACGACGGCGGCACGCTCTTCCGTCCCTTCGCACCTGCGTCCACAGCACCCTTCACAACCGAAGGTTTCGTCGATGCCACGCTCAGTTATCTCGAGCAGACACAGGTCGATGCTTTCTCATGGACACTCGGCACCGATATCTGGCCAATGCCCGATATACAGGGGGCGGGACGCGCCACCAATTTCTACTGCCACCGGACCGCTGTCGGAGAGCGCTTCTACGAACACGAAGGTCCCTTCCACGCTCGGAGTTGGAAGGTGGTAGCCGATCGCGTCAAAGCGATGATCGCCAAAGTGACGATCCGCCGCGGGTCCTCGCCGCAGCTACCCATCAACGCGGACTCGACTTCTTACTGTCGTTCAGGATGAACGGTGTTGGTTTAGCGGCCGAACCTCCGGTGGTCGCAGCGGCTCGTCCTCCGCTACAGCGCGAATTGGATCTGGTTTATTGAGCTAGGCTATTCCGTTTTTGTCGTCCGCCGACCGTTGCGCTAAGCGATCGGAAGGGCACCTCTGTGTCTGCCCGGTAGGAACCCATCGGGTTTAGCTCGTTGCCGGTCCAGATCCGGGCCTTTGGACCTCAGTCCCGGCTTTGCAATGGTTCCATCGGTTCTCCATAACGCCTTAATGCTCACCGGTGTGCGCTCTCTGGCCGATGCCTGAGTGTCGGGATAACTTGGAAGAGGGCGTTTGAATTTCCTATACTTCCAATCGGCGAAAGAAACAGAAACACAGAGATTAACAGGCTGATAGAGGCGATGGCTGAGGCGGCGGGTGCCTCCCTAGGAGCCGTTCGGCGTATCGACTACACCTGGAATGAAGTCCGCTTTACCAGCGAACGAACGTATTCAGCTCCCGAGATGAGCGAGGGCCATTCCGCAATGCCGGATATAGAACTGAACAGCATCTCAGGGAGTGAGGAGGTCCGGGTACAGTGGGAGCTTGTGCAGTAGGGATTGGAGGACAAAGAACCATCGGGATTTTGTTTGTTCGATATCGGCTACGATAGGAAGGAGGTCACTCATTCGCAAAGCGGACTTAATCCTTTGCGAGCCTGACTTAATAGAGTATGCTCATTTGCACTTTACTTGACTTTTATGGTGTTTTCGTTAGCTAATCAAGGAATTACCAAACCATGACCGACCATTCTAATGCAATTGCCGAACCCCTACTATTCGACAAAGATCTGGGCCGTCCGCTGCCTCCACAGGACGCCGTATTACCTAGTACTAACGCCGATAATTCCCCTATTACAGCGCTGAGCCAGGAACAAAAATATATCTTTGATATGCGCGGCTGGTTGTTAATACCCGGTGTTTTAGGAGCTGAAGAGCTAGAGGATATGCGCCAATTTTGCCAGCGCTTACAAGATGATCCAGAATCCATTCCTCACGGACATCGTACCACGTATGGAGGTCCTTTGGAAAAGCTGATGGATCATCCAGCGGTAGTGGCCTGTGCAAACGAATTCCTTGCTACCCCTAGCCTGGCTAGCGAGTCATGTTACGGATTCCGCATGGAAATGAGCTTTCCCTCATTTCGTTCGGTCAACGACGAAACTCCCTTTGAATTTAGCCCCCATAACGGCAACGGTATGTTTCGTCTTCCGGGAGATTGCCATACCTACCACTGTATACCAGGCAAAGCGCGTTGTGGCCTTACCCGGGCTATTTGGGAATTGAACCCCGTAGAAAAAAACGATGGCGCTACGCTTTTTATTAGTGGCAGTCATAAAGCAGCCTATACCGCTCCCAGTTCTGCCTACCAACTTGATTCTCCTTTGTGGGAAAGCTATTCGTGTCCTCCCGGTTCTTTAATATTCTTTACCGAAGCAATTACTCACAGCGGCCAACCCTGGACGAATCCAACCTACGACCGCATGGCCATCTTTAGCGCCTATAACCCCATCAATACCCGCTGGTCTATGTCCCGTCCTCGTCCCGAGCAATTTGATGCCATGCCACCAAAACGCCAGTCCCTATTTCGTGATGCCTATACCAAGGGTAATGTTATCGAAGCTGCGTACAATGTTTGAAAAAAGACCTGTTATGGCACAGTATTTACTCGACGATCAAACCATACAATATTTTGTGGTGGCCGGCTTGGTCTGGTAGCGGTGCTGAGCGATCCGGCCTTGATAGGTCGCTAGTTGAGCGGGGTTGGTTTAGCGGCCGCACCTCCGGCGGTCGCAGCGGCTCGTCCTCCGCCACAGCGCGAATTGGATCTGGTGTTCTTTGAGCTAGGCTATTCCGTTTTTGTCGTCCGCCGATCGTTGCGCTAAGCGATCGGAAGGGTCCTTCTGTGTCTGCCTGGTAGGACCCCATCGGGTTTAGCTAGTTGCCGGTCCAGATCCGGACCTTTGGACCCCAGTCCCGGCCTCCTGGTGGTTCCATCGGTCCTCCATCACGGCTCAATGCTCCTCTGCACGTGCTCTATGGCCGATGCTTGGGTGTGAGAATAACTTGGAGAAGGGTGTTTAAATTTCCTATACT
>CAZFMY010000152.1:0-11603 GCA_964520345.1 uncultured Gemmatimonadaceae bacterium | reverse complement strand
TCTCAGTCTACGTGTAGCAAATCAGGGGGGGCACCACAGTAGTAATAATTTCGATCTTTTTTGTTGTTTATTCATAGGTTTTATCGCGCAAATCAAGTATAATTTTGGCTGAAAGTACCCGTTGCTTCACTGGATCTATGTGTTAACAGGTTATTGGGAAGTATGAGCGCCAAGTGTTAACAGGTTATTTGGTGGATAATTGAGAAGCGGCTTGCCAGAGCGCCAAACTGAATGCAGAGCGCCAAAACGGCTTGTGAGTCCAATCTCCGTAACCGCATTGATCTGCAATTTAACACATTTGCATGAGGAACGGACATCCCTGATAGACTCAGTGCGTGCCTCTGGAACAGCGAGGGTGCGGACTAAACCTTTGCCAAGCGTGAATCCGCAGTAGTGCCGGACGGTGAATAGAAAGGGGTGTGCTTCTTGGGTGTAGGGACGCGTACATTTCGCACCTCATTCGCACCGCTGGACGTGGTGAAGCGGGTACCGCCAGCGCCTCATCCGACGGATCGAGACGGCAGCCTTGGATTTCATCTTTCATTCGACTCAGCGAGGACGAACATGCTATTGTTCACAAGTCACCGAGTGCTTTTGCTGTTGAGTCTGGTCTGGCTGACTGCGAGCGGCTCTACCGCCCAGGACCAGACCCTGGCCTCCCACGACTGGCCCCAGTGGCGCGGCCTCAACCGCGACGCCGTATCGCAGGAAACCGGGCTGCTGACCGATTGGCCCGCGGAGGGCCCCAGCGCAGTGTGGCGCGTGCCGGGCGGTTCCGGGTATTCCACCGTGGCCGTTGTCGGCGGGCGCGCCTTCACCATGCTCGCCAGCGGCGACGTGGAATACGCCGTATGTCTCGATGCCGCCAGCGGGCAGGAGATCTGGCGCACCGGCATCGGCGAGCTGCTGGTGGACAACGACGGCGCCGACGGTCCGCGCGCCACCCCCACCGTGGACGGTGGTAGCGTCTACGCCGTGGGCGCCATGGGCGGGCTCTACGCCCTGGACGCGGCCACCGGTGCCGAGCACTGGCACGTGGACCTGCGCCAGGACTACAACGCCAGCATGCCGCGCTACGGCTACTCGGGTTCGCCCCTGGTCGAAGGCGACCTGCTGCTGATCGAGTCGGGCGGGGCGGCGGGCAAGTCGATCCTGGCCCTCGACAAACACACCGGTCGAGAGGTGTGGTCTTCCCAGCGCGACATGATGGCCTACTCCTCGCCGATCGCCTTCGCCGCCGCCGGTCAGAGGTACATCGTCTTTTTCACGGGCTGGGCGGTCGTCGCCCTTTCGCCAGAGGACGGCCGCACCCTGTGGCGCTACGAATGGCGGACCACCTTCAACCTGGCGACGCCGATCTTCATCGCGCCCAACCGGGTCTTCGTATCGTCGCATAACGGATCTTCGCTGCTGGAAATCACCGGCAGTGGCGACCAAATTGCCGTCGAGGAAGTGTGGCGCAGCGAGACCATACGCAACGACTTCAATTGTTGGGTCTATCACGAAGGCCATCTCTACGGCCACGATGGAGCGATCTTGAAGTGCGTCGATGCCGAGACCGGCGAGCTGGTCTGGAGGGCGCGGGGCCAGGGCGAAGGCACCCTGATCATGGCCGACGGCAAGCTGATCATTCTCACCACAGACGGCGAGCTCGTCGTCGCCGAAGCCTCGCCCGAGGCCTACAAAGAGATCGCCACGGCCCAAATACTGGAAGGCAGTTGCCTCACAGCGCCGACGCTGGCTGGTGGCCGGCTCTATCTGCGCAACCTGAGCGAGATCATCTGTCTCGACCTGGCGCGCAAAGAGGGGATATGAACCATGGTTAATGCATCTGCTTCAGGAAGATTCAAGAAGGCCGGTCTCTGCGGGATGCTCGCGGTCCTGCTCGCGGTGGCCCCCGATCGCGCCGTGGCCCACACCGGAGCCATCGGCTTTTCGAAACCGCTGAGCGGAATCGTCGTCGACGGCGATCTTTCTGACTGGCCCGAGGATTTCGTGCGCTATCCGGTGAACACCGCGGCCAACTGGGCCGAAGCACCCAAAGACGCCGCAGACCACGAAGCCTGGTTCCGCATCGGCCACAGCCTCGAAGAAAACGCGGTCTACGTGGCCATTGAGGTGCGAGACGAATCGATCGTGATCGACTCGACAGACACCTGGAATTCGCAGGACGGCTGCGAGGTTTATATCGAAGTGTCGCACGGGGACCAGCCCAACACGCAGGTTTCGGTGCGCGGGGTGAACGTGCCCGATCCCCAGGACGGCAACCAGCACCGCGAAGTCGCCTGGTCTCGCCACGAAGACGGCCACGTCTACGAATGGAAACTCGACGTCACCAGCTGGAGCAGTGGAGAAGCCCGGCTCGAACCCGGACTGGCCCTGGGCATGGACGTCGTCATTACAGATCGGGACGCGGACGGCTCCTTCTCGTGGATGAGCTGGGGCCGCATAACCGGCCAGAAGTACGGAGGCACCTCGCAGCCCCTGGGCGACGCGATCATTCTCCCTGCCGATGCCAGACTGAGCCAGGTGAAAGGCTCGGCGCTGTGGAAGAACGCCGACGAGGACACGCAACCGCGGGGCGTGAAGCTGGAGTCCCGCGATTTTCCGGTGCTGGTCCTCGACCTGGCAACGGACGACGAGGGCAAATACGAGACCACGGTTCCGACGGGCAATTACTCCCTCAGTGTGGTCGATGCCCGTCTGGGAGAAAGATCCGAACGGGTCGACATCAGGGTGCGCGGTCTGCACTCCAATCTGGCGCCCATCCGCATCGAGCCCATCCGCCGCGAAGAGCGCCTGGCCGAACTGCAGAACCGGCTCGCCGCAGTAGAGGATTGGCCCCACTACAGAGTCGGAAAAACCGGCGTCGAAGCCCCTGCTCCGGAACCCGCGCCCTGGCCTGCGGGTCTGGCGGGCCACATCGCCTACCTGGCAGACAGGGACTTTAATGAAGGCGAGCACCAGGAAGTCTGGGTGATGGATCTGGCCAGCGGACAGACCGTCAAGCTGACGCACAACCACGGAGGCCATCTCGAAGAAGGTGCCAATACCTCGATCCTGCTCAGGGACGGCAAGCGCATGGAGCTGCCCGTCCGCATGACCGGCAGACCGGGCTGGTCCGCCGATGGCGGCAGGATAGCCTTTGCTTCCGCGGGCGGAGGCGGAGATATCTGGGTCGTTGACGCCGACTGGAAAAATCCCCAGCGACTCACCAGTACCGAAGCCGCGGAGTCGCACCCGGTATGGTCGCCCGACGGCAAGCGGTTGGCCTACCTGGTACGCACCGGCGAAGACCTGCACCTGCACGTAATGGAGGAAGACGGCTCGCAGAGCAAACAGGTGACGGATTTGCCGGTTAGCAACGCCCCGGCCAGCTGGTCACCCGACGGCACTCGGCTGGTATTTGGCTCCAGCTCCAGCGGTAACCCGGAGATCTATACCGCTGCCGCGGCTGTTGGAGATGTCGTGAACCTGACCAATAGCGAAAGCGCGGAAACCGCGCCCAGATGGTCGCCCGATAGCAGCACCATCCTCTACGAATCCAATCGCTATGCGCCGCCCCAGGTCTGGGTCATGAACAGCGACGGGACAAACGCCTACAACCTGACCAATGCCCACGCCTTCAGCGGCCGGGGAAGCTGGTCGCCCGACGGCAGCAGGATCGTCTTCGAATCCGAGCGCGAATCGCAGCGCGAACTCTTTCTCATGAACGCGGACGGCAGCGCCCAGGTGCAGCTGACGCGGGACCCGCACATATACAGGGAAGGATGGGATGTCCAGTGGATTCCCGCGTCTTCCGCGACCCTCTCGCTGCTGCCCACGGCCGCAGGTCAGCTGGAGCGCGGCGAGGCCGGCGGCGGCGAGACCTTCCGCCGCGGTTCTCCCTCGAGTCCCTGGTTCTCCTTTATGCACATCGCCAATCTTTCCAAAGCCTCCCTGGCGATCTACCGGCTCGACTACAATGGCAACGAGAGCCGCTACCATACCCTGGCCCCGGGCGAGTCCGTCGAGCAGCAGAGCACGCGCCACCACCTGTGGCGGCTCAAAAAGGTCAGCGACGGGACTCTGCTGGGAGAGCTGGTCGCCGACAGGAAACGCATGGTGATTCTGGTGGAGTAGATCGCCCTGGTAAGACCGATAACTAAAGTCGATAGACCTTTCACCACAGCTCGGACTTAGCGTCACATCCACAGAAAAAACCCGCGCCAATAAAGCGGCCCAACCGAAGCGACGGCGAGAGGGGGAATCCGTAGAGACCCCCACCGATGAACCGTCCGGCAACACCGAACGACCCGGCACGACCAGGCGACGAGCACCGGCATTGGGCGCCAGAATGCCGTGATACCGTACTAGATTGAGCCGGGGCGGAGGTACCAGCGCAGCCAATTTCTCGATCAGTTCCAACGGAGATAAGACCAGGTGGGTCGTTCCATCCGACCAGGGCATCTTGAGACGGAACGTCAGATCATCCGCATCGATCAAGCGCAGCCGATCCCCAGCCAGCGGTGGACGCAGTACGTAGCGACACAGCCGCTCCAGACCCAAACGATCCGCCGCCTCTATACGCGTGGCGCTGTGAGTACTCTATTAAGTAGTGGGAAATTGTTCGTGGAAATCTGCGAAATCTAACGCTGAGCTAGTCAGTGAAATAGCTTCATCATGGGGCTCAAGATACGGCGAGGGGGAATGGGGAGCAAGAAATGGCAACGGTCTATAAGATGTCTTATCTCAGTCGACCGTACCTTGTGGAGCTTTTACCGGTCCGCCAGCCGGTCGGAACGCTACCCCTGGTCCCGATAGGTAGCTTACCCTACGACACCACCCGTTCACATTCCCCGATACGGGCATGGAGATACCAACGCCGGCATCCCAACCGCTCCAGCAGTCCTCGCTCGATTCAACTTGGGGCCTAACCCCGTGCAGAACAGCGATGGCACTGTCCGTCATCCCGACCTCGATAACCACGCTGTGATTTTTGTCTTGGGTAATAGCCGGAAGTACGGTACACTCACTAACTTATGCGACATCGTAATGAAAGCCGAGTATTCATGTCATACAGCAATCTCGCATCCCTCTGGTAATATCTAGCCATGGCAAAGGTCGCATGCAGTTGTCTTTTGGCCGCGCTGCTGGCCGGGGGAATGGACAGTCCGGTCGCGGGGTTGACCGTCTACCGGTTGGGCGGAGAGGATTTGCCGCTGCCGCCCGAAGTGGAAGAAGGCAAAGCCGATTTTGTCCAGTTCAGCTGGGCGGATCTCGATCCCGACCTGCAGGGGGTGAGTGAATCCCTGGTGGTCGAAGCCAGTGGCATTTCCCCCTTGTTTTTTTCCGCGGATGAAAATATAGCGCGGACGGTCAAAGATCGAGGCGGCTATTTACATACGCAGAAGTACATAACCCTGCCCTGGGTCGAAACGGATGACGTCATACTGATGAACGACGGAGATCCAGGTACGGCGTATTTCGAGGAAAGAAACAAGGGAGATAATCCGAGATTCAACAAAAACTTTTTGTTCGATCTGGGCGGTCTGTTCGCGGTGGACCGGATCCGCTTTTCCACGCGCGCCGGTCATGAAGACAATTACATCGAACTCTTTCAAATCTGGACCAATACGCTGACCAACGACGAAGCGGGAATTAGCAGCGAGGATCTTTGCACCCCAGGCCGGACTGATAATTGTCTGAAATTTTTCAACTATGCTCACCGCGAGATTTACGACCTCAAAGACATGTACTTCCATGTGTTATCAGAGGTAAAAGAAAATACTAAATCCACGGTAGAAATAGAATTCACCGGTGAACATATCCGTCGCGTGGTGCTTTTTGTGCCGTCGCAACTAACCCGAGACTGGGAGATCGCCGAGTTTGAGATTTTTGCGCCCGGATTTGTGCCTGACGCCTCCTATACTTCCAACATCCTCGATCTAGGAGCAGAGGTCATACTGGGCTCACTGCGCTGGTCTGGGTACCAGGATGCCGATGCCACGGTCAATATCCGTAGCCAGAGCGGCAGTGATCCCGATCCCAATGTGTACTGGAGGAATACATTTCGGGGCAATGAACAAGTGCCCTATGGATACGATGGCAAACCGCTAACCCTGGGGACACTCGCGACATTAGAAATATCCGAGCGCGGCAAAGTCACCCGAGATGCGGAGAACTGGGATTTCTGGTCTACGACCTACAGTTTTAGCGACAGCCTGGGAATTCAACTGCCGGTGACTAAACCCCGTCGTTTTATCCAGTTTCAGATGGATTTTGCATCGGATATGTTCGCGGGCAGTCGGCTGGACTATGTGGAGTTCACGGCATCCCCACCGGCGGTCACGGGGCTGGTGGGAGAAATTGATCCCTGGCGGGTAGAGATGGCCCAGGTGACGCAGTTTACCTATGCCATCCGGCCTACTATTGCCCCGGACGATTCGGGTTTTGATCATCTGGAGATCTCTGCCAATGGGGGCTCTATAGTGAGTATAGATGGCGTCCGGATCGGTGGTGAGGAAGTGGCGTTTACCCGTGTGGAAGAAGCGGCTGATCACCTGGTGGTGGGCGTGCCTAGGATCGACGTCAACCACACCGAAGAGGTGATAGAAGTAGATTTTAGCGGTGAGATTTTTCGCTACGGGGCATCTTTCACCGGTCGCGTATTCGACAGCACTACCCCGCGGGATATCCAGCAGCCGATACAGCCCGGAGATGCCACGGCTCTACGGGACGGCAACACTCTTTCGGTCCAGGCCTTTTCGCTGGGCGCCAAGATATTGAGTGCGCTGGATCTAAGGGGGGGCATTTTTACGCCGAATGGCGACGGCGTTAACGATGGATTGGATATTTCGTATGATTTGCTCAAATTGGTAGCTCCGACTCCGGTGGTCGTAGAGATATGGGATCTGGCGGGTGGGCTGGTGCGACAGCTATACAATGGTTTGGACGTCGCCGGCCGCCATGCGCGGCAGTGGGACGGACTGGACGGACATGGGCAGCGGGTGAGTCCCGGCATCTACATTTGCCGCGTCGAGGCCGAAACCGAAGAGGGACTGCGGCAGCGCTCGGGAGTCGTGACGGTCGCGTATTGACGTGTAGAAGTATAGGAAATTCAAAAGCCCTCTTCCAAGTCATTCTGACATCCAGGCATCGAGCATAGAGCACATGCAGAGGAGCATTGAGCCGTAATGGAGGACCGATTGGAACCATTGGGCGACCGGGACTGAGGTACCAAAACCCGGATCTGGACCAGGCAACGCGAAAAACAGGATGGGGTCCTACCGGCCAGACATAGAGGTGCCCTTCCGATCGCTTAGCGCAATGGTCGGCGGACGACAAAAACGGAATAGCCTAGCTCAATAAACCAGGTCCAATTCGCGCTGTGGCGGAGGACGAGCCGCTGCGACCGCCGGAGGTTCGGCCGCTAAACCAACCCCGCTCAAATAGCGGCCTATCGAGGCCGGATCGCTCAGCACCGCCACCAGACCAAGCCGGCTACCACAGCTCGGAAGAGTTTATACACACCAAAATACTCACACCCTAATTGGGCCAATTTTTAGGTCCCGCTCACCTATACTACCTCTATTCGAACAATGCCGCCGCCGTAACTTGCGCTTCAAAGCCGATCAGATCGGCCGCCCGCCGCCAGTCCACCAAAGACTGTGTACCTTCGAGCGGGCCCCTCACCGCCACATTGGGATACATCAACAGGGCAAGCTGCGCCGCGCCGGCCATCAGGGTGTTGTTGCGGTCTACAATTAAGAGCGGATGGCTGCCGTTATACGAGGCGATCAAAGACTGTTCCATCGCGTGGCAGGCGTCTTCCAATGCGACAAAAGAGAAAAAGTTCTGGCGCAGCGTAATCAGGCGCTGCTCGTCCGGAGACAGCACGGATTTTTTGCCGTCGCGCTTTTCCCAGCGCCGCTCGCATCGTTCGGCATCATAAGCCGCGCGCATACGTTGGACTTCTGCGGTATTTTGTGCGGCGGGCATCGCGCATAGCGCATCGACCAAGTCCCGTGCGGAGCGCATGGCATCGGCCATCGTCTCGCGCATCTGTTCGATGGGGCGCAGCCCGGCGCCAAAGCGCAGACACGTATTGGAGATTTGATCCCGGTGCCAAAAATACTGCCCAATCTCCTCGGTCACCTGCTTGCTAAAGGAATAGGCGTCTGACGGCAGCTTGGGGTGGTCTTCGTCGGTGGGTAGATAGTCGAGCTCGAAGGGCACGGCGCCGAAAAAATAGCCCACGGCGTTGATCGAGCTGGCGCAGACTACGCGGTTAATTCCATAGTGCGCACAGGCATCAAAGACATTAAAGGTACCCGCTGTATTGATCTGGAAGATCTCGGCGTTAGGCGCGCGGCCGGGCGAGGGGATGGCGGCCAGATGCAATACGGCGTCCATGCCTTCTATATGGGGGGCGAGGGCATCGGCGTCGCGCAGGTCGCAGGATCGGTAGTCTATTTCGCCGGCGAAAGATTCGACCCGATCGAGACCGCGAACGGCGTAGCCGCTCTTAACTAAGTGAGCCGTGATCGCTTGGCCGACCTGCCCGGCACATCCGGTAATGAGGACTTTCAATACGAGATCCCTTTCTTTGTGGCGACATAAGATATCGCGAAGGTGCCGTTTATCGCCAATAGCGGCGGCTATCGCTCGCTCAAGGAGGCGACCTTATCCATCCTCGACATAGTATATAGGAAATATAAAGGCACTTTTAGATTTTCTGTTCAAGCGATTTGGGCCTGTGCTTGTCCCGTTTGCCGCCGGGTGCGCGGCTTTAGGGGCCCCCTTTTTAGGGCGTGGCCAGCCTGCGGACGACAAAGAAGGGGCCCGCTGGGCGAAAAAGGAGTTTTTCGATTCAGCGAGTTGGGGGATAGGCGGGCGGTGGCTTGTGGCGTGTTGCATTAGGCGGCGAAGTCCCACTCCTGTTGGGGTGGGGGCCGAGGAGGACTAAGCGTCGGGGGCTGGGTCGGTAGCCCGACGCCTTGCAGATAACGCCGGACCGAGACGGGGTCGGTCAATGCCGCGATCAGGCGCAGCCGTCCGCCACAGGCGGGACAGAGAGTCACATCGAGGGCGAAGACCTGGGCTAACAACGCCGCCCAGGAGATCCGAGGGGGGCCGCCCGGTGGACGCAGCGAGCGAGGCCCCAGTCGTCGGCGAGACCGGGGGCGACGGCGGGGCGGGTACGACCAGGCTTCAATGGCGGCATTGGGCGCGAGAATTCGGCGAAATAGCCGGAGGGCACTTCGAAGAGGATCAGTGGGTGAGCACGTTGCAGTGTTCAGTTCAGACGGCGGCAGTGCTCATTCCGGTTTTTTAAGCCTCATCTTAATACCAATCGCTCTTTTAGTCGTCGCCTCTGGTCAGGCCATTTCCTGCTTTGTCTCAACCGAGCGGAATGGTAAAGAGACAACTCTCCTGTTGCAAAAAATACTTGATAAGATGGAAACCACTGAGAAGCAATGAGGGTGTATGGAGTTTGGATTAAGCATCCTCACCACTGTGCTTACCAGACCCTTTGTGAGGGGACTTGTATTCAAAATCACTACGAGCGACCGAGACCGCTTTAGGAATATGTCATTTCACCAGTGCTCAAAATCAATGGATGCAAACTCGAGCTGGATAAAGCTAGGGTTGAACTACATGCAGCACATTTTGGTCTGGTACGTGTTTTACATGGTTGTACTTGATTGATTAGCAGGCAGGACAAAATCCATCGGGAGGGAGAACCATGAGACAAGCAGCTTGCGTACTAGCAGTAGCAGTTCTGTGGATTGCAGGATGTGACTCGGATGTGGAGAAAAATGATGAACAAAAAACTCAGCAAGTCTGGATTTTGCCCTTTTCACAGCAATGCGTATTGGGCAAATTTAAATAAGGAGATGCAGGCAGCATCTAGAATGTCGTCTCTGATCTGGAGGAGTGTGTACCGTGAGCGAAATCGAGAAATCAGGAACAAGGGTGTTCTCGGAGGCGGAGATGGCTGCGTGGCGAGAACGTGGCTGGATTGTCCTAAAAGAAGCCGTGCCCCCCGAAGAGTGCGCGCTGCTCGTCGATGCGATCTTTCGCCAGCTGCGCCAAGACCCAGACGACCCCGCCACGTGGTATCCGCGCCAGTACCCCCAGCCCCACGGTCGGTCCGACCACCATGAAGGCTTTTTGACCTTCGACCCCACGACCGAGTTTGTGGCCACCCGGGCGTTACAGTGGCAGATCTGCCAGAACGAGCGGATATACCACGCGCACGCGCAGCTACTGGGGGAGCATCGGTTGAGGATGGGGATGCAGGTAGGGCGAGCGTACATGAAGCCGCCGTACATCGGGGGCGATACGCTCGGTGTGGAGATGAGCGGACCGCTGGAGCTGCCAGAGGAGAAGATCTTTCACCGGCGTGGAGGGGACATCAAGGTGCCGGGGGGGGAGATGGCCCTGCATTTTGACACGAGCTTGGACGATATCCGCCGAGGGGAGATCAGCGGTACGAACCTACTGCAGGGCAATATCTCGCTCACCGATACCCCCGGCGACGCGGGCGGTACTTGCTTGCTGCCCGGATTCCACCACGAGCTCCTCGAGTGGGTGCAGAGCTTCCCTCCGTTGGATCCGGATGCGGACACCTGGTCAAACGACGGCAGCAAAGGCGGCTGGCCTGGGCGGAACGCGAACACGGCCTGGCCTCACGCGTTCGATGCTGAAGGGATGCCGCTGCCGTTGCCGCAGCTGGATCGCCTGCGCGAGGAACGCATCGCAGCTGGGCGTGTGAAACCGGACTGGGTTGGCAACCTCAATCATCCTGATTTGGAGCCATTCCAGCACCGAATACGCTCCATCCCAACCAAGTGTGGCGACTTGCTGATTTGGCATCGCGCGTGCCCGCACGGCAACGGCTACAATCTGACGAAGCAGCCGCGCATGGCGCAGTTTGTGGATTTTTCCGTGCTGGGCGAGGGGCAGCCGACGGAAGAAGAGATGGCCGCGCGCACCAAAGAGTGGGAGGAGGCCGGGGCGCCACCAATGAGTGACCTGAATCGTAAGATCGCTGGGCTCGAGCCTTGGGATTGATTGACGCCGCGAGGGGTCTGTCGGGGTTAGCAACGACACAGTTGACCAACCGATGGACAGCCGATCTGGTGTCCAAATAGTGCCTAATTGGGTTACATCCATGTTTGCTGAGTTGAAGAACCTCAAGCATCGTATAGCCACACAGCTGTGCAAGCGCGGCATCCTTCAGGCGGCTGAAGACAAGGTTTTCCTATTCTTCACGCGAAAAATCTATCCTGAGATCAATCTCGGTCGTCACTACAACAAACAGCAATTAAGCTTTTGACTTTTTAGATTATAGGAAATTCAAAAGCTCTCTTCCAAGTCATTATGGCAGCTAGGTATAGGCGGACAGCGGCAACGGCATAGTACGACTTGGACGACCAAGTCCCACTCGCGCTGTGTACCCGCCAGGTCTTGGTCCACTGCCCTTTGTCGAGGAACGGCCGCGGCAGGCCTGGATCAGGTAGAGCTTCCAGAGTTTGGCGCGAAGCGCAAGCGCCCCGCTCAGAGCTGGTCGAAGCGAGTGCGGCCGCCGGTCAGTGCCCGGTCGTAGCTGGGCCGGA
>CAZFMY010000151.1:0-11808 GCA_964520345.1 uncultured Gemmatimonadaceae bacterium | reverse complement strand
CGCGCACCGGCGCCAGACAGCGCCAGTTGCCCCAATTGGGACCGCCATTGCGGTAAAATCCATAGGGTCCGACCTCCATTTCGAGAATTTCGATCGCCACCCAGTCGTCCGGCTCGATTCCCTCTATCGCAAAAGGCCCACCCGGACGCGCATAGCGTCGGTGAGTATCGCCGGAGATGATCTGGCCTGCCTTGAGAAAACCTGCGGCTTCGTAGTCGTTGTCGGCCCCACCTATCGTCTCGATAACGACGGTTTCATCGAGCTGCAGCGTAGCGCGAACTTTCCCGATTTCGGGATCGTCCGGTCCAGTGTAATAGGGGGTGCGGGTAAAGCGGCGCATAAGCAGATCTCCTTTGGCACAGGTGGACTATCTTCCCAAGCATATAAAATGCAACATGGCCCGGCAAGCATCGATCAGAATCTCAACTTGATCACCAACCGGCACCTTCGACTTGATTCGATCTTTCGCATTGCACCCAGATCACCTTCGTCGGACGCCACCCCTAGTTGCTCCCCATCAACGAGTTGCTCAGGAGATATAAAAGAGCAATGGAAATATTCCGTACTATAGAGGAAATTTCCACGCTTCCCGTCCACCAGACCTACCCGTTAGTAATGGTGGGCAGATGAGTCCGAATGGAGACACTCACCCTCCCGATCCCAATCGGAAGGTACGGTCTGCTCCACCTGGCGCGGCCGAATCGCACAAGCATTGCAAGGAGGAAAGCCGTCTTTGCCCGCGCTAAAGATCTCGGCCAGGATCTCGAAAACATCCTGGAGCCGAAAACAGAGTACGCGACTCTCCCCAATCGCCACCTCGCGCTGCAGACCTCGAGCCTCTATCACTTCGTGGTAGCGCCCCTCATCGGTAAACGGACAACTCTTTTCACGCCATCCCCAAGTCCGTCCCGCAACAGTCTTTCCACCCGGCAACCGCACGGTATAGGCTTCGCTGCGCACCCCTAGACAAGGTGCACCCAGCGACATCTCAACCACGTGATGAAATGTATTCGAGCGGTAGTCCACGCCCAGCAGCAGACCATATCCACCATCCGCACAGAGCCGGCCCAGCGGTGATTCGGGGCCCATCGTGATCGTCTGGTGATGCGCACGGATATACCTTGCGGCGTGCCGACCCCACGCCGCGAATGGGTGAGTCGGGTTCAAGCTCCGCTCGACCCCGGGCAAGCGCCAGAATCGATCCGGGATCGCCCCGTTGGTCGTCGGTGTCTCTCCCGGATCGTAATACCCCGGTGCTCCATCCACAAAGGCCGCACCGTGGTTGAAAGACGGCATCACCAGTGTACCGTCGACCGATACGACTTCCATCAATGCTTCGATTACCGTTTGCGCTCCCCCTTCTACACGGCCAAAGCTCTTCAGCGATGAATGAACCACCACTCCAACCCCTGGGCCCAGTCCCAAATCGCCTAAGCCTGCAACGATATCTCTTTTCGTCAACTCTTCCATTGCACCTCTTCAACTCCGATAATCATAAGCTCCCAAGTCAGGGTCAGAAAACGAACGATGGAAATTCTTACCCTTGAGATACTTGGTCTCCAGTTCTAGATCGCGCAGAATAGCATGCCGCTCCTCGATATCCGCATCGCGAGCCAACAACATCACCTCAATCTCGTTGTTCCCTTTCACCGGCCACTGGGTCTCTTCCAGTCTGAAAACGTACCAGTAGCCGCCCATCACCCGGTAGCGCGGCGCCTCCATGGTATAGAGCTGGTTGATTTTTCGCGCCTCCTCGATGGCCAGTTCCACGCCATTTAACTCGATCCTGATCAAATCGGTTTCGACATGGTTGATAATCCGCAACCGCAAGATCACCTCGTGGATCCGGCCCATCGCACTCCATTTGCGCAGATCGTCGCTGATTCGCAACGGCACTGCGACCGGCTGGTTTAATTCCAAATCGCGCGGCAGCGGATCATAGGGGCTATTGAGCGTTTCACTCCCCGTATCCGTGGGCGCAAAATAGGTTTTATCTTTGGCATCCATGATCCGCGGATAGGGTAATTCGCGCAATTTCTCGTAGACCTGAGCCTCGTAAGGCCAGAGCCGGAACCACTCGCTGACATAGAGTCCGTCTACCCCCTGGTCCCACGCATTGCACGCCGTCGCACGGATCATTTCTATGGTCGCATCCTGCAGACGATCCGATCCGACCATGCTGTTGACCGTGGCCAGAATCCGGCACGCCGAGTTCCGAACCAGGCGCACGAACTCCCCGTACTCGGCCGCGATCTTGAGCCGATAGTTTTCGCCGCAACGCTCGGGCACGATCGCATCGACAATCCCCCGTTCGACCCACTGCTCTGGATCGAGTCCAGCACTCAGACAGTCCTCAATCCGATCCGGCATATGGATTACGAGTTCACCACCATTCCCTTTGACCACCTCGTGAACCCGGCCAACCCACTCGGTCAAGATCGATCTGCCCGATTCAATTTGATCGGGGTGGAAGAAATAGGGCATCTGGTTGAGTTGCAATTCAAAGCCATCTACCGGGTACTCGCTCATCACCTCCTCGACAATCGCAAAGCGCTCTTCAAGGGCCTGAGGATGCTTCAAATCCAACCCGTCAAAACCCGGATACTCGGGATCCAAATCCCCGGCCGCACCAATTTCCAGTTGCGGGTTCTCGCGGCGAAAATTCGAACAGCGCACCGAGGCGTGGTCTGCGCCTCCGCGCTGCACGATAAGCGTCGGGTAAATACGGATCCCCAACTCGTGGGCACGTGTGCAGACAATGCGCAGAGGATCGGCTCCGGTTTTTATCAAGTGCGCGGCGTTTTGCCAGGCGCGGCGAAAGACAAGGTGGTCCCAAGCCTCGACGTTGTGCCCCATCAACTCGCCGGCCCGGGTATCGTGGAGCATCGTCCGCCCCTCTCCCAAACAAAAGGCGATCGCCTCAACTGGAGTCCCCGCCAGTTCATCGACCATCGCCAGGTACTCCTCCTCGTGCATTGGCGGTTCGTAGCGATAGATATGGGGGTGCCGTCCATCGTGATAGTAGAAAATCGCTGGTTTGTCCATTGGCATCCCCTAGATTTTCGGACCGTAGGCGGGGATCGGCCAATCCCTCCCCAACGAATGCTGATAACTCTGGTACTCCTCGAGAATATCCGCCCGCCCCTGAAACCTCTTGTAGACCAGCCGCCCCTGCCATTCCCCCTCGGGATGCACCGACGGATCGCGCGCATAGAGGAAGAAATCCCACGCCGGATTGCGATCCGACTGGTCGGGCACGTAGCCACCACCACCCATCCCGTGCGAGAGCACCACCCCGTGGGGATTGGCAAACATCAACACAAAAGCCATTTCGCCACGTCGCCCCATCATCAGCGGCACTGCATAGCGAATCGGTGCCCGCGAGGTGTAGAGCCCGTGCTCGTACTCCCCGAACTCCACATCGTACGGATCTCGTTCCCAGACCACCGCGCTTTCCACCCCCTGAAAAGTCGTGCAATACTGAATCCACATCAGCGCATCGTACACATCCCGACTCAGTATGTAGAGCGCTTTGTTCTCCGGCTGGTTGATATAACTGGCGAAGAAAAAACCGGCGCTGCCAGTGGGGAAAGCATCGGGGTCGTGCAGCTTGTAGCGGAAATTCCAGTCGATCTGAGCCGGCCCTGCCGGGCGATAGCGCATCCAACTCTCGACCCGGTGCGTCGGGGTCGGGGTCTGGTGCAGCACAAGGTCCTCGCCCTCGACCCGCAATTGGGTCGGATGATCTTTCGGCTCGAGCGGATCGAGAGCGGATTTAGGTGCGATAAATTCGAAGTTCATTCCGCAATAACCCGGAACGAAGAAGGGAGTCGAATCGTGAATCGAACGAAGATCCCAGATGCCGTTATAACCGGGCTGATGATCGCGATAAGCGGTGTTATCGCCGATAACCAGCGAGAGTTCATCGGTCTGCAACTCGCGAAAAGCTAGAGCCATAGTGCCCCTTTCCTCCATGCGCACCATCCAGCGCCCAATAGTTCTACCTCATTCGAGCCTGAACGAGCACGACCTTGTTCTGCACACCGAAGATCCGCTCCACTCTTGAGATATACCTCTGGTGCGCGATACCCGGACCGATTGCTCTTCCCTAACCCATAGAGAAGCAGCTCCTATCCATCAGCAAAGGGGAAAGTCCCGTTATACCCCAAAGCCTCGATCGCCGGAAGCGGTGAACTTACGAAGGAAATCCCCGGAAACATCGGCGTCTGCTGATAGTGCAGCACAATATTGCTGCGCAGCGGCTCCGCCTCGCCTTCCTCTTTCAGCTTAGCCCCCTGATGCGGTATATGACTGAAGAATACCACCGCATCGCCGGCCAGTGGATAGAGATGAGTATGCGGCTGTTTTTCGCACCACTGATAGAAGGGATTATCGGAATTATAGCCGCCCAGATGTCGTATTTCTGCGGGCAGGGCCTGGTGACAAAAACCATCGATAAAGGTCAACCTCCCCATCTCCGGCGTGTTATCGGTGAGATAGAACGTAGTATTGATGCACAAGGGCCGCTGGGCATGCCGCGCCTCGTCGGGCGCATCCCAGTAATAGCCGAAATCCTTATGCCACTCCTGGGTGTAGGCGGTGGGATTGATATGCGCCCGGAAGCTGCGCAACTGGCATTGTCGGCCGAGCATTCCCTGCAGGTACGGCGCAACCGCAGGATGACCGACCATCGGCCTGGCCAATTCGGGCTCCTGCTCCAGCAAATGGTCAAAGGCGACATTGCCCACCTCGTTGCTGATATCCCACTCCTCGCACTCGTATTTGCGCGCTAGACATTCCCGCCAGGCCAGCACCGTTTCCTCATCAAGTGCGTTGCGCACCAGGAGAAATCCGTGCCGATCAAGCGCATCGAGCTGGTCCTCCAAATCCGTTATTGTGTCCGTGTCTGCGACTAAATCATCCATATCCCACTCCTTTACCAAGTATCCGGTTGTACAGGCCTAGAGCGGACACCATAATGCGCCCCGGCATCGAAACGATATGGGTACTACCCCAGCCGGAGCGGATACACCCACCCTGCCGATCCACCCAGATCGCGGGGCTCACCCAGTGACTCCAGTCCCCCCTGCGCATCAATGCGGAAGGTCCGCAACAACGACGAACCATCGGCACCCGAGTACAGGAAGTGCCCTCCTGGATCGATAGCAAACGCTCTCGGCACCTCTTCGCCCGCTTGCTGACCCAGAGCAGTGATCAAACCCGTCCCTGGGTCGATGGCAAAGATCGCAATCGAATCGTGTCCGCGATTGGAGACATAGAGGGATCTGCCCGAAGGATGGATATGGATCTGGGCATTGCTATTGCCCGGGCATCCCCCCTCCGGCAGCGTCGATACAGTCTGTATTGCAGAGAGCGTACCCGATTCAGTGTCAAAGCGGTAAACAGTCACACTGGATCCCTGCTCGTTGTCGGCATAGACCAGGTCCAGAGCAGGGTGAAAAGCCAGATGACGCGGCCCCTCTCCTTCACCACACGCCAGTATCGGCACCGCATCATTGGGTGTTAACTCTCCCGTATTCGCGTCAAAATAAAACTGATATATAGAGTTGGCCGACTGTACATGGGGCACGAAGGCATAGCGATTGGAAGCATCGGTCGCAATATAGTGAGCATAGAGTTCGGTCGGGTAGCGACAAGCCATCTCCTCCTGCAACGCTCCATCAACACCGATCGCATGTACTGTTGCCAGACCCGCACTATAGTACGCCGCCAGAAGAAACTTTCCGGTCTTATCTGTCGACAGGTAGCAGGGCATCCCCTCGACCGCTACTTCACCCAACGCGCTGAGCCCTCCGTTTTGCGGATCGATCGCATAAGCAGCGATGGCATAGGTATCGCCCGCTCCGAGTCCGACATATAACCGCTTGCCCGCTGAATCTGCACAGACCGCATGACCGCTCTTGCCCAATGGCACTTCGTGCTTGAGTTCTATTTGACCGGAAACCGGGTCTGTAGAGAAGACGGTCAGGCTTTCCGCGCCCCCTACCGGGATATAGAGATAATCACTCATAATTCCTCGAGATTTTAGGTTTAAAGCACCATCGACCATGGCAGCGGGATGCTGCTCTTTGCTAAGGTCGGCGTTCGAAATAACGCTCCCATTTTTCCGTCGGTGCGAATCCGAGAATCCGCCGGGCTTTATCCACATTGTACTTCCCATGCCCTTCCCAACTAAGCAGATTGAACTCCTGAAAGTCGTCCGGGACCGCTTCGATCTCCAGAGCCAACCGACAAGCCAGTTGCAGATCCTCCCAAACCACGGTAAACGGAGGAAAGTCCTGCCCGGCCCCATCCTCGCTCGGGCTAGGCCCGAGGCCGTTGAAGACGAAACTGATCGTCTGTATCTGGTGGGCGCGCGCGTAGGATCGGCAGATCTCACTCGCCAAGCCCTTGGTCAAACAATAGTAGTCAGTACCCAGCACCGGTGGCACGTCGGTTATATCGAAATCGTGGTCATAGGTACTGCGCACGTATTGCGGACCGCTGTGAATCACCTTTTTTATCCCGTGTTCAACCGCGGCCTTCATCACATTCAAAGCACCCCGCGTATTGACGTGAAAGCTCTCTTCACTATGGTCGCGCACAACGGTGAAATTCAAAATTGCATCCATCCCCTCCGCAGCCTCACACACCTCTTGGAACGAACGGATATCACACCCTATAATCGACTCGGAATCCAGATCGGGCGCAAAATCGGTCAGTTTCAGGTCGTAGTAATCCCGCAGACCGGGCACCAAATTTGGAGCAACCAATCCGCAGGCCCCCAGGATCAGTACTTTCCTCTTCATTTCGATTCACCTTGGAAATCGCGCTGCGGCTGGTAACCAATGGCATTGGCCCGACCAATCAGGAATTTCGGGTTCGGGATCGGCGCGCATATATGGTACAGCGCCCAGCGCGAAACCCAGTTCGGCGCCGAACCGGCATCGCGGTCGATCGCCCCGCAAAATGCCTGGGCGGCATCGCAAAGATCAACCCACATCAGGTCGGGTGCCATTCCGACGACCTCCTCTTCCAAGACCATCCTGCCCAGACGCAACGCCGTAACGGTAACCGGATAGGCACGCGCGAATTCGCGACAGACAAACTCGCCCAAATACTGCGCTAAAGGACGAGGATCTGGCGTCGGCAGCGGCTTATAGAGTTCGGTGATATAGACCGTATCCGGATAAGCGCTGAAAATTTCCAGTGTGCTACCATAGATAAAGCGCTTGACGCCCGCATCCACGGCTGCGCGGAATAGCACATGAGTGCCTCGGGTCGCCAGATCCAGCAGCGTTTCTTCGCGTTCGAGCGTATCTTCTGGCAAACTCGGCGGTGGCTCTCCGGTGTGGATCAAGACATCGATATTGCGTACGGCGTTCCGCATTGCCTCGGGATCGCATAGGCTAGCCTCAACCCACTCGCCCGCGCCCTCTACGGCTTGGCAATCGTCGAGACAGCGCAAAGCGTGATCCTCTCCCACCTCGGCGGCGATCGCCCTACCCAGAGCACTCGCCGCACCGCTTATCAATACATTCATTGCTCTCCCTCAACGAAACCAGTCATAGCTCAGTCCCAAACCACGATCGGCCAGAGGCAACGCAACCCGCTCACCGTCCCGGGCTGCAGAGTGCTTCATGCCCAGTTCTACTTCCAATGCGATCGCTACGCGGCGCCCCGAATTTTTCGGCTCGTCCAACCGGCCCTCCATGCAGGCGATCAAATCATCGAGGCAATACACGGTGCGGGCCCCCGGAATGAACTGCGGCTCAGGCCAGGGCATTTCCGCCCGACCAGTACTCGGCGTTTCGACATCCTGCCAGATCCGCCACCGGTTGCCCTCGAAACTGATTTCCCCCCGATCTCCCGATATCCGCACCTCGGGAGCACCGTCGCGGATATGGACCACGGTGCCGTCCTCGCATACCACCATCCCCTGTCCCATGAACTCGCTACTACCGCGTTCCCTACGCGGTTGGTCGCCGACACCGCAGACCCAGACCGGATCACTGGCGAGGAAATAACTCCAGTCCTGGTGCTGGGCCATAATGGGCACCCGGGCTTCGAGCGATCTAAGCGCTCCAATTACTCCATCTTGGACCAGGGCTTTAGCTCTGGCGAACGAGGGATGCGAAACACTGGTCGCTCCCCCCACCAACGGCACTCCCGCTTCGGCGCAAACCTCAACCATCGCGTCGGCCTCGGCCAGGGTAAAAACCATCGGTTTATCGACAAATACACCTTTGACTCCGGCCTTGACCGCCTCGACCGTCAGTTGCGAACGTCCCCGGGTATTGGTTGCGATCGCCACAATATCCAATTCTTCGCCAGCCAACATCTCCAATGCGTCGGTATAGAGCGCCTCGATCCGATAGCGCTCTCCATAGAGCGCCAAACGCCTTGGATCCCGGTCCGCTCCGGCCACCAATTCTACTTCGGGCCGATCAAAAAGGGCTTCAGCGTATGAAGAGGCCAACCCCTCCCGCCCGGGGTGGTCGTGGTGATGGAAAGTTCGTTTGACATCGAGCCAATCCGGTGTCAGGCGGTCGGGACTCTGGACATCGTAAACAGGACTTTGATACGATCCGCCGATACTCTCGTAATCGCGCTTGCCCAGATCGTAAAGGAATCCCATCCACCCCAGCCCTATAACCCCGGCGCGGTATGTTTTTTTTATCTCGGAACCGCTCATCGACAGATCACCTTATCCCCACTTAATTGAGACCGATGCATACCCCACAACCACTCAAAAACCCGTACTCACCCTCACCATATATTAAAACGGGCTCACTCTAAACCCATGCATACATAACAAAAACACCCTGGCGAGATCAAACAGCATTCGCAATCGGCATTAAATCTCAACGGACAGTACCGGCTCCCACTCTGCGAACCAACACTATGAACCGGACCGTCTCTGCCCTGCTGCCCTAAGCGGTAGTAAACGGCCTCCCGGCCAATGAAGCAGAACCTCGTTCACATATTCTCCTCCTCAGTGCACTGGTCGCCAGCGAATCGCCTGGAGCTTGGGCTTGTAGACAAATCCCTCATCCGTAGACGGCCCCTCGCTGCCCCAATTGCGCTCCGCCCGCTCACCAACCACCGACAATATCATACCCGGATCGCCGTCGGCTAGATGCGGAGGCAACACACACGAGCCGGAATAACCCGGGTAGGATGGAGATGCGGTGAGGAAATACAATTCTTCGTGCCAGGTCTTACCCTCGTCTGAACTGACCTTGGCGCGCTCACCACCGCGATGAGTCGGACCGCGGTGAGTATAGATAAAAACCACCCGTCCATCGGGCAACTGGACCGCCCCACCATGCATCTCCTCGAGCAGCCAGGTCGCCGGACGCTGGCTGTGCCAGGTGAGACCACCGTCGTCCGATTCGGCCAGCGTAATCCGCTTGGTATACGAAGACAAACCGCGGGTCCCCTGGAAGCGCTGCCACAACTGCCATGGACCTTTATTGCGAAACGGTCGGCCCAGATCGTCGGGCGGGACCATGGGATTATTGCGGCAAAAGGCGAGCAAACGCCCCGAGTGCAGTTCGAGAATCTGCGGTTCGCCACCCGGGCAAATCGGCGCGCCATCGGACCAGTTCAGACCACCGTCCATAGAGCGGAAGGCATAGACTGTATGCGATCCCTCTTTGAGTGCCGGCATTATGCCTACCGGCAGAATCAACGAGCCGTCGGACAAGGCCTCGATCGGTCCAATCTGCGCCTGAGCGGCCCCCTCGATCCGGCTGAGCAGTTCCCAGTCGGATCCCTGATCATCCGAGCGATAAATCACCAGATCGCCGCCAACAGGTTCCACCGCCATAAATCCGCCGTCGCGCAATACCGAATTGACCGTTTTTTCCACTTGCAAACTCTCCCAGCTCCGCCCACCGTCCGGGGTCCGCATCACCGTATGGCCATCGCTGGTCTGCACGTGGATCGCATCGTCATCTGTAAGAGTCAGCGTCGGTCCCGGATCGGAATACCAGTTGCGGTCATTGGTCCACGGCAGCACACTGCGCTGAGCCGGCATCTCGAATACTGCGCTCTTTCGAGTGTAGACCACCCCCTGAAACACATCCTCGAAAACGGGATAATTGACGAATATATAATCCTCCGGACTAATCTGCGCACCGTCCCGGTTGTACAGCCGGGCACGGAATTCTCCAATAAACGGGAAATCCAGCGCGATCAATCGTTCATCGCGTCCCATTGGGATCGGATCGTCGATACAATACGTCAGTATCTCGCGATCTCCAACGAGTTCCACAATCTTCAACTCGAGCCTTTCTTCTCGCTCAGCCCCCGTGTTGTTATGAGTTGTAAGATAAAGTTCGAGGGGACTATCATTGAGGTGAATCAGCGGTCGCTCCCTCCGCCCCGCAACTGCTCCTTCTAGAGCAAATCTGGTTGCGAAATCCGTGGCCAACGCCCCCGGCTCCAGCTGCGCCGCATCAAAGAAGACTACGGATCCCTCTTCCTCGGTAGCGACCTTGAAATCGACGACGGCCCGCTCCTCTAATTCATCCGTACAACAGGCAAACTCGAAACGCTGCCACATCGGTGAGAGCGGCTGTGAAAAACTCGAATTATCGGGAGTCTGAGCCCAATCTATCGGTCGCGTCCACAAGCCGATCTCCAACCTGGCCGAGGGGTCGTCGCTGCGAGCGAAAATCGAAATCACATAGGGTGTACAAGGGGTCACGCTCACCATCGGCGAGAGCAAATGTCCCACTGCCTCATCGTCTCGCGCTTCGGTTTCGACTCGAGCGACCCGTTCGCCATCAACTGTATCGGCGAGGATTGCACTACGTGGCTGAGTCTCCGCGATCTGGCCCAGCACCTGCAATTTCAAAGACAATTCGTTCTGGGTATCTGCCCAGTTGGTCGGTACATGGTCCCCGAAATCGAGTTCGAAACTGGCATTGGGCAATATATTTCTTCGAAAATCGACCATGATTCTTCCTTTGAAAAGACAGGTTCAGCACATACTCCATACAGACCTTAACCATACCGAGTCCACCGCAACAGTGCACCTGCGAGAAGCATTGGATTTGCGGCGAACCAGGCACAGTTTCAAATTGGGATTTTTAGCCGTATATTAAACTTGAGCGCAAATTTACCGAACTAAAGTATATAGCCAGCCCCAACGGCAAAACCATAGCACGAGCTAACGTTCCCGAGGAATCGACGACGATGGCAGAAAACGCAACAGATACCGATATCAACTCTGCGGAAGAAGAAGCTGATATTCCCCTGCAGCAAAAGGTAGCTATCGTGATGGTCGCCCTCGGTGAGGAGGTGTCCGGCGAGGTCATGAAACACCTCTCCGACTTCGAAATTGAAGAAATCACTCAGGCCATTGCCGGACTCAAGAATATCTCGGTCGATGTGATGGACAAGATCCTCGAAGAGTTCGAGCAACATCTGATAGCCGGCGAGTGGGTATCACAGGGGGGCGTCGAATTCGCTCGCCAGGCGCTGGAACGGGCCGTCGGCGCCCGCAAGGCCCAGGAAATACTCGACCGTATCCGGTCGCAGACCACCTCGGGCTTCTATATGCTCAAAAATGTCGCGCCCGACCAGATCGCCCCCTTTATCAGCCACGAGCATCCTCAGAGCATCGCCCTGATCCTATCGCAACTCGAAGCCGCTCAGGCCTCGGGCATTCTCGCACAATTGCCCGAGACCCTGCAGTCAGACGTGGCCTACCGCATCGCGACCATGGAGAATATCACTCCGAATGTCCTCAAGGAAATCGAGGAGAGTCTCGAGGCTTCCCTTCGCGATATGCTCGGC
>CAZFMY010000150.1:0-11935 GCA_964520345.1 uncultured Gemmatimonadaceae bacterium | reverse complement strand
AGTCAGGTGCTCTATCCAATTGAGCTATGGGTGCGCACGTAAATCGAAGCTATAAAATAGCGGCCCGCCCGCGTTGCGTCAAGACGCGCTACCTCCCATCAGAGCCTCGAGATATTTATAACCGGATCCCGTATTGAAAAGCACTATACGCTCATCGGATTCGACCAGTCCCCGTTCCTTGAGCTGCAGCAATGCAGCCAGCGTCGCTCCGCCTTCCGGGGCTGGAAAAATCCCCGTATGCGCGGCGATACTATGCGAGTGCAGGATCAGCTCTTCATCGCTGACCGCCACCGCAGTCCCGCCACTCTCGCGCAAAGCGCGCAACATCAGAAAATCGCCGACCGCGCCAGGCACGCGCAGCCCCGAAGCAACCGTATGCGCGCCCTGCCACATTTCTGCCGATTCATCGCCCGCTTCGAACGCACGCACGATCGGCGCACAGCCTTGTGCCTGCACCGAAACCATCCGCGGTCGCTCCGAGCCGATCCAGCCCATCTGCTCCATCTCGTCGAAGGCTTTCCACATACCGATCAGTCCGGTGCCACCGCCGGTGGGATAGATCACCACATCGGGCAGCGTCCAGCCCAATTGCTCCGCCAATTCGTACCCCATGGTCTTCTTGCCCTCGACGCGATAGGGTTCCTTCAGTGTCGAAACATCGAACCATCCCTCAGCCTCTTTGCGCTCGCCGACAATCCTGCCGCAGTCGCTGATCAACCCATCGACCAGTTCGAGATCGGCGCCACAGGAACGGCATTCGATGGCGAAAGCCGCAGGCGTATCACGCGGCATAAAGACGATTGCTGGCAACCCGCAGGCAGCCGCATAGGCCGAGAGTGCCCCGCCGGCATTACCGGCCGTGGGAATCGCCAGTTTCTCCGCACCTCGCGCCCGAGCACAGCTGACCGCTGCGGAGAGGCCACGTGCTTTGAAAGAGCCGGTGGGATTGAGCGACTCGTCTTTGATATAGAGCTGCGAAAAACCCGCCCACTGCCCCAGGCGCGACGCGCGGTGCAGCGGCGTGTATCCCTCGCCCAGAGAAACGATTTCATCCGGGGTCCGAATCGGCATGACTTCTCGATAGCGCCACATCGTCGTCGGGCGGTCTTTCAGCGCCTCACGGGAAAGCGCAGCCCCGGCCTTTTCGAGATCGTAGCGGGCCAGCAGCGGAGCGCCCTGGGCAGAGAGGTTATTGAGTGCGTCGGCATCGTAGTGCTCACCGGTGCGGGCGCACTCGAGATGAGTCATGAACATGAGGTCGCGTAGAGTCCTTTCTCGCGGATATGAGCCTCGACAGCTTCGGGAACCATATAGCGCACAGGACGCCCCTGAGCCAATCGCTTCCTGATTTGCGTTGAGGAAAGCTCGATGAGTGGAGTATCGATAAAGCGCAGACGCTCTATGAGCCGAGGGTTGCCACCTGTCGTTTCGATCGGACGCGAACCCGCCACAACGGTGCACTGGGCGAGTATCCCCTCGGGATCGTGCCAGGTCTCAATCTGAGCAGCATTATCGGAGCCGATGATAAAGAAGAACTCCGCGGTGGGGTAAGTTCGATGCAATACTTGCAACGTATCGACCGTATAGGACTTACCTGGGCGATCCAACTCAATTCGCGACACCGCAAAGTCGTCGCAGCCAGCCACCGCCTGCTCAACCATCGCCAGGCGGTCCTCCGCCGGGGCGTAGGTATCAGGTTTAAGGGGAGGGTCTGCCGCGGGAATAAAGAGAACTTCTTCGAGAGGTATTTCTTCTAGGGCAGAACGAGCCAGGATCAGATGACCGTTGTGAATCGGATCGAAGGTGCCGCCGATGACGCCAATGCGCCGCATGACCTTACCCCGTCGATTCGCCTAAACCCGAGAGGTGCTTCTGCACCTTCTTGACCAAATCGTCGTCGTCGCTGTGCTGCAGCACTTCCTTCCAGTAGCGCACCGCCAAATCCACATCGTCTTCGGCGTGGGCAATCTCCCCCATTCGCAAGAGGGTAGTGTAATACCAATCGGTATCCGGATAGGAGAGCAGAACTTCTTCGTAAGTAATCTTGGCTGCGGCAAGATGCCCCTGTTTGTGATAGAGCCAGCCGCTCAAATACTGCTTTTCAGCCAGGAGGCTCCGGCAATCGATGATGCGCTGGCGGGCTTCGTCGACCAGTGGCGAATCGGGGTAATCCTCGATGAAATAGCGGAAAGCAGTCAGTGCTTCAAAGGTTTCTTTCTGGTCTAGCTCGGCCCCGCGCAATTGCCTGAAATAGGACTCGCCGATCTTGAACTGCGCCTCGACGACCCATTCGCTGGACGGGTAGATATCGATGATGCGCTGGTATTCGAAGGCAGCATCGACCCACTCCTCACTGCAGAAATAGGCCTCGGCCAGCATGAACTGCGCCTCGGCGACCCGCTGCGATCCCGGGAAGTTGCTGACCAAGCGCTGGAAGTGCTCAGCAGCCTTGACACAGCGCTTTTTTTCCATCGCTTTCTGGCCTTCGACAAAATAGTGTTCAGCACCCCGGAGTTTCTCAGGTTTGGTGCTGGCGCAGGCCGAAAGACAGAGCGCGGCAAGTAGAGAGTAGACAAGATATTTCATGACTGAAACTAACGGTTGGAGAAAAAGAGATATATCAGCCCGCCGAGCACGGTGGACACGATCATGGGTTCGATGAATTTACTCCAGGTTTGTTCCTCGAGCTCGGTCTGGGCGAATTTGAAATCGTCGTGTTGCAAGATCTCAATCTTATTTTTGGGAATCTGGTCGCGACGAACCCGCGTAATTTCATCCTGCCAGTAGATGGTATCGTCGTCCTCGTCGCTAAGGCGGAGGGCAAGGGTAACCCTGCCCTGACGATCGACCGAGCTACCGCGCAGACCCGATTTGCCGGTGACGCCGAGGTCGAGCACGCGGTAGGAAAGGCGTATACTCGACGTTTGAGCCATCGTCGAGTCGAGCGTCACACCAAAACCTCGTTCGAGCAATCGGTTAGCCAGCAAGTGATCGACCATCCAGTTCGCATCGTGTTTGGCCTGCGCTACGACCAGCATAGGAGCAAGAGCGGCGTCTTCGGGGAAATTCATCTCGGCCATCCCCGCATCAACAGCACTCGAGACAGTTTCGACCAGCAAGTCCATATTGGTCGGAAAAGGAGCGGCATCAAGGGCGGTGGCACAAACGAGCAGCGTCGCTAAGAAGCGATACAGGACTGGCAGCAAAGTAGTTCCTCAGAAACAGGACAGAAGATCAACCACCCAGATATTTCATCTCTTTACGGGCAGTGGGCACGTATTCGCTATCGGGATATTCGTCGAGCAGCTTGCGGAAAGCCTCCAGCGCCCGGTCTCGCTCGCCCAGCGCCAGATGGCAGCGGGCGATCTTGAGCTGGGCATCATCAGCCTTTTCGGTCTTGCGGAAGGCAAAGACCTTGGCAAATTCGGTCAATGCCTGACGGTACTTGCTGGTACCGTAATAGCACTCACCCTTCCAGTACTGGGCATTGTCAGACCATTCGCTGAAAGGCGCCTTCTGCAGCAGGCGATCAAACTCGGCCAGCGCCTGAGCATATCTGCGATTGCGATACTGGTCGAGCGCTCCCTGATAGATGCTGAGCACTTCGCTCTTGCCGGAGCGGACCCGCACTTCGGCCGGCGCAGGCACATCAGCCTGCAGCGAATCGAACTGGGTGCGCAGGTTGCTGCTCTGGCTTTTGAGCGTATTCAGTTCCTGCCGCAGCTCGGAGTTATCCTCTTCGGCCTGGCGCAGGCGGTCGGACAGCGACCTCTCGCGGTCATAGGAAGCTTCGACTGCACGCTTGAGCGCATCTACTTCTTCGCGCTGAGCAGTCTCCCACTCTTCTATGCGCTGATCCACCTGGGCAGACGTGGCACAGCCACCAAGCCCCAGGACCAGAACCAAAGTAATTTTCACTCTGTTTACCATGCTCTAAATGGGCATTAGGATATGGGGTACACGCGCGGAGACATGCTTAAATATAAGCATGACCCAAACTCCAGACCAGATCTCCATCTAGCAGGTTGACTCATTTGGAGTCGGGCCTGAAGACCAGATCTTCGGGGCGGCTGAGAGCGAAGTCTTCGCAGCGATCGGCGTAGAGGGCCGACGGACCGTCGGTCGGGACGACATCCAGAGCCTGATCGAAGAAACGTTTGGCTGCGGCAAACTCGTATGCCCAGAAGGCCTCCATACCCTGCTCGTAGAGCTCGAGCATCTGCATCATCTCTGCATCGAGCTCGCCTTTGCGCTCGAGAATCTCGTAAGCGGCAACCGGCTCCTCCTTACCCACGACCTGGATCAGGTCGAGCTTGCGGCTCTCGACCTGATCGGCGATCTGATCGTGTATGCTCTCGTTGACCATCACATTGGTGCCATAGGTCTTCTGGCCGCTCTCGAAACGCGCTGCCAGATTGACCGTGTCCCCCATCATGGTGTAGTCGGTACGGCTCCGCGAACCCATATTGCCGACGATCATCGGTCCGGCGGTCACGCCGATACGCACCTGGGCGAAGGTCCGACCTTGCAGCTGCCAGCGATCGCGCAATTCCTCCAGCCGTGTCGGAATCGCACCCGGCTCGTTCCAACGCTGCCGCAACTCGATGAGCTTGCGCTGCTGGTCGATGCAGGACATCACCGCACGCACAGCATGGTCCTCGTAATAAATCGGAGCACCGAAGAAAGCCACGATCGCATCGCCCTCGAATTTGTCGATGGTGCCACCGTAGCTCTCAATGATATCGCACATCTCGGTCAAATAACCGTTGATAAAATCGACTAGTTCGCCGGGAGTCAAACATTCGGATATGGTCGAAAAACTGGCAATGTCTGAGAAAAACGCCGTCATCACCCGCTCCTCGCCACCGAGCTGGTTAACCATATCGGGGTTTTCCATGATGTGCTCGACGACGGTGGGCGAAAGATAGTGGCCAAAGGCGCCCTGGACGAATTCCTTTTCCCGCTCCTTGATGATATAGCCGTAGATGGTCAGCACCAGATAACCGATGACTATAGCATTCATTGGTCCGATCACTTCCAGCCAGACCCCGAAGTGAGTGAACGACAAGAGGGCTACCAGTGCGTAAATACCAGCCAGTGCGGCAATGAGCAACGCACCCTGTAAAACCTTGAGCCGGGGTACGATCAGCGACATCGCCAGCCCCAGTAACAAGACCAGAGCAATCCGCGACCACCACGGCGTACGACTGATAAACTGCTCATTCAATATCGTGTTGAATACGTTGGAATAAATCCCGACCATCGGATAATTCCCCTGAAAGGGTATCACGCTCAGATCGGTGCTGCCGGTCGAGCTCTGACCGTAGAAGAGAATCTTACCGCGAAGTTCATCGGGGGTTATCAATTCTTGATTGGCTGGCGAAACGATATAGGGGTCGAAGTATAAAGGCCGCGCCGATGCCGACACTTTTCCCTCGACTTGATTCGCCTTTAAAAAATAAAGGCTCTGGCGCAGGCTGCTCTCTGAGTATTCCGGCAGAGCTTCAACAAGCGCCTCGAGGTTGAGTTCCGGATCTTGTTCGAAGAGGGTAGCGACGCGATTGTTACGACGTGTCTGCTCAAAAAGTGTTACCATTTTCTGGTCGGGATTCTTGATCCCTTTCGACGACCAAAACTGAGCGGCATCAAGACCGGGATCTTTGCGTACGGTTCTCTCAATCCCACTAGCCTGCATAAAAGTCTTGGCAGCACCCTGAATGATACTGCGATCAGTGAACCCTTCCTGCTTCAACAACCCCACCCAAGCGCGTGGATTACGACCCAACTCGGGATTGGCCGCGATGAGTTCCTTGAGCTTTTCGAGCGGGTGCATCCGATCCTCGCGCCTGGCGGCCTCGCGCAAAACAATATGCGGATAGCGCGTAAAAGTCTCCTCCCAGGTCCCGACCCAGTTGACGTTCATCGTACCATGTTCATCGATGGGAATCTCGATATCCTTAATACGGCCGTCGGCCATATGGGCACCGGGCAGACGAATATGCTCTCCGGGCCAGACTTCGACGCTATTGATAGGGATCTTTAGGTGATCGCAGACCATGACCAGTGCGATAGATGGAAAAAGAACGTCCTCGTACTGGAAAACCAGCGGATAGCGACGCCGGGAACCATCGAAATCTTCTGAAGTCTGGGCATTGGCAAAGCCGCGAGCCGCGGTACGCAGCAATTTCAGAGGCGGCTCGAACGCTTTCGCACGCTCGATCCTGCTCTCGGCAACCGGCACCATCAAGCGCGGGGAATTGGCGCGGACCTGCTCCAGGACCACAGCCTGATCGGCACTCAACTCTTCGGTCTCTACCGGCCCTTCCACGTCTTCCCCCACCGACACCGAGTACTGGGCGAGATAGACATTATCGGCAGCGATGATCGCCTCTCTGAAATGCTGATCATAATCGGCCTGGGCCAGCAACCCTTCAATATTCGCCTGATCGATCGCCTTGAGCCCGCGAATCTTCTTTTCGGAAATCAATTTGGTTTTGGGCTCGATAAAGTATATATCGAAGCCCACCATCTCGGCCCTGTACTCGCCGAGTATCCGCACCACATCAAGATACTCCGTACGAGTCCAATCCTGGAAGCGACCCTCAGCCTCCACCGTCTGATCATCAATCTCGATGGTACCCAGGCGCGGGTCCATCTCAGGCATGCCGAAGAGGGTATTGCGGATATTGAAACGCCAATCGTAGCTCACCAACTCGGCCCGTTCGTAGGCCTTAGTCAGGGCAAAAAGCAAAACGAGGATGCCGACAATAGGACCCAGGTAGAGTTGGAGTTTAGGATCGTCCGTATTTGCCGCTGCCATAACCTTATCTCCGATTCAACGTCTATGAGCGTTTCAGTAGGAAATAATATAAATAAAAGAAGGCCTGTGGACACGCCACAGGCCTTCGCAACAAGATTTGGTTGGCAGCGCTAGTTGCCAGCCGCCATCTGAGCCAGCTTCTCTTGCGCCTTGCTCGCGAAAGGAGTTTTTGGATGACCTTTCACAACCTGGGAATAGTAATCGCGGGCCTCGGCGACCTTGCCCAACTTCTCGTAGCACTGCGCGATGAAGAATTTCTGTTTGGGCGCCGCAGCCGATTTCGGCTTCTTTTCCAGGCCTTTCTTCAGCGTTTCGATGGCCTTGTTCAGCTTGTCCTGGCTCGGATAGCGCTTGCCGCCCTTATAGTAGAGTTTGGCCAGAATATTATCCTCGGCCTCAGCCCCACGCACACCAGCCACGGTGACCGTCTCCTGGAGTTCGAATTCTTGCTCCTCAACCATGGCATCGACCTGGGTCCACACCGTGTTGAGCCACTCATCGTCTCCCTCACCAACGGCCGGCTCCGCTGCGGCCGGGGCTTTTGCGGCAGGCGCTGCGGCAGGCGCTGCATCGGCCGGGGCTTCAGCAGCGGGCGCTGCGTCGGCCTTGGGCTTTGCCTCTTCTTCAGCCCAGAGCGGCGAAACGGCAAAAACCAGAGCAAAGAGCGCGTAGGACAGTTTGGATTTCACGATAAAACCTCCTCAATCGGGCGGTATAGGTCTTCTTGTCTCGTGGTTAAAGTATCGAAGAAAAAAGCGTCCCGCAACATGATTCAGATCACGTCGACAATTTTTTCTTTGCCATTAAACGATTGGACGCCTGTGTTTTAGTCTGGTTCCAACTAGGGATCTTCTCGCAGAAAGTCCAGGAACCCCTCGTAGCGATCGTCCATCTCGACCACCTGGCGATAAATCACCGACGCCTCGTGTCGGCGGCCCTGCAAATAGCGGACAATGGCCATATTGAGACGAACACCCGGATGAGTCGGCAAGAGTGTATCGGCCTCTTCTAAAAGGGCATAGGCCTCCTCATACTCCCCCTTATTGGCCAGGATGACAGCCTTGGCGTTGTAGGCATCTCCCAGTTCACCATCAGCGCGCAGGGCCTGGTTGAGACGCTCCAGAGCCCGATCGAGTTCGTTTTGCTGCATATAGGCTACGGCGATACGATAGTGCTCATCGGCCGAACCAACCTCGGCGAGAAAGTCGAGCAGCCCCTCGTAAGCATCGTCCTGGGAGACGATTTGCTGGTAGAGGGCATCGGCTTTTTTACGATCGCCCTTGAGATAGTGCAGCAACGAAATATTGAGTCGGTAACCCGTCTCTTTCGGATCGATGGCAGCGGCGACCTCAAAGTGCTCCAGTGCCTGATCGTACTGACCCTGATGCGTCAGCACTACCGCCTTGGCATTGACCGCATCGGCGAATAGGGAGTCGGCAGCCAGGGCCTCTTCGAATTGAGCCAGCGCGAGTTTGATCCGCTCCTGGCGCAGATAGGAGACGCCGATATCGTAGGACTCCTGCGCATCACCGACAGTAGCGAGAAAATCAAAGAGTTCGAGATAGGAATCGTCGAGGGCAACCACTTCCTGGAAGAGGCGGTCGGCGGTCTCGCGCTCGCCCTTGAGATAGTAGGTGAGCGCGATATTCATCCGCACGCCGGTATCGTCCTTAAACTGCACGGCGCGGCGAAAATCGTCGAGCGCCTGATCGTACAATCCCTGGTGGGCGAAAACCACACCCCTGGCATTGAGGGCATCGAAATGATCCGAACGCATCGCGAGCGCCTGGTCGAACATCTTGAGCGCCTTTTCGAGATGGTTGATGCGCAGATAGCGGGCACCAGCGTCGTAGGCTCCGTCAGGGGTATCGAGCGAAGTAGCCGAACCGAGGGCGATCTGATCGATGCGTTGGTCGAAGGTGGCTAGATCCCGTGCGAGCAGGCTGTCTATTTCGCTCTCGGCCGGCAGATCGATGTTAATCGGCACCAAGGAGGCGGGCTTATAGATCCCCAGCCAATCCTGAACAAGCACCTCGTCGATCAACTTCCGCGCCTTGAGCCGATGATACTCGTCGACACCATTGCGCCAGGCCTCGGCGAAGGTGAAAGAGAACATCGTGGTCTCGATCGGAATCCAGATCCGCCCCTGCCACTCGACGTATTCCTTCGGACTGAGAAAGTTGTCCTCGGCTTTGTCGGGAGCTATGCCGCTGTCGAACATCAGGTAGATATGCCCTTTGCCGGGATCATTGGCCTCGAGGAAAGCGGTATCGATGCTCAAGTTTTCCAGCAGCGAGGCATAGAGCACGGTCAGGTCGTCACAATCGCCGATTTTGGTCTTTTCCCCTTCGGCCTTTTCGAGCAAATCGCGAGGATATTGTACGGTGTCGAAAATCGTCTTGTCGTCGGAGACGCTGGTGAAGGGGGTTTTCTGGTCGGCTTGATAGCGGATTCCATAGGCGCCCATCGCGTCGTAGAGCAGGATCGCCTTGCC
The DNA here is from genome assembly GCA_964520345.1 of uncultured Gemmatimonadaceae bacterium. GTDB lineage: Bacteria > Latescibacterota > UBA2968 > UBA8231 > UBA8231. The sequence goes on along the minus strand of CAZFMY010000150.1, from coordinate 2,621 downwards.
GATATTCGAGCGGTTGAATTTGGCGGCGAGCAGATCGTTGTGGCGTTGGACCAAACCACGAGCCATCCCGGCGACCGCGATATCCTCGGGTGTGACGAAGGCTGCGGCCATCCCCTCGATATTCCAGCTGAGCTTGCCTCTGCCGGCGACGTAGACGCGCTCCAACTGTTTTTCGACCGTTTCTTCTTTGCGGTTGCGAGTATATACTGCCGTGACAACCGGCGTGATAAAGTGATCGTAACGCGCGTCGTCTCGATTGAAGAGATCGGGGTCGAAGGTGATCTTGAAAGTATATTTTTCGTTGCTCTGCGCCGGCAGCACCACCGTCTCCTGGTGCGGCACACTCATGACCTTGGGCAAAAAGAGACCGACCGCGACCTCGATCGGCTCAGGCGACGAATTGGAGAGCACCACATCGAAAAAATCGTTCTCCTGATAGTGCGGGTAGAGCGAACGAAAGATCGGGTTGGGTCGGATCGTGGCGTCTTTGATGGTGACGACGCGCGGATTGTAGGAGAGCGAAAGCGAGGTATAGTGCGTCGACGGCAGGACCGGATGGCGCTCGAAGGCATAGTCGAGCGTCGCGAAACGGTACTTGACACCCACTCCGAAAGAAGTGGTCGTAGCTCCGGCAAACGTCTCGGGTGTATCGAGCTCGGTGAGGATCCCGGCGCGCAGCGCCAGCTGACCCCGGATCCAGTATTCGGCGCCGAAGCGCAGAGCCTCGTCGAGATCGGCGGCCAAAGTCAGCCCCTCGATCGGCTTGTGGGCCACTCCGAGGCGATAGCGCGGCTGGTAAACCTCTTCGCTGACCCCGCCCGAGTGCTCGAGACTGCTCGTACCCAGATCCTGCACCGCGAGCCCCAGCCGCAGGCCGAAGGGCAAGGGCGCCAGCAGGCCCAGGTCGAAACCCCAGCCCGAGGCCTGGGTCAATTCATTGCCGTCGAGGTCGACGCTCAGCGAGCGGTATTTGCCGGCCACACCGATCGCCGTACTGCCGAGATAGGGCTTTAGGGCACGGATCCCGTTGCGGTAGCCGTAGGCGAAATTGAGTTTGTGCTGACCGGCGCCGAGTTCGGGATCGTCATAGCCGAGATTGAACCAGTCGAAACCGAGGGCGTGATTGTCGGAAATCGGCAGCGAATAGGCCAGATAGGACTCTTTGAGCCCCAGGCCGAAGCGATCGGCATAGGCGAAACTCAGCTCCTGGCGCTGTAGGATGGCCAGAGCCGAGGGATTCCAGTGTACCGCACTGGCGTCGGAAGAAACCGCGCTAAAGGCCCCGCCCATCGCGATGGCCCGAGCGCCCAGTGTCTGCTGTCTGGGCGTGCCAGCGGCGGCGGTGGCGAATACGATCAGCCCCAGCGCGAATATGATCGGCAACCGACGCATCAGGGCTCCACCACCGTAATCTGATCACCACCGCTCACATCGGCAACGGTGACAGCCGAATCATTGCCCGGAAAGAGCACCTCAACCAGATAGATCTGGCCCTCTGCGACGCCGAATATGACGCCGTTTGGCGTATTGGCCTGACGGAAGGCGATGGTCTGGTCGTCGACATCGGTAAGCCGAATCCGGGCACCGATCCCATCGCGATTCGCTCCTCCCTCTGCGCCTCCCTTGCCGCGGACCAGTACTTTGACAAAGCGGCTGCCCGGTGTCTCGTTCTGAAAGAGCTGACTACCCGGTCCCCAACTAGTACCATCGGTTGCATATATATCGGGTGAGTTATTGCCGTCGAAATCGGCAAAACTGGCCGCCGAATGGTTAGTTGGAATAGTGGGAAGATTGGCTTCGGCGCTAGCATTGCGAAAGGTCAGATCGCCATTGGCCGCATAGAGAACATCGGCTTGTGGGATCCTGTCACCCCCATTGGCCAGATAAAGGTCGAGCCACCCATCGCCGTCGAAATCGGCCCAGGATATCATCGCCGTGATCCAACCACCTGTATCGATCCTCACACCAGCCTCCTGAGCCACATCCTGGAAGGCTGCTTCGCCATCATTGCGGTAGAGTGCGTTGGCACCGACATTGGCCAGATAGAGATCTAGATCCCCATCGTTATCGTAGTCGGCCCAGGCCGCTCCCTGGCCGATCTCGCCGTTGGCAACACTGAGTACGCAGGCGACTTCTTCGAAAGAACCGCTCTCTTCGAGCCTATTGCGATAGAGTGTATTTTCCTGTTCGCGGTTGACGATATAGAGATCCAGGTCGCCATCGTTGTCGTAATCGGCCCAGGTCACCTCATCGGTATCACGCTTGTCACCCACCCCTAGATCCGTGATCTGGAGAAAGGTGCCGTCGCCGCGATTCTCATAAAAATCGTTCTCGAAATAATACTTGCCCAGGTACAGATCCAGATGACCATCGCCGTTATAATCGCCCCAGGCGACCGAGGTTGCTCTCCCCCTGGATTCAAGGTCGATCTCTCCCCTGGCTTTACCTATTTCGATAAAAGAACCATCACCCTGATTTTGGTAGAGAAGATCCTGTTCGTAAAAGTCGGCGACGTAGAGATCGAGGTCACCGTCGTTGTCGTAGTCGGCAAAGGCCGCGGCCGAGCTATTCCGCTTATCATCGACACCAGCTCCGACAGCGAGATCTGTAAAGGTCCCATC
>CAZFMY010000149.1:5686-12145 GCA_964520345.1 uncultured Gemmatimonadaceae bacterium | reverse complement strand
GGTATCAACGATCAATTGCAAATCCGCTTCACCCTTTTCGGTATTCTGGGCGACTCACAGGTGACTGTTCAGATCTTTGCTCTTGACGGTCGTATGATGCGAGAGATAACCGTTGGTGCGTTGAAGTTTGGGCGTCACCAGGTAGTTTGGGACGGCCGCGACGAAAATGGTCTGGTCGTGCCCCCTGGGCTCTACTTAGTGCAGGTAAACGTGGTCAACGATAAGGGTTTGATTCGCCGGGGTGGCAGTGTTGCACTAGTCTATTAGTCGCCATACCAGTACGGGTGGTTTGCTCAATGTGACTACTGCGTTCAGTCCGCAAATTTTTAGAGTGTTGATCAAGTCCGGATATTATCCGTGTGCACAGTCCTTCGATGGGATCGGATAGGTCCCTACCGGTACGATAAGTCCGTCCTCACGCCGAAATGCGGGGTCGATCCCCTGGTCGTAATCCCATGCGATATTCCGCCCGCGCGGCACTTTGCCGAAGCCGTCCGGATAATGCGACAGGCGAATGTGGTCGTGTATGGCGGTTAAGGCGCCCGTACGTCGGGGCGGTGGGACGAGGGTGGCTAGTTTCTCAATCAATTCCAATGGCGACAACGCAACGCGTAGTATCGGAGTATCTCGCAAGCTCTCCGCTAACCCGTCTATACCGTTGCGCCAGATCGCGTGGGATCTAGTCCGCGAGCGTCGAGGCCAATAGCCGAGTGGGTTTTTATCGGCGTTGTAAATAAATTACTTGCTGCGGAAAAAAATCAATCTAGAACTCGACTGCTTTACATTCCTCAACGAGTTTTTCTTCTCTTCTATAAAGATCACTCTTCGCAACTTCTAGGGTAGAATACAATTGAATCTCCAAATTGCAACCGGCGCTGCCGCAGCTCATCTGCTCAAATAAATATGCTTTTTGATTTTTGCTAAAATAATACTCAAAGAGCCATGCGTGAGCACTCGCTCCATTGTATGGATCACACATCAGAAGCCGATACTCTCCACCCTTTTTTTTGATTTCCGCTGCCAATTGGTACGCAACCAATTTTTCCAATGTTCGATTCGGTCTGATGTCCACTTTTATAACTCCAGCTTTAGGTCCATATAATTTCACATCCCAGAGGAGAGGTTTTTTTCTTTGCTCTAAAACTTCAATTACCTCTCCGCCCAGGCTTACCAGCGCTTTGCCCTCTCTTTTAAAGGCAAAGCTGTTATCTCCATCAATCAATCCCGCATGATTCCAAACAATAGGAGAATTGTTCTCTGTTTCTATCCACCAGCTGAGTTGGGGAGTGAGCTTTTTGATCAGTTGAATAAGGTCAATCGTTGTAGGTTCTTCGGGGAGTTTACGCTTCAGTAACCTTATCTCTCTTTGCGCTTGAGAAAGTTGCGCTTCAAGGATTTCTATTTGTGTCACTAAAGCTTCTTTGTCTTGCTTTAATTGTTCGTATTTTTCTTCGAAATCTCCGTTGCAGGAAGAAAGAAAAGAGCAGATCAAGAAACACGAGGTTAAAAATAGAAGCGGTTTCGTATTGAAAAAAGTTAGTCCCAAAGAGGTATAATCCCTATTCATTTACGTGATTGTCCACTCAGTTCAAAGCTCCAAGAGGTATCTACGACATCATACTGCTCAGCGCTGTAGAGTGCGATGGCGCGAAAATTGTCGCAGTCCGTCGTCAGCAGGGCCATTTCGGCGCCGGCGGTATGGGCAACGACCTGGGCCTGCCGCAACAGGAGCCGTCCGTAGCCCTTGCCCTGGTGGGGCGGATCGACCCCTAGACCGAAGGTGAAGGCGTAGCCCTTGCCGGCACCTCGAACCCATTCTTCCCCGTAATAATTGGTACAGCGACCCACCGCAACACCGTTCCCATCATTGAGGGTAAAGCTGAATTCGCACGAGGCCTTAAAGCGCCCGGTGCGGGGATCGGCCCAGGGTCGGAAGGAAAAACCCTCCGGCAAGGGGAGGGGCTTGGGTGCCCAACGGTCACCGATCAAGAGCCGCCGCAGCCGGTGTTTTCTGACACAGGGCACAAAGCCTTCCAGCCCTAACCAGTACCCCAACCAGGCCCAGGCCGGGTAAAGGGTGCCGACGCCGCCAGTGCCGTAGAACACCGGACCGAAGAAGACGTCAAAGGCTTTGATGCACTCAGGTCCAAATCCCTGCAGGTGAGCGACCACAGCGCCGATAACCGCCCGCGCCGCCTCTTCGCGGTCCCGGTCGGCCAGCACCAAGCGGATAAAGCCCTGGCCGGGACGGGCCCAGCGAGCATCTTCGCCAACGACCAGACACCCGTTGGCGTAGGCCACCGGGCGGCCCTCTTGCAGTGCCACTAGGGCGATTTCGGCCTCGGGGTGAAAAACACCTGCGGGCTGGACACTACTGCTGATGGTCAGGTGCTCTTCGAATTGCTCGGCGCTCACTGCCGGCTGGTAGGGGATGTGTGCGGCCAACGCACCGTAGAGCCGATGCAGAGAGTCAAAATCGCCCGGTTCCAGGGGACGCACAACGATCATAGCGGCAGCCATCAGCGATTTCCAAGGCGTGGTCGAGTGCCACCGCTGCCTTTATTTGGAATCCGAATCGCTGGCGTAGATCGGGTTGATTCCCCTGTCGAGGTAGACGCAAAATGAGGATTATCACTGAATTTAGCAACGACAAATAACCGTGGACTCCAATACATAGGGAGTATAAAGTAGGTTTTACAGGGTCAGGTCAAGCGGTATGGGTTTGGGATTGCCAGTATTGCCCGACTGTCGAAGATCGCGCCTCGCTGGAGCACCTTCCGATTTCTTCGTCGGACAGATGTGCAAGCGAGTTGCCCCAGTGCAGTCTTTTATGAAAACATTGATGGAGCGGCACCAAGAAATCACCATCAACGAACAACCGCCGTGGCTGGAGTCGCGCGTACTGTCGGTATTCTTCTACCCAATGCTCGCACAAATTTGGACAGGCCGGATCCAAGATCGGATATGCGCCGGCCTGGACGATCAGTCGGCGACTGTCCATGGGGTTGGTATTGGCCAGGGTCAGGTCGATGGCATCGTCTTCTATGTGGCGCACTAGGGCGGCAACGTCGGGGGACAGCCCCGGGCGTTTGGCGGCAGCGTCGAAGTGGCGCACGGCCACCTTCAGCAAACCGCCGTTGTACACGGGCAGAGGGCCGCCCATAGTCAGTTGCACTAGGGCCTCGGTGACGATCGTGCTGCGGCCGATGAGATAGGTCTGGAAGTAGGAATGGGTAACCGATTCGGTCCAGGGCTTTTCCTTCATCTGGTTGACCTGACGGGTGATCTCGGCGACCTCCTCCCAGGCTTTATCGCCATTGGGGCGATAGCCCCAACCGGTTGTGGCACCCTCCAGCTCTCCGCGTAGTTTCTCAAGTTGGCCGAAGACCTAGTTAATACTGTGCAGCAGGATCTGTACCGGATAGTCCGAAAAGCCACCGGCCAGGTAGTTGATCCAGGCGTGGTTCTGGCCGCCTAGGCACTTGATAATGTTCGAGGATGATATCCTCGGAATGGTTCATCAAGCCGATCAGGCTCCTCTGAAGTATGGCCCATTCCGGCATCGAGGGCGATGGCCGCCGCACGGCGATCTGTGGAATCGATATTTTTCTATCTCTCCTTTTTCATCAACCACTAATTCTGTTTAGTGACCACTCTTTACGTCTTCCCTAGGAAATTTAAACGCCCTCTTCCAAGTTATTTTGGCACCCGGGCATCGGCCATAGAGCGCACCCCCGTGCGGAAAAATACAACGGTCCGCTGCGCAGAGGTCATTGGGCGGAATAGCCGTAGAACCTGGCCTGGTCGAGCACAAAGCGGATCTGCACCGGCTGTGTTTCCAGTACGGCAATCTCCCTCTCGCGCCACTGCACCCGGTGGTGCAGCTCGTCGCCTTGCAGCGGCTGGCAAACTTCGAGTTCGAAGCCCGCCAGCGGCGTCCCCTCCGCGTCCTGCAACTCTACTCGCACCGAGCCGCCCGCTGCCGTGGCGGCGTTGACGAAGAGCGCTTTGCCCGCCAAGAGGACCGGCGTGGTCACCAACTCGGCGGGCTGCGCCGCCGCAATCGCTTCGGCGTGCGCCAGGCGGCCCGCCGGCGCCACCGCCAGGGCCGGGTTGATGCTGTAGCCCCGGCGGCAGAATTCGTAAAACTGCTCCCAGTTCTCAAAGTCCGGGGCATGGGCGTACTGCGCGTTCTTGCGGGCGAATTCGCCTTCTTCCCAGTGATGCCGGTTGGGGTTCGGGTACTTATAGGGCAGCCTGTAGGCATTGAAGGCCATCCACCAGGTAGCGTCGATTTCGGCGAAGATGCCGCTGTGCCGCACGGCGCCGAAACTGTAGCGACCAGGCGCGCTGTTGGGGATCATCTTGCGCCGCTTTTCCAGGCGGTGCCAGTGCAAAAAGTCGGCGGTCCACAGCAACTCCGGCCACATCTGGCTGCGGTGGGCGTCGTAGTAAGTGAGGGCGCCGAAGTAGACCCGCTTGCCGTCTACCGCCGGCAAGCCGCCCAGCAGGGCGCCCGGTGAACTCTGCGCCGCTTCGGCGGGCTGGTTGTGCAGGTACATGTGGTAGAACTGGGTGCCGTCCAGATCCTCTTCGTCGGGCGAGAGCACAAAGCGGCGCTCCCAGTGCAGGTAGTCGCGGGTCCACATCACCGCCAGCACCCGCCGTACCATGTGGATGTTGTCGAGCGGTGAATAGTGCGGCGGATAGGAGTGTGCCCCGGGCCTGAAATAGTAGTAGTAGGTGCCGGTGGCGCGGTCCTCGAGGGTGTAGCGGAAGCTCTCGGTGGTGTGGTGCAGGTCCATGCCGGAGCCGTTGCGCAGCAGGGGCTCGCGGCTCAGGAGCAGCAACTCGTTGGCGCGTCGCTCCACGGCATAGGCCTGGAAGCGGATGTGCTCAGGGCTGCGCTCGCTGGTGCTGAACTGGGCCCGTACTGCGGGGTCGATGAAGGTGCACAGCTGCAGCAAATCCCAGCCGGTGGACTTGACGAAACAGTGCGCCGGATCGACCGGGCCGTCGCGCTCCGGGTCGTAAAAGCGGATCGACAATTGCTCCAGGTCGGGCAGGAGTGCGGGATCCTCTGCGACGCGCGCCTGGTGGAGCGGTCGCAGGGGCCAGGTGGGCTTGCCCGTTGCGTCCACGTCCGGGTAACCGATGATGTTGTTCGCGGTCGAGCCCTGGTGCGCTATCCTGCCTATATGGGGCCGGCGCCAGTGTATCCCGTCGTCCGAGACAATGCGGCAGATGACCGCTTCCACCGGGCGGTGGACGTTGCTCCCGCCCACCGCCAGGTCGAGGCTGTAGTGGCCCTCTTGCGGATCGTAGTGTACCGCTTCGCTGGCCACTGAGAGGAATTCCGATTCCCACGGCTTTTGCCGCGATACGAGCCAGTTGTCGGGACGGGGCTGCATGGGGTCGGCGTCGAAGCGGGTGTTGTGCAGGCGGCCATAGCTCCAGGCTCCGACTGCGGGCTGAAAGCCTTCGACCGGTCGCGGTCCCGGTTCTCGCTCGGGGGGCAGGATTTCCTTCCAGACCGAGCGCACCATATAGGCCCCGACCGGCCGGCCCTCCCAATGCAGCTGCAGCCGCACCCAGTACTCGCCGCGCCGCCAGCCCGCCGAAGAAAATTTTTGCTGTTTCCGCGCCTCGTCCAGCTGCAACTCCCACGGCCCCGCCAGCGCGTTTTTGCCCCCGGCTTCGACCACGTCCATGGTGGCCGTGCAGCGCTTCGCGCGCGCGGGGATAGTGCGGAAACTCACACTCATCTCGTCCGTGTCGATATACACGGGGCGGTCGGGAGCGCACTCCACCAGGTACTGGCTGTAGAAACCGATCAGCGGTCCTGTACCCCTGAATGTGTGGGGGACGAAATCCAGCGGCGAGAGGGTATGCATGGCCCGGTGCACCACCTGCTCGCGCCGCAATAATTCTACCGCAAAGCGGTACTCGCCCATGCCCCAGTCGCAGCGGCGGTTCACCGGCTGGTATGCGCCCTCGTCGCAGAGCGGGTAAGTCAATTGCCAGTGGGCGCACCCCTGCCGCAGTTCCACCGGCGCCTGCAGGGTCTGGCTGTATCCCCGCGGCTGGGTAATGCGGGTGCGCGCGGTGGTCGGCGCCGCGCCTTCTTCCAGATCGAGTGCGAAGGACAGCGTCCAGCGGTCGAGCGCCCGCAGGGAAATGGTTTTTTCTATTGCCATTTTAAACCTCTATGTATAGGAAACATAAAGGCCCTTTTAGGTCTTCGGGTCAAGCGATTTGGGCGTGTACTCGGCCTGTTTGCCGTTGGGTGCGCTTTAGGCACCCCCTTTTTAGGACGTGGCTAGCCTGCGGACGAAAACGGAGGGGCCCGCTGGGCGAAAAAGGGGGTTTTCGATTCAACGAGTTCGGGGGTAGGCGGACTTCGAGTCGGTGTGCCGTCGGCGGCGGGGGGCCGGCGGGTGGTGTCATGCGTTAGGCGGC
>CAZFMY010000149.1:0-5586 GCA_964520345.1 uncultured Gemmatimonadaceae bacterium | reverse complement strand
CGGCTGACCAACGCCGATTTCTGTGCCTGTAGACACAGCCAGCTACCTCTTCCTTTGTGAAAACTACCAGCGTCGCACATACAAGAGATCGGTCAACATCTGTGCTAGTCACGGATCATTCCCACCAGGTTGGTGCGCCCCGGATAAGCGCACGGCATTTATTCGCAGAAGGAAGAATTGGGAACGAGGAGGCCTCGGCTTTAGTGAGCGAGGCTATGGGGCGTGAGGTGCGGATTGACCCCGATGATAGAGATCGAGAAATCGCACGATGCGAAACCAGATTAGATTATCCAGAAGTAGACAGACTCTTCAGAGTCATAGATACGGATACACGCTTGGTAATTGTTGACGCGAGATGTATCGAGCGTGTCGAATCGGGAGATATGGTGCCGTTCCGAACCTTACAGCGCAATAGCGTGCAGATCTGGGCTAACAAGCTGGACAGCCTGCCGGTTCGTGATCTAACAGAAGATGATGAATTGTACGCCTGGGAAGGAAACTACGACCCGCTCTTTCTCGGCTATATGGCTGAGGTTGTCCCTGCGCTTGAAAGGGGAAATGACCCCGGGGCGGCCGTAATCTAGGCAACAACACCTGGGATCGGACCAGAGGAGAGAGTCCCGAGGCGAATCCTACCGATTTTAACGAACCTTGTAACAATAATCTTAGCAGGAGTTAGTCCTTATTCGGATCATCCTCCTGCGGCATTTCCCCCGAAAAACGCTTCACCTGCGTCAAAATCCGCTCCAGCAACGACGCGGCCGACATACCCTCGCAGCAACCCTCGCTCACGATCCCGCCCTCGTCGGACAGACTACGCCTCGAGGTCGGTCTACCTGTCGCCCCTTAGAGGTGAAAACGACCTGGGTTCTCCATCGAGCCGGCCGAGCCTGAAGGAGGAGACGTGTAAAGGCGTGCACGCGGTTGTAAAGAGGCGAGCAGACGCCAATACCACTTGACCCAACGTACTAAAAGGATCTTTATTTTTTCTATAGACGGCCGTTCGCTTTTTCTGCGGTTGGGGTGTTGTGAAACGCGAAACAATCGCTTTTGTGTGTAACCTTTCAGAAAGGGGGACGAAGTGGCCCAAGACAGCAAGTCAAGTGTGGTGCTGGCAGAGATCGATCTGTCAGAATGCCCGGTAGGCAAAATTCTGGACTATCGAGAGCCGGATAAACGCGTGGAGGAGAAGGTTTTCAAGGGCTGGAACAATGCTCTGGAATGGGGCCCCAAGCAGGGGAAACGGCCAAGTTCCTATCGGGTGGTTCGCGATGGGGAGGTGCAGGTGCTGGAGCATCACAACAAAACCGGCCGATGCCTTATAACAGGGGAGCCGCTGTGGGGGGATTACACAGTGGAGGCCTCTGTTCGGCAACTGAACGCGTTTACGGAGCCGAACAATGACGAACCACACGCCATTGTGGGCCTCTCAGGAGTGATGGTGCGATATCAGGATCTGCGGCGGTATTATATCTTCGCCATAGAGGGATATGAGCGCTTTGTGCTGTATCGCCGTGAGGATGAGGCATGGACCATGCTCGCCGATTACCGGAATGGGGTGGATCGAAGCCGGTATTACCACCTGAGGGTGGTGTGCGAAGGACAGCGGTTGGCGTGCTATGTGGACGGAAAGCAAGTATTTGTGGCCTATGACGAGAAGTTTCAGATGGGTAAGGTTGGCATCCGGACGAACACTCGCAGCCGGATGTATGGGGTACGGGTTACAGCGTCGGAGCCTGCCCGGGCGGCATACGTAAGCCGGCAGAGTGCGTATGACCGGGAGGTGGCGGAGGTTTCGGAAAAATACCCGAAGCCGGTGCTGTGGAAGCGGATCGACATAAGTGAATACTGGCCCTGCGAGGTGCGGTTGGGAGATTTCCGTGGGGCAGGGAAGAAGGAGATCGTGCTGCAGCAGGAAATGGAATCGGGCCTTCGGGTGGTGTGCCTGGATGTGGAGGGAGAAAAGCAGTGGGATAAGGTGTATGCCGCGGCATCGGGTTTACACAAAAAACACAGGGTGGTACACGATCTGGATGGGGACGGTGTGGAGGACTTCATCGGGGTAGAAGGGGATCTGCTGCGGATGATCAGTGGACGGACAGGGGAGGTAACAGCCGAGACAGAACTGCCAAAGACAGGGCCGTATCGCGGGTATCGGGGAGAGAGCGTGAAGCCGTATTTGCACAAGCTAGGGGCCTTGTGGCCGTGCCGAATTCGCAAGACAGAGAAGGCGCAGGATCTGATCCTGAGAGATGGCGACGGCGCGGGTACCGGGTATTCCATCTGGGCGTACGATGAGGAATTGAATCTTCGGTGGCGTCAGGATGCGCACGAGTCGTGGTATGGCATGTACATGTGGTTCTATGACGTGGATGGGGATGGCCGCGATGAGATCCTGCCGGGGTATCAGCTTTACGATGGGGACGGGAACCTTCTGTGGCTGATGGAAGGTGCGGAATACATCGAAGATTCAGGGGGGGCCGGGCATATCGATCACGCCGCGTTTGGGGAATTGGACGGAGATGAAAGTAATGGTCCCGAGATTGGGATTGCCGGCAGCGATCCGGGATTTTTCTTAGTGGATGCGCGCACCGGGGCTCTGTTGAGGCATCACCGGTTTGGTCATGTGCAGGGGATCTATGCGGGTAATTTCCGGCCGGATCTGCCGGGTTTGGAAATGTGGATGGGGAATCGCTGGGAAAACTACGGGATTATGAATCTGGTGAGCGGTCAGGGAGATCCACTGACGCGGTTCGAGCCGGACACGATCAGTCAGGGGGGGCCGCCAGTGAACTGGTCTGGCGACGGTGAGGAGCTGATGTTCCTGTATTCTTCTAGGGAGGCGTTCGGTTTCTATGACGCGAAAGGCAGAAAGGTGGTGCGCCCGGCATGTGAAGGGCTGCCGTTCGAGTGGGCATATGGGTTCAACGAGGATGTGGTGGGCGACGCTCGAGATGAAATTGTCTATGTTCACGAGGGGGCCGTTTATATCGTAACTCAGGACCGTCCCTATCCTCTCGGCGAACGGATTTATGCGCCAGAGCGCAAGTTTGATATTTCGTTGCCGGGCTGGAAGTTGAATGAGGGATGAGGATCATCTGGATGATTTCTGTTGACCTGAATCACCGGAGATGTCCAGCGAAGGGATTTATTTTTCCGATACACGGCGCACCGTCTACAACTGGCTGCGCGGAGGCGAGCTGGAAGGCATCAAGCGAGGCCGACTGTGGAGAATACCCAACTCCGCAATCTACACTACCCCATCCCAGGGGGATACCCATGGCAGTCATAGCTCAGAAGTCGAAGGGCAAAACATACTACTACAGCCGTCACAGCGCTGATGGCAAGCGCCCCCAGGTCAGGGTCCCGACATCGATCCCGACACCGGGCGCAAGATAGACACCGATGCCAAGCGAGAACGGTACGACGGCAAAGTAGCCCAGCAGTACGCCAGGGGCGACCTGACGGCCAATGATCGCCGGCGCTTTGGCGAACTGTGCGATGAGTGGGTCAGAGTCGTCCTGCCGACGATAAACAAGCCCGCCACCCAACGGACGTATAGCTTGGTCGATCTCATCACTGGCTCGTACCCGCAAGTCTGCCTGGAAGAGATGCAGTTGAAGCGCATCATCTCGCAGCACATTGTGCTGTGGCTATCGGCGCTCAACGGCTATGGCTGGAACACCAAGCAAAACGCACTAACGCTGTGCCGTCGCATATTCGATGCGGGGATAGAGTGGGGAAGGATCGTCCGCAATCCCCATAGTCGGTTGGGCTATCTCAGCCCGGAAAACTATATCAAACACCAAAAAGTCTCGCCTTAAGTGGACCAAAAAAGGGCATCCAGTCACCGCCTCGACCTCGGCGCCGACGTCGGCGCGGGCACGGCGTCGGGCAGTCTGACCGTCGCCTATTGAACCGCGGCGGGGCAAGACCCGCTAATTTTTCCTGCGCGGCAGCGCCTCTTATCGTATCTTCCTGGTACTCGCACCCCCACTGGAGGAAGGTATGCGCTGCATCTGGCTCTTGCTGCTCGCTCTCGCGGCGACCATCCACTCCGGCCACGCCCAGGTCGCCAAATGGCAACTCGGCGGCAGCGGCCAGGCCTGGGACCTGCGCGACTCTTTGCAAGTCCTCGTCGATTTCGCCGGCGCCCCCGGCGCGATCCAGCCGCTCTACCTCCAGCCCGACCAGAATATCATCCACCTGCTCGACAACTGGGAATTCTGGCGCGAGCCCTCGCGCTACAACCTCGGCTATGTCGACGGCCAGAAACCGCGTTTCTGGAATCGCTGGAACGGCGTCGGCGGCGACCCGACCCAGAGCGGGGTCTTTATGGTCGACGAGGACAGCACGACCTACAACGCCCCCCTGGCCCAACCCTTGCACAGCCTGTTTTTCTCCTTTGACACCGCCGTACCCGTCCCCCTGGTCCGCTTCGGCTTCTACACACCCTCCCAGGGTTTTCGCTCCGACGGCACGCCATTGCCGCTAGATATGGTCCCCGCCTTCGATGTCTCGATCGGCGATGACTCCGAACCGGCTGTCAATTGGGGCGGCAGAGATCTCTTCCAAAAAGTGATCGCCAATGTCGGCGCCAACTTCGACCCCTCCGTCCAGATAGACATTCCCCGCCAGTACGCCCGCTTCTTCCGCTACCGCCGCCAATTGTCCCTCGCCGACGAGGAAGCCCTCGACCAGTGCCGCACCTGCGGCGGCCAGGGCAACCAGGCCATTGCGTTCAAGGGCTCGATTGCCGGCTTCGAGGCCTTCGGCCACGGCGTGCCGCAGCGCGCCATCTACCTCGGTCGGATCGCCGACCTTGGCGAGGTCGTAAACTTCGGCCGCCTGCACTGGGCGACGACCCGGATGCGGATGGAAAACGGCGTCCCCGTCGAGGACCCCGCCGCCCCGGTGTGGTTGCGCGCCGAAGTCCGCGTCGGCCGCGACGCGGACCCGGCGGTATACCACGAATACACCAATATCGGCCGCGAAAAGGAAGTCCCGCGCGAGCACTACGAAGGGCTGACCGCCCTGCTCAACCGCGACCCCCGGCCCGGCATCCGCGCCTCGATCCAATACGACGCGGACAACTGGTCCTTCTGGTCGGTGTCCTTCACCGAACCGGGCCAACTGCTGCGCCTGCGTTCCGGCTCGCACCTGCAGGTCCGCCTCACCCTGGAAAGTCGCGACTTCGACGCCTGGATCCGCGTCGATTCGCTGTGGATCGAGCCCGCGCCGCTATTGGCCGACGAGGTCTTCGCCGAGGTCGCCCGCGCCGACGACCCGCAGCCCAAGCGCGGCTTCACCGAGGTCGCCCTCGGCGCAGAGACCGAATTCCTCTATGATGTGCGCGCCGAGTTCGCCGGTGGCAGCGCGCCGGGTTTCGACGCGCTGCGCATCCTCACCGGCAATCGCGCGGCCTTCCGCCGCCTCGAAATGGGCGAGCCGCTGGTCGCCGTCGATCCAGCAATGGTGCAAGAAGAGGAGGACGGTCTGGTGATTCAATTGCCTGAGCGCGTCACCCGCCTCAACAACCCGCCGATACGCGTGGTCTTCGGGACCCAGGTCTTCGAATTCGCCGCC
>CAZFMY010000148.1:0-12152 GCA_964520345.1 uncultured Gemmatimonadaceae bacterium | reverse complement strand
CCGCCGAAGCCCTGCCGCCTTCGCTGATCCAGGATGAGATCAAGATCGAAATTTCTCCCGGTGCAGATCCAAGGATAGAGGATCTCGACTCCTTTGTCGAAGATCCAGATAATTCGCACGACGAGTTATCCTGGACTGTGCTGCCTGGGTACCAGAGTGAGATCGCTATCGACCCGGAGCGGATGCTCTCGGTGGCTGCTCCGCCCAAATTCATCGGCTACGAAGAGGTGATGCTCACCGTAAGCGATCCCGGTGACCAGGGCGATGATCTGAGGCTGCGGATTTATTCTTCGGATGGCGATCCGGTGGCTGGTGGCTTGCCCGACTTGGTGCTGGATCGCAATGAATCCCATCAGCAAATCGACCTCGACGATTACTATTACGATTCAGACAACGAAGACTTTGAGATCTTCTGGGAACGGCTCAATACGTTTGATCAGAAAAATCTTGAAGTCAACGTGGATCCTATTACCCACGGCGTGGTATTCTTTGCGCCAGAGACCGCTGTTTTTGGTACCGAGACGGTCGTTTTTCGCGTCACATCACCCGAGGGCACTTCGGCCACCGATACGATGCTGGTGACGATCCGGTCCGGTGGCGGAGGGCTGTCCGAAGCTGGATTTCGGCTGAAGCCCTTTCCCGAAGATATACAGGTGCCGGTCGGGTCGTTTACCGATGTATTCAATCTAAACGACTATGTCCAGATCCTGGGAGATGTCGATTTAGATGACCTGAACTGGCGGGTTGAAGTCGTCTCAGTCGAGTGCGAGGGCGGATCACAGTGCGGGGGGAGTTCGATACCCAGTATCCGCGATGATCGAACGGTCTCGATTTTCGGATTTGAAGCGGGGACGGATACCCTGGTTTTCACTGCACAGGACAGCCTGGGTCAGGTCCGGACTCAAAGTGCTGTGGTGCGGGTTGTCGGCGAGAGCGAGGTCCTGCGATTGCGGTCGATTCCCGATATCCAGTTCATTGCACAACAGAATTTCACCGACCTGGTCCTGAGCGATTATATAGAAGATCCGGAGACGCATCCCGACTCGGTGGTTAGCTGGAGTTACGAGCCGATCGATGACCAGGGCTCGCTCTTCGTGAGAATCGATGCCAATAATTCGGTTTTCGCTACGGCCGCTGATACCATCGAAGCATTGGGTATATTCGTTGCTCGCAACAAAGAATTGGGCGTGGTTGGCCGCGATACGGTGCGGATCATCGCTCTGGATCCTGCATTTGCCAATCGGCCATTGCAGGAGTTTCCGCGTCTGATTTTTGCTGCCGGAGAGATCGATTCTACGATTGCACTCAACGACTTCCTGCCCGAAGACTTCATCAGTGGTGGAACGGCTCCCGAGGTATTATGGGCGGTCTCAGGGCAGAAGATCACCCAGCCGCTGATTGACCTCGAGGTACCGCATCGCTTGCGGGTCGCCAGTATCGGCGAGCGGGTGGGAGCCGACTCGTTGACCTTCACCGCGGATATCGGTGGCGGATTTCGCGCTTCGGGAACGATGGTAGTCAATGTCATCGAGCCGGTCGACGAGTTGACGATGGATCTGCAGGTCGTGCCGAACCCGCTGGTTGCCACCTTCATAGATGTCTTCGTGGTTTCTCGCCGCGAGCTCTCGGGAACGCCCAATGTCATCCGTTCTTTCGCGTCCATCGACAGCACTGTGGCGGTGCGCCAGAGCGAAGATGATCTGGACGGCCGCGGAGTCTTGATTTGGACGGGGGGGGTGCAACTGGAATCTGGAGTCAGCGGCTTGGTCCGTTTCGAAGCACAGGCGTTTACTGCGCTAGGTACCGATGTTCGCGATACCGCCTCCGTGGAGATTGCCGCGGTAGCAGCAGGCAAACGGGTGGTCCTGGCCCATGGGGGGGTCCGCTTAGATATGCCGCCCGAGGCGCTGGGAGCAGGAACGACAGTACTGCTGCAGGTTGAGGAAAGAGTCGAGGAACTATCTCCTGAACTGGAGTTGCGGCGTACAGTGGATATCTACCCAGCAGGACAAAGCCTGGCTCGACCGGGTCGATTGGCCTGGGAGGGAGTGCATCGGGCGGGGGAGGGTCTTTATCGCTTCGATGGAAGCGACTGGACTTATCTTGGGGATCTCGGTCAATCGGTGCCAGTTGAAGCATTGGGCCGCTACGGAATATTGCGAGATCATTTGCCGCCGCGACTCGAGCTTGAGACCTTGCCCGGCAGCGAATACGCGAAATTAGAGGGTAGGGTGATCGACGGGGGCAGTGGTTTAGGCTCAGCTGGGATTCGCCTCTGGGTCAACGACGAGGAAGCCCCTCTTTCATTCGATGGTCTCACCTTTAGCTGGCCGGTCCCCAGCGAACTGATAGGAGCTGAGTACCGGCTGGAGATTGTGGCCCGGGATCGGGCGGGTAACGAACGGATCGAGCGGATTGAAGTGCGGGGTTTTTCCCTGCCGCAGCGCGCGCAACTCGAGGCCAATTACCCCAATCCCTTCAACCCAGAGACCACTATTCCCCTGCTGGTACCGGCCGAAGCCGGATGGGTGAAATTGACGATATACAATGCTATGGGGCAGCTGGTGAGGACCTTGGCCAATCGGCCAATGGGGCCTGGTCGCCATCGAATCCATTGGGACGGACGCGCGCAGACCGGCGAGCGGATGGGATCGGGGATTTATCTCTACCGAATGGAAACAACCACAACCGCGCAGACGCGCAGCATGACCTTAGTGAAATGAGGGGTATCTCGATGAAGCGATTCGTATCTTTTGTGCAGGGGGTAGTCGTGGCTCTAGCTTGTGCCAGTTGCGGTGGTGGAAGCGGCATCGGGCCAGAAGAGATCGATAAGCAGGAGCAGAGATTGCGCGATCATCTGCCCATCGATTGGAGCAATTACCAGGCTGGCGATTATCAGCAGGCTATCGAGTTCTTTGCCAATACGCTGGCCGAGGCCGAGACTTTTGAAGGCGCTGAATCGGTGCTCAACGAAATCAAGTCCGAGGCCCACAATGGCATCGGCTGGTCTTTTTTTCGTGAGCAGTCACTGGAGGATGCCTGGAATTCTTTCCAGCAGGCAACTCGTTTGAACCGCCGCAACGTCGACGCGTGGGTGGGGTGGGCCGGAGTTGCGCTGGCACGAGGCCGCTACGCCGATGCGGCTCAGTTTTCGGTCCAGGCTCTGGCGACCGGAGATGGATATAATTCGGCATTTCGCCTGGATGAAAACAATCGCCAATTAGGGCACGATAGTGTCGATAGCCGCCATATCCGCCTGATGTTGGCAGAATCCTATTTTCAACTGGGTCGTTATAGTGTCCTCGATCGGCCCGATCCGAATAACTCCGCCGCTCAGGTTCGTATGATTAAAGGGTCGTATACCTACAACGATCCGGGACAACTCCTGCGAGAAATGAGCCAGATTGCACTGGAATTGCAACTCGAAGCCAGTGGCGGATTCTGAGATGAAGAGGTTGATGCGCTATATAGTGGTGCTAATCGCCGTGTTTGGGTTTTGGTGCGAACTCGAGGCCCAGAACCTCGGTTTGCTGCGGCGGCCCCGCAATGGTGCAATCAGCGCACCGATGGGGCAGGGACTGGACCTGGTCCACAGCGCCGAACCATTGGGTAAGGGCCGGTTCCGGCTGCGGATTCAGAACCGTTCCAACCCGATCAGTGTCCCCGGACTCGGTGCCGGTAGCATCTACACGGGTGGTTATGGTCTGGGCTATGGTATTGGTGACGCTCTGGAATTGAGTTTTTTGGTACCCTTTCTCCTCGACTCTGTCGGCGGGCTCAATAAATACGGCAGCGGAGATCCGGTCTTGGGAGTAAAGTTCTCGCGGCCCGGGAAATTGCCGGCGAATTTCTATACCGGCTACCAGTTGCTGCTCGGTTTGCCTTTCGGCTACAAGGGCAAACATGCCCTGGACGCGATTGGCGGGATCCGCTCTTTCAGCAGCGAGTCGTTCGATATCGGTTTACAAGGATTGATGGACATTCACTTTGATTTCGTCTCGCTCTATCTTAATGGAGGCTTTTTTCGCTCGGCAAATATCGATGTCCTTTCGCAATTAATCTACGGGATCGGCATGGAGTTAGGGCGGCGTAGCCGCTGGGCCAGCATCAACCTCGAATATCAGTCCCAAGTGACCTTTTCGGAACAGGCACGGGCGGTGGGCGTTTTCAAGGTCGGCACCCGTCTGGGGCTGTTTAAAGGAGTCGAACTCGAACTCAATAAAGAATTCGGTTTTATCGACTATCCAATAAAATCTAGTTTTAGTTTCGGCGTGCGGTTGCACGGCTTTATGTCGGGTCGTCGTCGGCTCGCCTGGCGGCATGAGGTTTATGAAACCAGGGAAATTCCCAAGCGAGACTATCAGCCCTCCCAGGCCTTGCGCCTGGCGATTGTCGACTTCGAGGGCTTTGAAGAATATGCTGCAGGTCAGCGAATTGTCGAAAAGATCAAAAATCGTCTCGAACCCCACGATAGTCTAGAGGTGGTGGATATCCAGCGCTACGCCGATGTGCCCAATCGAGGTTTTCTCAAGCCGCGTCAGGCTCTCGAATTGGCGACAAAACTCGGGGTCGACGTGGTGGTCACCGGGGCGGTGTCCAACTATGATTTCGATCGCTTCGCCGGGGTCAATTTGCCCTATATGGTGAAGTTGCCCGAAGCCGAAGTAGAGGTTGGATTACGCTTCCGGGTTTTGGAATTCGACCCTACCCGCACCCAGGTACAGGTCTACAACGAGGATGTCGTGGGCGCGGGTAAAATACGCAAGGGAGTGAGGCTTTTTTCGGGGGATAGACGCGATATTACGGCGCGGGCCTCGGCCGTTGAGATCCAAGGGGTTCACGAGGCCGCCCTCGACGACCTAGTGGATAATATGCTGGCGGTGATGGCCGACCAGTTATCCTGGGTTCCACCGGACTTCCTGCCGTGAATGCCTTGGCGAAATCGGCTCGGCAATTGGGCGGGGTATTTTTGCTGCTCTTGGTGGGTAGTTGTGCGTTCTCGGTGGCACCGACCAACTCTACCGATCGAAATCTGACCCTGCAATTATCGGCCTTTCCAGATCGTATTTCGGTCGAGGACAGCACGGCGAGTGCGGAGGTCTGGGCTACTGTCAAAGAAGGTGGTAACCCTGTGCGCGACAGCACAGTAGTGGTTTTTGCAACCACCGTTGGTGAGATTACTCCAACGGCGATTACGCTGGATGGGCTGGCAGTGGCCGTGCTGACCAGTCCAGGCGATAGCCGACCTCGCCAGGCGGCGATCTACGCTCAGGCACTCACGGTGCGCGATACGCTCGAGGTCGATTTCGTCCTCGCCAATCAGTAGTTGTTTCGCTCTTTAAGAGCTTGACATAAACCTTATATAATCAGTATTATTGGCACGTGTTTCCCCGTTGTGTGCCAGGCTTACCCCAAGGCTTGGGCGCGTATTATTGCTATAGAGTTAGGCCATGCCCTCCTCCACTGACCAGCTGGGTTTCGATTTTCTGCGGGATCCAGGAGACGACGGCGAGCAGGTAACTGCGAATTGTGCCCACTGCCGCCAGGAGATCGAGGTCCCGGCTTGGTATCGTGCTCGGACTCGATTGCACTTTTGCGATGCATCCTGCCGACAGGCCTGGACCGACGCTGAGCCGTCGTTCGCGGTTAGGCTGGGCACGACGCCCAAGCAGCGCGGGGCCAACTGGGAGATCCAGGCTCGTCAGGCGCGAGAGCGCGATGGGTTTTCCTGTAGAGTTTGTGGTATCAGCGAAGAAGATTTGGGGCGCCAACTCGACGTTCATCACAAAATTCCCTATCGCAGTTTCTCCTCCAACGTGGAAGCGAATAAACTGGAACACCTGATTGCAGTGTGTCCCTCTTGCCACGCCAAATTGGAAGCCGAATTGCGTCGCGAACTCCCCCTCTTTAAAAAATCCTGACCAATTCGCCCTATCAGGGGTTTTTAAATGACGGACCGCAGGGTCGATTTCAGTGTTATTATACCAGCCTACAACGAAGCAGGATCCATCGGTTCGGTCCTGGAGCGTTTAACGAAGTACCTATCCAGCCTCGATCAGGAGCACGAAATCTTGGTGGTGGTCGATGGGGCTAGTGATGCTAGTGCGGAGGAGGTCCGGGGGGTTGAGGGAGTAATTCGGCTGGTCGAACACCCCTATAATATGGGCAATGGTGCCGCGATAAAGACCGGTATTCGTCACGCCCGGGGAGAAGTACTGGTCTTTATGGATGCGGATGGTCAGCACGCGCCTGAAGATATCGGGCGACTTCTCGCCGAATGTCGCAAGTACGATATGGTGGTCGGGGCACGGGGGAAGGAAGCCCAGGCTGGTTGGCACCGCAGGATGGCCAATGGGCTCTACAATGGCCTGGCCAGCTATGTGACCGGGCGGCGGATCGAAGATTTGACTT
Source organism: uncultured Gemmatimonadaceae bacterium (assembly GCA_964520345.1). GTDB lineage: Bacteria > Latescibacterota > UBA2968 > UBA8231 > UBA8231. Next base: position 5,741 of record CAZFMY010000148.1, on the reverse strand, counting down.
CCGGGTTTAGGGCGATGCGCCGGTCCGTCGTGAGCCGGTTCGTCTCGTTGCTGCCCAATGGGTATTCCTATCCGACGACGATCACGCTCTGTATTATCCGGGCTGGCTTCAGCGTCAAATACATCCCGATCGAGGTCGCTCGGCGCCAGGGAGGCAAAAGCCATATTCGGCTCTTTTCCGACGGTACCCGGTTCCTGCTGGTGATTGCCAAAATCTGCATGCTCTTTTCGCCACTGAAGATTTTTCTACCTGTGAGCCTCTACCTGTTTTTAATGGGGCTCGGCTATTATGGCTATACCTTTCTGACCGCTCATCGCTTTACCAATATGTCGATGCTTCTTTTCACCACCGCGGTCATGGTCTTTATGATGGGTTTGATTGCCGAGCAAATTGCGCAGATGCGATTCGAGCGTAGCGAAGATGGCTGAAGCCCTGGGTATCTGCTTTTTTGGCACCTATGTAACTGGAGAAGGTTATCCTGTCAACCGGGTGTTAATCAATGGTTTAAAGGTTTCGGGGGGGGCTGTTTCGGAATGCCGCGAGGAGCTCTGGCAGGGATTTTTGCACCAGACTTTTTCCGGTGCGAGAGCGGGAACCTGGCCCCGATTGGCCCTTCGGGCATTGGGGGTCTATGCCCGTTTGATTTATCGCTATTTGCGCAGCGAGTCGCACCGGGTCGTCATCGTCGGCTATCCGGGCTATGCGGATATTGTCCTGGCGCGCTTGCTCAATCCTTTCGGGCGTCGCCTGCTGGTACTGGTGTCCTTTATTTCGCTCTACGATACGGTTGTGCTCGATAGGGGTCAAATTGCCAAGGATTCGTGGAAGGCCAAACTGCTCTACGGCATCGATCGCCTGGCGTTTCGCGCTGCCGATCTGGTCCTGGTCGATACTGGGGAAGTGGCCGATTATTTTGCCCGGGTTTTTGCTCTGGCGCCGCAGAAGTTTCACCGCAGTATGGTCGGCAATATCTTCGATGGTTTTGAGCCGTCTGGTATTCAGGAGAAGCTGCATTGCCCGTTGAAAGTCCTTTTTTTCGGCACCTACGTGCCTCTGCACGGGATAGAGTACATCGTAGAAGCTGCCGATTTACTCCGCGAAGAGGAATTCGAGTTTAGTCTGGTCGGTTCAGGCCAACTCTACGACTCTGTGCGTCAGGAGGTCGAGGAGCGGCAATTGCAAAGGGTTGATTTTGTCGATGAATGGATCAGCAGCGAAGGATTGGCTGAGCGGATTCGAGCGGCGGATGTCTGTCTGGGTATTTTTGGCACCACACCCAAGGCATCCCGGGTCATACCCTACAAAATTTTCGCTGCACTGGCGCTGCGTCGTCCGGTGATAACCCGGGATTCGCCGGCGGTGCGCGAACTCTTGGCCGATGGCGAATCGGCGCTGCTTTGCACCGCCGGCAGTGGGGTGGCGCTGGCACAGGCCCTGCGCCGCTTGCGCGACGAGGGGGGGCTGGCGGCAAAACTGGCTCAGGCAGGGTACGAGTGCTACCGCCAATCCGGGTCTGGCGATGCGATCGGGCGCGATCTGATGCAGACCTTGGAGGTACATAGTGGTCGCTGAGCAATCGATTGCGCAGACCCATTGGGGCGAGTGTGAAATTCGCGGGCCAGTGCATCTATTTCGCGAGCGGCAGCTCTTGCGGCTTCTGCGGCGGCTTTTGCCAATGGGAAAAATTCTCGATGCTGGCTGCGGCAGCGGCAGCCTGGCGCTGGACCTCTACCGGGCCGGCTACCAGGTCACCGCGGTGGAGGACTCCGTAGAATTTGCGGCTCTGGTCGGGGCCAAAGTCCGCAGCCTGGGAGCGGGAGATCGGGTGCGGGTAGGGCGGGCTTCGGTGACCGATTTGCCTTTTGCCGATCGGAGTTTCGATGGTTTGATTTGCGGCGAAGTTCTCGAACACCTATTGCCCGAGGCAGGGGGCGATCAGGCGGCGGTGCGCGAGTTTCACCGAGTGCTGCAGCCGGGTGGTGTCTGTGTTGCCAGTGTTCCCCTCAATCCGCGTTTATGGGACCACTCCGACGAATGGGCCCGGCACGTCAAGCGCTATGGGCGGGACGAGTTTGTCAGTCTTTTCGCCGAAGCGGGTTTTGCCGTAGAGCGGGTTCGGGTCTGGGGGTTCCCGCTGGGGCGCCTCTATCATCGGTTGCTCTTTGCTCCCTGGCTTAAACGCACGGCGGGGCAGAAGATCCACCAGCGCGAAGCCCGATCCGATACCCGTATCGGTCGGAGTCGGATCCTGGTCGAGATAGCCGCAGCTCTTTTGCGTTTCGATGATCTTTTTGCGCGATTGGCTTGGGGGCGGGGGATCGTCCTCTGTGCTCGGCGCAGCGGTTAAGGGGGATGAATTGGTAGGTATTGGCGTCGTCGGAGCCGGTTATTGGGGCCCCAATCTGATTCGGAATTTTTTCACCGCCAGCGGCGTGGATATGGTCGCTGTTGCCGATCGAGACCGCGAGCGACTCGAGCGTATCGACGCACTCTTTCCGGGCGTGGAACTCTGCGCGGATATTGAAGAGTTACTGAGTGATGACCGGATCCAGGGTATCGCTCTGGCGACGCCGGCCGATTCGCATTTTTCGCTGGCTAGCCAGGTCCTCGAAGCGAGGAAGGGCGTCTTTGTCGAAAAGCCACTGGCTCGGTGCGCGACCGAGTGTGAGGAATTGATCCGTCTTTCTAATGCTCAGAAGCAAGTGCTGATGGTCGGCCATACCTTTGAATACAATGCTGCGGTTCAGTATGTCGAGGATTGTATAGAGCGGAAGGAGTTGGGTGAAGTCTACTATATCTATGCGCAGCGACTCAACCTCGGGGTCGTGCGCCGCGATGTGAATGCGCTATGGAATTTAGCGCCCCATGATATTTCGATCGCGTTGCGCTGGCTCAAGCAAATGCCGATCCGGGTTGATGCGCGCGGCTATACTTACTTGCAGGAGGGGATTGAAGATGTGGTCTATCTCAATCTCGAATTCGCCAACGGTGTGGCGGTGCATATCCACGTCAGTTGGCTCGACCCGGGCAAGGTACGACGGACCACGGTCGTGGGCAGCGAGAAGATGATCGTCTACGACGATGCTAGCACCGAAGCGAAGATTCAACTATTCGACAAGGGCATCGACCGCCGGGGGATCGAGGGATCGCTGGGAGACTTCGACTCTTTTGGCAAGTTTCAATTGATCCAGCGAGCTGGCGACGTACTGATACCGCAGATCGATTTTGCCGAGCCGCTCCGGACCGAGTGCCAGCACTTTGTCGAGTGCGTGGCAGAAGGGCGCACGCCGATCACCGACGGCGCCAATGGATTGCGGGTGGTCAAAGTCCTCGAAGCTGCTTCGAATTCGCTGGCCGAGGGTGGTGCGAGCGTGGTGATTCATTGAGAGGGAGGATAGCCGAGAGTGTATAAAGGCAACAAGATCGCGCTGGTCATCCCGGCGTTCAACGAAGAGCGCCTATTGGGTGCCACTTTGGAGGGGACACCCGAGACCATCGATAGGATCTACGTGGTCGATGATTGCAGTCAGGATCAGACCCCCGATATCGTTCGCAAACACGCCGAAATCGATCCTCGTATCGAGCTGATTCAACACGAGGAGAATAAGGGCGTCGGAGCGGCGATCATCACCGGTTATATGCGTGCTAGCGCCGACGAGTACGATATCACTGTGGTCGTTGGCGGCGATAACCAGATGCCGTTCGAAACGGTGGAAGACCTGCTAGAACCGATCGCTCGCGGCGAGGTCGACTACACCAAGGGCAACCGTTTCCTCATGCCTACTGTCGGGCTCGAAGGGATGCCTTGGACTCGCTTCATAGGCAATGCGATCATCTCGATCATGACCAAGATGGCTTCGGGTTATTACAAGATCTACGACGTGGTCGACGGCTATACGGCAATTAGCAAGAGGGCGATAGACCTGATCGATTGGGGCAAGGCCTGGAAGGGCTACGGCTATCCGATGGACTTTTTGGTCCGTCTCAATGCGATGGGGCTCAAGGTCAAGGACGTGCCGCGGCGCGCGATTTATCTCGAGGGCGAGCGCCAATCGCAGATCAAGGGGGTAAATTACGCGATCAGAGTTGCACCGATGATGGTCCGCGATTTTTTCTGGCGGCTCTTCAGCAAATACCTGATACGAGATTTTCATCCGCTCTTGTTTTTTTACCTCTTCGGCTTTGTCTTCCTGCCCCTTGGCGTGCTCTATGGTGGATTTCTGGTCTACCAACAGTTGACTGGTGAGGGAGTCACTGGTCCGCGTTCGGTGGTCTGCGCGCTGATGATTATCATGGGGATTCAGTTCCTGCTTTTCGCGATGCTCTACGATATGCAGGAGAGTGAATGAGTCGGCTGCATATCTCGATGCTGACGACGGGATTTCCCCGTTTTCAGGGCGACCTCTTCGGGACTTTCATACTCGAGCTGGCGCGGGAATTGGTCGAGGCTGATTGTACCGTTGAAGTACTGGCTCCGCACCAGGCGGGGTTGGCCGCAGACGAGTGCTTTGGCAATGTCAAGGTGCATCGGTTTCGCTATTTCTGGCCTGCTAGGGCCCAGAGGGTGGCCTATGGTGGCGGGATTCCGACCAATCTGAGACGTAGCTGGCTGGCCCGGTTGCAGGTGCCGTTTTTTCTGCTGGGTTTTTGGTTCGGCGCCTTGCGTCGGGTGCGGCGCGGAGGTCTGGTGCATTGCCACTGGACTATTTCGGGGCTGATCGCCTATTGGGCGACGCGGTGGTGGCGCTGCCCGTTGGTATTGAGTGTCAGGGGCAGCGATATTCATCTGGTCGGAAGCGGAATGATGGCGCAGTTGCACCGCCTGATTTACAACTGGATGGACGTCGTCGTGGCTGTTAGCGAGGATATCGCTGCGAACTTGGAGGCGCTTGGGGTGCCCAAGTCCAAAATCAAAGTCGTCGCCAACGGCGTTGATCGCCGTTTTCAACCCGCCGATTGCCGAGTTATGCGTGAGCGGCTCGGACTGCCGGACGAGGAGTTCATTATGCTTTTCGTCGGACTGCTGGTGCCGGTCAAAGGGTTGGACGTGCTGGTCGAATCTCTGGCCGAATTGGCTGATCCCAAGCCGCTTTGCTTGTTGGTTGGAGATGGCCCGGAGCGCCCCGAGCTAGAGCGACAGGCTGTGCAGTTAGGGGTGAGTGACCGTCTTCGTTTCGCTGGCCGCCGATCGTCCGATGAGATTCCAACCTGGATGGGGGCGGCTGATATATTGGTGCTGCCCAGTCGTTCCGAGGGGCGGCCTAATGTAGTCCTCGAGGCTCAGGCCTGCGGTTTGCCGGTGGTGGCGACCCGAGTGGGGGGTACGCCTGAGTTGGTCTGCGATGGGAAGACGGGCCTGCTAGTGGAGAGCGAAGATAGCTCAGCTCTAGCGCAAGCCCTGCAGCGCGTACAGTCGGACAGCCGATTGCGGGAAGCGCTCGGCCGGGCCGGGCGCGAGCAAGCAGAAGGGATGACCTGGGCGGCGAGTGCGGAGAAGATGACGGCGATTTATAGGGATTTGCTGGAGGTGGCTTAAATGTGCGGCATTGCCGGAAAAGTGTATCGCGATCCGGAGCGGAAAGTCGATGAGAGGCTCTTGCATCGGATGTGCGATGCTCTGGTGCACCGGGGTCCCGATGACGAGGGCTACTTCCAGGAGGGTCCGGTCGGGCTTTGCATGCGGCGCCTGCAGGTCATCGATATAGAGGGAGGCCACCAGCCGATGGCCAATGAGGATGATT
>CAZFMY010000147.1:0-12293 GCA_964520345.1 uncultured Gemmatimonadaceae bacterium | reverse complement strand
CTACCCTGAGCTACCGCAAGATCCAGGATTTGGAGTATGATCCGCTCTTTCTGGATTATATGCGCAAACCGCTCTTTCGCCACATCTGTGCTCGAGTGTACGGAGAAGCAACTGCCATTTCCTGCTTTCGAGCGATGTTTATGAACAAACCTGCCGGAGAGGGCACCCACCTGCGTTGGCACCAGGACCGCTGGAATTATCTGGACCGAGATCCGCTGATCACGATCTGGACCGCTTTAGATGCAGCAACCGTCGCCAACGGTTGCATCCATATAATAGCGGGAGCCCACCGTCACCTGATCAACCCCTCCAGCCATTCGGGACATCTGAACGACGATCAAGAACAGGAACTCTTGCACGGCGCCGAAATCGTTCCCCTTGAAGTAGCGGCCGGGGAATGCGTCCTGCTCCATAACCACCTGCCTCATGCATCAGAGATCAACACCACCGAGAGCCCACGACGTGCCTTCAGTGCCTGTTATATGGATGCCGCGACCAAAACGACTAGCGATGAGATCTACAACGTTGTCTTCGGCCAAGGCGTACTGAACCGACCAAATAATCGAGTCACCTGAGATACCCACACTCTCTCAGCGTGTGATCAGAACCACGACCAACAACTAAGGAAAGCTGCCGAACGATGTCCGAGACCGGTACAGCAGAGAGTACTATCGCCAATTTCATACGGCCCGCGGATCCGAATCGCAATTATGTACACTGGCGGAATTTTTTGCGCCAGTGGTGGATTCTAGGGCCGTTCTCCTTCGCCGACCGCGCCTACGCGACCAATGATCCAGCTCGCGCACTCGAAGATCACTTCGTCTCAGCCGAAGCCGATCTGATACCTCGCGAGGATCAACAGGTCGCAGCGTGTACCTGGCGACGATATTCAGCGGTAAGCGTGATGAATAAGTGGTGGGAGTTAACTCCTGAAAGAGTCTTGCTCCGTCACCATCACCAGCTCCAGCTGAAAAGTGCAGACCCGGTGCAGGAACCGCCCGGCGGAGTGCATGTGACAATGGATCTATTTACCGTAGAGGACGAGTTGATGCCATGCTGGGGTTCGCCCGAACGCGGCATTCCCGGAGAACCCCACTGCCCCCGCTGTGAGACTCCTGTCCCAGATAAGCCGAGCCGCTGCCACCAGTGCGACCAACGGCTCGGCTTCTACACGTCCTACAGCTCCTGGGGATTTCCTCGCCGGGCTTGGGATCGCCCGTCTTTTCCCTTCGACTACTCGGTTACCTATATGGCCGCTCAGATTCAGGCACAGCAAGCGGGTGAATACCTACTGAGATGGAGTTCCAATACACCCTGTCGGATTTGGCTCAATGGCGAAGACGTGGCCCGTTTTGACGGCCCTTTTCTATCCTGCAGCGCCAATCAAAACCGAAAATGGGACCTCTATACTGATCCGGTTCGCCTGCAAAGCGGATGGAACCGCATCGTCGCCAAAACGGTCCTGTCGACCGTGGCCGATGGCGAACACTCTTTCTGCGCCCGTCTTGAGAAATCTGACCGTGGCCGGGTTTTCGTCCACAGCAGCCGCGGTGAGCAGGTTGCAGCCGAAAAACGACTGCGGGTGAGTGTCAGCGACCCGATCTATATCGGGGTGACGGAGTGTATGCCCTCGTTGATGCGGTGCTACGATGGCACGCTGCTGGCAAGCGAATTTCTCAGCCGCGATCAGGGAGTAACCTGGGAATCCGCAGGGCCTAAGCACCTGGGCTCTCTCGGCCTCCACGCTACCGGGTTGAATTTTGCAAAAGGCCCGGATCTGCTGATCGGGTCAACCGGGAAACCCACTGGAGAAAAATCGGCTAGCGCCCCGGCCTACCGTTCGACAGACGGATGGCATACGGTCGAAGAGATCGAACTCCGATTCGATTTAGGGCCGCACGTGCCTTCGATGGGAGAGGACGGGATAGTGCGCGTCAATACACTCAATCACCAGGCCATCGCAATGCCCGACGGCAGCGCCGTTGGGATGTGCTACGGATATTGCGACCACGATCTGGTCCACACCGATATCAGATATATGGGCTGGGAAAAATATCCGCATGCATTCAAAATCTTCAAGTATTCCAGCTGGTGTCTTGGTTCCGAAGACGGCGGTAAAACCTGGTACTATCGAGGATGCGTACCGCCCTTGCCGGAGATGGGAGACGAAGGATGGGCCGAGCCGGGTCTCACTCTGCTGCCCAACGGGGAGCTCTTAACGATTCTGCGCAATGGAGAAGGCAATGCCCCGCTCTACTTCTCGCGCTCTTACGACGGGGGCTGCACCTGGAGCGATCCGGTTCGCAGCCGACTCAACGGGCAGTTTCCCGGGCTATTAACGATGTCCAACGGTCTGATCGTAGCGACCTACGGGCGGCCGGACAACCGGATCGCAGTCTGCCTGGATGGTCTGGGCGAAGGGTGGCCCTACGAAATCACCGTCTCGACGGCTCCCGGCTGGCAGGGCGTTTCGGCCGTGGAGATCGGACCGGATGAGATTCTAGTCGTATTTGAAGACCAGTTGTGGGAACCCGTGCGCGACGATAAGCAGGTCGTTCGACATTTGGTTGCTCACAAGGTTCGGCTGGAGCCATTGCTCATTGAGAGCCAGGATTAGACCTGCTGGTCAGATTTTTCGCATTGAACCAATATGTACCGTTCTGTGGCTCTGCAGCTGGCAACAGACCACCTAGCCATACCTTCCCCGATCACGTCGTCACCTATTCCCTATTCTGCATCGCAGTCCTAGAGCGCGTACTGCGGAATCTTCATCAATTCGCCGTCCTTTAGAGCCGACTCGTGGGCAATGATACCGCTGACGGTCATATTCAGAGATTGAGCCACATCCACTAGCGGCGTGCGGTCCAGCAGAATAGCCTCGACAAACTCGCTCATCAGGTAACCGTGGGAGCCGCCATGTCCGCCGGCATCAACCCCAGGAGGTAGCGGCGGGCGTTTTATTTCCGGCAGGAGATCTTTTTGAGCACCCTGAAACTCGCCATAGAAGGTCCCCTGCCGAGTGCGAATCCGCCCTCGTTCTCCACCTTCTCCCGGCGTATCCCAGCTCACTGCCATCCGGGCCATACCCCCTTCGCTGGTGCGAAAAAGCGCGATCTCGGTGCCAAAAGGATTGCGATATGAATTGTTCTCCGGCTGCAGGTGCTCAAGGGCGCTCGGCATGCCCATACACGAAACCTCGGTGAAACTCCCACCGGTCACCCCCATGTAGTAGGCATTCGAATGCGTCGGATACCACTGCGGGGGCAGACCCGTACGCCAACCTTGATACGCGGCGAGCGGCGTGTCGAAATAGTGCCAGTACTCGCCCTCGGCGTAAACGACCTCGCCAAGATCCCCCCTTTGATACATCTCGCGCATGCAATAGAGGTCGTGGTGGAAATAGGAGGTTTCGAACATCATGTATTTACGATCGCTGTTCTGCACAGCCGAAAAGAGCGCATCGGCTTCCTCCAGCGAGCCGAAAACAGCCGGCACAGCCGAGGCGACATGCTTGCCGGATTTGAGCGCAGCGATGGCCAGTCGGGCATGACTCGGCGCATCGGTCGCGACAAATACGGCCTCGAGCGAGTCGTCTGCGATCAGTTCCTCACACGATGAATAGGTGGTCTCGCAACGGCACAACCGGGCCAGTTCGGCGCACTTGTCGGGATCCAAATCGGCAACGGCGCCGATAATCACATTCGGGTGATCCTGAAAATGGAACGCCGCACCGAAACCGCAGACGCCGTATCCGGCGATACCGACCTTTATCTTGCGGTCTGAGACAGGTTGCCAATGCCTGGCAGCCTCTTTATCGGTCTCCGCCTGCTCAAAGCCCTGAATCGGGACGGTTCCGGCCTTCAGCGCCGAATCCACCTCTCCGGAGGACTGTGTCTTATCGCTATGTGTCGCGCTCATTTTGAATCGTCCTTTACAACCTGAATAGTCCTTTACAACCTCGACTTGCCCCACTGACGCGTTTGTTGATTCAGACAATATACCGACGACGAAAATCAATTAGATGCAAACAACTCTCTTCAACAGCGAACCCCAGAGCCTGCCACAGGTGATTGCTCCCGACTTGACCAGCAACAAAACCAGCAACACGGCAGACTTACCCCACGTCGTCTCACTCCCCTTGCTCCAAACCCGCCTCTTCATCTTTTCGACCTGCACTATGAGATAGATTGCCAAGAGGACAAAGGCTGCGGGATCTAGAACACCGGCAACCAGCAAGAGTGCTATTTTCTTATCGAGGGCATCAAAGTCGATCCAGCCTTTGACCAGCCAGGGTACAAAAAACTCCCGGCCCCAGACCGTAATCAAAATCCCTTGCTTACCGTACTGGCGCGTAACAATAGCGTGAATCAGACCATAGAGATAGACCTGGTGTACCATGGAGAGAAGGCTGGAGCGGTGCCAATGTAGCACCGTGGCTCCAGTGATCGCCCAAAGCGTCCCTCCCCTTTGATACAGGCGCGCGAGGAAGTCCTGGTCATCACTCAAGCCCCTGCCCCTATAATGAGCAGACTCGTCGAATCCTTCTAAGTCGACAAACCAATTTCGGCGCACGGCCAGATTGGCTGCCGCACAGCCCCCCTGCGTCAGAGTATACTCCTGGTACTTCGCCTCCCGTTCTCGGCTTTGCAGAGTGAAGAGTGCCGAAAAGAGTTCGTAGATATTCTCCGGTCGCCGCGTATCGATATTACCCGCGACTGCCGCGATCTCCTCGTCGGCGAAAGCCTCTACCAATTCGCTTAACCAGGATCGCGTCGGTAGACAGTCGGAATCAGTATTGGCGATGATTTCTCCGGTGGCCAATCGCGCCCCGGTGTTGCGTGCAATGCTGACACCCTGTCTTTGCTCGTGGACTAGTTGAGCTTCAAAACCGGGATGCGAATCGAGGAATTCCCGCACTATAGCCGGAGACAGATCCGTCGAGTTATTATCTACCAGAATGACTTCGTATTCAGCGTAGTCCTGATCTGCTAGTGCCTCGAGACACTCTGCCAGTGTCCGCTCGGCGTTGTAGAACGGCACGACCACAGATACTTTCACCTGCATCTCCTCCAAGGATACCCGAACTTATTCACTGGTCCCAATGCCCAGATACGCTTTCGTCCCTATTGCCAGTTCCCTCAGCCGCACGGGACATTTTTCAACAATAATAGAAAAGATGCGTTCGTCCTGTCCATCCCAGGGATTGAAGAGTCTCAGGCCACCGCCAAATAGTATTGGGAAAATTACTATCCAAAGAAAAATTTGTAGCGAACTGTGAACTATATTGGCAGCGGCGATGTATATAAGTGCGGACGCACTTGCCGCACTTGCCGCAATCTTCACCAGTTCTAGCCAGGGAAAATCGTATTTCATTCTAATCAGCAGAAAAGCCGTGGTTACACTAACGCTAGAAATTTGCACCATCGTATTGGCACAGCCGGCACCAATAGCTCCGTAGCGCGGTATGAGAACAAAATCGGCCAAAATATTCAAGCCCGCCATAACCGCGGCCGTCACTAGGAAGACATGCTGTTTTTCGCTAGAATAGAGCACCGTGGAACCAGGACGACACAGGACCGAAATCGCACCACCAACCAGGAGAATTCTCAGAACTGGGACCGATGCCGCGTAATCGGCACCGTAAAGCAAATCGATGAACCACGGCGCCAGGACAATCGCCAGGATACAGGTGGGAAAGATCAGCAACGCCATGTACTTGGTCGAGCAGTAATACCCTCTGGTCAAGACTTCCCCCTTGTCAAGACCCTGGGCTTGCGAAAAAATAGGCAGCAGTACATTGGCAATACTGATAGGGAACTGCATCAGCATATAGACAACCCCATAACTCAGCGAATAAACGGCCACTTCGGAAAAGGTGCTGTAGCGCTCCAGAAAAAACACTTCGGATTTCTGCCAGACCACAGCATCCAATACGGTCAGCACGTAGACCGACGCCGAAAACCGAAATATGCGCCGGGACTCGGTCCGGTTTCCCGGCGACGGCAAATCGCCGCTCGCGCCGCGCCAGTAGGCCGCAAGCGACCTCGTTACCAGGAGCAACCTCAAGACCTCGGCCGCCAAGATGGCAAGAAGTAGGCCGACCAAGCCAATGTCGGCAGCCAGGACCAGAACCAGCAGGACCAGATGGAGCAGGATATAGGCGACCTGACCACGCGTGCTGAATTCGTATTGCTGCAAGCCAGCCGCAGTGGAAATGGAGATTCTCCCGATAGCCGTGACGACCAGCAGGCAAGCCGCGCAACCGAGCAGAGCTGGCGATATATCTTGCCACACTCCCCAAACGATCAAACTACCCGCCAGAACTAGTGCAGCAGCAGAGGCCAGCTTAACCAAAACTACATATAGCCCGCGGGCGCGACCGATACTTGAGGTCTGGTATTCGGCGATATAGCGTATTGCGGTATTGGGCAACCCCAGACTGGCCACCAGCACCATCGTACCAACTAGCCACATCACATAGGTATAACGCCCGTACGGATCGGGGCCCAGATAGCGCGCCAGCAGTACCGAAACAGCTATGCCGCCAACCGTCCCCATGACACTCGAAGCAGTTGCGAACAGACTGTTCCTACCGAAGCTTGTGAGAATCTCCCTACCGCTCTTCTCTGACATGGGCCAGTGCCGCTACCCCCAATCTCCGCTCGATTCGTCACCTGAAGGCGCTCAAGACAAATGCCTTAGTATAAAGGCATGCAGTCGCGAGAACAAGATCGCAGATTCAACTCGCCAGTGCAATATCGGAAGGGGCTCTTGGAATGGTCTTTCCCAACATAAAATCGCTTGGGAGTTTGTGCTAGCTACTAAGAGCGCCCGCTAGTGCGCGCTCTTAGCGTCCCACTCGAGGGTTATCGAATTTCCCGGCGCGCAGTCCAACACCTCCACTGAGCTTTCTCGCCGCAGTGCGTCCGTTGATGTGCTGAGGTCTAGCTGTGTGCTGGTTGTATCCGGATTGTAGGCGTGAGTGATGGCCGCGTAGAAATCTCCGCCGCAGTGCAGGTACGCTCCGTGCAAATAGCCGGTGCGCGTCAGCACGTGCGCGTCCAGCGTTACGCGGTGACCGTCGACGTCTGTTATCCGACCGCACCCCAGTCTCGGCGTTAGATCCAACTCTAGCTGCCATCTGTTGCCGCCCAATTCCCGTACCCGTTCTAGGAGGTAAGTGCGTCCCCGTGCAGGAGTCGTCATACGCCCACCTGGACGCGGTGCTTGCAGACCAGAGACTACCACTGTGCAGGTCTCAGCATCGACCTCACATAGCTGGCCTACCTGCGTTGCATTGGATTCAAATATTCTCAGCTGGCCATCTATATACAGTGATTCAGCGCCCCGTCCAACGACCTGACTTTCCTGCTGGCTCTCCTCGCCGCTTACCACGGCCAGCGCGCCGTGCAAACGAGTGCCGTCGCCAAACGCAACCTCCCCCTCCTCATTGGCCGACCAGTACAGGCGCAGCCGGCGCCCACCCCGGGTGCAGAGATCGACGCCGGCTGCGCTGCCGGGGCCGTCAATGCGTCGTATGCTCTTCAGCGCACTGGTGCCGAGACGGGGCTCAAATGCCAAATCGACGTAGGTAGTATTTCCGTCTACGACATCGCGCTTCCATGCGAGGGTGCGAAAGGTATAACTCGATTCTTCCGGCGTGCCCATAACAGCTGTTGAGCGCGCCGTGCAAGCTTGGGTATTTGGGCTGGTCCCGAGTGCGTGAATGTCGAGCCATATATCAGCTGATGCGTCAAAGGCCCAACTCCCATGCCAGTACGTATCGTCTACGTCTGGGAGGGCGTACACGTCGTCCATATAGGCCAGTGCTCTCAGTTCGGGATGCGAGACAGCGGCAGACTGGCCGCGCTCGATGTGTACGCCGGCCAGCGTGCCAGTCTGCCGCGTTTGCGATATTGCGCTGTGCCACTGCGGACCACAGCCCCGGCACAAACGCCAGTGCTGCTGGCCGCCGCTGACCCGCGTCAGGTCGATCGCTAAGACGCCCTGGCCATCGGTTTCGATCAAGGCAATCAGACGGCGCACGCGCAGTGCTAGGCGCTCCCATTGATGCTGGTCGTTATTCCATCTCCAGCGATCTGCCTCGACATCCAGCACTTGAACACCCGGCGCGTTGAGGACGTGCAGCAAGCGCCCGCGTCCGGCGATACCATGCCCATCTATGGTCGGATCTAAAGCCCAGGCGCTGTTATGCGTGGCCCAGTGTGCTTCCCAATCGCGGATGCTGGCCCAGGACTGCGGATAACCCAAATCGCCCAGCAGTACGCCTCCGTGCGCAAAGAGCTGCACATCGAGTAGATCCATATGGCGATGTCCTGTAGCATCACCGTAGCATATACCGAGTGCAGCGCGCTCGGGCGTTTCGGAAGTGCGCATAATCGCGATGCCCACGCCGTCGTGTATGGTCATTCCGAGCTGAGGGTGTCGACCTGTGGCAATGGTATCGCGCAGGGCAGCAAGCGTCGCATCTCCAGTATAGCGAACGGCGCGATCCAGCGTCTCGCTGTGCATAGGAGCGTGAAAAATGGGCGTTTGTAGTTGGGTCGACTCGTGCTCTGACTTGCCCAACTGGGCCGCTGAGCCGGGCGCTGAACCATCGCCAAATTGAAACCAACTCCGCCCAATCGTTGCGATTTCGATCGGTGCGCGCGCCACGCGTGCAGCGCGTGGGTCGCTTAGCAGGGACGGAAAGTCTGCTTCGATATAGCAGTGGGGATGCAGTGCGCGTAGCTGGCGCAGGTGATGCTCCAGATCGAACAATCCATCGCAGTGGATGCTGTTATAGCCGCCACTTGCCTCTGGTGGCGTACCGTCGGGGAAGAAATTGTTGATGCCGAAGGTGCGCAGCCGGTCTGGGCCGGCATCGTACAGCCACTCCAGCGCATCCTGGCCGTCGCTGCGATCCAAGGCACGCAGCAATACCAATACGGCCTGGCTGACGCGCGGCAAATTACTCCTTGCGCCGCCATCCAGGCAGCATTGCAACTGGCTGGCCAGCATTTCTTCAACCAGCGCTACAACCTCGGCCGATCCTGCAACGGACAAACCCAGAGCACGCGCCCGCTCGACCAGCTCAGTGTCGTCGTTCATAAGTGGCCACACGGCATCGTAGGCTTGAGCCAGTGTTTCGCTGATATACGGTACATCAATGCAATAGCGCAGCATGCCTTTGGCGCCGAGCTGATCTACTTCCCAATTGGGCTGGCCCCAACGCCAGGGCTTTTCCACGGCTTCGGACGGGCCGTAGCGGAACTGTGGAACGGCAGCCAGATAAATGATCTCAACGGCGTAGCGCAGCAGCATCAGCGAGAGCGTACGAGCGCACTCCGGATCGTAGTCCTGGCGGAGTGCTGCAGTGAGCTGGCCTATGCCCGCGCCAAAAAAACGCACTTGATCTCGAGCATAGGTGGCGGCAAAGAGAAATAGATGACCGTCTTCATTCACGTAGCCGTAGCCGTCATCGGCCGTATCGCCAGAGGTATAATCGCCGTTGGCCAGATCGTTGCTGGGAAACGTTGCGCTGCACTTGGGGCAGGTCGAACGATAGTCAATGGGCGCATGTGTGCGCCGCCATGGATAAAAGCCGCCATGCGTAAAAATGGCCGTTCCGCACTGCGGGCAGCCCTGATGCACATTGGTAAAGTGCGCACGCGGCACTTCGGCTGGAGGCAGCTGCTGCCAGAGCATTGCATCCGATAGCGAGCACCAGTAACTAACGACCTCACCTGCTGCCGAGGGCAGCGGCTCGTCGCCTAGGGTCTGCCGCTTCTTTTGCGTATCGAAACTGCAGCCCTGCGGCCAGCGCCGCGGCCATGCTCCGCGCTGCTGGCGCAGTTGGGTCAGATCACAAACCTGCACGTGGACGCTGGCGTTTTGCTCGCCCTGACGTACCGTAATCACATGGCGCCCCGCCTGCTGTGGAGCTTCTAAATAGATGTAGTGGGCCCCGTCGCGGGAAACGTAGCGCTGGCCCAAGTGCTGCCAAGCGGGAGTTTCGATCGCAACGGGCTCTGGGCCACCCTGCACGGGAAGGCGAAAACGGCGGCCGCTCAGCAGCCTGGGAGGGTACCAGGGAAGAGCGAGAGCGGTCATATCGATCGAACGTCGCAACATGGGAGGTACATAGTGTCAGCGTCCTTAGGGCAATTGCCTGGTGCGATCCGCTGGAGGAAAAGCATCGCTGCCGTATCGACTGAGAAAAGTATAGGAAATTCAAAGCCCATCCTCCAGATCATTCTGGCAGCCAGGCATCGGCCATAGAGCGCCTACAGGTGGGTATTGAGGCTAATGGAGGACCGTTGGAGCAATTGGGGTACCGGGACTGGATTACAGCGGCTCCAGATGCCCTTAGAATCCAAAGTGTCGTTGGGCTCCCTGCACCCCCTACTCGACAATGGCCTCGCGAAGCGCATCGATCTGCTCCTCGCTCATACCGATGTTGCGGGCATAGCCCACGACGCCGCAGTAGCGCTCTTCGAGGGTGCGGAGCACGGCCAGCATAGTGTCGGGCCGGCACTGTCTGCTCTGGTGATCCTCCATGGTGTACTTGGCAGCATCGACCTCCGGGTGGGTCTCGAGGTAGTGGGCATAGGTGAGGCGGGCGGTGAGGGCGAAGTCCGCGGCAATCGTCTCCTCGGGCACGCCGGCGATCCCGAGGACCAGAGCGACGATGAGCCCCGTGCGTTCGGTGCCGCCAGCGCAGTGGACGAGCGCCGGCATCGTGTCCAGCTGGGACAGCAGGCACAGCGTGTCGTGGATGTGAGACTTGCGCCGGTCCAGCACCACGGAGTAGGACCAGCGCATGTGCTCGACGTAATCCAGCGTCTCGGGGATGCTCTCGCGCTCCCGAATCAGCGTATCGCCAACCATATTCTGATGGTAGTACTTCACCCGGTCCGAACCGAAGAAGACGTTGCGCTTCTCCTGGATCTCATGGCTCTTCCTCAGATCCAGGACCGAGCGCAGACCGTAATCGACAAGAGTCTGTTGGGACCGGGGCGCGAGTTGATCCAGAGCGTCGGACCGCAGCAGCCGGCCCCAGCGGGTCTGGCGGCCATCCGCGGTGGCGTAGCCGCCGACATCCCTGGTGTTGACGGTGCCTTCGAGTTTGAGATGCCGTCTCGGATCGAGGTCATCGGCCATGTTGGATCCCTCCCGGTTCGATCTTGGAAACCGCCGCTATTTTCTCCACTGATTAGCCTGTAGTATATTTTGCCATCGCTGGAAGCAGCAAGGCAATATCCACCGCAAAGCGCGAGGTCCCAAACCATGATTGAAATAAGCGAGCGCGAAAAATTTCTCCTCGACCTCCAGGGTTTTCTGCACGTTGAAAACGTCCTTACCCCCGAGGAGGTTCAGGTCCTCAATGATGCTGTAGATGCCCACCAGGACGAATATAGAGAAGATCCGAAAATGTACGGCGGCGGAATGCTGGGCACAAAAGACCGCCGCAGCATTACGGGTATGCTGACCTGGGAGCAACCGCATTGCCAGCCGTTTCGCGACCTTATCGCCCATCCCAAACTCGTCCCCTACCTCAACACCGTCTTTGGCCGCGGCTGGAGGATGGATTCAGAGCCGCTGCTGCTGGTATCCACCAAGGGTTCGGGAGGACACGGCCTGCACGGTTTCACCAACAGGAACTTCAACCCCAGTTATTATTATACTTACACCAACGGGGAAATACGAGCTGGACAGACGGTATTCCAGTTGCAGCTCCGCGACATCGAGCCCGATCAGGGCGGCTTAGCCGTCATCCCCGGTAGCCACAAAGCCAATTTCAAGTGCCCCGAAGACATCATGCTCTACGAAGCCGACCGGCAGGCCGTCTATCAGGTGGCCAGCAAAGCCGGCGATCTGGTGCTATTCTTCGAGGCCACCATCCACGGCTCATTGCCCTGGACCGCCGACTACGACCGGCGCTCGCTCTTGTATCGCTACAATCCCAAATCCCTGCAATCCGGCGGTGGCCTGGGCGAGACCCGCCTGCCGGAATGGATCGACGAGTTGACCGAAGCCCAACGGGCCGCGGTGGAACCGCCCTACATGGGCAACCGGCCGCTCATCGAAGACGACGGCTTCAGCGTAGTGCAACCCGGACAGGAGCCCATCCCTCACATACCGCGGTCTGTGGCGGAGCGCGGTTACTAGAAAACGCACCATTGCTGTTCCAGAGACCGTCTGCCCCGCTTTGATCACCCCTTGGGCATAAGGTCAGTACAAAATCCAATACGACACTGGGCAGCGCTGAAGCGATATCGCCAATAAGGAGG
>CAZFMY010000146.1:3110-12331 GCA_964520345.1 uncultured Gemmatimonadaceae bacterium | reverse complement strand
ACGTGTCCAGAGTGCGGATCTACAGTGGCGCACGAGAATAGCTGTCTGATGTGCAAGCACTGTGGGTGGTCCAAATGCTGAGCTGAAGTCTTAAATAGCGATTGGGACAGAGGCGAGGATGTCGTCGGGGGACCGGCGGCATCCTCGCTTTATTATCGGGTTAATTGCACTCGAGTACCAGACCGTCGTAGGCCAATTCTACACTTGCGGGCAGTTCGGCGTTGGTTTTGTGGTGGTCGAGGTCATGGGCCATATGAGTGAAGTAGGTCTGGGTGGGTTGGAGTTCGGTGACGATTGCCAGGGCCTGTTCAATATTGAAGTGAGTAGGGTGTTCTTTATGACGCAGCGCGTCGAGGACCAGAAACTTGACGCCGCGAAGTCGCTCTAAGGTCTGGTCGGGGATGTGATTGGTGTCGGTTAGATAGGCGAAGTCGCCAATCCGGAAGGCGAGGATGGGTTTTCGGCCGTGGTAGACGGTGAGTGGTTCGATGTCGAGGCCACAGACTCTGAACGGACCTTCGATCGGATAGAGGGCGATCTGTGGTGTTGAACTGGGGGCGTCTTTGGCGAAGGCGTAGTCGAAGACGCGTTTGATGCGTTCGATGGTGTACCGGTCGGCATAACAGGGCAGGGGTTCATCGCGATCGAAGCAATAGGGGCGCACGTCGTCGAGGCCGTACAGGTGGTCGACGTGGCTGTGAGTGAAGAGCACGCAGTCGACCTGGTCTATCTGGTAGCGCAGGGCTTGGGTCCTGAGGTCGGGACCGGTGTCGACGAGGATCGAATGATTTTGGTGTTCAAGATGCAGGGCGCAGCGCAGCCGTTTGTTTTTTGGGTCGTCCGAAGAGCAGACCGCGCATTTACAACCGACGCGCGGTACGCCGATAGAAGTACCGGTGCCTAGGAAGGTAATCTTCATATCGAGATGGTCTCGGGCAGGGTTAAGATCTGGGGGCCATCCTCGGTGACGGCGATAGTATGCTCGGAGTGGGCGGCTAGTGAACGGTCGCGAGTCAGGGTAGTCCAGTCGTCGTCGAGATGGTCGATCTCCGGATTTCCCAGACAGAGAATCGGTTCGATGCAGAACACGTGTCCGGGTTTGAGCCTGGGACCTTTGCCGGGTGGGCCGTAGTTGTTGATATGGGGAGACTCGTGCAAGTCGCGCCCTATGCCATGGCCGCCGTACTCGCGTATTATGGTCAGGCCCTGGGCTTCGGCATGGGACTGTATGGCGTGGGAGATATCGGAAAGCCGTCGGTCGGGTCGGGCTTGATCGATCCCAAACTCCAAGCAGGCGAGGGTTCCGTCGATGAGTTGCTGGGCCTCTGCGCTGATCGTACCGACGCCGACGGTAAAAGCCCCGTCGCCGTAGTAGTTGTCGAGGCGGGCACCTACATCGATACTGACGATATCGCCTTTACGGAGGGGAATTTCGTTTGGGAACCCATGCACGATTGAAGCGTTTACCGAAGCACAAATGGAATAGGGAAAGCCGTGGTATCCTTTAAAGGCGGGGGTGGCTCCCAGACTGTGGATTTCGGCCTCGGCAATTTGGTCAAGTTCGAGAGTGCTGATACCGGGTTCGATGAGTGCTTCGAGCTTCTGCTGGACGGCGAAAACAATCCGGCAGCTGGCGACGATTCGCTCGATTTCGCTCGATTTCTTGCGGCGGATCAAGGCGAAAACCTCTAAAAAGATAAATGTAGTATCAAAGATACTACAAAAGGACGATGTTGCGGATTTGTCAAGGGAGCACCTTGCGATAGTCGAGGCTCGTCTATATATTGGTAAAATTACAGCAACTTAAGTCTCGTCATACACAATTCATATCGACCGAGGAAGCACATGGGTAAGTCACTGGTGGTCGTCGAGTCGCCGGCCAAGGCCAAGACGATCAACAAGATCTTGGGTGAAGATTTCGTAGTCAAATCATGCATGGGGCACGTGCGGGATCTGCCACCCAAAGAACTGGGCATCGATATAGAGAACGGCTTCAAGCCGCACTACGTTACTATTCGCGGCAAGGGCAAGATTCTCACCGAACTGCGCAAAGCCGCTCAGACCGCCGACACTATTTACTTGGCCACTGACCCCGATCGCGAAGGTGAGGCCATTGCTTGGCACGTGGCCCATGCCATCGCTCGGAAGGAAGCTGGCGTCAAGCGGATTCTCTTCAACGAGATTACGCCCAAGGCTGTGCGCGAGTCGATCTCCCACTCGAGTGAACTCAATCTGCAGAAGGTCGATGCTCAGCAGGCGAGGCGCGTGCTTGATCGCCTAGTTGGTTACGAGATCTCTCCGCTTTTGTGGAAGGTGATCCACTCAGGGCTTTCAGCCGGTAGGGTGCAGTCCGTAGCGGTCCGGCTGATCTGCGAGCGCGATCAGGAGATCGAGGCCTTCGAAGCGCAGGAGTACTGGTCGATCGAGGCCCTCTTGGGGCGGGAAGACGCTAAGCCATTCGCGGCTCGATTGCTGTCCAAAGATGGGCAGAAGCTAGAAATCTCCAGTAAAGAGCAGACCGATGCGATCGTCACCGATCTCAAGGATCAGAGTATTGCGGTTAAAGAGGTCAAGAGTCGAGATCAGCGCCGCCGGCCGGTACCTCCGTTCACCACCAGTACTTTACAGCAAGAATGTGCCCGCCGATTGCGCTTTTCGGTCAAGCGGACGATGTCTGTGGCTCAGCAACTCTACGAGGGGATCGAAGTCGAGGGGGAGACTCGAGGGCTGATCACTTACATGCGTACCGACTCGGTGCGGGTCTCCGACGATGCGATTGCCGAGGTGCGGCAGCAAGTCGACGAACTTTATGGCAACGAGTACGTGCCCGACGAGCCCAATCAATACAAGACCAAAAACAGCGCTCAGGATGCCCATGAGGCCATACGCCCGACATCAGTGGCCCTCTATCCCGACAAGATCAAGCACCTGCTTTCGCAGGATCAGGCGAGGGTCTACGAACTGATCTGGAAGCGCTTCGTGGCTTCTCAGATGAAGCCGCAGGTGCTCAGTATCACCACGGTCAATGTCGAGGCGGGTCCCTACCTGCTCCGTGCTACCGGCAATGTCGTCAAGTTTCCGGGTTTCGCCTTGCTCTATAGTGAGAGCAAGGAAGAGGATGACGAAGAGAAGTCTGGTTCGGTCCCCGGCGACATCGCCAAGGACGAAGTGCTCACACTGAAAGACGTCGAACCCGAACAGCATTTTACCAAGCCACCGCCCCGTTTCACTGAGGCATCGCTGGTAAAAGAGTTGGAGGCTCAGGGGATCGGCCGTCCCTCGACGTATGCGCAGATTATTACCACCATCCTCGACCGCGAATATGTCGAGAAGATCGATAATCGCTACTTTAGGACTACTGAGCGCGGCCAGACCGTCAACAAACTGCTGGTCGATACTTTCCCGCATCTTTTCAATGTGTCTTTTACTCGAGATATGGAAGATAAGCTCGATCGAGTCGAGGACGGTGCCGACGATTGGGTGACGACGGTACAGCAGTTCTATGGCTCGTGGAAGGATCATCTGACCAAGGCTAACGACCGCCGCAAGGAACTCAAGCAATCGCTGCAAGAAGAGTCGGATATCGTTTGCGAGGAGTGCGGGCGCAATATGGTTGTCAAGTGGGGCCGTAATGGCCGCTTCCTCGCCTGTCCCGGTTATCCCGAGTGTAAAAATACCAAGCCTCTCGAGGAGCCGGAAACGGTCGAGACCAATGAAATTTGCGAAACGTGCAATGCGCCGATGGTGGTCAAGACTGGCCGCTACGGTCGCTTCCTCGCCTGTAGCGGCTATCCAGACTGCAAAAATGTCAAGCCCTATTTCCTGGGGATCAAGTGCCCGGAGGACGACTGCGGCGGCAAGTTGGTTGAGAAGCAGTCGCGTAAGAACAAGGTTTTCTTCGGTTGCAACAACTATCCCAAATGCAAGTTCGCCAGTTGGGATCGCCCCTTAGACCGCAAGTGCGATCATTGCGGTGCGGTATTGCTCTACGAGAAGAGCAGCCGCTCGGGAACTTCTAACCTCTATTGCCGGATCTGTAACACTCAGTACGAGAGCGAAAACAGCGAAAACGCTCAGGCTGCCTGAGCGCCGCTCCACGCCTCCCCGTCCAATTTTTCGCGGAGTGCCTCAATGGCCGAGATACCACAGGTTTCTCTGCATGCCGGATCCAGCCTTGAGGAGGGCATCTCTCTCTTTCTGGAACATCTGCACAAAGAGCAGAACTACGCCGAGCATACCCTCAACTCCTATCGCTGTGATCTGCAGCAATTCGCCCGCTTTCTCTATCCCCGAGTCGAGGATCTGCAGTTGCCGCTCAGAGCGGTTCAGCGCGAGCAGGTACTTGCCTTTGTCGCTGAGTTGGAGGAGAAAGGTCTTAAGGAGAGTACTGTCGCCCGCAAATTGGCGGCACTGCGCTCGCTATTCCGCTATCTGTGTCGTGAAGGGGGGCTCAGTGCGAGCCCCGCTGCTGCTGTGGCGTCGCCTTCGGTCGAACGTTCGCTACCGCGCTACTTACCGGTAGAACAGGTTGCTGCTGCGATCGAAATGCCCTCGACCGAGCGTTTTAGCGGGGTGCGGGATCGGGCTATTCTCGAAGTGTTCTACGGAGGGGGTATCCGCCTCGGTGAGTTGGTGACTCTCAACCTTTCTTCGCTAGATCTGGATGAGGGTACTATCAGGGTTCTGGGGCGGGGACGTAGGGAGCGGATTGCCCCGATTGGCTCAAAGGCACAAGCGATGCTCAGCATTTATCTGCAGCGCCGAGCTGAAATCCTGCTCGAATTCGATATGGCTCAGGTAGATGCAGGTGCTCTTTTTCTCAATGGACGTGGCAGGCGACTGAGCCGACGCACAGTGCAACGCGTCGTCGAGCGCTATCTGCGCACCGTATCCGAAGGGGAGTCGCTGAGTCCGCATCTTTTGCGTCATTCTTTCGCTACCCATCTGCTCGATGCTGGTGCCGATCTGGTAGCGGTTAAGGAATTGCTGGGCCACGCAACTTTGACGACGACCCAGGTTTATACCGAAGTGAATCTGGAGCGCCTGCAGGCGATTTATGCCAAGGCCCACCCGCACGGTGCCGATTAGCGTTTTGGCCGTGTTTCATCTTTCCTCTTGAAATGAATCTTAGATTCACTTTGCTCGGTTTTTGCGGGATGCTCCTCTTGGGTTGTGCCAAGATCAGACCGCCCGATGGGGGCCCGGTGGACAAGGAGCCTCCGCGGATACTATCTCATTACCCGTCTGCCGATCAGTTGGAAGTAGCGCGAGATGTCGAGGTAGAGATTGTCTTTAGCGAGGCGATGGATCGCGAGCGAAGTGAGGAGGCGCTTTTCATCTCACCCGCTGGATCTCTGGAACTGGAGTGGAGTGGATCCAAACTCCGTATTGCGACGCCGCTGGCTGCGGAACGGACCTATGTGCTGACCGTGGGGACGGGAGCGCGGGATCTGCGCGGCAACTCGCTGGCTCAATCGTTCACTTTGGCATTTGCCACAGGGGTACAGCTCGACCAGGGGCTGGTTCGGGGGCGGGTTTATCGCGCGAATGAGTCGGCGGCCCGGGTCCATGTCTGGGCTTATGATCTGGGTAATTTTGGTGGGCGGGTGGGCTTTGCTCAGCCGTCCTACCAGACCCAGAGTGGTGCCGATGGGACGTACGAGTTTACCCGACTGGCGCCAGGTCGCTATCGAGTTCTGGCTTTCACGGACGAAAATCGCAATGCCCTGCCGGATCCAGATGAATGGTTGGCTCTGCCGGCAGCCGATGTGGTGGTTAGCGATGAAGCATCGCAGGCGGGAGATTTGGTGCTCGATCGTCAACAGGTCACTGTGCCGGAACTCAAGCGGGTCCAGGCGGTACATGCGGCGCGCATACTCTTGCTCTTCGCTGCTGCGGTGGATCCGGTGCTGCTGGATTTGGCGTTTGAAGGTCTTGAGGTCAAAGCTGTCTATGCGGTGCCGGATGCGCTGCAGAAGGTCTATGTTGAGACTGCGCTACAGGAGTCGGGGCAGACCTATGCTCTGCGGCATCTCTCTATCGCCGGCGCATCGGTCCATTGGGATGAATCCGTACGTGGTAGCGCTCGTCCAGATCGCGTAGCGCCTTCTTTCGTCGCTCGCCATCCGTTGGGAGCGCGATTGGCGCCGGATGATGAACTGGAATTGCTTTTTTCCGAGGCGATGCGCCCGGCGGTCCTAGATGATTTCTGGATCGAGAGTGATTCGACGCAGGCTCCGTTGGGAAGATGGCAGTGGCCGGCTCCTAACCGGGCACGCTTCGTTGCTGATGGACCGCTGACACCGGGTATGCATCGTCTTGTTGGAGATTCTGCACTCCTCGTAGATCGGGCCGGCAATAGCTTGGCGGGTGGTTTGATCAAGCTCGATTTCGAGGTCGGCGTAGCCAAGGCCGCGATTCGGGGGAAGGTATTGAGTGAGCAGCAGGGGTCGGTTCAAGTTATGGCGACGAGTAAAGATGGGCGGGTCTATGTTGGGTGGACCGACCGCGAGAGACGCTTTGCGCTGGATGGCCTTTTGGCGGGATCCTATATTCTTTCGGCATTTGTTGATCGCGATGGCGATGGGAAACGGGGAGCCGGATCGCTCGACCCCTATAGACCTTCCGAGCCATATGGGCGCTATGAAGAGCCGGTCGATCTGGAGACGGGGCAGGTGGTCGCGGCGGTGGAGATTCGATGTTACTAATAAAGGTCGCAGATGTGGTCCCGCTGGCATAGGGAAGTTACGCTGGTGCTGCTGGTGCTGGCTCTGCTGATCTTGGGCATAGCGCATTCTTCGCGTCTGACGCCCGAAGATCGGCGCCTGATCGAGTTGGAGGCGGGCCTGGAGCAACTCTATCTCTTAGAAGAGGCCCATTTCGCCAAGTATGGACGCTACTTGGATCCGACTGATCCAGAGGAGGGGCTGGACTGGAAGTGGATGGATGGCTTCGAGTGGGAGGCCAGGATCGGGGCGGAGGAGTTCTGGTTGGTAGTGCGGGCGGACCTAGACCAGGATGGACAGGTTGGGGCCTGGGTGATTGACGATGAGAATCCGCAGGTGCGGAGGCTGACCGACGACTAGGTCAGGGAAGTAGTGGGGCGGTGGGATAGGAACCGATGAGGGTTGAGTCGCGCACGGTATCTTGAATATCCGCTAGTGCTGCGGCTACCTTTTCCTCCTGTGCATCACCGAGGCATTCGAGATAGAGGCGGTAGGCCCACGGGTCGTCTTCCAGCTTGCGTGTCTCGGCTTTGTAGATCGGTATTTGGCGCTGATTAAAGGCACCGAGGAGATCGGGTAAAGCTGCGGCGGTGTGATTGAGGGTGCAGACCAGCGTCGTCTTGATATTGGTTCTGGCATCGGCCGGTGTATCGCGGCGGAGGCCGAGGACTAGAAAGCGAGTATAATTGTGTGCGTGGGTCTGGATATCGGCAGCTAGCACTTTCATTTCGTGTCGCTCGGCGGCTTCGCGCGGGGCGATGGCCGCCCGTTCTCTCTTTTTCGCCTCTTTGACCAGCGTTACTGCACCTGCCGTATCGTATTCCTCCAGGATATTTGTGGGATCGAGATTTTCCAGATCGAGGAGAAAAGCCGCACACTGGGCCAGGGCTTGAGGATGGGAATAGACGGAGCGGATATCCTCGAGCTCGGTGCCGGGGAGGCCGATCAGACAATGGCGCACGTGGTAGTAGATTTCGCCGGCAATGGACGGGGTATAGGCTGGGAGCAGATCCCAGACCGCGTGGATGCTGCCAGCCAGTGAGTTTTCCACTGGAGCCATGCCGTACTGTGCCTGGCCGGTATCGATTGCTTCGAAGAGTTCTCCGAAGGTGAGACAGGGTTGTATCGATATTCGTTCGTCGGCGAAATAGGCGCTAGCGGCAAGCGCGCTGTTGGAGCCTAGTTCGCCCTGGACGGCGACGGTAAGTGATGAGTTCAGACGGCGATCTCCATGGGTATCGAGGGGTGGGGATCGTAGTTGAGCAGCTTGAAATCGTCGTAGCGAAAGCCGAAGATCGACTGGCCGCGATCCTTGATGGTCATCAGCGGCAACGGTCGTGGCTCACGAGTTAATTGCAGGCGCAGTGCGTCGATGTGGTTCCGATAGATATGGACATCGCCGCCGGTCCAGACGAACTCCCCCGGGCGCAATTGGCAGACCTGGGCCATCATCAGAGTCAGCAGGCTATAGCTGGCGATGTTGAAGGGCACGCCGAGGCCGATATCGCAGGAGCGCTGGTAGAGTTGGCAGGAGAGATGCCCATCGGCGACGAAGAACTGGAATAAACAGTGACAGGGCGTTAGAGCCATCCTATCCAATTCGCCGACGTTCCAGGCGTTGACGAGGATGCGGCGGGAATCGGGATCGGTTTTGATCAGATCAACGGCTTTCTGGATTTGGTCGATACTCTCGCCATCGGGAGTTTCCCAGGCCCGCCACTGCTTGCCGTATACGGGTCCTAAATCGCCGTTTTCATCAGCCCATTCGTCCCAGATCGAAACATTTTTCTCTTTGAGGTAGGCGATATTGGTATCGCCTTTGAGAAACCACAATAGTTCGCGGATGATGGAGCGTAGATGCAGCTCTTTGGTGGTTGTGCAGGGGAAGCCGTCTTTGAGGTCGAAACGCATCTGGTAACCGAAACTAGCCAGGGTGCCGACTCCGGTGCGGTCGGTTTTATCGACGCCGTTTTCGAGGCAATGACGGACCAGATCCAGATACTGCCGCATGGTGAAAATCACTCCTTTTTGTTTCGCTAAATATAGTAAAATTAGGCTTGTGGGAAAGCCGATGGCGAGAGTTGACAGGATGCGGCGAGCCCTATATTTTCTTGGATCGTCTGCAATGCGACGCGAAGATTATTCGAGGCGACGTGGCCAAGTGGTAAGGCAGGGGCCTGCAAAGCCCTTATCCCCGGTTCGATTCCGGGCGTCGCCTCCATTTTTTTATCGATGCCGGGGTGGCGGAATTGGTAGACGCGGTGGACTTAAAATCCTCTGCCCGTATATGGGCGTGCCGGTTCGAGTCCGGCCCTCGGCACCAGGCTAAAGGAAAATCCGGCATGGTGCAAAGCCCGCCGGATTTTTTGTTGCATAGAGTGCTGCGGATTTGTACCTCGGTCGACGGCAGTGATGCATTTGCTCGTGAGCACGCAGATATTTTGGCGCGAGAGGGTAGTCTGCTCATGGATGAGTCGCGCTAAGTTCCCCCGCTTC
>CAZFMY010000146.1:0-3010 GCA_964520345.1 uncultured Gemmatimonadaceae bacterium | reverse complement strand
CTCGTCGGCTTCGGGCTGGCCGAGAGCGTGCTGCTGGTCGCCGCGGCGATCAATATCCACCATTTCATCGTCGATGCCCACATCTGGCGCATGAGCTCTGGCGGTGGCAACCGGTTCTCGATTGCCACCTGAACCAGAAGCTCTCAGTGAATACAGATCCGATGGCGCGTCATATTCTTTCATAAGTTCCCGGCGACACGGGTTTCAGAATCGCATTCACCTCGGATAGTTCGAGTGTCCGAAATGTGTATTTGGTGGACAGCTTTAACGGCGGATCTGATTCCGCCATTGTTTCGCATATTTCGGGTACTCTTGGATCAGGCCTTGTATGCTGGAGTCAGTTGCGGCATTCCCTTTGCAAGCGTCAATTGCCTCTTCGAGGTCTCTACAGAAAGACTCGAAGCTATAAATCGCGGGTTCTGGAGTGGTTTGTTCCGGTAAATCTCGCGGTGCTTGGTGGAATTCGTCAT
Source organism: uncultured Gemmatimonadaceae bacterium (assembly GCA_964520345.1). Taxonomy (GTDB): domain Bacteria; phylum Latescibacterota; class UBA2968; order UBA8231; family UBA8231. The sequence goes on along the minus strand of CAZFMY010000146.1, from coordinate 2,540 downwards.
CGTATTGGGATTGGTCTGGAACGAATTTGAGCAAGTCCCCTGGTTGGCATTGGAGCACCTTGCAGATTTTGCCCAAGCTGCGAAGACTTGGCTGAATATTGCCCTTGGCTATTTTATAGAGATTGCTGCGCTCGATACCGGTTTTTCTTGCAAGGTCATCTCGTGACGAGATGCCGCGAAGTTCCATCAGGCGCTTGATCTCTTCCCATAATAAAACGATAGGCATTGGCGTTCTTTCGGTTCATATTTGATCATATATAATATAATATTTAGGGTAAAATAATGCCATAGTATAGTCAATATTGCCTATTTAACTTGAGAATGGTGTCATTTTTGACTATATAATGGAGTGATTATATCGGATCGCTCGGGGGAGCCGCATGATGAGTTTCGAGCGGATTGAAAAGCGCGGTGCGGGGTTGCACTCATTCAGCCATCCGATACATTAGATAGCGTATGCGTACTCGCTTCTACAAAAAACCCATCTTTTCACTGATTTTCCTGGCTTTGACCGCCCTTTTTGTGGCATTGGTCGTCGGTCTGCCTTTTGGACACCAGTTCTACCATGAGGGCTTGGTCGAGCCTGAGCACTGTCCGGTCCATCTATTGCAGACCGGCTTGGTGTTACTAGGCTGTGCTCTGGTACTGGCACTGGTGGTGCCAAACGCCCACGAGTGCGGACCAGCGGTCACGCGAACGGTCTCATTGCCACTTTTTCACCCCCGCTTTACCTGTCCTAACCGGCCTCCACCCCGACGCTAACGCACCCGCGCCCATAGCCCAGTGCACGCCGATCCGCCAGCAGCGGACCGGTGCGCGGGTGCCGTTCTCCATATTTCACCTCACTGCCATCGCAAAGGGTTAATCGGGACCCGTGCGCATCGACTATGCGCGGATGGCAACACCAAACGACTGGAGACTAGCGCCATGTTAAAGAAACAGTTCGTCTTGAGTGCATTGTGCCTCGCCCTCTTCGCCGCCGGTTGCGGTGACGACGACAACCCCGTAGACGCCCACGAGGGAGACCATGCCGAAGCCGGCGGCTTGATCGTCCGCGCGAGCGGTGCCGAGATCGTCCGCTACGAAGGGGGCCAGACCAGCGGTGAGATCGAGGTCGGCCACGGCAAAGAGACCGCACTGCTCTCGGTGCACTTCATCGCCGAGGACGGCGACCTCTTCACCCCCGACCCGGACGACGGCTTGGCTCTCGACTGGGAAATCGCCGACGAGAGCATTGCCGAGGTCGAATACCACGTCGAAGACGGAGCTTGGGCCTTCCACATCGTCGGCCTTGCGGAAGGCCAAACCACCATCCGCATAAAACTCAACCACGAGGGTCACGCCGACTTTGTCTCACCCGGAATCGAGATCCACGTCAGCGAGGACGGCCCCGGCGAGGAGCGCGACCACGAGGAAGGCGCCGACGAATAACTGCTTTTAGCTGAAACTCAACTCCGGGACGGTTAGTCCACGATCGCGACGACTTGGCCGTCCCGGGCTCGGTGTGCCGCCCATGCGAAATACCTCCCACAAATCTCGAATCGCCCTGACCTGGATCATCGCGCTGATGCTCGTCCCAGCCGTGTCCGCCGATGCCACTACCGGCACCCTCACCGGCCAGGTCCGCGACGCCGAGACCGGCGCGCCCGTCGGCTGGGTGCTGCTGGTTGTAGAAGGGCTGGACCGCGCCCGTTCTGCCGACGCCGAGGGGCGCTTTGCCTTCCAGGATCTGCCGCCAGGCGAGTACGTGCTCAAAACCCTGCGCATCGGCTACCGCGAATCTCGCTTTCCCTTCGCCGTCCGCGCTGGCGCCACCACCCGGCTCGCGCTCAAACTCGGCCACACGCCGCTTGAGACCGAGGCCCTCGTTGTCGAAGGGGAAACCACCCGCGCGATCTTCGAACTGCAGGAGCCCGAACTCGTCTTCAGCGGCAAAAAACTGCGCCAGCACCTCAGCCGCACCATCGCCGAGACCATCGACCACGAGCCGGGCATTGCCCAGCGCTCGATGGGACCGGCGCCCTCGCGGCCCGTTCTGCGCGGCCTCGGCGGCGATCGCCTGCTGGTGCTCGAAGACGGCGAGCGCACCGGCGATCTCTCGGGGTCGTCCTCCGACCACGCCGTCGCCATCGAGCCGATGACCACCGATCGCATCGAGGTTGTGCGTGGCCCCGAAGCCCTGCTCTACGGCTCCAATACCCTTGCCGGCGTGGTCAATGTGGTGCGCGGCTATATTCCCGGCGAAAAGCCCGAGCGTCTGGGGGGTGCCCTCACCTGGCAGGGCGAGACCATCAACGGCGGCCTCGCGGCCGGCCTGGCGCTCAACCAACCCCTGGGTCCATTCGCTCTGCGCTTCGACGGCAGTTTGCGCGACGCCGGCGATATCGGCACGCCCCGGGGGGCGCTGGTCAATACCGACATCCGTACCGAAAACGCCTCGCTCGGCTTCGGGCTGGTCAAACCCTGGGGGCGCGCCGGCGTCGCCGGCAGCCTCTACAACTCGGCCTACGGCATCCCGCCCGACCCGCTGGGCGGCCATC
>CAZFMY010000145.1:5270-12413 GCA_964520345.1 uncultured Gemmatimonadaceae bacterium | reverse complement strand
CAAGCCACTGGCACTCTGATAGCGTTCCTCAGCGGTTTTATCCAGGAGTTTGAGCACCAGGGCAGAGACGGCGGTAGGCACTTGTGAATTGATCTGGTCAGGCGGCAGCGGCGGCACAGCGATGTGGCAGTGGACCCAGGCGACGGCATCGTCAGCACTGAAGGGCAGGCGTCCGGTGAGCATTTCGTAAAGCGTAACGCCGAGGGAGTAGAAGTCGGTCCGGTGGTCCAGAGCACGGTTCATCCGGCCGGTCTGTTCGGGCGATATATAGGGTAGAGCACCTTCCAGAGGGCCGTCTATTGCCGTTTGATCGGAGGCAAGACGCGAAGCAATAGCGAAGTCGACGAATTTGATACCAGCATCTGCACCGAGGAAAATACTGTCGGGCTGCACATTCTTGTGTACGATATCGGCACGGTGCAGGTCGACCAGGGCTGCCGCCAAATCGGCAGCGATGCGCAAAGTCTGACGCATCGGCAGCGGTCCGTCGCACAGGATCTGGCGCAGAGGCTTTTCGCCCTCGTCTGCAGCAACCAGAACGACCGCATCGTCGAAGTTTTCCAGCTCTAGCGGTTGTTTGATCCACGGCGAGCCGAAGTCGGCGGCAATCTCGTATTCATGTTTGAGTCCGGCCCGATCTGCAGTACTGGCGTTGCGGACCACTTTGAGCAGAACCAGGCGGTCATCTGCTTCGCGGCAGGCGCGGCAACGGAAACAGTATTCGTCCTCGTAGAGGATCTCGGTGATTCGAAAGCCAGGCAGGTCGCGCACTTCAGATCCTGAGCTGAGGATAGCGGCGTCGCACGCGCGGCAGAGCCAGCGGGTTGAAGAGCCGGTGCAAGAAACCATAGCTGTGGATAAAACGCATGAGCTCGTGCAGGTCGCGGTGCAACGTGTCCTGGTATTGCTGCGAGAGACGCAACAAGTACAAGAGAGGGGCGTAATTGGCCCAGGAGAGCTTCTCCCACAAATAGCGATTAACCACGCTGGCCTGCAGTTTGCCGGCAAAGGTATGGCGCGACAGGGCCGGGTAGTCGTCGCCGTCAATGATGCTGCGGGCAGCCAGGTGGCCCGAGAGGATGACATTGCGCACACCGAACCCCCAGAGCAAATCCTGAACGCCGGCCGCTTCACCCAAGTAGAGCCGTCCGTCCTCGGCGTAGCGATTCTGGGTTGAAAAGCTACCGATACCACCGGCGTGAACCACGTTGCGCAGATCGAGATCGACTAGGCCCGAGACGATTTTCATGGTTTCGTCGAAACACTGCGATACGCGTTTGAAATGATCGAAGAGTACCGTGCAAATACAGCCGTAGCCTTTGGTGACCAGCAGATAGGCATAGCCGCGCAGGGCAGCGCTCTCGTTGACCACGCCGATACAGGTATCGGGCAGATCAGTCTTGAACACGATGCCTTTTTCCAGCGCGAAAATTTCTTTTTTGATCGAGCCGGTGGCCACCAAATCGACCTGGTCGGGCGGCAGGGTCGATCCGAAGTGAAGGCGCACACCGGCAGCCAGGGCCTGTTCCTTGAGTCCCTGGTCGAGGGTGCCAGCGAAGGTGCCGCGCTTGACCAGGTAGAACATCGGTCGGTTGAAACTCAGGTCGACGACCCGCTGGCCGTTGGTGATGGTCACATCGACGAAGGGATCGCAGTCGAAGTTGAGTTCCAGGCCGATGCGGCGCAACTCGTCGAGGAAGTCGCGCTTGAGCGTCCAGTTCTCAACGCCGTGCAGATCGCCGCAGAATTTGGCGCCGGCGTCCTTGCGAACCTCGTGTACTTCCACTTCGTACCCAGCGCGGGCCAGGGTGATGGCCGCGGTCAGGCCGGCGGGGCCACCGCCGAGGATCTTCTTTTGCCGCGCCGTACCCATCAATCCTCCCCCTTCTCCAATACCAGGCGCCAACCACCAACCTTGGGACTGACTTTCAGATGGACAGGAGTAGGTGGGACGTGCTCACGCCAGGCATCGTGCTGGGCGATGCTCTCGGGGATGCGGAAACGCACGCCCTTGCCCAATTGTTCGGTCATCAGCAAAGCCTTGATCAGATGTTGGTTGAACTTGCCGATCAGGCTGGCAACGCGTTGATGGTCGTGCTCGAAGTGGTCGAGATCACCAAGTAGGTGTTCGATCGGACCGGATATAATAGCCTCTTCCAACCTGATGCTCAGATTGATCGGCACCTCGGTAAACTCAGCGATTCGATCGCCCACCAGGTGGCGGATCAGAGCGCTGGGAAAGCCGTCGAATAAGGTACCGGGAATGATGTGATCCATAAATTCGATCAAGGATTTGGTGAGAGCAGTCCCGGATTCGGAGTGACCAAACTGACGCTGGTCCAGGCGTTGCCAGAAAACATCGGCCTCGTCCATGGTCTCGATTATCAGATCCTCATCGACACCCATTATATAACCGACGACGTTCCAGCAATGCATGTAGATCTCTTCTTCTTCGCGGCTGAGATCGGCGCCGAGAAGCTTGAGGCCCTTGAGTGTCAAGTAGGAGAAGGAAAGCAGCGTCCCGGCCATGTCCTCCTGGTTGATCGGCTGGCCCCACTCCTCACCATTCCAGAGCGGGTCCGGGCGCTGGCGCAGGATGTGGCGGATGCTGGCGTGCAAGAGACGCACTTTCTGAGCGGTGCGAATACCGCGTCCCTCGTGGTTGTCGGGGTCGAGGCCACCGGGGGTCATGACATCGACGACGAATTGAGCCGTTTCGACGATTCGACGGTGCACGTAGTCTTCTAGCAGATGGGTGGCGTACAGGGCTTTGGTAGCGTACTTAGCGGCATAGCAATCGGGCAGAGACTTGCACAACAGCAACATGACCATCTCCGGCCCGTAGCGGCCAAATAATTTCTCACCGGCGCGGATCTTGCCAAGATCAGCCCACTCGGGCAATTTGCGCGTGTCGGCAAAGTACTGACGGGCGATTTCGGGAAAAGCCGGAGAGGCATGGTCGTCGTTGTGAATGAGATTTGGCAGCAGGGCATTGAAATGTTCCTGCTCATCTTCGCTCTGCAGTACGGTATCGATCACCGCATCGGCGAGGGGATCCATACTGTTGCGTTTAGCGTTGAGAAATTCGTCGGTCCAGCGCTCAGTCATAGCATTTCCCCTGCCTAATTCGTCCGCGTTAACGACACTCACTCTAAATGGGCCCGAATCTTTCCCACCCAGGGTATGATTGGACTAATTCACACGGTTTCCACTTCGAAATCCGAATCGGCTCAGCATCCGATTTAGACTTATTCTGTGTTATTTATGTAAATTATATGGACGCTAAACGCAATCCAATTTTATTTTGCCATTTTTACGCATTAATTGTAAATATTCCCTTTTTAAAATTCCCCCTCACTGAAACAGGGGGGAATCCTATAGAAACACCCGGGAGTTCTTGCCATCCTGATAGGAGAATGGACACTTGACTAAGACATGGCGCCGTGAGTACAATCAAGTCCTCACACAGGGCACGCTATAATTCAGACCGTCGGCACTTATGGTGATCACATCAACGCTAGGATCAGCCGCATCCCGATTCTGAATCCAGACGCCATATTGGCAATAGATCTCCCTGAGTTATAGGGCCAATATCTAGATCCGACTCGTACACACCGATTGCCCTGAAAATAACTTGGAAGATGCTCTGTGAAACCGAATGCTGAACTAAGGATTCCCTCGCGCCGAATTTCTCTGCAGACAAGCACCTGCCTGAGCGCCATTATACTCTCGTTGGCTATGACCTTTTCTTGGCCGACAGAATCAGAAGCTCAAAAAGATACACCTGCTCCGGGGCACAGAATCCACCGATCCTCCCCACCGCCGGGTGCCAAGACCCACCGGGTTGTCCTGGGAGAGCGATTCCGGGCGGGCGGGCTCAAGCGCTGGCTCTACGGCAGCGAGTACCGGGATCTATGGACCACTCCCATCGAAGTCGAAGTCCTCGACCTCGAGCGTGTGGGCGGTGGGTTGACCCCGCTTCGCACCGGCGGATTCGGCCAGTCCATATCCCTCCACTTTACGGGAGCAGACGGCCGCCGCTATACCGTTCGCTCTCTGGACAAAGATCCCACCAAAAGGATATGGGACGAACTCAAGAACACGGTCGTAGACGACGTCCTTCAGGACCTGATCAGTGCGCTGCTGCCGACGGGGGCGCTGGTGGTCGATCCACTTATGGAAGCTACCGGTATCCTCCATTCCAAACACAAGCTCGTACTCATTCCAGATGATCCAAGGTTGAAAGAATACCGCGAGGAGTTTGCCGGCCTTATCGGCACGCTGCAGGAGCATCCCTCTGAAGGCCCCGATAAAACGGCCGGCTTTGCCGGATCCCGCAAAGTCAGCGGAACGGAGAAGTTGTGGAAGCACCTGGAAAAAAGCCCCTGCAACCGCGTTGATTCACAGGCCTTTCTCAAGGCCAGACTGATGGATTTCCTCATCAACGACAAAGACCGCCATTCCGGTCAATGGCGATGGGCGCGATTCCCCGATGGCGATTGTTATACCTGGCAGCCAATACCCGAGGATCGCGATCAGGCCTTCGTCGACTTCGATGGGCTGGCTATGGCCGTAGCGCGCAGAATCATCCCCAAGCAGATCGAATTCGAAGATACCTACCCGAGCCTGGTCGGGTTATCGATGAATGGTTGGGAATTGGATCGCCAGTTCCTGGCTGAACTCGATAAGAGCGTATGGGATTCGGTAGCAACCGCGTTCTGCAGAGATCTGCCGGACCCGATCATTGAGGCTGCCGTGCGCAGGCTTCCGCCACCCTATTACGCGATCGTTGGAGAAACCCTTGTGCAGGCGCTCAAGTCGAGGCGGGACGGACTGCCTGAATTTGTGCGCAGGTACTATGAATTGATTACGCGCGAGGCCGAAATCAAAGCGACCGACCGCGACGAGTACCTCCAATGCGAGCATAGGCCGAACGGCGATCTCATGGTTGAAATCGGTCTCTTAGATGATTCTGGCGGAAACCGGAAGCCTCCTTATTTCCAGCGCACTTTCCACCCCACCGAAACCCGGGAACTACGGATCTACCTCCACGGAGGATCCGACCGGGTGGAGATATCGGGGTCCAAAGCCCGGATCGCCCTTCGCATCGATGGTGGCGGCGGGGACGACACGCTCAGCAACACATCTCAGGCCGGAGCCTCAAAAACCCGATTTTACGACTTTCGCGGAGAAAACCGGATCCTGGCAGGCAAGGGGGTCAAGATCGATAAGCGACCCTACAAGCGTCCTCCCGGCGCGAAATCGAGCAATGCGAGATATGCGCTGGACTGGGGTATGCAGACCATGACGCTGCCGATCCTTATGACCAGCCCGGATCTGGGCGTGTTCGCAGGGGTAGCCAGCACCCGGCAATATTTCGGCTATAGAAAGACGCCTTTCTCTTCGCGACATTCTTTCAACCTCGGCCTGGCCAGTAACGGCCTCGAACCCTTTGTCTCCTATACTGGCACCTTCGACCAGATGGTATCCGGTCTCGATGCGACACTCGACCTCAACTACTCCGGGATCCAGGTGATTCGCTTCAATGGACTGGGCAACGAAACGACAATCCCGCGTCCGTCATCCTTCTACAAGGTGAAGCAGAAATATTTTGTATTTGCTCCCGGTCTCGAGTTTCAGGCGGGAAGCCCCAGTGGCGAACAGAACGATATCGGGGTCGAATCGCATCGCTCGAAACTAACTATTGGCATCGGGGCGATCGCCAAGTATTCAAACACTTCTATGCGTGCCAATAGTGAACATTACATCGGATCTCTCGATCCACCTATATACGGCACGGGATCCTTCGGTCAGGTCGGAGTTCAAGGTGAAATCATCTACGACACGCGCAACCGCCCGGGGTATACCACCCGAGGATTCCTGACCAGAGCTTCCGCTGCCTTCTACCCGGCACTATGGGATGTGGAATCCGCTTTTGGCAGTCTGGATGGGGAAGTCCTCACTTTTATGACCGCGCCGATTCCAACCCGCCCAACCCTGGCCTTAAGAGCCGGTGGCAAAAAGGTATGGGGAACATTCCCCTTCCATGAGGCCGCCTACCTGGGCGGACCCGGTTTTGCCGGCAGCGGCAGGTCCGATGCCAATTTACGGGGCTTCGAGAAGAACCGCTTCGGAGGCGATACCTCGCTGTACGGAAATGCCGAAGTGCGGCTGGTGCTGGCCAAAATCAATCTGCTGGTACCGGGCGAGTTCGGCTTATTCGGTGCAGTGGATACGGGTCGGGTCATTTTTGCCGAAGATCCGCAAGATGCCGACAGCTGGCATACCGGTAGCGGAGGCGGATTATGGCTTTCTTTTCTCCAGCGCCTGCAGACGCTGAGCGTGGCAGTTGTGAACGGCGATGAACTGAGAGGAGTGTACCTGCGCGCTGGTTTCATGTTTTAGTCTTGTTGATTACTACGCCGAGCATCGAGATAGACCGACTGAGAAGCCTGCTTAAAACGAATGAAGGATCTGTATATGATCAACAACATAATCATACGTCTCGCTATTTATTATTTGTCATGGCTTTTGTTTCTCGGTGGGATTTTCCATCTATTTCCTCAGATTCTCTATCACGTCGACCAAGAGCAAAAACGCGGCGCCATAAGCAAATCCATCGATTTCGAAATCAGTGCCTCCCCTACCCGTGGAAGTATCCAGGAAGGCCTGGCCCGACTCATCGACCCAGCCCACACCATCCCGGTCTTGGTCGCTTTAATACTGGCCTTCGCAGTTACGCTCCCGATCACCTGGGTATACCGCTGGACGCGGACGCGCAAGAAATACAGCCAGGCCTTCGCACACACCCTGCTGATGGTGCCCATTGCCATAGCACTGGTCGTTTTTCTGGTTAAGGGCAGTCTGGCACTGGCCTTCAGCCTGGCCGGTATCGTAGCCGCCGTCCGTTTTCGCACCTCACTCGACGAACCACAGGATGCGGTGTATATGTTTATGGCCATAGGAATCGGATTGGCAGCTGGCATCCAGCTTACCACCGTGGCCTATATCTCATCGTTGATTTTCGTCATTGTGGCCCTCGGCGTATGGAAAAGCGATTATGGAGCACAACCGGCCCTAATCTCCGGATGGAGCATAGTTCGACCGGAAGAAAAACCCAAACTTCGACCGGAAGAAAAACCC
>CAZFMY010000145.1:0-5170 GCA_964520345.1 uncultured Gemmatimonadaceae bacterium | reverse complement strand
AACTTCGACCGGAAGAAAAACCCAAACTTCGACCGGAAGAAAAATCTAAAGTCCGACCGGATAAAAAACCTCAGGTCCCCGACTCAAACAAGAAGACCACCCCTAGTGCTAAACCTTATAATGCCCAGCTCCTGGTGCGTGCCACGGAGATCGAAACCGCAGAGCAAACAATAGTGCCCGTCCTGAAAAATCGCACTAAGCGCTGGAAGGCCGCCGAACCCACTCAAAATGAGGACGGAACGGTTAGCATTGCTTTCGATCTATGGCTAAAGAAATCAGTCGACCCGTCCTCTTTTGCCCAGGAGATTGAAAAAAGTGGACATCCGCACCTCGATAAAATAGAACTGAAAACGCGCGAAATCGGATCCGCATAATTGCGTATGCTCAATCGCGGAGACAAATTTCTCCTGGGATTCCTCGGCCTTAGCATCGTTATCTATCTCTTATCGATGAGCTACGGAGAAGACGCACCGACAGATCCCCATGGGGATTCGTCAAGTGCAGATAAAAATACGTCGACCGTCTCTACCCCGACGGACACCAGAGCAATAATAGGTGAAGTATCTCTTGCGCAGTACAGTCTGCAGGCAGAGACCGCGACACACTGGAAGTTGCCAGGGCGTCTCGAGGAGATCTCCGGTCTGGCCATGACCTCCAACAATCGGCTCCTGGCGCATAATGACGAAAAAGCTATCATTTACGAAATTGATTACCGCAAGGGGTCGATACTAAAATCATTCGCGCTGGCGGATATGGCGAAACCGGTTGCCGACGATTTCGAGGGCATTGCTCTGGTTGAGGACCTGATTTACCTGGTCACAAGCTCGGGGCGCCTGTACGAATGCCGTGAGGGAGATACTGAAGAGTCCGTTCTCTTTAATATCTATTCTACCGGAGTCGGCAGAAGCTGCGAAATCGAGGGGCTGGCCTATGACGCGAGTCAGCGAATGCTCTTGCTGATGTGCAAGAACCCTCGCACTAAGGCACTTAGAGATACATTGACCCTATATCGCTGGTCCATAGACGCGAAAGAGCTGGGCGATGAGGCAGCCCATACGCTAATACCAATCACCGAGTTCTCGCGCCATATCAAGGGCAAGAAATTCCAGCCTTCCGGAATCGAGCGGCATCCTCTTTCCGGCAATTATTTTATCGTCGCTGCTCGTCAGAGGGCTATAGCGGAGATCACACCAGGCGGTCAAGTCCTTGCTCTTAGGCAATTTCCGGCCCAATGGCATCGCCAGATCGAAGGCATCACCTTTGCTGCGGACAATACGCTGATCGTTGCCGATGAAGGAGCGGGGAAGAAAAGCAGGTTGACCTTGTACCCAGTATCAGGCAACTAGAGATAGCACCAACCCGCGACATTAATGAGGACTAGTTCCCCGGCCGATACTCGCACTGCCAACGGCGGCCGGAGCCATCACCAAACCCTTAACAGGGATTTTTTTGTGGTTATTAGTTTATTGCATCTATACCTCTTGAGCCCTTTTTTGAGACCCGGAGTATTGCACCGAGTACCTGCAAACTCGTTTTTTCTAGTCTTAAGTCTCATCACTGCGAGCGTCCAGATCTGCGCGACGGCCGCACCCGTGGCCGCCAGCACCGGATCTGATCCTGAAGCAGTCCTCTATCTGATCGGAGATGCCGGGCTTGCCGAGTCCGAAAGCCCGGTAATCGTCCAGCTCCGGAGCGATCTTCGCTCAATACCAAAGGCAACGCCAACAGCCGTTGCCTTTCTTGGCGATAACATCTACCCTCGAGGCCTCCGAACCGAAGAACCATACTATACCCGCGATAGGAATCACCTGGATGCCCAGATCGAAATAGTCCGGGGAAGCAGCGCTACCGGGATCTTCTTGCCCGGCAATCACGACTGGGACAACAGTGGAGAAGACGGCCTTGCGCGACTCGCGGCCCAGGAAAATTACCTCGCGACTCAGGCGAACCAAGGGGTAGCAACGACCATGCTCAAGCCGCAGGGCGGCTGTCCGGGGCCGGAGACCATGCGACTCGGCGACGCCTGTCTGCTCGTTTTTCTCGACACTCAATGGTGGCTGCATCGCTTCCATCGAGGTGGAGAAACCTGCGCCTCGATGACCAAGGAGCAGGTTATCGACAAACTCGGCGCGATCCTGCGCGATGCGGAGTTGCCCGCAATCGTCCTCGGCCACCACCCATTGCAGACCCGCGGCCCGCACCGGGGTTCTTTCTGGCGACACATACTGCACTGGTTCGTACCTCGGAACCAGGATCTGCCGAACCCGAAGTATAAAGAAATGAGAACCGCTCTCATCGAACTCTTCCAAGAATTCGACGACCAACCGCTGCTCTATGCGGCAGGACACGACCACAGTCTGCAGGTCTTCGACGGAGCTTCCTACGGCGTCGCCGGCCTGGTCCTCGTCAGCGGGTCCGGCAGCAAACTGAGTGAGGTAGATGAAGACCCCAAACTGCTTTTTTCCGCTGGTCGCAGCCAGGGCGAGATGGGGTACATGAAGCTCGAATTTTACGCCGATGGAACCATTTACTTGAAAGCTTTCACCGCTGGCATCGGGGAAGGCGGCGTACCGATCAGGCGGATGCGCTACGAAACTTCGGTCCAATCCCGGTAGGATTGCCGGCCCATCGCTTTAAGGTATGGATCCCCTTCCCCGTGAATGCAATAACCCCCAATCGCGTCTTTGCGGGCTACTGGTCCTCAGGAACAACATCCCCAAAAAGACACAGCCGACACAGGCCAATCCTTCTCTCTGCTAAGCGGCGACCAATCAAAGCGCGCGGAAAAAGGGACGGTCGCAATCCCTTCGCAAAAACCCTGAGTTTTGCAAGCTATTCGCTCTGCTCAGTAGCTAAAAATACTATCCCCATCGCCCGTTCAACTCAACCAAAGAGAGCTCACAGTGAAAATCGTCTCCCGAGGCATTCTGAACCAAGGCCAGTCCGGAACCAACCGGGCCGTATCGACCTTCCCGACGCTGACCCGGCTGGCCGACGGCAGCCTCTTGGCCACCTACCGAGTCGGCAGTACGAAGGACTCCGACGACGAGCAACTCGAATTGCGCCGGTCCACAGATAGTGGCCTCACCTGGACAGATCCCACCCACCCATTTTCGACGGCCCTCGACGGAGTGAGCGGCTCGCTCAAACTCGGTTATATCACCGAGTTTGAGCCCGATCGACTGCTGCTGGTCGCAATGTGGGTCGATCGGGAATCCTATCCCGGGCAACCGCTCTTCAACGAAGAGACCGAGGGAGCCCTGCCGATCAAAATTTTATTGGCGGATTCGTTCGACAACGGAGAGTGCTGGTCGCCCTGGCGAGTCGTACCTACCGGACCTGAAATAGGCCCTCCCAGCCTGACCAACCCCATTCTGAAATTGCCCAGCGGCCGACTGGCCATGAGTATAGAAACCAACAAGACCTACGAAGATACCGGCCCCTGGCATCAGCAGGTCGTTTACCTCTACTCCGATGATCAGGGCAGCTCATGGAGTACGCCATTGACGGTCAGCCGGGACCCAAGCGGGCGAATATTCAACTGGGACCAGCGAGCCGGAGTGGATGACCAGGGCCGCCTGGCGACGTTCTCCTGGACCTACGACCGACAAACCAATACCTACCTCAACGTGCATCGGCGAATCAGCCTCGACGAGGGAGCCAACTGGACCGCAGCGGAGGACCTCGGCTTTGCAGACCAGGCGTCCCATCCCGCGATCCTGGCCGATGGTCGCATCATCTTGGCATGGGTCGACCGCTTCGGCAGCCGCTCCATACGCGCCAGAATAGCCGAGGCGGTGGACCAACCGTTTAGCGCGGATAGCGAAGTGGAACTTTATCGGCTGCCGGATACCGCGCCGACGGGAACGGGCCGGCAAACAGGCGAGCTATTGACCCAGATGGGGCTGTGGAATTTTGGCCTGCCCTTCGCGGAGACCCTCCCCGACCAGAGCGCCCTGGTCGTCTATTACGAAGGCCATGTCGAGAATATGTGGATTTCCTGGGCACGCCTCGCGCCATAGGATCGTCCACTCTAGATCTGCAGCGAAGAAGCTAGAGCGCATACCGATCGAGACACTCGGACTTGATGGCGGTCCCGGCGCCGGGCGTATCGGAAACGACGAGATAGCCATCCTCCAGGCGCGCGGGTTCCTCGAAGATCTCCCGAATCCAGGGGATCGACTCCACCATCCAGCAATGGGGGGTCGCCGCGGCCAGATGCTGGTCGATCTGCAGCATGGTCCAGCCGGCGGGGACGACCTTTTTTTCAGCCACTCGCGCCAACTCCGCCACTTCCATCCACCGGGAAACCCCTCCCAATTTCATATCGGACGGCTGGACGATACCCAGCGCGCCAGCCTCCAGCATATCGCGAATCATCAGCGGCTCGTAGAGGTTTTCGCCGTGCAAGAGTGGCGTGGTGATGCTCGCCGCTAGTTCGGCATGGCCGCGCACGTCGAAAGGATAGAGCGGTTCCTCCAACCAGGCCACCGCAAAATCAGCCAGCGCCGGCGCTCGCTGCAGGGCGGTCTGGCGATCCCAGCGGTTGTTGGCGTCGGTGGCGATCAGGACCTCAGCTCCAAACCTGGACCGCAGTGCAGCAAGCCGCCGCAGGTCCTCGTCGAAATCTATCCCGATCTTGACCTTGACGCCGCGAAAACCGCAATCGAGCGAGCGCGACACGTTTTCGAGCAACTCGTCGAGGCTGTAGCCAAGCCAACCGCAATTGGTGTCGTAGCAGGGAATGCGTCGGCCTGCGTCCCCACCCAGTAAACTCCACAGCGGCGCATCGGCCGCTCTCGCCAGCAAATCCCAGGCGGCGACCTCAGGCGCACTCAGGCCCTGGATGGCCGGACCGTTGAGGCCAATATGGTGGCGCAACAGATAGAGCTCCGGCCACCACTCGCGATGCCGCCTGACGTCGCGGCCGACGAGGTCCGGCAGAATTGCACCATCGACGAAATGCCTGAGCGCCGCCATCGCAGCGCCGAAACCACACTGATAACCCCAGCCACAAAGACCGGATTCAGTCGTAATCTCCACTGCGAGCACGTCCCAGGAGTCGAGCACGCTTTGCGCGTCCACGCGTAGTGCCGGCACCGGCACGCGCAAAAGATGGCTGCGAGCCGTGGTGATCGTCAGCGTCTCGACATCAACAGATCCTTGCATC
>CAZFMY010000144.1:0-12423 GCA_964520345.1 uncultured Gemmatimonadaceae bacterium | reverse complement strand
GGAAGGAAGAAATGGCTGCCCCCATAGCGATTCAGCTCTATACCGTCCGCGAGGCTCTGGCCCAGAATTTCAAGGCTGTAGTCACCCGGATCGCCGAGATGGGGTACGTGGGTGTTGAAACGGACCGATTCCCCGGCCTCTCTCTAATAGAGGCCAGCGACCTATTCGCTGATCTAGGCCTGGAGGTTTGTAGTGTTCATACTCAATTACCTCTGGGTAAGCAGAAGAATCAGGTTATTGAATTAGCCCGCGAACTCGAGGTGAATCGAGTAGTGACCTCAACGCCGCGCGAGGCTTTCGAGAGCATGGATGCGCTCAAACAGCTTTGCGATCGTTGGAACCAGGCTGGTCAGATCGCCGCAGAAAACGACCTGGAACTCGGCTTGCACAATCACTGGTGGGAGTTTGGAGATGTGGAAGGTCGTTCCGGTTTCGATATTCTGGTTGAGGAACTCGACGAGGATATATTCTTTCAGGTCGATACCTACTGGGTCAATACCGGTGGTGGCGATTCGGTGCAGGTCGTTGAGGAGTTGGGCGAACGTGCTCCGCTGCTGCATATCAAGGACGGGCCCTGCGATGCCGAAAAGGATATGCAGGCCATCGGCGAAGGGAAAATGGATTTTCCGCCCATTATCGAGGCCAGTCACGGGACCTGCGACTGGTTGATTGTGGAGCTCGATCGCTGCGAGACCGATATGATGGAGGCTGTGGAGAAGAGCTATCAATATCTGGTTGGCAACGAGTTGGCACGCGGCGCAAGATAGGGCAAAAACTCCATGGCCAAGAATGCAGTGATGGTTTGGGGAGGGTGGGAGGGACACGAACCCAAGCAATGTGTCGACCTATTCGCACCGATCCTCGAGGAAGAAGGTTTTGCGGTGACGGTTTCAGATACCCTGGACACCTATCTGGATCTCGATCTGATGCAGCAACAGGACCTGGTGGTGCCGGTTTGGACGATGGGCAGCATCAATCGCGAACAGGAGCAGGGACTGCTGGCGGCGGTTGAAAGTGGCGTGGGGATAGCGGGTTGGCACGGTTGTATGGGAGATTCGTTTCGTCAGAGTACCAACTACCAGTTCATGGTCGGCGGTCAATGGGTGGCCCACCCCGATGGCATCATTGACTACGTGGTTGAGATCGTCGATCGAGACGATCCGATCGTCGCGGGTCTGGACGATTTTCAGATGCACTCCGAGCAATACTATATGCATACCGACCCGGGCAACGAGGTTCTGGCGACGACGAGTTTTGTGGGCCGTCAGAGTTCGCCCTGGATCAATGGCACGGTGATGCCGGTGGTGTGGAAACGCCAATGGGGTGAGGGGCGGGTGTTCTACTCGTCACTGGGGCATGTGGCTCAGGACTTCGATGTGCCCGAGGCGCGCGAGATCCAACGCCGTGGCATGATCTGGGCCAGTCGTTGAAAAAAGAGAGGGGATAATGACATGAATGTCGCTGCGGCGATTCGTCATGCACAGCTGAACGGTACCCGTGCGATCTCTCCCTTGTCCAATCCGTGGAGGGCCCGTCGACGACGAGTTCGATTGCGGCGCAGTCTTTTATGGGTGGTCGGGGTTTTGGTGGGGGTCTTCATCATTGCTACCCTGATATGGGGTTTAGCGGAGCGGGAAAGTCGATGAGTCGGAAAAAAGTACTGATCACCGGTGCGGCCGGGCGAATTGGCCAGGTGATGCGCAGCGGGCTCAAGGAGTGCTACGACCTGCGGTTGATGTACCACCGCACGGTGCTGGAAGCGGAAGAAGGTGAGGAGGTTGTCCTGGGCAGTGTCGCCGACCTGGCGGCGATCACCGAGGCTGTCGATGGGGTCGATGCGGTGGTGCACATGGCCGGCGATCCGGAGACGAGCGCGACCTGGGAATCGGTGTTGGAAAAAAATATCCAGGGGGTCTATTGCACGTATGAAGCGTGCAAAAACAAGGGCGTCAAGCGGGTTATTTTCGCCAGTACCAATCACGTCACGGGATTCTACGAGCTGGATGGGGTCTACACTACGCCGGAGATGCCCGAGCGGCCCGACAGCCTCTACGGGGTCAGCAAAGCTTTTGGCGAAGATCTGGGCCGGTACTATGTGGATCAGTACGGTCTGGAGGTCATTTGCCTTCGCATCGGCTCCTTCCAACCCGATTCGGCGGTTATCGAGCGCAAGAGTGACCGGATTCTATCGACCTGGCTGAGCCATCGCGATTGCGTACAATTAGTTTGGCGGTCGATCGAAGCTGATCAGAGTTTCGGGATTTACTACGGAATTTCGGGCAATGCCCGGGCTTACTGGGATATCCAGAATGCCCGACAGGAGTTGGGTTATGCCCCGGAGGACGACGCCGAGCGTCTGGCTTAAAAGAGCCTCCCAGGCCGATTGGTTCCGCCACAGTGCCGATATCCCACCTGCAGTGTAATTAGCGGCGGAATTAGAGTCGCCACAGGCTGGGAAAAGTATTTCCCGTCCCGCCGGAAGAACAGTTCCAGCTGAGCGTCCACCGCCGTATTGGCGTTTCGATCGATGCACTACTGGGTCGAGTTCAGGCCCATTGCGATCCGCGCTTTTCTGTTGCACCGCTTTTAATTTCACGCGTCAATTCTCCGTCGAAAGTTTTTATGGTTTCTCTCGCGCAGATAGTTTCCAGTGCCGCGTTAGGCGCTTTTATCGGTTATTTCACCAATGCCCTGGCCATTCGTTCACTTTTTAGACCGCTCGAGCCGCGCTGGTACACTCTGGGATGGCAGGGGGTCATTCCGAAAAACCGCGCCCGTTTAGCCGATAATGTGGCGCGGGTTGTCGGTGAGGATCTCTTGTCTCACGAGTATCTGGTGGCACAGATCGAGCGTCCGGCGTTACAGGAACATCTCGGTCGATTCCTTCATACACAGTTGGAGAAATTGCTCGACCAGTCTCCGATGCACTTGCTCGAGAGATTGCCGGCCGGCGGATTGGAACGGTTGATCGAGCGAGGGGTTAAGCTTTTTGCGGCATGGAGCCGGGATGAGGCCTCGCTGGAGTTTAAGCATGCCCTGCTGACTTTTTTGGAACGACAGGTACGCCAGCTGAAATTGGGTGAAGTCCTGGGCGACGAAGCGGCAGAGGATCTGGCTGCCGGGCTGGACGAATTGCTCGCTCGGGAGGCGACTCGAGCTGAACTGGCTCGTGTAGTCGAAGCCCGGACCCTGGCCTTTCTCCAACGCGATGCATCGCTCGAGGAAGTGCTGCCCGACGAGTTGCGCGAGGCGTTTCGGCAGGGATTGCGGCGGGAAATTCCAGCGCTGCTAGAGCGGTTGGCGGCTTGGCTGAGTTCGAGCGAAAATGCTGGTGATCTGAGCGCGCGGCTCTTTGAAGCGCTGGTCGCTTATGCAGAGCGCGAAGGCGGTTTGCGCAGATGGGTCGGGGAGTTGGGACTGCGATTTTTTGGCGAGCAGATCGAGGCGGCGATCGCCGAGTGGCTGCCGCGTGTGGCACGCGAGTACTTGGCGCGTCCAGATACGCGCGAGCGGGTAGAGCGCCACCTGGTAGAAGGCATAGACTCCCTGCTCGATAAGCCGCTGGGGGAGTGGGTCGGGTCGCAAAGCAGACCACTGGCGAAGCAGATCGGTCGGATTTCAGCGGCGTGGATGACCAGTGCGCAGACCCGAGTGCAGGTGCGGGATTTGGTTATGGACCAGTATCGGCGCTGGCGACAACACTCCCTGGAGGCCCTGGTGCCTGATTCGGCTTGGGCGGATATACGGCGGCAAGTGCTCGGCCTGATGCGGATCGAGGATGAAGAGGCAGTCGCCTGGGGGCTGGGGCCCTGGTTGTGTGCAAAAGCGGCTGCTAGCAAAGGACCGCTGCGCCGGTGGCTCTCACTCTCCCCTGCCGATCAGGAAACTCTTGTCGTTTGGGGACAGGTGCGGGCCACAGAGCTTTTGCAACGCGAAGTGCCGGTCCTGCTCGGCGAGATCGATATCGCTCATATGGTGCGCGAGCAAGTGCTTGGTTTCGACCTGCTTCGGGTCGAAGATATGGTGCGCAGCCTGATCAGCGACCAATTGCGCTATATCGAGTTGCTGGGTGCGGTTTTGGGTGGTCTTGTCGGGATCTCGCTACCCTTTCTCTACCAGCTCTTCTAGACTTCGTACGCTTTCCAGGTCCCCAGGCACCCGTGGCCGCGGCGCACGTGGAAGAGCCCTTTATCCGGTTCGGCGATATAGCCGCAAATCGAGTGAGAACCCGTTGCTCCGTGACGGCAAATGCCGCCGGGATCGCCCTGGTGATCGGCGAGAATCTCCTGCATTGCTTTGACGTCGATCGATCCCCATCGCGCCTGGATCAGTTCGCGAATCCGGGTGAGGCGCGGTACCGAGTCGGTTATCTGCTGCGTATCAAACGAGGCGAATTCGGGTGTCAGATAGTGGTTGGTATGCAGACGTTGGTCTGGGTTCTGGTCCGGATAGAGGGCGATACCCTCGGGGCGAATCTCGACATCGGCGATTCGACTCTCGCCGTCGCAAAAAACCATATTGGCAGCTGAACAAGTGCGGTGTCGTTGCAGCGTTTCTATACAGGTGGGAATATCGCGTTTTTCGAGCAAGGTCCGTTTGAGCGGATAGTGCGGCAGAGCGAGTTGCCAGGCTGGGTTCGAGATTCCGTTGGCGAAATGGGCAACGCCGAAGTGATTCATTCCCATATAGCCGAGTTGGCCGGCGAAGGTGAAGGTGAGCGCGCGGGGACGGCCATCCGAGGGCTTGAGGTGCAGGACGATGCCGAGGTCGGCGAATTCGGGCGGCAGGTCCTGATTTTGTCCGGCCAGCGTTTGGCCCTGGCGGGTGGCCGATCCTTTGAGGGCGAAAGCGGTGCATCCCTCGATCTGCGGTGTTTTTGCCGCTTCGCCGCGGGCCTGACAGAGCAGAGCCTGTTCGTAGGGGATGCCGGCGCCTTCGGCAAGACCGCGCACTTCGTCGAGAAAGAGGGGGTTGAGCGCGTTGATGAAGGGTTCGAAGGAACGTGCGCGATGTCCTAGCTCATCGCGGGTTTTGCCGGTGCTTTTTTCGATCCAGGCGAGATAACCGGCGATGAGGTCGGCGGCTTTTTCACCGTGCTGGCGCCCCATTTGGCGGGGGGTTCCGCAGACTTCGATCAGGGGAAAATGATGCATGGTTAATCGTCGGCGTCGTTGTTATTTCGGTCCACTGGGCGGCAGAGATGAGTAGATAACTGGAAGCCGACACGAGCGATATCGCGAAGAATATAAAGACCGAGGCAGAAGCTAAAAAAAGTGACGACACGGGGATCGATGGCGAGTTCGAAGAGGCTGTCGAGCAGAGCGGGAATCATGTTGATGATATAACGATGGATCGGAAATAGGGCAAGTTTTTTGACAGCCGGGGTGGCAGGGAGGTATTTTGGGGATGTTGGGGGGAGAGGGTCGTAGAATTAGCGGTGCGAAATCGCATTTATGAAAGGGAGCGATATGGTTCGGGAGTTTATGGATAGAGTATGGGGCTGGATGCGGCGATGTGATCCGTCCCCGTCGGAACAACGGGTCGAGAGCTTTGTACGCTGGGTTCGGGATCTATGAATTTGCGGGTGGCAGCTGCTCAGATTCTGACCTATCCCGAGCCGGATAAAAGTGCCGATAAGGTTATCGAGTACATAGAAGAGGCGGCGCAGCAAAGGGTTGATGTGGTAGCCTTTCCCGAAGCCTGTCTCTGCGGTTATAACTGCGATCCTGAATACTGGCAGGGCGCCGATCCGGAGGATTTCGTCCGCGCCGAATCCCAGGTTGTCGCGGCCGCCCGACGACTGGGAATCGGGGTTGTGTTGGGCACCGTGCATTGGGTGGAGGGGCAGCTTTTCAACAGCTTGCTGGCTATTGATCGGGGTGGTGAGGTCAGGGGGCGCTACGCCAAAACCCACCTGGCCGAAAATTGGCCGGTGCCGGGTCGTTCACTGCCCGTTTACCGCCTGGGCGGGGTGCGTTCATGCTTTATCATTTGCCACGATATCCGCTATCCGGAGCTGGTGCGTCTGCCCGCAGCCTGCGGGGCGCAGGTATGCTACTATATCAGCAACGAGAGCGGGATTTTGGCCGAGAACAAGCTCTCGGCCTACCGCGCGATGCCAATCGCCCGTGCGACGGAGAATGGAATTTTCCTGGTCATGGCCAATGCCCCCGGCGATCCC
Organism: uncultured Gemmatimonadaceae bacterium; assembly: GCA_964520345.1. GTDB lineage: Bacteria > Latescibacterota > UBA2968 > UBA8231 > UBA8231. Next base: position 6,242 of record CAZFMY010000144.1, on the reverse strand, counting down.
GATAAGTTGCACTCTCCGGGTCAATCGCACGGCAATAGCAAGATCGTCCACCCCGATGGTAACGTGCTCTGCGAGGCTGGACATTTTGCAGAGCGGTTGGTTGTGGCCGAGTTGGATTGCAGCGAGGCCGGGGGAGCCATCGCCCGCAGGGCCGTGGAGGACGAGACGGTGCTTGGCGAGTGGATGCGGCAGGGGTTGGAATTGGTGGGTGGGGAGTCGGATTGATGAATCCACCTGTCGGCACGACTCAGGTCCTTTGCAAGCAGCTCGGGCGCTATATCGGCTGGCCCAGTATCGCTCAGGCTTCGAATGGCGATCTTCTGGTCGTATTTTCCGGCGATCGCGACGGCCACGTTTCCAATGATGGCAAAGTTCAGATGATCCGCACTGGCGATGGTGGCCGGTCCTGGGGGCCTGCCACAACGGTCTTCGATACGGAGATAGACGATCGTGATTCAGGGGTGCTCTGCACTGCTCAGGGCACGATTTTGGTAAGCTGGTTCACCGGCCCATATGGCGGGCCGTGGCAGGGGCATTGGACTATTCGTTCAACCGATAACGGGCTTGGTTGGGAAGATCCGGTGCCGACCCATGTCACGGCACCGCACGGTCCTATACAGCTGAGCGACGGTCGCTTGCTCTTCATCGGCCAACGGCCTCATTGCTCGCACGGCGAGCCGGGTGACTGGAACGGGTCTCCCGCCGAATCGCCCTATACTGTTTCGATTGCCGAATCGCGCGATGATGGGCGTTCCTGGCAGGTGCTGAGCGATTTTCCCGTTCCCGCCGCGGCTCAGATGCTCTCCTATGATGAACCCCATATGGCCGAGCTGGCCAACGGCCAACTGGTTGCGATGTTTCGAGATTGCAATGGGGAGCATTATTTACAGCAGGCGCGCAGTAACGATGGGGGGAGGACTTGGTCTGTGCCGTGGCGCACGCCTATTCGCGGTTTGCCGCCCCATCTTTTGCACCTGGGTGAAGATGTGCTCCTAGTGACCTACGCCAAGCGTTGGCAGCCGTACGGGGTCTATGCATGTCTCAGCCGGGATGGCGGCGCGACCTGGGATTGCGATCGGGAATTCAGACTGAGCGCGGCACCGAACCGCGACCTGGGTTATCCGGCTTCGGTCCGGCTTGGCGACGGTTCGATTTGGACGGTGTATTACCAGGCCGAAAAAGCAGACGAAAAAACCTGTCTGATGGGAACTCACTGGCGGTTATAGCGAACGCAATGCAGTAGATTCGCCGGCGGAGCGCCTGTGTTCTATGCGTGGCAACGCCTGGATCAAAACGCGGGATTTTTCAGGGGTTCCGAACTTTGTCCAGGCGTTTTATATGGGCTTGGGTCTTGGCGATCAGGGGGTTGTCGTTGCCTTGTTGCTGGGCGTGCTGGAGTGCTTGGTTATACATTTTGTTGGCCCATTCGTAGTTGCCGCGTTCGAGTGCTTGGTTCCCCGAATCGATATACCCCTGCCAGAAGCGATCCTCAGTCCGAAAGTAGAACAAGGTCATAATCGCGAGAAAGATGATCGCTATAAAAAACACCGGTTTGAAATGAGCGGTATTTATGGTGTTTTTTTTCGGCGCTTTTTTTTTGCGTTTACGACGAGCCATTTTTTTGAACCTTTGCTTGTGCAAAGATACGTTTAGGGTGGGGAATAATCCACCGGCATATGGTCTGGACAGCGGCGTACGGGTAGATGAGGGTACTTCTCCAGATGAGGGACTTCGGCGGCGCGGCGACATAGATAGAAGATCGAGTTTTGTTTCGCTTCTATCTCACGCGCGTGTCGGCATTGGGCGCAAAGTCCAACCTCAAAGGATCGATCTACCAAGTCAGTTCACCCTGGAACTCGACCTCTTTCTGCCCTGCAACGATTTCCCCGAGACTATAGGCGTGAGCATTGTGATTGGCCAGGTGGTCCAGGATCTGATTAGCTGATTCGGGCGCGACGACCAGCACCATGCCCGCGCCCATATTGAAGGTCCGCATCATATCCTGGTCGTCGAGGTCGCCCGCTCTGCGCAGGCTGTGGAAGATCGCGGGGATTTCAAGGGCGGTGCGGTCGATCCGGGCATTGAGGTGGGCGGGTAAGATCCGGTTGAGATTGTCCTGGAGTCCACCTCCAGTGATATGGGCCATGCCGTGGAGACCGGGTTCGGCGAAGAGGTCGCGTAGAGGTTGGAAGTAGCAGGTATGGGGTTTGAGTACTGCATCGAGAAAGGATTCACCAGCGACCTCTGCGTCGAGCAGGCCGGGTTGCTGGTCGATGAGGGCGCGGACCAGCGTATAGCCGTTGGTATGCAGTCCATTGGAAGCCAGCGCCAGGACCTGGTCGCCTGCCTGGATTGCGCTACCGTCGATGATTCGCTCCTTGTCGACGACACCGAGGATGCTGGCAGTGAGTACGTAGAGGCCGTCGGGAATCACCCCGGGCTGGACCGAGGTCTCGCCGCCAGTAAGGACACAGTCCTGCTGGCGGCAGGCATCGGCCATGGCATCGACGAGGTCGTTGACCAGATCTCCGTCCATGCTACCACAGACGATGACGTCCTGGATCGATATCGGTGCCGCACCCATGACAATGATATCGTCGATGAGGTGATTGACCATGTCGTAGCAGACCGAGCGATGGCGACCGTGGGCAAAGGCCAGTTTCTGTTTGGATCCCGGCTCTTCACTTTTGTGGACCAGTACCGGGTGTGCGTAGCCCGGGAAGCGCGCGTCGAGGAGGGTGGCGAAGGCACCGATTTGATTGAGCACGCGCGGGTCGGTTGTTTCCATGCTGCGGGCCATTTTGCGTTTGGCGTCATCTGTTTGGTCGATATCGACGCCGGTGCTGGCATAGGAAAGGCGTTGTTGCATCGATCTTTTTCCTTTATTCGATCTGGCGCCGGACAAGCGCCGCGCCGCAGGGCTATCTAGGTCGTTTGCGGATAGAATAAATAACATACTCCTACCGGCGCACGGAGACAAACGAACTCTGTTCCGTCGCAGGGGCGATCGCAGGACGAGAGATCCGTTGCAGATCTTGTGGCTTTCACTTGCCCAACCACTTTCCCAGGTTCAGATCCAGGATTCTGCCCAAGCTCTCTTCATTGGCGGCAAAAGAGAGCATGGCCCCATCGCAATCGTGGTCGACTACCGCGGCGCAGAGCGCCTGGACCTTATCCGGAGCGGCGGAAACAGAGATCGGAGGATAGAGTTTCAACGAATTGGGTGCGAGAGCTTTCAGCTTAGCCACTTCATGGGCGAAGATATCGCTTAAGGGCAATGCGTCTTGGTGCAGGCCTGATACGGTCTGAGGCAGGGAAAATGCGTCGTAGCCGAAGATCCGATAGACCAGTTCCAGGGCATCTTTTTCTTCGAGGTCGGGGATGAGCCGGCAAAGTGCCGGTGCCCACTCGCTGGCCAGGTTGGTGACCATCGTTGCCCAGCCGACGACTCCGCCGAACGAAGAGCCTCCTGTGAGGTATGCTGCGCCCTCGCTCCAGGCTGCGTAGTCGTGGCCCCCCAATAAGGCGACGGAGGGAGGAAAGACATCGCTGCCAAAAGGCTGTGTTTTGCCAGTAGCTTGCTCTAACGCCAGACGGAATTCCCGCATCCGTGCCGCCAGCAACCCGGCGCGCATGCGGAACCACTCGAGTACCGTCGGCCCTTCTGCGCAGAGGGCGAGGAAATCCCAGAGATTGGGTTGATGAGCCAAGATGCGTTTGAGTCGGCGGCGATCGAGTTGTTGGAGACGTCGCTGAAAGTGCAGGATCCCATCGCGGAGGCGGGGGAAGTCATAGCCCAGGAGTTCGGCTTCGCGCTGGCAATGGGTACAGCCACAGGCAGAGAGACTGTGGAGGTTGGCCGGTGCCGGGTAGCGGGCGTGATCGAGGCAGAAACCATCGAGAGCATAGCGGCGAGCGGCTTCGATGAGGCAATCGCGCGTCCACTCGTTTATAGCGCTGCGGCTGGGGCAGAGTCCGATACCCCATTGCTTGTAGTTGGTGTCGAGCGGGTGCCCGTCGATGTCCTGCATCGCGTACTCCGGGTATACATCGCCGCCATAACTCCACAGGCCGAGGTGGCCCCAGACTTCGATCCCGGCGTTGTGTGCCGATTCGATTAGGCGCAAAAGCGGAGTGTCGTCAAACCCTGAAACAATCCCGGCCACTGGAGGGTAGATCCCCTCCGCGGCTTTGGGCCAGAGGTTTTGCCGGGTACGCCAATCTTCGAACGGACCGCGTTGCGCCAACTCGTTGGAGATACTGAAACCCGAAGTATGGCAAATAGGGTTTTCGGGCATGATGGTGGTCAGGCCGATTTCGTCTCGGAGCCGGGCCAGTACTTGGGATTGGTCGATTGAATCGATCGTACCGTGACAAAACCAGATCAGGCGGTTTTTGCTCATCTCTATGCTCCAGTTAAGTGGACTCTTGCTATATGCACAATAGTGAGGTAGAGGTTTGCGCTGCCGATCTAGGGGTCATGGCTGTACTGCGTATTTATCGAGCAGGGAGGGAACTAACTCGACGCCGAGACCGCAGCTTTGAGGTGCGCGAAGACGCCCCTGTTGGTAAGCGAAGCGTGGTGTGACCACATCGTCGGTCAGGAGACCGGGGCCGACCAGGTCTGAGGCGATGCGGACGGCTTTGGATGCGACCCCGAGGTGAAGGGCGGCGGCTGTGCCGATGCCGAGTTCGACGGTACTGCCGAGGAGCACAGGTATGTTGCCAGCTTCGGCGATTTGGATCAGGCGCTGGGCCCGGTGCAAAGTGCCGGCTTGGACCGGCACGATATTGAAAACGTCGACCGCCTGGTGTCGCAAGAGGGCCAGGGCGAAGGACTCATCGAAGTCGGCGACGTGTTCGATGATGGCGGTGGGGACGGCCTTGCGCACCCGGGCGAGGGCTTGCGCGGCTGCATCGGGATCGGCGTCGATCTCTGCGGGGTGATTCTTGGCTACCAGGCGCGAAATCCGTCGAATCGGAGTCTCGACTGCATCTACGCCGAGGGCGGAGAGTGTGCGAATCCGGTCGATGGCTTCTTCTTCTTCCCATGCGCCCGAGGCATCGGCTTTGAGATAAGCATTTGGTCCGGCGATCCGGCGAAAGACCCGGATCCGTTCGCAATCGAGGTCGAAGTTGGAGCCGACCTTGATCTTGAAGGCTGTGAAGCCGGCATCGACTTTGTTTTGGATTTCTGCTGCGAGTTCTTCTGCCGTGCGGATATAGGCGACCCAGGAGACGGTGAGTTCATCGCGATATCGCCCGCCCATAAGTGCGTGTACCGGGGCGTTATAGTGTTTGCCGATCAGGTCGAGCAGGGCGGTGTCGACCGCAGAGCGGACGAGATTGCGGAATTCGGGGTGATAATCGGTGGGCAGAGCCTGATCGACGCGCTCCCAGGTTGGGAGCCGTTTGAGCGGGTCGGCTCCGGCGAGTGGAGTAGCCAGTGTCAGGCGCAGTGTTTCGGGTGGCGGCACCACCCATTCTGTTTCGAGGTCTGAAATTTCACCAAGTCCTTTGAGACCGGTATCGGTCTCGAACTCGAGCAAGTAGTAATACGAGTCGTCTTTGCCGGCGGGGGGGCCTCCAGTCGGAGCCACGCGGGTGTTGTAGACCCGGGGTATGGAAACGGAGTGAATATGGATGTCGTGGATGTGCATGGGGCCTGCGTGGTTTCGAGAGAGAGTGGGTTGCGGTCGGTCAGGTCTGACGAGAAAGCTGGGTGGATAAATCCAGGTACGGTGTGGTACAGGGTGGACCATCGGCGAAATAGAATTGGGCTTTGTTCAGGGATCGATCGCGAAGGGCGATGAGCGAGGAGGAACGCGTCCCCGCTTTTGCGCCGTGGATGCAGATGGGGGCGGTTGGATTGTGGGGGCTATCGTGATCGGCCATGATCTTGCCCAGGGCGATCCGCAGGGCTGGCCATGGGCGGCGCGTATCTTGCAAGAGTTTGCGCGCGCGTTGGATTCGGGGGTGAAGAGAATCGTCGACATCGGTATTGGAGAGCAGGTGTAGACCGGGACTGAGGATATGGATCTTAGCCTGATCTCCGTCGTAGTGGACGGCGAAGGCTTCTTCAACGTCTGCGAGGAGCAGGTTGCAGGGATTGTAGGCTTGGTAGGAGAAGTGCTGAGAGATCCAGTCGGCTGCTTGCTGCGCCGAGGCGGCGGATAATGCTTCCAGGCAGAGTAGGCCGCGGGAGCGGCGCTGCGGGTCCTGAAGGGAAGTGCTGCGATTGG
>CAZFMY010000143.1:0-12560 GCA_964520345.1 uncultured Gemmatimonadaceae bacterium | reverse complement strand
TACCGCAATGGCGGTCCCAATTGGGGCAACTGGCGCTGTCTGGCGCCGGTGCGCGATGGACTGATTCATTTTCCACCGGATTTCGTGGTTCCGGTGCGGCCGATGATCGGTGTGATCCAGTTGGAGCCGTGGGCGGCCAGTGCGATTGAGCATGGTGGCAATATGGATTTCAATGCCATCCAGCCCGGCAGTACTGTCCATATCCGGGCTCAAAAGCCTGGGGGTCTGCTCTCTCTGGGCGATGTCCACGCGCGGATGGGCGACGGCGAATTGACCGGGGCCGGGGTCGAGATCGACTCGGCGATCACCCTCAAAGTGAGCCGTTCGCCGGGATTTCCCAACAGCAGTCCGGTGGTGGAGACGACTGGCGTGGTGGAAAGTGCGGAAGAATACCTGACCAGTGCCCGTGCGGCCGAGTGGGGCGAGGCGCTTAAGCTGGCCTGGCTCGAGATGGTGGCGCTGATCATCGATCGCTACGATACCTCTTATGAATACGCCAATATGATCGTCGGTACCATCGGTGATGCCCGCCCCGGTTTCGCCACCGGATATATGGGGGGCTATCTGACCTGCCAGATCGCGGTGACCAAGGAGTTGCGCCGTACCGGTGAACCCTACCAGCCCTAGTGATGCCGGATGCCTGGCTAGCGCATGACCGGTGGTCGGTCGGGCATCGACAGCGTTAGGGCGCCGATCGTACTCAAATCGAGGAATAATGGAAGATCAAATGCACTTGGGGTCGATTGAAACACCTGCGGTGCTGCTCGACCTGGCGAAATTAGCGGAGAATCTACAATCGATGCAGCAGCTGGCCGACCAGCACGGTGTGGTGCTGCGTCCGCACGCCAAGACCCATAAGTCGATCGAGATCGCCAGGCGGCAGTTGGCACTTGGCGCTGTGGGCCTGACGGTGGCGACGGTGGGAGAGGCGCTGGTTTTCCAGAACGGCGGTGTGCGTTCTATCACCATCTCGCGTCCCATGGTTTCTCCGGCTAGTTTCGATCGATTGATTCAGGCCCCTGCAGCGCGGGATACAGATCTCCGCATAACGGTCGACTCGCAACGCGGGGTCGAAATTGCAGCGGCAAAGGCCGCCGACCTTAGATTGGGCGTTTTTATCAAAGTCGATGTCGGATTGCATCGCTGTGGAGTTGATCCCGATGGTCCGGCGGCAATCGAACTCGCGCAGCAAATCGTTGCCGCGCCGAATCTAGATTTTTGCGGCATCCTCTCGCATGCGGGACAGGGCTACGCGGCGCAATCGAGACAGGAGGCGGGAGAAATTGCCGAGGCGGAACGAAAGACGATGCTTCAGGTCCGCGATCGATTGGTCGAGCGAGGAATTGCGGTGGCCGAGGTATCGGTCGGAGCTACGCCGACGGTGCTGGCGACGACGGACTTTTCGAGTATCACCGAGATTCGTCCGGGCAACTATGCATTCCTCGATCTTTTGCCGATCAAAGTCGGCGTGGTTGAGCAGCGGCAAGTATCTCTATCGGTGCTGGCGACAGTAATTAGTAAGAACGCCGATTTTTTCATCACCGATGCCGGTTCCAAAACGCTGACGTCGGATATTGGCGTGCACGGCATGGCCAGCACGCAGGGCTATGGGATCGCCTATCCCTCTGAGCACTATCTGGAACCGGATTGCGAAATGGTTGTCGCTGGACTCTCCGAGGAGCACGGCAAGCTCATCCGGGGCGATTTTGATCTGCCGATCGGAGCGCAGGTGCGGATCATCCCCAACCACTCCTGTCCAGTGGCCAATTTGGCGCGGGAGTATGTGGTATTGGATGAGAATCGACAGCAGACTTGGCCGATCGATGCGGCTGCGAATGCGCACTAACTCCGGAAATTAGTGAGGTGGGATTTGCCGCTCGTCCAAGGGCGAGCGGCCGTGTCCATGGCAGCATCCGGAACTGGAGCGGTGTCCATTGGCGGTGCCCTGATCGGAGGAATGGGGGCGATCTCGTTCGCCATCCGATGGAGAACGAGATCTAGTCGAATACCCTGCAGCTAAAAGATCGCTGAGTTCGGATTGTCGCAGCTAGGGGTTTTTGAACCGCGCCAATTTGGCGAGAAATTCGGGCTTTTCCAGCACTTCTTTGTTGACCACATTATCGGGAATCTCGCCGCGTGCTATTTGGTGCGCCTGGCGAATTTTTCCGCTCCAAGCAGTTTTATAGTATTCATCGGTGTGGCAGAGCGAATGCGGTGTGACGACTACGTTGTCCATTTTGAGCAGCGGATTGTCTGGGTCGACCGGTTCCTGTTCAAAAACGTCCAGTGCAGCGCCGCGGATCTGCTCGCTCTCCAGGGCATGGATCAGTGCTTTCTCATCGACGATCGGTCCTCGTGAAGTGCTGATCAAGTAGGCACTTTGCTTCATCTTGGCAAATTCCCGCTCGCCGACGAGGTGGTGGGTCTCCGCGCGGAGCGGAACGCTGATGCTGACGAAGTCGGACTCGGCGAGCAGCGTATCCATATCAACCAATTCCACACCGAGATCGGCGAGATCCTCCGGGGAGAGGTGCGGATCGTAGCCTAAGTGCCGCATCCCGAACGGTTTGGCCAGCGTGAACATCTCGCGCCCGATATTGCCGACGCCGATCGAGCCGAAGGTCTTGCCGGTCAGTCCTTCGCCGCGATATTGGCGCTGGTCGGCCCAGCGCCCCTGGCGGGTGATCCTATCTTTGCTGACTAGGCGCATAGCCACGGCCAGGGTGAGAGCGATGATGGTGCAGGCCATCGGTCGACGCACCGCATCCGGAGCGAAGCAGAGTATTGCATTGGTTTTGGTCAGCGCCTCGACGTCGATATGGTCGTAGCCTACGCCGGTAAAGAGCACTGCGACGAGCTGGTCGTTGCCCTCGAGTGAGTGTTCCGTCCAGCGCGTCGCCGCCGAGATCACCATATCGCATCCACGCACTTGTTCGGCGGCTATTTCGGGGCGTTTTTCGCTGAAGATCCTGTAGTCGATATCGGGTATTTCGTCGATCAATTTGAGACCGGGGCCGGGAAAATCGAAGTTGCCCTCGGCGTCGAATAATTCTCTGGCGATCCCAAGCGTAGCTTTAGTCTTCATGTTTCAACTCTTTCGCTGTTAAAGCAGGTGTTGCACCTGGTTATATCTATCTTGTGCACCGATGTGTGCACTCGTTGTGGGCCGAATGGTGAAATCGCTGCTAAAGGTATTTGGAGAAATCCTGCTTCGCCCCATCGCGCAGCAGGTCGTATTCGCTAGCTCTGAAGCGGCCGAAAAGCTGGATCCCCGCTCTGCGTTGGCGCTGGTATTCTTCGCGGTCGCGCGGATAAATCGCCGGCTCGGTGGCGATCTGCCTGGTGCGGGCGATTTCGATAACGTATTCCATCGCCTCTACTACTTTGGGGTGCTCCCAATTGCCGTGGAAGCCCATGGTTGCGGCCAGGTCGCCGGGGCCAAAGACCACGGCATCTACCCACTGATTGACCAGTAGCGCCCGGGCGTTCTCAACGCCGCGCCAGGATTCGATTTTGAGGATCAATAAAGTGGCTTCGTTGGCTTCGCGGCAATAGCGTGCGGCATCGACCGGCGCGTAATCGATATTGGCTCCCATCGCCAGCCCGCGTTCGCCCGCCGGTGCGTATTTCATCCAGCGCGCTAACGCGGCCACTTGCTCCGGCTCTTCGGCATGGGAGAGGCAGATACCCAGCGCGCCCGCATCGAGCATCCGCGAGACGAAGGGGCGATCGGGAACCAGGGCGGTGACGGTGGGCGCGAGGCCGTTATCCCGGGCCATGACCAGAAAATTAGTCAGGGTTTCTTCGTTGTGGACGACGTGTTCGTTTTCGACCAGGAGCATATTATAGCCCGTTTGCGCGGCGATTTTGATGATCGAGGGACGCAGCGATTCAAAGACATTGAAACCAAAGATCGGACCGCCGTTTTTGATGATTTCCTTGGCCGGGTTGTGGATCAGGGGAGCTTCGTCCAACATGATCAGGTTCTTTCCGGATTATCTGCTGAGAAATGGCGCAATACGTTTTCGGTGATGCGAGAGACCGTGTTGTCGGCGCCGTTATAGGAGAGACAGCTGCACCAGCTGATAGAGCCGACCGAGAATACGGCTCCCCCTTTTGGCCCTTCGAAATAGACCATATCCGAACGCACCAGCGGGGTCTGGCTGCCTCCGGTATTGGGTGTCGATACCAGTTGATCTTCGATCGCGACCTGATACCGGTCTGTAAAGTCGGTGGCCGAGGCGAGTACCAGTGTATGTTCGGGGGTGCCGAGGGCGCAATCGGCGCGGTCGATCTCAAAACCACCGGCGCCGTGTTCGAGGACCAGAGCTGGAAAGTCGCCGATCAATTCCTCGGCGTCTATGCCCTCGAAGATAAAGGCGGCCCTGGGATCAAAGCTCTCGGGGTGTCGCTGGTAGGGGCGATTGCGTCCGCCACCCTGAGCGGTAAATCCGACGCCGACCATTTTTTGCGGCGCCCGGTTGCGGAAACGCCAAAGCCCGCCCATTTCGCCGGTGGTGCTGTGGTAGCACTCTCCGGGGGCGGCTTCCCAGGCGCGCGATCCGCGCCAGCGCCTGACTTCGGCGATATGCGGGCGCAGTGGGTCGAAGGACGCGATCCAGTAGAAACCATTTCCGCCCAGATACATCAGGCGTCCGCCGCCGGCCTGGTAGGATTCCAAGCCTGCAAGCATCTGCGTCGTCCAATATTCCGGATGGGTGCCGGTGAGGACAACCTGATAGGGTTCGAGCAGGGCACTGCCCTCGTGATGCAGCTCGTCGTCGGTGATCACGTCGTAGGCGAAGCCCTTTTCGTCGAGCCAGTCGAGCAGGTGGAGATCGGCATTGAGCAGGCGGGGCCAGTTGGCGGCGAGCGAGCGCGAGGGCATGCGGTAGAGGGGGCGAAAATTGAGGATCGGGCGGAGACGGGACGAGTAGCAGGTGCCGGAGCCGTCGCTGTGCAGATCGTAGGTGCTCAGCAGGCGCTGCTCGTGCATATAGAGGTTCTGCGGTGTGGTATCGTCGTTTGCGCCGAGGTTGAGCGCGGCGCGGATCGGGTCGATGAATCGCTGATTGGCATAAATCAGGTAGCTAAGGGTCGGTGCGAGAACCGCAATCCGTGCCCGGGCGGTTCGGGGGACCACGATAAAAGGCAGATAGTCTTCGTCATCCGCGGTCTGCAAGTGGGCTGCATAGACTCCGCTGGGAATGTCGTCGGGCGGGCTCCACTCGAAGCCAAGTTCCCAGTTGGCGTTTTCGAGATCGTCGTCGTGAAAGTGGATCGCCCCGTACTGATCTGGAACCACCTTGTAATCGCTTTCGTCACCGGTCCAATTATGGCCGGTTACCGCCCGGGTCGGCAGGTTGATTATGCGGCCATCAAGTCGGTTGATACTCGTATCGCTGACGATATCCGAGTCTATATTTTGCGCGAAGTCCCAGTCGGCGACAAGGAACTCGGTGGAGTACTCATCAGGGCTGGAGAACGCTCGCTGGTAGAGTCTGGGGTTATCGACTTTGCCGTTGAAGTGGTGGGTGACAAGGCGATCTGCAGCAGACCAATCCCGGCAGGCAGCGATCAGGAAATCGCTATTTATATCAGTGAGGTCAATGGCATCGATCGTTTTGCGAACCTTGATGTCGATTCCCGGCCAGCAGGTTTGCTCACGCGCTGAGATACTGATTGCGCCGGTAGCCGAATCGTAGCTGGCGGCGACAAAGTACCATTTTGCCGCCTTGAGTTTGCCATCGCTGCTAATTTTCTCAACCCGCTCTCCATCACCGACCCACAGAGCCAGCGCGCCGTCTGCATCGATAAAAAGACCATAGCCCGTCTTGCCGCAGAACCGGGTCAGGATGCCCTGGGGGCCTTGGTCCGGGGTGGTCGGATAGATCCACGCCTCTAGACTAAAGCCATCGAGGCAATTGAACACAGGGTCGTGGGGTACCTGGACGTACGATCCGCTGTGGATGCTTTGCCGTCGACCCGGATAACTGCCGTCGACGCTGGTCCTAAGGGCTTCGGTTTTAAAACCGGGCCCTTGGGGATTGGCGTCGGTGTGCCTCAATCGCACGATCTCGGCGCGATAGGTGGAGGTCGTGCTGCTGACCATAAAGCGGATAGTCTGTCCGGGTCGAACACTGAAGCGGTCGCTGTAACCGACAATTTCCATCGTGGTATCCTGTTTTTTATCGACGGTGGCGGTGAGATGTGGCCGCAGCATATGGAGCGAATTAGAACGAGATACGTCAAGTCCTGCTGAATGCTAGCGATCTATGGCCTTGCGATTCGCATCTGGTTTCGGGGGTGTTGATGGTTGCGAAATATCGATCAATCTATGCGAAATCAGGCTCGGACAGTGTGGTAATCGGGGCGAAGGACCGCTTGTCACCCTAAGGTTAATCGACGATATTGTGCCGCTGTTACAATGCGAAGATATTTAAAGATTGTAAGCGAAATCGAAGCGATTCGGCTCTGGGTCGCCAAGCTCAGATCCGCTTCAATATTTTGCTGCAGAGGATGGGTGAGATGACAATAGAGGAGGCGCTTTATGCGCTTGGAGTTCGCGATGATATCCTCTCAACGGGGGAGCGAGAGCAACTGGATCGCGAGGGCTATCTGCCGATGCCCGGGATCCTTTCCGCAGGAGAAATTGCAGAGATCCGGGCGGTGTTGGATGAAGTGTATGCGGTGGAGAAGACAGGGCAGGAGGGTGGACCAGCCGAAAGCAGCTATATGCAGAACAAAGCGTCGGGGTTCGATCGGTGCTTGATCCATCCTCGCGTACTCGCTGCGATCGGCCATGTGCTAGAGGGATATCTCAAATCCTTTGGGATTCACGGACGACCGCATCCTCCTGGAGGTGAGCAACAGAAGCTGCACGTCGACTATAACGGGCCTCCGGCCGAGGTGGGCAAATACGCGGTTTGTAATTCGCTGTGGATGCTCTCCGATTTCACCGCAGAAAATGGAGCGACACGGGTGATTCCCGGCAGCCACCTGTACGGCAAATATCCGCAAGACGTGCTGGCCGATCCCGCAGCTCCACATCCGGATGAGGTACTGCTATGCGGTGAGGAGGGTACCGTCGTGGTCTGGAACAGCCATTTATGGCACGGGACGACGGCCAACCGCAGCGAACATATTCGTCATAGCTTAACCAGCTTTTTCTGTCGTCGCGACGATCCGCACATGGTTTTTTCGAGTGCCCTCAGCGAGGAAGCTGCCCGGCGTTTGAGTCCTGAAGCGCGCTGTCTTTTTGCCGATCCAGAGCCGTGGAGTGCTTGAAATGAGCAACGAACACGGGGTCTTATTTGAGATCGATGTTCAGTACTCCGGGGTGTAGCTGTACTGGTATCCGCTAAGGATTACTGGTCTGGTGCCCTTACCGTTTGTTCCTCATGGGAAATAAAGAAAGGCTATAAGGATGGAATATCGCGAGTTTGGATCGACGGGCATGCGCTTGAGTGCGATGGGGTTGGGTGGATTGCTGGCGCACTACTGGGAGGGTGAGGCCGGGCATCCGTCGCCCGAAGAAAAAAGGCGGATTTACCTACGTGCTGCCGAAATGGGAATCAATCTATTTGATATGGGCTATGGGGACGAAATCCATATCCCGGACGAATTGAAAGGAGCGGCTGCGGATCGTTATTTCTCGTTGAAAGTGGGTGCTCCGTCGGCAGCAGACTTGGCCGAGATGATCGAAGGACATCTGGCGAATATACGGCGCGAGGCGATCGATATTCTGCGCGTGCACCACTATGCCTATATCGAAGACGAGCGATTGCGTCAGCGGATCGAGGAGCTTAAACAAGCGGGAAAGGTGCGTGCGCTCTGCCTGATTCGCCATTTCGAAGCAGACCAGCAGATCTATCTGCAAAAGGGACCGGAAGAGCAAGCAGATGCCGATCTGGTCATATATAATTACGTATGCCGAGATCAGGCTCCGGGGATCGAGCGAGCGGCCAAAGCGGGCAAGGGCGTGCTGGTGATGAAAGCGCTCGGGGGGCAATATTTGAGCTGGGAGCACAAAAATACGACCGACTGGACTCAGGCTAGCGAGGAGACGCTGATGCAATTGACCCCGCTGGGCGATAGTTTTCGCGATGAGGTTGATCTGGTCTACTCGTTCAGCGCGGGGCCCTGGTGCGAGTTGGCCGGCCCGGAAGAAAAAGTCGCTCGCACTGGTCCGGCCGTAGCCTGGGTGTTGAATAACAAGCACGTCAGCAGTACGCTGGTGGCGGTGGCCAGCGTGGCGGAATTGGAGGCAGCTACAGAGTGCCTATAGGCGTTGTCAATGCTGGGGACAAGGGCCTAGGCAGGCAGTGTTTTGTGCTGGTTCGCTGGTATTTGATCAGGGGAGATACGCTTTACTTGCTGCGAGGAATTGCGATATGAATCTAATCTGCATTATGCTCGACTCGTTGCGCACCGACTACGTCGGTGCCTATATGAACGGCCAGGCTAGGGCTCGAACGCCCAATCTGGATCGTTTTGCCCGCGAGGCGGTCGTCTTCGACAAAGCCTATGCCGGATCCTTTCCGACTTTGCCATGTCGTCGCGATCTTTTTACGGGCCGTTGGGGGCACCCCTTCAATACCTGGGATGAGATGGAGCGCGATGTGCCCACGCTGGCTGCCCGGCTCCGCGCTGAAGGGTATACCACGGGCTTGATTTTCGATACCCCGATGTTTATGACTCAGGGCAATTTCCTCGATCGCGGTTTCGGCTCGATAGAATGGATTAGAGGGCAGGGCGGAGAGCCGTGGATCAGCGATGGTTTCGCCGAGATCGAGCTTCCCGCTGCCGAGCACAAGGTTAAGGAGGGACTCAAGCGCTATCTGATGAACCAGACCCGGCGTCAATTCGAATCGGATTATCTGGGACCGAGGGTGATCACCGAAGCGATGCACTGGCTGGAGAAAAATTACCAACGGGATCCATTCTTTCTGTGGATTGACTCCTGGGATCCGCATGAGCCCTGGGATCCCCCGCAGTACTATGTCGATCTCTACGATCCCGGCTACGAAGGCGATGAGGTGATGTACCCGTGTTATGGTTTTGCCGAAGAGATTATGAGCCAGCGCGAATTGCAGCATGTCAAGGCGCTCTATGCGGGCGAGGTGACGATGGTCGATCGTTGGTTGGGGCAATTTTTTGAGTTGATCGAGCTGACCGGGCTCAAAGAAAATACGCTGGTGCTGCTGATGTCGGATCATGGGCACTACTTCGGAGATCACGGGTTGCAGGGCAAGCCGTGGGGCGATCTCGGACAGCTCTACGAACCGATGACGCGTTTAGTGATGATGGTACAGCATCCCGACCTGGAGCCCGGACGGACGGCGGATCTGGTCCAGCCGGTGGATTTATTTCCGACGGTTTGCGATTTGGCAGCAGTGGATGCCCCTGCTGGGCTGCAGGGACATTCTTTCGCCGACTTAGTTCGCGGTAAGGGGAAGAGTGCGCGGCAATACGCGATAACCGGCCGGAATCTGAACGACTCCTGGGGTACGGTCCCGGCGACGATCACCGATGGCGAGTGGAGTTTGATCTACTGGCCAAACAAGGATCTCAAATATCGAAATCCGCCGGTGAGGACGGAGACCTATTCGAATATCGGGATGCCAGAGCGGCGAGTGGAGGAGCTCTTTTATCTGCCCGAAGATCCGGGACAGGAGCGGAATGTCCTCGCTACCTATCCGGCAGAGGCAAAACGGCTGCATGCGGCGTTGCTGGATTTGATCGCGGAGGCCGATGTCGATCCGGAATTAGCGGCGACATACCAGCGACCTCCGGGAGAGAATTACCATTTATAGGGTCGCTATAGTGGATACAATTGACAATCGAGAAGGGAGTGCTATTTGATGCTCACTCAGGCACAGATCGACGAATTTAATCGCAACGGCTTTCTCAATGGCGGTATGGTACTCAGTACCGCGGAACTCGATGAATTGAGTTCCGCTCTCGACGCGATCATCGATAAGGGACCAGATGGATTCGCCGGGGACGAGCCCGCACCGGTTTCGTTCGGTTCGTTGTCGGGCGAGGAGCATCCAGTATGGCAAATCGTAAATATCTGGGAGGCGTCGCCCGCTTTTGCGCGGCTTATTTACCACCCTGCACTAGTCAAGGGAATCACTCAACTGACCGGGCATCAAGATCTGATGGTCTGGCACGACCAGATTCAGTATAAACCCGCGCAGTATGGCGGTTCGACCCGCTGGCATCAGGATGCACCGCTCTGGCCGATTATCAAACCGATGACCCCGGTTTCGGCTTGGATTCCCTTCGATGACGCAACCGAGGATAATGGCTGTATGTGGATGGTACCTGGCAGCCATAAATGGGGTAATCAGATCGGGTTTCTGCGCACCCAGGGTGATTTGACCCTGGTGGATAATTTCAAAGAGATCCAGGGATTCGAACCCCCGGTGGACGCCGAGATCAAGCAAGTTGAGGCAAGGGCCTGGCCGGTGATGTGCGGCGAGGTGTCTTTTCACCATTCTTTGACCTGGCATGGTTCGCCTTTTAATCAATCGCAGCGTCCAAGAAGAGCGATCGCCATCCACTATATGACTGGTGAGGCGCATTTCGATAGCAGCGGCAATCATCTGATGAAGCAATTTGTAAATCTGCCCGACCAGGCGCCAATGGCCGAGGCCGGGCCGCATTTTCCCCTGGTCTGCCGTGGTGGCGAGCCGCTGGGAGTGCCCGAGCACTTGCGTGCGACTTCGGCCTAGTCGATGGCTGATCGTGGTGGCGCTTCTCGATCACCGAGCGAGGCCGAGAAGCACCGCGGCTTGCGATGGTCGGTGGCTTCCGAAGTTTTTGGTAGCGCCTACGGTGTGCTTGTCCTGGGATCGGTCTTGGTTCTTTTTCTCAACGAGTTGGGACTGCCTAAAGAACAGATCGGGTTGCTCAACGGCCTAGTTTTTCTGCCCGGGCCAATCGCCCTTTTTATCGCTCCCCATCTCGCCCGTTTTGGTTTCAAACGTTCGCTGATCATCTTCTACGGTGCGCGCAAATTCGTAGCGGCTTTGTTGCTCCTGACGCCGAATGTGTATTCGGCCTGGGGTGCGAACACTGCCTTTGCCTTCGTGTTTGCGGTAATGCTCCTCTACGGTTTTTTTCGGGTCATTGCCGAGACCGCCTATTATCCCTGGATCCAGGAGTACGTTCCCAATTCGGTACGAGGGCAGTATATGGCTACCTGTAGTATCGTCGGGCCCTTGGTCGGGATGTTGGCGGTGGGGTGGTCGAGTTATATACTGGGCGAAGAGTTGGCGATCGATCGTTTCCAGTTCGTTATAGGTTTGGGGTGTGTGTTAGGTTTTGTTGGGGTGATGCTGAAAATACCGATTCCGGGTGGTGCGCCGGAGCCGACACGAATTGATCAGCGGACTTATTTTCGTCAGATGAAGGCGGCGGTGGCAGATCGGGTATTCCGCCGATTCTTAATTGGTCTTGGGGTTATTGGTTTGGCTGTGGGCGGGTGGAGAACCTTTGTGCCGCTTTATTTGAAAGAGGTGATTGGGTTCGATGCAGGGGCGGTCGTCGGCTTGCATAACTGGACGCTTTTGGGGACGCTGATCTCTAGTTATATCTGGGGTTTTGCCGCCGACCGCAAGGGGAGTAAACCGGTGCTGTTGGCCGGGCTGACATTGATGGTAATCTTGCCCGTGGGTTGGATAGTATTACCCCGGGAGGGGGCGGACAGCGCTTTGTGGGCAGGAGTGTTGGCGGCGCTGTCGGGGGTGGCGATGATGGGTTATAGTCTCGGCCATGAGCGTCTGCTCTTCGTCTCGGCAGTGCCGCCGGAGAAGAAGACCGAGTACATGGCGGTGTTTTACACCTTTACCCAGATTCTTATGGCATTGAGCCCATTTGTGGCGGGGCGGATTCTGATGGCGGCAAGGGGTGTGGCGGGGCGGGTCTACGGGTTGGAGATCGACCAGTATACGCCCTTTTTCGTCGGGTCCCTGTGCATGTTAGTGGTGGGCTTGTGGGTCTTCAGTGGAGTTCGCGATTTAAGCCGAGACCATGGTCTCGGCTAGGGCGAAGCAGCAGGAGCTTTTGGCAATGCCTAAACTCTGTTGCCAGGCTTCGCGGGGATAGGGTTGGCCGCCGAGGGGCTGGTCGTCGAATTCGAGAGTGGCTGTGGCGGCGAAAACCAGGATGGTGAAGACGATCTGGGGGTTGATTGTCGGTGGGCCGACCAGCGGCGCTTCGAGGTCTGACCAGACGGCGTTAAGACGGTGGTGTTCGGTTTCTATTGTCCAAACCGGTGCGTGGTGCAGATCGCCGGATCGGGTAAAATGCGCTGCTACCTCTACCACCGGGTAGCCGAAGGGGCTGTGCTGATCGCCCCACATGGTTTGTCGGATAAAGCGGGCGAAACCCGGGCTATCGGTGCAGAGAGCGGTGAAGCCCGGTACTTCGACGAAGGCGGCAGTGCCCGGACCGGCAGCGCTATATGAACCGTGGTAGAGGCTCAAACGGCCAGTGTGGTCTTTGTTGCCCGGTGGACAGAGGTAGCTGATCCAGTGTTCGCCGGACCAGAT
>CAZFMY010000142.1:0-12818 GCA_964520345.1 uncultured Gemmatimonadaceae bacterium | reverse complement strand
TTCGGCTCGAAGAGCTGTGTGGTGACCCCCCTGATTTGCTCCACGTAGAGTGAGACTATTTCTTACCCGCGGAGGACGAGCCGCTGCGACCGCCGGGGGAGTGGCCGCTAAACCAACCCCGCTCAAATAGCGGCCTATCGAGCCTGTACCGTTCTGCACCGTCACCCGACCAAGCCGGCCACCACTGGTCAGATATAGCGTCACATCCATGACTAGGACCCGCGCCAATAAAGCCGCCCAGCCGGGTCGGTTAGGAACTCCTCCGTCATCTTGAATTATTCGCTCGCATCCACAATCGCCAGTATGGCCGCCCTAATTTCGGCAGATAGATTGGGCCATCGTGCCAGTACCTTTTCAAGGTCGCCGGGGTGTTGGTACTCTTCTGGTACTCTTTCTGAGTGCAGGGATCTGTCGGGGTTATGTTCTGAAAGCGCATGGTCTTGTTCAGCCCCTTGATTGGCTGACGATCCTAACGCGTTATACTGCCTGGACTTTGCATGTTTTTGTGCGGCTTTTGTGTCGTAATTTGTTATGCCGCAATTATTTGGATCTGGGTTCGATTTCCGCCGCCTCCACCATTTTTGAGAAGCGCAAGTCCTTAATTGATTTGGGACTTGCGCTTTTGTATTCAGAGTCGATTGCAAACAGGCGATCGCCTGTTAGGACATAACCGCGAGGGTGCCCATCGTTGCATGGGCACCCCGGATGGAGAACTAGGTAGGGTAGGGAATCATAGTAAACCTCCTGCCAAAGGTTTGCAGAATAGTCGCTAGTGCGGAGTGTGGCAGCGACTATGAGACGAGTACTATACAAAAACGGCGCCGCCGCACAAGTAAAAGCCCCCGTCGCATTTAAGCGGCGGGGGTTTTCATATAATTTTGGTTTAGGCCGACGGCTATTCTCTGCTATACCTGAAATCACTGATAGAAACCAAAGACAATTGCCAACTGATCCATCTGCGCTGGTGATTCTGCTATAACGATTCGGCAATCGGCAGGATTGACAATGATCTGTTCTCGTTCGGCTCCAGCAGCCGTTGGGCTACAAAGTGCGAAGGTCAGCAGAGCTCGAGTCATGTCTTTGCCCGTTCCGAGGAGAAAAAGAGGAGAAAAAGGGGAAGCAGCTCATTGTCTCAAATTGAGGAGAAAGTGGTGTTGTTCGGGCCGCCTAAAAGATTTTTATAATTCCTATACGTGCAAGCCATTTACCATGATCCTGATTGCCTTTCACGCCACACCGCACGTTACTCCGCCGTCTACGACGAGTTCGATCCCGGTCACGTATTTGGCCTCGTCGGATGCAAGGAACAGGGCAGCAAAGGCAACGTCCCAGGCGTCACCAAAGCGTTTCATGGGAACGATCTCCTTGCGCTCATCGATCATCTTTTGAACATCGCCTCTGTATTCCGGCCTCACGTTGTGTTCTATCAGTGGGGTGTGCATCAGACCGGGCAGTATGGTGTTTGCTCGGATGCCCTTGTCAGCGTATTCAATGGCAATGCTCTGCGTCAGCTGATTGACGGCCGCTTTGCTGGCCCCATATGCCATGCACGAGTAGCCGACCTGGCGGATCGATGCGATCGCCGAAACGTTGACGATGGCGCCGCTGCCCTGTCTGACCATGTGGGGAAGGCAGGCTCGACAAGTCAGGTACATGCCTCTGACGTTGACTGCAAAGAGTCGATCCCAGTCGTCTTCGGTAGTGTCTTCGGCGCCGCCGGGCGTGGGGATCCCAACGTTGTTGTGCAGGATGTCGACCCTGCCAAAGTCGCGCAGGCATTCGTCGACGACGGCGTTGACTGAATCGGCACAGGACACATCGGCCTGTAGCGCTCGGCACCGGCCGCCTTCACTCTGAATGATTCGCTGAGTTTCTTCGCCGGCACTTTGCACCAGGTCCACCGCCAGGACCCTGGCGCCTTCACGAGCATAGAGCACGGCGGCCGCTTTGCCGTTGCCCCAGCCCGGGCCCACAGACCCGGCGCCCATCACGATGGCCACTTTATCTTTCACGCGTTCCGACATAGCATCACCATTAGGTATAAAATAGAGAATTTTTCATTGCCATCTATTGCTTGATTGAGTGGCAACCTTAGATGCAATATCACCGTGCCATTGAATTCTTAGAAGCCTTTTTAACACTCCCGCCGGCAGCCCCCTTTTCGCTCGTGTTCGGAGCTCAGTTTTTCAATCAATTCCAACGGCGACAGCAGTAGATGAGTCGTCCCATCCGACCAGGAGGTTTTGAGGCGGAAGGCCGGCGCAGCCCCTTTTGTGTCGCTGGCATACACGCCATCCAGCATCAGCACGTGGAAATGCGGATTGAGATTCAGCGCGCTGCCGAAGCGCTGGACAAAGGTCACCGAGCCGCACTGGATCTTGGTGTAGCCCTGCGCTTGAGCAAGGCGATGCCTATTCCGTCGATAAATTCGGCATCGCCCAATTCGAGCACCAGCCGTCCTCTTGGCTCAAGCCAACGGCGGCTTCCCCTTATCAGGACGGCAGTAGTTTCCCAGGTGAGTTGGCCCGCTATACTAAGGACGGTTTGGTCGAGCGGGACCAAGCCCCAGGTCGTGTCTTTGACGGCCGTCGGGTTGGATCCCGCCGGCCAGAACTTTGACGACCGCCGCGTTGGTCTGTTGCTCTCGGGTCAACCGTAGACACAGAACTTCAGGCTCTCATACGAGAGCCGACGACACATACCGTGCGGCCTCGACCATCGGCGCTTTCCTCTTACCCTTGTAGTGATCCCGCAGGTAGATGGGATAGCCCGTGCCGATCTCGAAGATTGCGCCGTCGTCCGAGCCATGCTTGACGTGTATGGGCTTCTCCGGCCGCGGCGAGATGTCGACCAGCGTATTACCCTTCATGCTCAGAGTGTACCGGTCTGGATAGCTTGGCAGCGTGTACGTCTCTGTAGTTTCGACCATGGGGAACTCAATGGTGATAATATCTGCACTAGCTACTCCAGTGATTGCCAGGTAGTTGCCCACCCAGTGCGAGGTGAAATCCTGCTCGTTTACCCGGCAGCGAACGGCGGCCTTGTCTACCCATAGCGGCACCCGTACGTTGACGGTTGAGGCAGTTTTATTCCTGAGCACCACCTTGCCTTCGTAGGGCAAGTAGCTGTCTATATCCAGCCAGGGTGAGGCACGGTTCAAGAGCAGGTTTACCTGGGCCACGTTGTTTTCACAATGGACGATGGAATCCCATGCGATATAGAGGGCGTAGGCGGCGTTGGCGTTGCAGCACATCGTCCACCAGCCGTAGATCCAAGTCGGATCGCCGCCTCCCAGGAATCCACCCATGTTCCGCTCGATCACGCGTTCGGTCGTCTCCATGCGCGGATCAATTTTGTGGGTAGGACCGACGGCCACCATGGCTTCGATCAGGTCGCGCCGCAGTATCTGATGCTCGACCAAATCGTTGCGGACATACTGGTCTACGTCGTCCCAGTACTCGCCAACACCGGCTTTGCTGAGGGTCGCCGCCAGCCAGATCATATCCGCCGTGGCACATCCCTCACTACATTGTGGCGCGCTCCCATCAGCCGCTAGGTAGATATCCAACTTCCTTTGGCCTACTGGACCCTCAAGCGGTCTGAGTATGGCGGGGAAGTATCCCATTCGGGCAATGCCGAAACAGCGGGCATACTCGTAGAACTGCTGCACAAACCGTATGATTTGAGCATCGTTGCGGATGAGGGCATACTCCAACAGACCCATAACACCGAACGTTCGCTCGTGGAAGTGGCCCTGCCAGTGCCCATGCTCGGGGCCGACTAACATCTCCGGCCCTATACTGCCCCAACAGGTTGGCTTCATGTAGAACCGTGCTAGGCGGTCGGCCAGGTCCAGAGCCTTATCGTCTCCACTCACGGCGTACCAGCGGGACAGCCCCCTGAGCGGCAGACCAAGGGCTGCATTACTGGTGCGCGGCGGCTCCTCAGCCGTCAGTGTACTGCCGGACACTTCCATGAAATCGGACGACGGTGTTTCGCCGACGCCCCAGCCACTTCGTTTGTAGCTGTTGTAGAGCCAGGCGCGATCTTCTTTCCGTAGCGCGATTTTGCTAAAACCGCTGGCCAAGCACTCAACGATTTCGAGCCACCTGTCGTTGTGGTCGATCTTGTGCCAATCCAGAAGTGCGACCATCAGTCGTCCCTGGGGACAGGGCCACATCTGGTCCTCTTTAAAGGTCTCCTGCCGCCACGGTCGATTCTCTATCTTGAACCACCACAGTCCATCCTTGTCGATATCGCGCGTAATGGTCTCGAGCAACTGATTATCGAGTTCTGCGTTCTGCTCGCTGCCACTCATCGTCCGCAGCAGCGGCAGGGCGTGGACTGGTTTCTGCAGGCAGGGTCCGTTCCACCGCAGATTCATGTATGGCGGGTTGTGATCCAGGTGCGCCGTCTGAATCGTCTCGCAGCATGCGATCTCGCACTCCGCAGCTCCGGTAAGCCCATTAACTGCCAACCTTGCCCGCTCTGCCAAGTCCAATGTGTCCGGCACTGTAGCCCGGTATCTTTCTCCTCTTGTACTCATCTGTTTTGTAATCTCCTTTCAATCGTAGCTGTGTCAGCCGTCTGGAAAATAGTGTATCTGATGTGCCCTACCCAGCCCTTAACCCGCACTATTCACATGTTTTGTCACGAGAGAGCGGAGAGTGCTGCTCTTCCGGTACTTGGAAATCGCCATTGAAGACCACGTCAAGACAATTTACATTGATCTGGGTAGTTCCTGGCAAAATGGCTATATCGAAAGCTTCCACAGCCGTTTCCGCGACGAATGTCTCAATCGAGAATGGTTGCTGAACTTACGCGAAGCCGCGTCGTTATTGAGGATTGGCGACAACATTACAACATCGAAAGAACGCACAGTCGATTGGGCTATCTCAGTCCCGAAGAATATATAAAACGTCGAAAAGTCTCATTTTAAGTGGGACAAATTAGGCTATCCGGTCAAGGGGGTCGCCTGTTAGAACATAACTGCGAGGGTGCTCATCGTTGCATGGGCACCCTCGCTTTCGTTTTATTGCTGTTAGTTCAGTGGCACCATGACGTGCGCGTATGGCGTGTTACGCCATATCACGTAGGGTCCGCTGTTGTACGGATCCGTTGGATTTGCGCGTTGTCTGGGTCGAACAGCATCAGTTGCGGCCTTTCGACCACCCATTCGTTGTCCGGGGTCTCGCCCGATGCGTAAGGATCAATGTTGCTCGCGCCGGCGTCACCCCCAGCATGTAGGAGATGCCGATACTATTGGCCGTGAACTCTCCCTTTGTGCTCCAGGCCTAAGCCCAGACCATCCAGATATCGTCCATATACATCGGGCTGGTGCCTGCCGGCACTGACGCTGGTGCCGGCAGGAAGGTATAGTCAGACGAGCCCTCTTTCAGGATGTTGCCCTCCCCGTCAGCGACCGACCCCAATCTTTTTCTACCCTCGTGCGAGGGCCTGGTTGTGGCGAACGACTGCATCTGATCGCCGCGCTAACCGATCCCGCATCCACTCACGGATGGAGAACTAGGTAGGGTAGGGAATCATAGTAAACCTCCTGCCAAAGGTTTGAAGAATAGTCGCTGGTGCGGAATGTGGCAGCGACTATGAGATGCGTACTATACGAAAACAGTCGCCGCCGCACTCGAACCGGAAACTCCTTGATTACAAAGGAGACGACATCTCTTTTTTAACAGTCGCCAATGAGAATGAGAGAGGAAGGAGCACAAATGTCAGCATGTAAAAATCGCCTCCAGGGAATATGACCATGGGGTCAATCATTCTGACGACAATAGTGATAACAAAGGGGCTAAGACCAAGCACCGTACCAACCAACATGAAGTTGAGGCCATACGATGTCTTTTCACTTGAAGAGGCAATGCGATAGCTATGTGCCATTGCTATCACCGAGCAGCCCATATAGCCAACTATAACCAATGGGAACAAGAGACGCAGGGCTTTACTTAGCCCGCTGGTGCTATCTGGCTGGAGAAAATGGGCGCAAAGGACCATCAAACCGATCACAACTGCAGGGGCGTAGAGCAGCTTCAATGTATTGCTTCTTTCCAACACAGCCTTTGAAGTCGGAAAGGCCATCATGAAATAAAGCATTGTCGCCATGCCGCCAAAGACAGCGAAGGGAAATATCACCTCAAAAATCATGCGAAGTTCATAGGAAGCGATGTGTGGATGATTGATAAAAAGAAATCCCATACAAAGGCCAACCACAGAGAGCAACGTTGTGCTCTTTGTCTGAACTTTCAGATAGGCCCGGAGGCAGAAAAAGAGAAAGGCGAGGCCGATTATTCCACGTATATACCTCTGAACGATCGATTTTGTTGGTAGACCAGAAAAAGTTATATCAAGACTCACACTTTCATTATTACGTTGCACAATATATGTCCGAGTATCACCGATCTCGGCCCTGGGTCTGCGACTTAGCTTTTTGTTATCCTGCGGACTTATGCCTCCATTGCTTGTTATTAAGTCCCCCACCTGGAATCCAGCCTGTTCCGCTGGACTGCCAGAATCAATTTCCCTGACGGTATTGTGACGGGTAGTCGAAAAGCCACCGTAGGATTTATTACTTATATCAAGTGCCCCCGGTATTTCTAGCAGGACAACAAGTGCTGTCAAGATGATGAGTACGCGTTTGTATTTTCCATAGTCTCGATCATCCATAACGTCTTTTCTCCTAGTTGAAGTTTGACTTGTCCTTAGAAGGTAAGGCCTCCTGGCAAGTCGTAGTCCGGATTGTCTAGCCATGCCTCGAAGAAAACGAGGCAGAGGTCGGCGCAGCCTGCAAACAGGCGATCGCTTGTTAGGACATAACCGCGAGGGTGCTCATCGTTGCATGGGCACCCCGGATAGAGAACTAGGTAGGGTAGGGAATCATAGTAAACCTCCTGCCAAAGGTTTGAAGAATAGTCGCTAGTATGGAGTGTGGCAGCGACTATGAGACGAGTACTATACAAAAACGGCCACCGCCGCACAAGTAAAAGCCCCCGTCGCATTTAAGTGGCGGGGGTTGGCATATGATTTTGGTTTAGGCCGACAGCTATTCTCTGCTATACCTGACAATTACCGATAGAAATCAAAGACAATTCTCTTTGATTTTCCGCATTGTGCTTCGATCAAGTACTTCGGGTTCGATTCCCGCCGCCACCATTTTTTAGAAGCGCAACTCTCTTCTTAAGAGGGTTGCGCTTTCGTGTTCTGCGCTGACCGCTTTGATGGGTTCTATTTCCTCCAAGACAAAATCATCGACATGGATTTCTCCTCGTTCGAAACCCGGCAGAATGGGGCCAAATTTCAGGCGGATGGAGTGTGCGAGGGAATGCTCGTAGAGGTTGCTGAATTCCCAGCGCAGGTGGGTCCAGCCGGGCTCTATTGCTGGCCTGGGTCACTTGGGATTGCGTCCGTTGACGAAGGTTTGGCACCGTAGCGACCAAAGAAATGGTTCGCCAATTCGGCACGCACATGCACACAGCAGCTGATTGCCATGATTTCGGATGCTGGGATGGCCGGAGATAATTCGATCTCGATTGAGGGGTTGAGTTGTTGCACTCCACCTAGATTGGTGACTGCAAGCCGCATACTGGCCCGCCGGAATGAGCAAAGGATTCATCCCTGGGTAGATCAAGCTGCTTTGATCTACCCACTGGACGAATTTTTTCCAGGTCCTGTGGATCTTCAAAATCAATCTCAAACAGCGGAGTTTATCCGTATAAAAATGGGAACTGATCCTCATGATCGGTGATCTCGGGATAGGCCCTGTCCGTCAGAAACAATCAGGAGGATAGCGTGATCAGGGAAACGATGCATGCCATAATCGGTTTAGCCTTTTAAATGGCCAAGAGCATCGGTCCGATTCGCTTGAACAAAACCTTGCGATAGTGTTCGGGCTTAGCCACCTGCAATTTTTTAAGCGGATAAAAACGTATAGGAACTATGATTTGTCCTGCCCGCCAAGCAACAGTACAATGATGGCACTTACTTCACCCAAAGGACAGACGCCCATGGCCAACCCCAATACCGCTCCCCTCGCCCAGGACTTTGTCACCGCAGCCCAAGTACCCGACCCCCAGCGCTACTTCTTCCACGATCCGGACTTGACCCGCCTCGACGACGGCACCCTGATCATCGCCGCGCCCCAATGGGGCCGCCGGGA
This sequence comes from uncultured Gemmatimonadaceae bacterium, assembly GCA_964520345.1. GTDB lineage: Bacteria > Latescibacterota > UBA2968 > UBA8231 > UBA8231. Next base: position 4,648 of record CAZFMY010000142.1, on the reverse strand, counting down.
CCACCGAAACCTGGGTCGGCAACTGCGCTTGCTGCGCAGCGGCGACGGCGGCGCCTCGTGGGAAGACCTGCCCACCCTCCCCTACGAAGAAGGTATGGTCTTCGTCCTGGACGGCCAACTCTACCTCTTCGGACAAAAGGAATTCCACCGGGACATCCTCATCGCCACCAGTCCGGACCGGGGCCAGACCTGGTCCGACCCCGTCCGGGTTATCGAAGGCCCCATCTGGAACATCTCCACCGCCATGCTGCAGCGCCGGGACTACACCTACTGGGCCATGGACTGGGACCTGCCCGACCTGACCCATGGCGGCAAAGTAATGGTGCGCATCGACCGGCGGCGGTCCCTCCTGGACCCGGCCGCCTGGGAACTGTCTAATATCGTCGAGCCGCCGCCCTTCCCCGACTCCCTGACCCGACAGCTCTTCCCGCCGGAGAACCCGCTCAACTTTCGCTGGCCTAACAACTTTGTCTGGCTCGAGCCCAACACCGTCGAAGTGGGCGGCCAGATCCGCGTCTTCACTCGCTGTGTCATCGACCAATACGCCACCGCCAACCTGGCCGCCGCCCTCGACTACGACCCCGATACCAACCAGCTGCGCTTTACCCAATTCGCCGGTTGGCCCGGGGCCCAGTGCAAGTTCTTCATCATCTCCGACCCCCAAAGCCGCACCTACTGGATGTTGAGCAACCTGGTCACCAACTCCCAGGACCTGCTCGGTTGGGGCGGGCGGATGGAGCAAAGCGGCTACCACGGCGCCGCCGGCAACGAGCGCCGCTGGCTCTTTTTGCACTATAGCATCGACTGTCTCAACTGGTTCCCCGCCGGCTGTGTCGCCCGCTGGCCCGACCACGCCAACCGCAGTTTCATGTACCCCAGTGCCGTGACCGACGGGGACGATCTGGTCATCCTCTCCCGCACCAGCCGCGACTCGGGCGACCAACACGACGCCGACCTGTGCACCATCCACCGGGTGCCAAACTTTCGCGCCCTGGCCTTGGATCTGCACCGCGGCGGATTGGCCTAGGCCCGGGTGCGACCCGGCCTTGTTGAAGCATCCATCCGCGACGGCCAGATGGACGCTTCAACCAGAGCCTATATTGCCTTCTCTCCCGCGGTTATATCTGGCTCATCCACTAGCGCCCGAACCCCAGGGCATCGAAATCGACCTGCAGCTCTGGTAAGGCACCTGTACGATCGCTGTGGCGCTAGGACCCCCATGTCCTTTCCCAGCGTGCGTAGATACCCCGCGCCGCGCCGCCTCTCGTATCCAGGGCCACGGCCAGGCGATTGGTGCCGTGTTTGGATTCGAGGTGCAGCGACGTCGTATCCTGTACCGCCGGACTGCTGCCGGGACCCTCAAAAACTTCTTGCCCATTCCACCACACTTTGATGGGACCGTCATAGCCGAGATGGACGTCGACTAAATCCCACGGTCCCACCTCGATGTCTTTGACAAAATATATGAGTCCAGCGCGACTGGCGATGATGTGGTGCGCGTCGATGAAGTTGTGACCGGGTGTGTGCGGTGTGCCGTCTTCCGGTATGCGCACAGGGCGGAACTTCAACGATCCTGCTGCGGGATCCGGCTCGGTCGCCTCTTCTATGCCACGATGGGCCTCCACCAGATCGCTGACCAGCATTTCTGCGATGAAATCGGCACCGTACAAAACATCGGCGACGTAGATATCGGGTTTGATCCACTGATCTAGCTTCGGATCCTCATTGGCGATGGCGTTACTGTAGAAGCTGAGGGAAAACCGATGTCTATTGTCCGGACGGCGCGCGATGCCCATATAGGAGTTATCCGGGTGCGGTCCCGAGGGCAGGACGCAGATCAAAAAGCATTCGCCGTCGATGACTCTGAAAATGCCCGTGTGTGCGGCGTGGTCTTCTTGCTCGTGTATGCGGATGTCTACCGGATCCCAGCGCCCTGAAATATATACCTGGCCATCTACGGTCCAGCAGGCGGGACCGGTGATGCGGACATCCAGCTGCTGCATATCCCAGGCCTCGAATGGAAATTGGCTGAAACACAGTTTGGGTTTCTTCAATCCGCTTTCGCAGCGCATCAGCATGGTCGCTGTACCATCGGGTAGTATTTCGAGATAGCACTCGTTCGCCATGTCTTCCAGTGCATCGTCGATGGGCCGGACATCGACCCAGTGGTGACCATCCTCGCTTTCGAACCAGTGCACGCCAAAACGGTCGTGCGGGTAATAGTATCCCGCGCAGTAGTGCCTGCCTCGGTGCCACGTGGGACGCCATAGCACATAGTTGCCGTAGTCCCCGGTATAGGGTTCAAAGGGGGTCCAGTGATCGCCGTCATCGGTGTAGGCACAACCTGAGAAGCCCACGGAGTTGGCAACCCGTTCCACATAACAGGTGCAGTACAACCTGCACCCGTCCGTGTAGAGGTGAGCGTCACGCGTGTCGCCCCGACCACGCAGTACCGCCACCGTGTCCCAGGTGACACCGGCATCGCGGCTGCGCTGGACGATGATTCGACTGCCCTTATCGTGATGGTGGATATCGGCCTGGCGATAGCCCACGAAGAGGTCTCCTTTGAACCAGCAGGCGCCGGTGAAAGCGTTGTGTTGCCGGTCGTTGGTTATGCGCCGAGTACTGAGAACCTTCATCTTGTCGACTCCCTGGGTCAGTTTTTTAAGAAATGTTCAGGTGAAGCATGACGTGATTTCCCATCCAGACGGAGAGTGCAGACGCATCTGCGTCAGTGCGGTCAAGCTCCCCGACCGCATCCGCAAGGCCATTCGTGTCGGCTTCGGCTACCGTCGCTGGAGCGCTTCCTAGTTGGTGAGGGGCCCACTCTCCCTTCGCCACGGCTAGCTGGTCACGCCCTAAGAAGGGGGCGCCTAAAGCCGCGCAAAGTATAGGAAATTCAAACGCCCTCTTCCAAGTTATTCTGGTATCCAGGCAGCGGCCATAGAGCGCACGCCGGTGAGTATTGAGGCGTAATCGAAGACCGATGGAACCCGTAGCGAGTCAACAAAGCGAAGCCCTGGGGGCGATCACGACGACGCGCCAGGGCCTTTTTGTACCTGCACGGGGGGGCTACTCGCCTCGGACGCTTGCCACCGGAAGGCCGGGACTGGGATCTAAAGGTCCGGATTTGCACCGGGCAACGAGTAACCATCGCGACTCGCCACGCCGTATGCGCTTGCGATTGCGGTTGGGGGCAGAGGCGATATAGGCCGCCGGGTTTCAGCTGTCGGCGTGCTGGGCGAGGCGGTTGGCGGCGCGACGACTGAGATAGGCGAAGAGGGCGAGCAGGGCCAGCGAGAGCAGCAGTTCCCAGGGAGGGCGCTCGCGCTCGAGCAGGGCCTGCCAGTCTTGCAACTGGCTGCCGATATGGGCGGCGAAGAAGGTGCGGGGCAGCAAGCCGACAAAGGAAGACAGCCAGATTTTCGCCGAGGCCAGGGGCAGGCGGGCACAGGCCAGGTTGGTCAGGGCAAAAGGCATGTGTGGCGCCAGTCGGAGCAGGACGATTGCGGCGGGCAAAAACGATCCGGCGGTATGGACCAGGCGCTGGTAGGTGGTCCACCAGGCCGCTCGGCGCTGCAACAACACTTCGAGAAAATTAGTGCTGAAGAGACGTCCCAGGCCAAGGCCTAGGGCGGTAGCCCAGGCCAGCCCGCAACCGGCGGCTATATAGGGCCATGGTCCCGGCAGCAGATAGCCGCATACAGCACCGAGGAAAAAGGACGGTAGCAGGGCCAGGCCGACGGTCGTGCCGCCGATGAGGACCAACCCTAAAGCAAGCAAAGCGGGTAGGATATTTTCTACGAGATGGATATAGGCGGAGGCGGCCAGGCCGACCAGTGCCATGCCGGCCAGGGGAGCGATGAGAACGAGGAGGGCGATGGCCAGAGCCGTGAATTGGCGGAGGGTGCTGGGGGGAGCGGGCATGGGATTTGTGGACATAGTGACAAGTATAATTAAGATATAGAATAGACAATGTACTCTAAAAACTGCAATTTTGCCTTTCAGCCTATTCGTGGTGTAGGCCTGTTCGTAGTATAGCCTTTACTTTAACACTCTGTAAAAATCGAAATGACAAACTCAGTCCGCAGTGACCAGCACCAGGGCGATCCCCAGAAGCCCAAGTACCACTTTACCGCGCCCGAGGGTATTTGTTATCCCTTCGATCCCCAGGGATGCATCTACTGGCAAGGCCGCTACCATCTCTTCTACGCCTGCCAAGTCGAGGATGTGGGACTCTGGGGTCACGCCTCGAGCGCGGACCTGCTGCATTGGAAGCACCACCCCATTCCCCTGGGCATCGCTCCCGAAGATCCGGAGGAGCAGGTGTACGCCGGAGGATCCCTCATTAATAAAGAGGGCGTCCCCACCATGATCTACCACGGCGTCAATTCCGGCACTTGCATCGCCACCAGCCGAGACGACGAATTGATCCACTGGCAAAAACATCCGGCCAACCCCGTGATACCTCTGCCCAAAGAGGACGATCCGGGCTATGGGGTGTATCACGTTTGGGACACATGCGGTTGGGTAGATGGAGAGATGTATTACTCCATCAGCGGCAACAAACCCCACACTCCGCCGGAGACCGAAGGCGACGTTGCCTTTCTGTTCAAATCCAGCGATCTGGTAGACTGGGAATACGTCC
>CAZFMY010000141.1:0-13490 GCA_964520345.1 uncultured Gemmatimonadaceae bacterium | reverse complement strand
CGACCCGCCCCAATATGCGCCTGAGCGCACCGTCTCAAGTATACGAATTAGCTGCGCCAGCCGCAGACGATCCACTGCACGTCGGGTACCCCGACCAGCCGACGAGTGCTTTTCGCGGCTCGGCGCAAAAACCTGAAAGATTGCGCATCCGGCTTTGCGGACGCTTTTTATGTCGTCTGGATAGCTCGCGGGTGAGCAGAGCAAAACCCACCAAGGCCAAGTACAACATAGGAGCAGCTAGTTAAATGGATATCACCCAAGCCCTCGCCGAGCTCGGCGCACACCAAAACCAGCTGAGCGATCAGGAAAGAAACGATCTCGATGAAAAGGGCTTTGTAGTCCTCTACGATATCATCGACCCCGAATGGCTCGAGCGCTTGCGCACCCGCTTCGAGGAACTCTGCGAGAAGGAAGGCGTACACGCCGGAACCGAGGTCCACCAGGAACAGGGCACCCGCCGCCTCTCGGACCTGCCCAACAAGGGCGAAGTCTTCGACCGGGTCTATACCCATCCCAGAGTACTGGCGGCCATCCACCACGTGATCGGTCGCGAGTTCAAGCTCTCTTCGCTCAACGCCCGCGACGCCCTGCCCGGTCAGGGCCTGCAGGGCCTGCACGCTGATTGGGGCCAGGACTACGACGGCCGGTTTCACGTCTGCAATTCGGTCTGGCTGCTCGACGAGTTCAGCCGCGAGAACGGCTGCACGCGGCTGGTACCGGGAACGCATAAAGGCCTCAACCCCGGCAACACAGAAATCGATCGGATGGCGGCTCACCCCGACGAGGAATACGTCATCGCCCCGGCCGGCACCGTCGCCGTCTTCAACAGCCAGACCTGGCACGGCGGCACACTCAACAGCAGCAGCGATCTGCAGCGCCGCGCCATGCACTGCTACTTCACCGCCCGCGAAAACGGCCAGCAGCTCAATCAGGCCGAGTATCTGCGCCTTTCGACCTGGAAGCGGATCTCGCCGGCGGCGCGCTATATCCTCGACGTGGATCTGGACTGACGATGGACGATCCCGGCCTCTCCGACCTGATGGCCACCCCGCAGCAGGTCGGTCTCAGCGCCGAGGGCCTCGCACAGATTGCCCACACCGCAGAGCGCTTCGTCGCCGAGGGCCGACTCGCCGGCGCGACCACCATCGTCGCCCGACACGGCCGGGTGGCCCACCTGGCAACCTGCGGTCTGATGGATCTCGACGCGCAGCGGCCGATGAGCGCCGACGCGATTTTCCGCATCTATTCGATGACCAAGCCGGTGGCTGCCGCCGCGGTGATGATGCTGCGCGAAGCGGGACAGGTCGATCTCGATGCCCCGGTTGCAGAATACCTGCCCGAATTCGGCGGAATGCAGGCCGTGGTCGAGCCCGATGCCGACCCGATCGTCGAGGTCGCTGCCGAGCGCGAGATCGGTGTCCGCGATCTACTGCGCCACACCTCGGGCCTGCCCGGTGCCAACCGCTATATCGGCGGCTCTACCGCCGTCGACCGGCTCTATCGGCGGCACGGACTGGACCGCTTCGAGGACGGCGATCTGGCGGCGATGGTCGCCAAGCTCGGGCAGATCCCGCTGCTTTACCAGCCGGGTCGCAAATGGCACTACAGCATCGCCGCCGATGTATTGGGCCGGCTCATCGAGGTGGTTTCCGGGCGCGGCTTCGACGAGTTTTTGGCCGAGCGGATCTTCGCGCCCCTGGGGATGGTCGACACCGCCTTCTATGTCCCGGCGCAGAAGCTCGATAGACTGGTCGGGATGTACGGCCCCGACCAGGGCGGCAGGCTGCAGACCATCAACGCACCACAGGGCGGTACCGGCGTCTTCAGCGCCGACGCCTTCACCTGCAACCCCTCATTCCTCTCGGCCGGCGGCGGACTGGTCTCGACCGCGGCGGATTTCACCCGTTTTTGCCTGATGCTTTCAAATAAGGGCGAGCTGGCCGGGACGCGGCTCCTGCAGACCGAATCGATCGAGGAAATGATCCGCAACCAGCTGCCGCCGAAGCTCATCCCGCTCGACAAAGAACCCGCCGAGCGCTACGGGGGCCTGGGGTTCGGGCTGGGCGTATCGGTGCGGGTCGAGCAGACCGACTGGGTGCCGGCCTCCCAGGTCGGCGAATACGGCTGGATCGGCGGCACCAGCACCGAGTTCTGGATCGCGCCGCAGGACGAGCTGGTGGCGATCGTCCTCGTCCAGCACATGCCCTTTTCGCCCTTGAGCGAAGTCGTCAAACCCCAGATCTACGCTGCGCTGAGCGACTAGAGCAACTCAACACCCGAAATCCAATCGAGGAAAATCCAACCATGATCCTCCGCAACAACCCCGCCAATCCCAGCAGCGACCAGATCGTCCTCTTCCCCTTCGACGACCACAGCCTGCCCTTCCAGCACGGAGTCCGGCTGCATCTGGTGCGCTACAAGGCCGGGGTCGACCGCACGCGGATCGTGGTGGCCCCGGGACCGCCCGGCACCCCGGACTGCGGCGGCGTGATCTACTACGGTACGGTCCTGCGGGTCGGCGACGAATTGTGGATGTGGTACCTCGGCCAGGGCGACGACGAGCGCTGGATCGAGCGGGTCTGCCTGGCCAAAAGCCGCGACGGCTACCACTGGGAAAAACCCGAGCTCGGCCTGGTCGAGTACCGGGGCTCGAAGCGCAACAACCTGGTCGATATGCTCGGCGGCGCATATCATATTTCGGCCTGCGTGGTCTTTTACGAGCCCGACGAGCCCGATCCCACCCGCCGCTTCAAGGCCGTTGTCGAGACCACCAAGTACCCGGATCTCTTCACCGTGGCCTTCAGTGCCGACGGCCTCACCTGGCACGAGACCGAGCGCCGGCCCGACCTGCCCTCCTGCGAGATGTCGGGCGGCACCAAATTCAACGGCTGCTATTATCTCAGCGGCCACGGCGGCAAACACTTCGGCTCGCTGCGCCAGCTCGTCACCTTCGCCTCATACGATTTCGAGCACTGGATCGAAGCCTCGTGCCTCGGCTTGCGCCGCGAAAATATCCCGCCGCGGCCGATGGTCTACGGAGATCACCAGGGCGAGCAGGTGCACCTCGGCGCCGCGCTCTGGAATCGCGGCAATGTGATCGTCGGCCTCTACGGCCAGTGGCACGGACCCGACAACAACGACCGTCGCCACGTCGAAATGGATCTGGGCCTGGTGGTCAGCAACGACGCGCTGCACTACCGCGAACCGATTCCCGATTTTCGCATGGTCGAGGCCGGTGAAGACGATTTCGCACACCTGCCAACCCCCTTCAAGTTCAAGCACTCGGGGCTGGTGCAGGGCCAGGGCTTCGAGAATATCGGCGAGGAGACGCTCTTCTGGTACGCACCCTGGCCCGAGCAGCTGAGCAACGGGGTCCGGGTCGCGCGCTGGCAGCGCGATCGCCTGGGCTATTTCCAGGCCTCCGACCTGAAGCTCAAATCGGCGCAGCCGCGCCACGTGATCTCGGCGCCGATAGATCTCGAGGGTCGGCCCGCCCGGGTCGCGCTGAACGTCGATGGCCTGAGCGAATACGCGCAGCTCGGCGTCGAGATCCTCGACGAGCGCTTCCGACCATTGGCCGGGTATGCGGCCGAGGAGTGCGCACCCCTGGAATCGGGCTTCGAGCAGACCGTCGCCTGGCAGGGGGACGAGCGAATCGAGGCGGCAGGACCGATCCGGATCCGGGTGAACTTCACCGGAATTCGTCCGGAAGATCCGCAGGTCTACGCCATCTATGTACGAGAGGCCGACGCCGAAGAATAGGCCGACAATCGAAACGCGACCTGCACCGAAGCTCAGGGCCTATCGATCGGTACCCGGATATGGGCGTTGGCAGCGGCCAGCTCTTCGGGGTGATGCTCGAGCTGGTGAAAACCCACGCGGGTCCGTTCGCCGGCCGCTCCGGCCCGGTCGAGGACCTGCGGCTGCAAGGTATCGCGCTCATCGGGGCAGAGGTGCCGCATCAGCGGCTGCACTTCGGCAGGCAGCGCCTTGAACTCCGCGTGGTCCAGCGGTCTGCAGACGGTATTGGTGCTGAAGCGGTCGCCCGGCGCGTAGTCGTCGACCGACAACCACCAGGGGCACCAGCGGTTGACCACCGCCACCCGCGCGCGACCGCTGGGATTGTGCATCGCCGAGGCGTGCCAGCTCCGCGAATCCTGGATATAGACCGAGCCCTTCGGCGCAGCGACCTGCATATCGCCGGGGATCGGCGCGGCAACCGATATATTATCGGCCGGTCCGCGCGGATTGCGCGGATCCTTGTGCGAGCCGGGCACGACCCAGGTGCCGCCCGAATTCTCGTCCACATCGGTCAAATACCAGATCATCACCAGGCACATCGTCACCTTGGGGAAGACCTGGCGTATACAGCCGACGTTTTCGTTGGGATTGTCCCGGCCGTAGGCCGAAAGATCGTGCGGCCAGTCGGTGTGCCACTCGCGGGAATCGGCCCGTCCGCGCAACTTCGCCGCACCGAAGCCGCCCGGCGTGCCGTCCGGGCTGTCGGTCTGGATGATCCGCGGGTGCAGCTGCGCGATGCGCAGATGGTCATCGAGCACTCTTCGCGCCACGGCGCTGACCACCGGATTCGCCAGATGTCGAGCATAGTGTGGCATCCAGATGATATCGTTGGGCGGTTTGGGCGGATGGCCGACCCGGCGCACCCTTCTCAGTTCGACGCCGTGCGAGGCGCCCTGATCGGCCAGCACCGAGTGCGGATCCACACCCTGCTCGGCCAGTGCGCGGATGGCCTCTATATTCCGCGCGATGGTGCCCTGCGCCACCACGACCTCGTCGCGGATCGCATCCACCTCGGCGGTCGGTATCACATTGTCGATGACGCAGAAACCGTAGCGGTCGAGCGAGTCGGCGCAGCCGGCAATGGTCTCCTCGACCGGATCCGCCGCCGCACTGAAGGCATAGGCCCGGGATCGCGCCAGCTCGGCGGTAGCCTTTTCAGAGTCGTGGGTCGCCTCGGCCAGGCGCCCGCGGGCCTCCTTCAATTCGCGTTCGAGGCGGGCGATTTCGGCGTGCAATCTGACGGTATCCATATAAGAGCCTTTGAGAGGATGTGGGGAGCAAAAAAAGAAAGACTTGAGGTCCAGGCGGTCAAGAACTCGGCGCGACTCTTGCACAGACCAAGCCCTGGTCGGTATCTGGCTGATTTCTAACACTGCGTCCTTGACGCTAACGGAGGAACCATCCTATTTAATCCGGAGGTTTTCTAGTGCCGAATTATAGAAACCGGAGACCGGACCGTCTGCCGCTCCGGTCTCCGCACGGTCAGCCACTCGGGCTCGACACCCAAGCAAACTCGGAGGTTAGTCCTATGAATTCCATGCTCAATGGTCAGGGAGCAAACGACCTGACTGCTCGAATCCTGTGCCTGCTCGTCCTCAGCCTCTTCTGCGTCGGTCCAATCCTGGCCGAGGATGAAGCGAGTACAGAAAAAAACAGTGCGGAAGATGCCGAACTCCAGGCACTGCAGGAACGCCTCAAACGACTGACCATCGAAAATCAAATAGCCGCTGCAGAAAAAACCAGCGCGGAAGACCCCGAATCCCTAGCGCTGCAGGAGCGTCTCAAACAACTGACCATCGAAAACAAAATTTACGAAGAAGAGCTCAAAGACCAGCTGCGCGAACTCCATGCCCAGCGTCAGCAGCTGGAGGCCGAGTTCGGCCTGCGCAAGCAGGAGCTGGCTCGGGAACTCGCGCTGCTGCAGGAAACCCAGCAACGACTCGAAGTCGAAAACGCCATCGCCAAAGCCGAACAAGCATCCGCTCTCGACGAGCTGCGCCTGAAGAGCGAGCAGGACAACCTCGAATTGACGATCACCCGCAATGCCCACCAAAGAGAGCAGCTGAGCCAGCAGCAGCAACAGGCGAAGATACAGCTCGAAATGCTCGAAATGCAGTTGCGCGAGAAGCGCCGGCAAGAAGCCAATGCCGCGCTGCACGATACCCTCGGACGGCTCCAGGCCAGACTGGACGTGATCGCCAAACGGCAGGCCCTGCACGATATCGTCGATCGCGAGGTCGATACCGATGCCGAGCCCTTCCAAAACGGCGTGCTCACCGTGAGCAATCGCCGGATCGCCCTCAACGGGCCGATCATCAGCGGCACCGCCGACCATATCACCCGCCGGATCCACTATTTCAACAATCAGAGCGACGCGCCGATCTTCCTGATCATCGACAGCTGCCCGGGCGGTTCGGCGATGCAGGGCTACCGGATCCTCAAGGCCATTGAATCGAGCCAGGCCCCGGTGCACGTGGTGGTCAAAAGTTATGCCGCCAGCATGGCTGCGATAATCGCGACCGATGCCGAGCATTCCTATGCCTATCCCAACGCCATTATTCTGCACCACCAGCCCTGGGGCTGGAGTGTCGGCAATCTATCGGAAACCCAAGAGTGGGCAGAGACATTTAAAGAATGGGCACGCAGACTGCATCTCAAAACAGCGAAGCGCATGGGACTCGATCTGGATGCCTTCTACGAGCGAATGTATGAGGAAACCGTCACCGGCGACTGGGAAGAATTCGCCGACGAAGCGGTGAAGCTGAAGTGGGTGGGCAATATTGTGCATCTGATCCGCGAAGAGGGGATCATCGAAAAACCGATCGACGAACTCCCGCAGCCGTTCTGGGTCCAGGCAGGAAGCGCTGCCGCGCCCAATGCCGAGCAATACGGCCAGATCTTCCTGCCCCGCCTCGACCCCTTCGATTTTTATTTTCTCTATAACGCGGATCAGCGCTATACCTGGGTCGAATAGCGCGATACTCGGAAAAACGGCAGCGACGATTCGCCAGGTGCCACCCGACCCCAAACCCGAACTAGTGCGCGACGACCTGGGGCCGGCCGCTGCGGGCCGCCTCTTCGAGCGCCTTGCAGAGTGCGACGGTCCGCACCCCATCGCGGGCATTGCACAGGGTATCGCCGTCGGTGCGGATCGCCTCGAGCAGATTGGCCATCATCGAGGCTGCCTGCTGCTCCTCTGCGGGCAGCGCGCTGGTCTCGAGATGGTCGATTTCGCAGCCGCCGAAATCCACGCGGCCGGTATGCGCCGAAAAAACCGCGCTGCGCTCGCCGTCCCAGATCTGGTGGAACCATTTCGAGACAAAGGGATTATGACCCTGATCGGCGCTGATGACGGTGGAAAGCCCCCCATTCTGCCACTGGATCGTACCCACCAGCGCATCGGGGAAACCGGCCGTGCCCTTGTCGGGGCCGAAGACCCGCCCCTCGGCATAGACCCGATCGGCCGGACTGTCCATCAGGTAGGAGAGCAGGTCGATGGTGTGCACGGCGGTGCTGATCAAGAGCCCGCCGCCGTCGTCGACATCCCAGATCCAGGTAGCGCCGCGACCGGTATCCAGACCCGAATCGTCCATCGCCAGCTGACCGTGGCTCAGCCGCGGATTCGGGATCAGCTCCCGCGCCTTCTGCACCGTCGGAGCGATCCTAAACTTGCAGTTGACCACCAGCTTGACCCCGGATCGTTCCACTGCCTCGGCCACTTCTTCGGCCTGCTCGCGGGTGGCGCACATCGGCTTTTCCACCAGCAGGTGCTTGCCGGCCCGGGCCGCTGCCAGCGCCAGCGGGTGGTGCGCATCGTGATGGGTGGCGACCACGACCAAGTCGATCCGGTCGTCGCGGATGATCCGGTCGGGGTCGGTGGTCGCATACCCGGTGCCGATCCGCTCGCATAACTCGACGGCCTTAGCCTCGATTTCGTCGCAGAAGCCCACCAGTTCCAAACCTAGATCCCCGGCCTTTTGCGCATGGCCGCTGCCGGCCCCGCCGCATCCGATCACTGCTGCTTTGATCGCAGACATCGTCTCTCTTCCTCTATCGTTCTCGTGTTCTGTGAACGCCCTAGCGAAACCAGTCGTATTCGAGGCGCAGCGAGCGATCGGCCAGCGGCAGATCGACCCGCGCACCGTCCCGGGCCGAGGACTCCTTGAGCGCGATATCAATTTCCAGCGCCACCGCGACCCGCCGACCCGAGTTCTTGGGCTCGTCGAGTGTGCCGGCCATACAATCGATCACATCGGCCAGCGAAAAGATCGCACCGTAGACCCCGGTCTGCGGACCGTCCCAGGGCACCTCGATGCGGGTCTTGAGCGTCTTATCGCCCCCCGGCATCACCGGCACTTCGACTTCGGTCCACTTGCGCCACCCCGAGAGCCAGTCGTGGACCAGCTCGCCGGAGGTGCCGGTGATCCGCAACTGCGGCGCGCCCTGCCTGAAGTGGACGATCAGCTCGTCTTCGGCAACCAGCATCCCCTGCCCGCGAAACTCGGTGCTCTCGCCGTCGGGGTTCGGACGGTGTCCCGTACCGACGACCCAGGCCGGTCGGCTATCGAGGAAATACGACCAGTTCTGGTGCTGAGCGCCCGCACCCGAACTCTCCATCGACTGCACCTGGCCGATCGCCCCGCCCTGCACCAGGCTCTTGGCATGGGCGAACGACGGATGGGTAGTGGTGATCGCGCCGCACGAAAGCGGCACGCCCGCAGCCGCGCAGGTCGCGACCATCCGGTCGGCCTCCTCCAGCGAGTGGCACATCGGCTTGTCGGTAACGATGCCGCGGGCGCCGTGCTCTACCGCGGCGCAGGTCAGATCGGCGCGCCCCCTGGTATTGGTCGCGATCGCGACGATATCCAGCTCCTCCCGGCGCAGCATCTCCAGCGCATCGGTATACACCGCATCGATGCCGTAGCGCGCACTGAACGCCTCGAGCCGCTTGGGATCGCGGTCGGCCCCCGCCACCAGATCGACCTCCGGCCTATCGGCGATCGCCTCGGCGTACGAAGTCGGCACCCAGGCCTCGCCGGGGTTCTGGTAGTAGTGAAACCTGCGGTGAATATCCAGTTCGGGAGTCGGCCTATCGATATCGTCGATCTCGAAGCGATCCGGAATACGCGCCGCCAAATCGTAGAGCATGCCCATCCAGCCCAGCCCGATGACTCCGCCCCTATACCTTGCCATATGCTTATCCTCCAATGGATTTGACTCTCTCGAAGATCCGTCTTTGCAATGCTCCCGGCCATTCATGGTAGCAAAGGAGCCCGCGCCGGTCAACAAATCTCCGCGTGCTCAAGCCTCCACTTCGAGAAGATACATCTGCCGTCCGTCGCGGTGGGCAGAGTCGATCACGATCTGAGTCCCCTCGCGATCGAAGCGCGGATGCAGATCGCAGCGCCACTCGCCGGTATATGGCTCCGGCGCCGGCCAGGCGCCCAGATCCCAGCGCCGATTGCTGGCCACGTGGTAGAGGTAGAGCTCCTGCAGGCGATTCTGGCCCTGTGGATAGGTGTCGTTGAGGATCCATTCGACATCCGGCAGATAGCTGCAGTGACCATTGACCCGCATCACGCCCTTGCCAACCGTTGCTGCGCTGCCGTCCCCATCGCCGTACAGATAAAACGCCTCCTGCGCCGAAGGATGCCAGGACCAGGCCAGGATATGCTCGGGATCGCGCCAGATGAAATGCGAGGTTTTGCCATAGTCATCGACCACCCGGATATCCGATCCGTCGATGCTCGCGGTGAGCATCCGGGTGTGAAACCCTCCCGCGCCGAAACGCCAGCGGTGCAGAAAGATAAACCGCTGACCATCGGGGCTGAACAAGAGGTGGTTGAAATAGTGCTTGGCACTGCTGATATCGCCGTGCGGATAGTCCATAGCCGCGACCTCGGCCACCGTTACAATCAGCTCGCTGGCCCCCGTCCGCATATCCTGGCGCCAGATGCCGGAATCCTCCGGCGCCAGTTGCCCTGCATTGGGATCCGCCACACCGGCATAGCCATAGCCCGGACGCATATCCTGAATCCGCCTGAAATCGGCGCAGACCGCGGTCTCTCCGTCCGGAGACAGGGTGTAGACGGCGCGCGGCAGCGTCCGCACTCCACCCGTCTCCAGATCCAGGACCCGAGCGACGAAGGCCCCGTCCTCGCGATCGTTCCACACCACTTGATTGGAGACTCCGGGCACCCACTGCAGCATAGAGCCCTGCTGCCACCCCCAGGCGAGGGTTCGGCCCAACTCCCGCCACCGATCCCCGTCGGCCAGATCGATGAGGCCAATGCCTATTTCATCCTCCGGCAGCGGCGAGCGGTGTTCGAAATCCACTTCCATCCCCAGCACATAGCGCCCGCTCTGGTCGAACTGCCATTTATCGTAATAGCCGAACCAGTGATACTTCGGTCCGCTGGTAATCGGTCTCCATTCCGTAGACATAGCCACCTTTCGTTGATCGAGTGCCACAGCCAGCGCAGAGCACCTCGCCCGGCTCACGAGGCCTCACCCGAATCAAGCAACGCCATTGAGCCCGCCAGGGCAACTGGCCCGCGCCGAATCGAATCCATAGGTTTAAGCATCCGCCGGGCTATTCACAATGAGGCCAGCGCACGCACCATACCATAAAAGATGAGTTCACCGGATGAGCGAACCTAAAAGAGCGATCATCGTCGGCGCCGGACACCGGGCGATCACCTATGCCTCTTACGCCCTGCGCCACCCGGAGCAGCTGCAGATCGTCGGCGTGGCCGATCCCACCCCACTGCGCCGCGAACAGACGGCAGCGCGTTTCGGCCTGGAGCCCGAGCAGTGCCACCCCTCCGCCGAAGCGCTAGCCGAACTGCCCCAACAAGCCGAGTTCATCATCAACGGCACGATGGATCACCAGCACGTGCAGACCGCGTTGCCGCTGTTGCGGCGCGGCTACGATATGCTGCTGGAAAAACCCTTTGCCACCAGCGAGGACGATCTATGGGAGCTGGTCGCGACCGTGCGGCAGCACCAGAGCAAGGTGGCCATCTGCCATGTCCTGCGCCACGCGCCGTTCTATGCGGCTATTCGCCAGCAGGTCGCCGACGGGGCCATCGGTCGGGTCCTCAATATCCAGGCCGTCGAACACGTTTCCTACCACCATATGGCCGTCGGATTCATCCGCGGCAAATGGAGCCGGATCGACTACTGCCAATCGCCGATGCTGATGGCCAAATCCTGCCACGACCTCGATCTGATCGCCTGGATGAAAAGCGGCGTCGCGCCGACGCGGGTCGCCAGCTTCGGCAGCAACTTCCAATTTCGCCGCGAAAACGCTCCCGACGGGGCCGGCAGCCGCTGCCTCGTCGACTGCCCGATCGAGAGCGAATGCTCCTACTCGGCCCGCAAGCACTATATCGATCACCCCGAGCGCTGGTCCTTCTACGTCTGGGACTCGCTCGAACATATCGAGGCGCCGACCCTGGAGGACAAACTCGCCTCGCTCGAGACCAGCCCCTACGGCCAGTGCGTGTGGAAGACCGATATGGACGTGGTCGACCACCAATCGGTGGCGATCGAATTCGCCGACGGCTGCACCGCGACCCTCAATATGATCGGCGGCTCGTCCAAGCCCTCGCGCAGCATTCACCTGCTGGGTACTGAAGGTGAGATACAGGGCAATCTGGAAGAGAGCACCTTCGCCCTGCGCCATATCGACCCGCGTCCCGGACGCGAGTACCAAGAGCAGATCATCGACGTCAATGTCCAGGGCGATATGACCGGCGCCAGCGGCGGACACGGCGGCGGCGATATGCGCCTGGTCGCCGATTTCCTCAAGCTGCTCGACGGCGCCGCACCCTCGATTTCGACCACCACCATCGAAGACTCGATCAGCGGTCATCTGATCGGCTTCTGCGCCGATCGCTCGATGCGTCAATCCACGACCGTCGCGATACCGACCACTCAGGAGAAGCTGCTATGATTCACTGGGGCATTATCGGACCGGGCCACATCGCCCGCGTCTTCTGCAACGGACTTCGTTTCACCGACAAGGGCCAGGCGACCGCCGTGGCCAGTCGCGACCCGCACAAAGCCCGCCAATTCGCCGCGGACTTTTCCATCGCCACGGTCCACGACTCGTACCAGGACCTGCTGGCCGACCCCTCGGTCGATGCGGTGTACATCGCCACGATCCATCCGGCGCACCTGCAATGGGTCGAGCTGGCCGCCTCCGCCGGTAAACATATCCTGGTCGAAAAACCCATCGGGATCAACGCCGGCGAAGTCGCGGCGATGATCGAAGCGGCACAGAGCAACGATGTATTCCTGATGGAAGCCTTTATGTACCGCTGCCATCCGCAGATGCAGCGACTGGCGGCGCTCATTCAGCAAGGCGCGATCGGCGCGGTACGACTAGTGCGGGCCTCTTTCGGCTATCACGCCAACTTCGACCCCAACTCCCGCGCCTACAACCACGACCTCGCCGGCGGCGGCATCCTCGACGTTGGCGGCTATACCGCATCAGCGGCGCGCTTCGTGGCCGGAGCTGCCGCGGGCACGACCTTTCTCGATCCGCAGGAGATAAAAGCGTGCGGGGTGATCGGCGAGTCAGGGGTGGATTATTATACCGCGGCGACCCTGCACTTCGACAATGGCGTCATCGGCCAGATCAGCACCGGCGTGGCCTGCAATATTCCGAGCGAAATCGTGGTCTTCGGCAGCGAGGGCATAGTGACCGTGCCACAGCCCTGGCTGCCCTCGACGCCCTGCCGCACCGCCCGCGACCCGCTGCCCCCGGAGACCGAATTTCCCCCGAGCACCCTCCTGCTGCAGCAGGGCGGATCCACCTCGGAGATCACCGTCGAAGTCGACCGCGACCTCTTCAGCTACGAGGCCGATATGGTCGCCGACCATATCTCGGCGCGGCAGGCGCCGGCGATGAGCTGGGCCGACAGCCTGGGCAATATGCAGCTGATGGACCGCTGGCGCGCCGAGATCGGACTGAGCTACCCGCAGGATTCGTCGCACTAAACAGCAGAGCTATCTAGGCCGCAGAGTGCGAAGTGCGCCGGCGCAGATGGCGCCGTGTCAACACCTTGCGCGCGGTGAATAGCGCGTAGAGACCGGCGCGAAAAAAGAGCAGCCGGCTGAAGAGACCGCGCAGCCCGCCGTGGTGTTGGTACTCGATATGCTCGTGAACCTGCGTCCGCTGCTCCGACAAAGGAGTGAAGCGGTGCGTATGACGCCAGCTGCGCATCGGACCGCTGACCTGGGTATCGGTAAAGCCGTCGGCGCCAACGCCGCTATGCACCGCCTCCCAGCGGATCGGCAACGGACCGAACCACAGAGTGAATTCGGCTGTCGAACCCTCGGCCAGCGGCTCAACGCGGTGGATCTGCACCCGCATCGGCGGCGGCGTCAGGGCCTTGAGCGCGCGAGTATCGCGGTGGAATTCGACCACTGCTTCTACCGGGGCTTCTAGCGTGAATTTGAAGTCGAATATGGGCATGGCCAATCAGCCGCTGAGCGTAGATTAGAATGAACTCAGTGGAGAATATATCCTCATTGCAGCAATTCGCACCCCCAGCAGAGCACAATCACCAACCGCAGTCGGAGAGGACTTTTCTCTTCACTGCACCACCACCCTTCAGGGCCAGTGCACCTGCAAGCGCGTCCAGCGAATAGAGTACTCGCCCTCATCGGCACACCAGTGC
>CAZFMY010000140.1:0-13672 GCA_964520345.1 uncultured Gemmatimonadaceae bacterium | reverse complement strand
CACCGCCACAGCGCGGTGGTGCGCTTCGACACCGGTGTGCACGGAGTGCTGATGAGCCATTACGGCGTCGGTGTCCGAATTCAGCGCGCCGAGACCCACGCCGAGGACTTTTCGGCCTATCTCGAGTTGACGGGTTCGCCGCCGCGGGCCGAACTCTACTGCGATGGTGAGACTTTAGCCGACGAGGGGTTGGACCTGGAGATGGTGGGAGGTGCCGACTTTGACGAGACCCGCCACTTCGTCGATTGTATCCTCGCCGATGAGGATCCCTGGTCGACGCTGGATGACGCGGTACATACCATGCGGCTGTGTCAGGCAATCCGCGAGGGGCACCGAGGGCCCTTAGAGGGCGTGTGAATCTCCAGGCGCTAGCGCTTATTGCGACCCTGGCGCTGGCGGCCCTGGTCCGCCTTTATCGACTCGGCGAAATCCCCAACGGTTTCAGCCCCGACGAAGCGTCTTATGGCTACAACGGCTATTCCTTGCTGCTGACCGGCAAGGACCGCTTCGGTCACGCCTTTCCGCTCTTTGCCGACAATTTCGGCGACCTGATCGCGACCAGTTATATGTGGCTGACGGTCCCGGCGATCGCCCTCTTTGGCCTCAATGAATTCGCGGTGCGATTGCCTGCGGCTTTAGTGGGTATTGCCACCGTTTTTGTGATCTACAAGCTGGGGGAGATTTTCGTCAATCGCTGGGTCGGACTTTTGGCGGCTTTATTGCTGACGCTGAGTCCCTGGCACATACAAGTGAGTCGCTACGCGGAGCGCTCGCCGCTATTACCGCTATGTTTTTGTTTGGGATTGCTGCTTTTTTTGCGCTGGCAGGCAAGAGGTGGGCCCAAACTCGGGTGGAGCGCGTTGTGCTTCGGACTGTGTTTTTACACCTACGCATCGGCCAGAGTCTTCGCGCCGATTTTTATTGGTGGTTTGCTAGTGGTCTATCACCGGCCATTGCGCGATGCGGGCAGAGAGGCCGTTTGGGCGCTGGGGATTCTGGTGTTGCTGGCATTGCTGGCGCTGCCGCATTGGTTTAGCTCGGCCGGTATGGCACGGGCTGAGTTATTGCTGGAATTCGCGCCGTCGACCTGGTTGGCGAACTATCTATCGTATTTTAGTCCGGACTACCTGTTTTTTAATGGCGATTCGGAAATACGCCACAGCCTTGTAGATATGGGTCAACTCCATCTATTTGAATTGGCGTTGGTGCCGCTGGGCGCGTTTTTTCTTTTGCGCCGTAGGCGACCTGAAGACGTCTTAATGGGTCTATGGCTGGTGTTTTACCCGATCCCGGCAGCGTTCACCGCTCCGACTCATGCGATTCGCTCGGTTATAGGCGCCCCTCTCTTCGCGCTGCTTTCTGCATGTGGGATCTACCAATTAGTGCTTTTCTTTGGCGAGCGTACGCGCTGGTTGATGGGCGCCGGCTGTGGGGGTTTGTTGCTCTGGGGGGCACTGAGTTACGGTCAGCGCTATTTTTTCGAGTATTCCGCGTACGCAGCGGTGAGTTGGAACTACGGTATGCGGGAGGCGTTTAATTATGCGGAAAGCGGATTGCATCAGCGGGTCTATATCAGCAATCGATTTTTCCTACCGCATATTTTCGCGCTTTTCTATACGGCGTACCCTCCCGACCAGTATCAACAAGCGCCACTGCGAGTGGCTCAGGGCCACTGGCGTTACAGTCGTTTCACCTGCGGTCGCTATCAGGTTGCACCGCTCGCTCAGATTGATGCGGCATCTCCCGGTTGCCAAAACGAGCTTTTAGTGGTTTTGGCTGGCGCGGCGCGTGAGATGGCGGAGCGTACCCGCTACGAACTCGTTCATACGGTTGCAGTGCCGGACGGTCGCGCGCTGATCGAGATCTACGAGTGCCAGTGAAGCTTTAGATGGTTGGTACCTCCACACCCAACTCTACCGCTACCTCGCCGAGTTCTTCCCAGATCGGATCGGGCAGGTCGATGCCGTCTACTAGCAATTGGGCCTTGATTTCCTGCTCTATTTCGCCGGGAGTGTAGACTTTGTTGAAGCCGGGCAGTGGGCGGGCCGAAGAGACCCATTCTGCCATTGCTTCGACTTCGGACTCGTAGTCGGCGAGGTCGATGAAGTCATCGATATTGATCGCCAAAACCATGACCCCGTTGCCATCGCGGCCTCCGTCTTTGGTGCAGCCGGCGTGCGAGAGCGGCCCAACCAGCATCTCTACCATCATCGCCAATCCGTAGCCCTTGTGTCCGAATTGCAGTCCGCCCAGCGGCAGGACACCGGTCTCTTCGGGGTCTTCCAGATAGCGTTTGGGGTCGGTGACGGGTTGGCCCTGCTGGTCGATGACCCAACCTTCGGGCATCGGCTCTTCGCGGATATTCTTCTGTACGATCTTACCGCCGGCGACCACGGTCATAGTCATATCGAGCATGAAAGGCGGGCCGTTCTTGCGGGGGGCGGAAAAGGCGATGGGCTCGGGTCTCAGTCGGCGGTCGGCCGAGCCGAAGGGCGAAAGGAAGAGACCGCCGCCGTTGAGCCAGACCATGCCGATCATGCCCTGTTCTGCGATGCGCGGCGGATAGTCGCCGAGACGGCAAATATGGCTGATGTGGTTGAGACCGACGAATCCGAAAGTGGAGTTTTTGGCTTTTTCTACCGCGATGTCGATAGCGCGGTTGCAGGCGACGATACCATTGGCGCCATTGCCGTTCACTACCCGTAGGGTGGGGGTATCGCGTACGGTTTCGGTCTCTTCCCAGGGGATGTAGCCCTTTTGCATTGCGCGAGCGTAGTTGGGGACCAGCCAGGTGCCGTGGGAGTCGTGGCCGTTGAGGTGGCTTTCGACGACGTGGTCGGCGACGATGCGCGCATCGGCCGCGGGAATGCCGGTGGCGATGAAGAGACGATAGCAGAGATCGTTGAGGACATCGTGTTGGACTACGGGCATTGAGTAACTCCTTTGGGTAGTGGAGTGAATGGGTCGTTATCGCTTGCCTGGCAGTCTGATTTCCCGCGCTCGTTGCGGCGTTTTGTCATCACTCTCGATGATCGGTTCGAGTGTTCGGCAGCAGTTCCCCAACAGAGTGGCAGCTCCATGCAAATGCGCTTCCAGTTGCCAATCGTGCTGAGAGCGACCGGCAATGAGCGATTGGCTTCGGGGGCAGTACTAAGAGCAGCTCCATTCTCGCAGTTGGTCCGAGATGGCGTCGATGATGTGCTCAAGAGCACCGGGAGCGAGCGTTGCGACTTCGTCCTGGTATAGGCCGATGCCATACTGATCGCGGGGGAGGATATAAGAATAGGGCTCGTTGCAGAGGACGGAGACGACAATGGGCGTTTGCGGGAAGCGGCGGCGGAGCTCGACTTGGAGCAGCGAATAGGGTTCACCGCTGAGAAAGGCGAAGATGCCGGCGCCGATTTGCCAGAGGCGGATCGGATAGCGGGCGTGGGGTTCGGTGGGGAGCTCTTCCAGACGGCGCATGGCGCGGCGAATGCGCTCGATATGGGCACGGGACTCGGCTAGCTGGTCGCCGTCGTTGGTGGCGAGGGCGCTGGCTTCTCGAGTCTGCCACTCACTAAGCTGATTTTCGAGCTCTTCACGGGTCGGTAAATCGCGGAAAGGTAGTTCGAGTTCGAGCAGAGTGGAGCGGAAGGTCTGCGCCGATTCCCGCTCTTGTGCATCGAGAGCTTCGTGGGTCCAGTGTGCCAGGGTCGCGCCGGAGAGCACGGGGCCCTGGTAGTGCATGCGCGTGGCTGGCGGGGGCAGCGATTCCAGGGCCGAGAGGGCGGCGTAGCCGAGTTGGCGGCCATTGCGTTCAACGATTTCGATATCGCCGGTGTAGCTGTCGCGAGGGCCGAGTTCCGCACAGGCGCTCAGGACGAAGGCACAGGGGGCATTGGTGGTATTTTCCACCACTTCGCGCATGGCGCCGATATAGTCGGGGCTGATGAGCTTGTTGTCCCAGGCCAGGGTTGTGGGATGACAGCCGTAGTTGATAAGGTTGGCTAGAGCCTGACCATCGGCGGCAGTGCAGCGGATGGCCAGCAATGTATCGTCAGCCGCAGCGAGGGGGTTGGTGCCGCAGGCGAAGAGGCTTCGTTCCTCGTCGTAGAAATCGCGTTGCCAGGCCAGATTACAGCGGCCCGTACTATAGGAGAGATCGGCGGGTTGCAGCATAGTGCGGGCAGCGGCGGTGGCTTTGGCACAGCACTCGGGCAAGGCGTCGAAGTAGGGTGCGAGGTGTTCTCCGCCAGGTTCTGTACTGCGGGTCAGGTCGATCTGGACGGCGGCGTGTGTATGCGAGAAGGTGATGATCAGATATTCGGAGTCGATGCCCGTAGCGGTTGCGACTCGCTCGTGCAATATGCGCATTTCCCGCGGCCGCAACCAGCCTAAATCGAAGGTTAGCAGCAGATGTTCGGGACCGCCGCTAGCGGCTTGCAGGAGCAGGGCGGTCGCCGATAGGGGGCGGTGTATGCCCTCGGCGCGGTCGTGCAGGGCGGCGCCCCAGTTGCGGTGGTAGGCGTCCGGAGGTGGGGTGATATCGGCTTTGCCGATGCCGATGCGGCAGCGACCGGCGGGAGCGACTGCGAAACTCATGAGGCGTGTTCTTTCATCAGTTCGGTGAAATAAGTGAAAAGGTGATAGCTGTCGTGAGGACCAGGTGAGGCTTCCGGGTGGCACTGAATCGAAAAGATGGGCAACTCCTTATGGTGGAGGCCTTCGATGCAGTTGTCGTTGAGATTGAGTCGGGTGATCTCGAGGCTCTCGGGCAGCGAATCGGCTGCAATACCCCAGCCGTGGTTCTCGGAGGTGATGAGAATCCGGTCGCTGGCGTATTCTTTGATTGGCTGATTGGCGCCCCGGTGTCCGAATTTGAGATGATAAATTTCGGCACCCAAGGCCAGGCCCAGGATCTCGTGGCCCAGGCAGATGCCGAAGATTGGTTTTTTGCCGATGAGCTCCTGACAGGTCTTGATGGCGTAGTCGAGAGGCCGGGGGTCACCGGGGCCGTTGGAGAGAAAGACGCCGTCGGGTTCGAGGGCCAGCACTTCGTCGGCGCTCGTACGAGCCGGAACGACAGTGACCTTGCAGCCCACATCGACCAGGCAGCGGATGATGTTGCGCTTGATTCCATAGTCGATGGCGACTACGTGGAAAAGAGGATTTTCAGGGCTTGCGGTATAGGACTCGGAGCAGCTGACTGCGGCAGCCATGTCCACGCCCTCGAGACCCGACCAGGCTCGAGCTTTTGCGACCAGGCTTTTCGGGTTGAGGTCTTCGGTGGAGATGACGGCGTTCATTACGCCCTTGAGCCGTACCCTCCGGGTCAATTCGCGGGTATCGATGCCCTCGATGGCGAGAATTCCGTGTTCTTCGAGATAGGTCGGTAGGCTCTGGCTAGAGCGCCAGTTGCTCGGCAGGCGGCAGCATTCTTTCATCAGGAAGCCGCGGACCTGCGGCTTGGATGATTCATCGTCTTCAGGGGTGACGCCGTAGTTGCCGATGAGGGGGTAGGTCATGGTGACGATCTGTCCGGCATAGGAAGGATCGGTGAGAATTTCCTGGTAGCCGGTCATACTGGTATTGAAGACCATTTCGCCTAGGCTTTCACCACCACTGCCCAGAGCTCGGCCTTCGAAGACGGTGTCGTCCGCGAGTGCGACGAGGGCTTTCATCGTACTGGGGTACTCCTTTTAAGGGGGTTCAAAAACACTGATTAAAGAACTTAGGGAAAAAATCCACTGCTGAACAGAAGCTCTATTCAGGAGCTGAATCGGTCAAGTCCTGGCGTTCTTTCCGGGCCTGCTCCTGCATATCGACGGCTGGATCGAACTCACCGACGATTTCTTGTCCGACAATTTCCTCGATCACGTCCTCCAGGGTGACAATACCAGCGAAACCACCGTATTCGTCAACGACCGAAAAGAGATGCTCGCGGCGCTGAATAAACTCTTCGAGCAGCTGACTGGCGCGCGCCGACTCGGGTACTGAGTGAATCGACCGGCTTATCTCGGAGAGCCTGGTCTGGGCGCGGCCATCGGCCAGGGCGCTGAATGCATCGCGGCGGAGTACCAGGCCGACAATATTTTCTCGTTCTTCTTCGAAGAGCGGGACCCGACTATGGGGCCAGCCGCCGGACTGATGGCGTGCTTTGAGCAGGCTCAGATTGCGGTCCAGGCATTGGACCACGGTACGTGGGGTCATGATATCGCGAGCTCGTAACTCATCGAGTTTGAGGATATTTTGGATAACCCGCTCCTGATCGGGAGAAATTGCGCCGGAGCGGCGGCTCATACGTGCGGTGATCTCGATCTCTTCCGGTGCCACTACGGGGATATCCGGGGCTTTGTAGGTAATTATACGAGTGATGAATTGATTGAGCCAGATAAAGGGCGTGAAGATCCAGACCAACCACTGGATCGGCCGGGCGATGATCCGGGAGAGGGATCGGGCATAGACGACCCCCGCTGTTTTCGGGATGATCTCCGAAAATATGAGTACCCCCAGCGAGATAGCGATGGTGAAATAGGTTTCCGATGTCTGGGGGAAGACCCCGACAAAGGCCGCACCGGCGATGGCGGCGCCACCTGTATTGGCCAGGGTGTTTAAGGTGAGGATTGCTGAGATAGGACGCTGGATATCGACGTGCAAACGCTTGAGGATTTTTCCCGAGACCCGTCCCTGATCGGCCAGCATTTCGATTTGGCTAGCGGGCAGTGAATAAAGGGCGGCTTCCAGCAGCGAACAAATAGAGGATACGACGAGGACGGTACTAACGGCAAGGATCAGTTCGAGATAGAGGGTCATGGGCGGGCAGTGAATTTAAAAATAGAGGGATCCCCACTGGGAATCCCTCTAAAAAAGGGCACGGGACTGAGAATCCGATTCGACGCGCCTATTTCATGTGTTTGTTGACCAGTTTGGTCATCTCGAACATGCTCACTTGCTTCTTACCATCGAAGATAGCTTTGAGCTTGATGTCGGCGTTGATCATGCGCTTGTTCTGCGTGTCCTGCAGGTTATTCTTCTTGATATAGGCCCAAATTTTCTTGGTGACCTGAGTTCGTGGTAGCGGCTTGTTGCCAACGACGGCACCCAAGTCCGCGTCAGGCTGTAATGGCTTCATGAACGAAGGGTTGGGTTTGCGCTTGGCCTTTTTCTTAGCGGCTGGTTTTTTCTTGGCGGCTGGTTTTTTCTTGGCAGCTGGTTTTTTCTTGGCGGCTGGCTTTTTCTTAGCGGCTGGCTTTTTCTTAGCGGCTTTCTTCTTAGCCATTAGAATGACTCCTTGGTGGGGTGAGTAAGAAAACCTAAAAGCGGAGTAGTCCAGGATCCGACTTTCCGGTCCTTTCCCCCCTCCTCTTGCGAGATTTAGAGTCGGGTCTTATCCCTCGCGGATGAACCAGGCTCTATATCTATATTAATAGCATAGTCGGCACAAAGATAGCACGGAATTGTCAAATTAGTCAAGCGAAAATACGGTCTTCTAAAGAGGGTAGAAGGATTAGAGCTAGGGATTTAGAAAAGGATTAAGGCGATTTGACATTATGCAATAAGTAGTCTATTTTATCAGGACTTAGGGCTTTATTTTGCTCCTTTTTTCAAGGGGTAAATAACATGTTTTTTCCCAATGGGCTAAGGATCGATGATCGAAAAGTGCAAATTGGGTTTTGTCGGGGCCGGCAACATGGGCAGGGCGCTGATTGAGGGCCTGGTGGGTCAATTGGCTCCGGAACAGATAACCGCTGCCGATCTCAGGCCAGAAGCACTGGAGCCGCTTGCCGCGTTGGGGATTCGCACCAGTACCAATCCCCGAGATGCGGTCAGTGGCCAGGATCTGGTGATCCTGGGGCTCAAACCGCAGGTTGTCGCCCCGGTGCTGGAGGATCTGGCTTTGCATATGAATCCGAGCCAGATAATCGTTTCGATGATGGCGGGTGTGCCCTGTGTTCGGATTGAGGCCTTGCTCGCCGATGGTCAATCGGTGGTGCGCGTTATGCCGCAGACGCTGGTGAGACTCAGAGATGCGGCCTGTGCGCTTTGTGCCGGTCGTTCCACCAGCGCGGAAGAAATCGCCCTGGTACGTTCCCTTTTCGAACTGGTCGGCACCACGGTTGAGGTTGCCGAAAGCCAGATGGATGCAGTCACGGGTCTTTCAGGCAGCGGTCCGGCCTGGGTTTATACGGTGGTTGAAGCACTGACCGACGGCGGGGTGCGCACCGGATTGCCACGCGAGGTGGCGCTGAAGCTGGCTGCCCAGACCTTGATCGGGGCTGCACGCCTGGTGCTCGAAAGCGGCGAACATCCAGCTGTGCTCAAAGATCAAGTCACTTCACCGGGGGGCACTACCGCCGCAGGGCTGCACAAGCTCGAGGAAAAGGGGCTGCGCGATGCGTTGATCAGCGCGGTGCAGGCCGCTGCTGAGCGTTCCGCTGAATTGGGGCAGTCTTGATTGCGGTCATCGATTACGGAATGGGCAATTTGCGCAGTGTGCAGAAGGCCTTCGAGTTTCTCGGTTTCACGGCTGAGATTGTCGCTGAGCCGGAGCGTGTCAGCGGGGCTACTCATCTGGTGCTGCCCGGCGATGCGGCCTTCGGTGATGCGATGCGCAACTTATGTGCGGCTGGTTGGGATCAGGCGATAGCCGAAGGTATTGCGGCCGGTAAGCCTTTTTTGGGTATATGTGTGGGGCTGCAGCTGATGTTCGGTCAAAGCGAAGAACTGGGCCATCACCGCGGTCTGGGCATTCTGCCGGGACAATGCGTGCGCTTTCCGCGCACGGAGCGAGTGCCGCAAATCGGTTGGAATCAGATCGCGATCAAGCGGGAAGTACCGCTTCTGACGGGCGTGCCCGAAGGGAGTTTTTTCTATTTCGTGCACTCGTATTATGTGAAAACTGAAAACGAAGACGATTGTATCGCCACCACCGACTACGGGTTCGATTACACTTCTATTGCCGGGAGCGGTCGCGTTTTCGGGGTGCAGTTCCATCCCGAAAAGAGCCAGGCCCACGGTTTGCGGCTCCTCGACAATTTCGCGCGTATGCGCTGAGGAGATCATGCTCGCTAAGCGAATAATTCCCTGTCTCGATGTCAAAGACGGACGCAATGTTCGCGGAGTGCGCTTCTCGGCAGATCGCGATGCGGGTGATCCGGTGGAGTTGGCAGCGCGCTACGATGCCGAGGGAGCCGACGAACTCGTATTCTACGATATTACTGCTTCAGCTGAAGGGCGAGCTATCGTCATGGACCTGGTGCGCCAGGTTTCCGAAGAGGTCTTTATTCCCCTGACCGTCGGCGGCGGTATTCGCACCTTTGAGGATGTGCGCTATATTCTCAAAAATGGGGCCGACAAGGTCTCGATCAATTCGGCCCATGTACACACACCGGAAATCATCAACCAGAGCGCCGAGAGCTTCGGTGCGCAGTGTATTGTCGGTGCGATAGATGCGCTCAGGCGCTCGGGTGCAGAGGATGAGCCGCCGGCCTGGGAGATCTATATCAACGGTGGACGCCAGGCCACCGGCATCGATGCTCTGGAGTGGGTCGAGGAATTGGTCGGACGCGGTGCGGGGGAATTGGTGCTTAACAGTATCGATGCTGACGGGACGCGCGAGGGGTACGACCTGGAACTGAACCAGGAGGTGGCACGTCGCGTCGAGGTGCCGATTGTCGCCTCCGGTGGTGCGGGCAATTTGGACCACATCTACGAGGTCCTGACTGAGGGCAAAGCCAGTGCGGCGCTGGCGGCATCGATTTTCCACTTCGAACACTATTCGATCCCCGAGGTCAAAAGTTTTCTTGAAGAGCGCGGCGTAGTGGTGCGCCAGTGACCGGTACCGAGGGGGTAGCAACGCCGCGGCAGGCGTTGATGAGCCAGGTGAGGCGGCTGGTAGTCAAGATCGGCAGCAATATTCTGACTACCCGGAATCACAGGCTCAGTGGGCCGGTGGTCAAAAGGCTGGTCGAGGATGTGGTCGAACTGCGCGATCGAGGTCTGGAGGTGGCGATCGTCACCTCGGGTGCGGTGGCGGCGGGTATGGGTCGAATGGGGCTGGACAAACGTCCTGAGGGTATCGCCGAATTACAGGCACTGGCGGCGATTGGACAGGTCTTGCTGATGGATCTCTACAAGGCCAAGTTTCGCCACCGAGGTGTGCCGGTGGGGCAGGTGTTGCTGACTGCCGAAGATATTCTCGGAGACCGGCGCCGCTACGTGAATCTCGAGAACACGTTCAGCAGTCTATTCGACTTTGGGGTCGTACCCCTGATCAATGAGAATGACAGTGTCGCCGTTGCCGAACTCAGGCGCAAGCTCGGTGAAAACGACATGCTTGCCGCTTATGTAGCCAATCTGATTCGAGCCGATATGATGGTCGTTCTCTCCGATGTCGAGGGACTCTACGAGGCCTTTGGCCCCAAGGGACCGGAGGGTGAACTGGTGCGTGAAGTCCGTCAAGGACAGGCCAATCTGGAGCAAATGATCGGTTCTTCTTTCAGCACTAAGGGCAGCGGCGGGATGGCGACTAAGCTACAGGCGGCTCGACTTTTGATGCGTTGTGGCGAGATGACGGTTATCGCGCATGGCCGCAAGCATCGCTTGCGCGATATTCTCGCCGGTGTCGAACAGGGTACGCTCTTTCTACCCGCTGGCCGCAAACTCAACAGCCGTCGCCGCTGGATCGGCTTCGCCAGTGAATGTCGTGGCAGTGCGGTGGTTGACAACGGTGCGCAGCGCGCTATTTCCGAACGAGATAAGAGCCTCTTGCCGGCTGGAATCGTTTCCTGCAGCGGCGATTTTTCGGCCGGCGATGTCGTGCGCGTGGTCACCGAGCACGGTGAAGAGTTGGGTCGGGGTCTGAGCCGGTACTCGGCGTCGGAGTTGCGCCGCGTATGCGGCATGAGTTCACCCGCAGTGGAAAACGCACTGGGCCGTCCTGCCCTGGAAGTCATCCATCGGGACGATCTGGTCCTGTTCTGAGGCCCATGGCTAAAATGGCGAAGACCAATGTGGGCCCGCTGGCGCGGAGTTCGCGTTGGCGCTTGCTTTTGTTGGTGGTCTTCCTGGGGCTGGTGGCCTATATGGCCATCGGGGATGGATTGATTTTCGCCGTATGGGAACAGGAGCAGAAGCTGGAGGCCCTGCAGGTACAGGTGCGTAGATTAGAGGCCGAAAATGATAGCTTGCAAGGGGTGCTCGAGCAGTTGGACAACGATATGAGCTATATCGAAAAGGTCGCGCGCGAAGAGCTGGGGCTGATCAAACCAGGAGAGATCGTCATTCCGCTAGGCCCGGAAGGGGGGGATTGAATCCTTGCCCCATACCATCGTCAAAACGCGGGCTATCGTGTTGCGCACCATGCGGATGGGTGAGACCAGCCGCATGGTGACTTTCTACACCGAGGAATACGGCAAGCTGAAGGCGATGGCCAAAGGGGCTCGCAAGCTCAAGAGCAAGTTCGGCGCCGCACTCGACTTGATGACCGAAGTTCAGGCTGTCTGCTACATCAAAGAGACTCGCGAGATCCAGACCTTGAGTGAGTGCACACTGGTCAAACCGGCTCCCGATCTTGCGCAGAGCCTCGAGCGGCTCTCCTGCGGCAGCGCCGCCTGCGAACTGGTCGATCGCTCGACGATTGAGGGAGAGAACAACACTCGCCTCTACCAGTGCCTGGTAGGTGTGTTATCCGGCCTTGCCGAAGTAGATGATGATCAGGTCGAGCCGCTGTTCTGGTATTATCAGTTGCGCGCTGCTGAGGCTCTGGGATATCGTCCGGAGCTGCGAGAGTGCATTTCCTGTCAGGTCGAACTTGGCGGGACCTGGTTGTGGTTCAGTGCAGCTCTCGGCGGCGGTTTGTGCTCTGCCTGTGGGGAGGGGCAAGGGGTACGCCTGGCCGGTGAGAGTTTGCGCTTTCTCTCGGACCTGCAGAGGTTGAAGAGATACCGCAGGGAAGCGTTGCCCTCAGTTCCGTCTCGCTGCGGCGAAATACGTGCGGCCTTGCGCGGCTTCCTCGATTATTACGGAGGGGGGCGCACTCGGCTCAAATCCCTTGATTTTTTTGATTCCCTCGCGAGGTAGAGAGCCCGGTTTGATTATCTGATGATCCGCGTGCCTGCGTCGTACGAAAATGTGGGTGCGCGGCGTATCGCATGATTGCTTTTCAAGGAGATTTTCATGTCCGACGATGCAATGGAAAAACTAGTATCTCTGTGCAAGCGCAAAGGATTCATCTTCCAGAGTTCAGAGATCTACGGCGGTCTGAACGGCTGCTGGGACTATGGCCCTTTGGGTGTCGAGCTTTTGCGCAACATCAAAGACGAGTGGTGGACGGCGATGACCTACCGCGAGGATGTGGAGGGCATAGACGCCAGCATTCTGATGAACCAGCGGGTTTGGGAGGCCTCGGGCCATATCGATAGCTTCTCCGATCCCATGGTTGAGGATCAGAAGACCAATGAACGGTTTCGCCTCGACCAGTTGCTGGAGGATAACGGCATCGATGTTGCGGGTTTGAGCGCCGAGGCGATGGGTGAACTATTGCGCGAGCGCCAGATCAAGAGCCCCAAAGGCAATGAGTTGAGCGATCCCAGGCAGTTCAACCTGATGTTTAAGACTTTCGTCGGCCCGCTCGAGGACGATAGTGCCCGGGTTTTTCTGCGACCCGAAACGGCGCAGGGAATCTTCGTCAACTACCTCAATGTACAGGCGGCGATGCGGCAGAAGCTGCCTTTCGGAATTGCGCAGATCGGCAAGGCGTTCCGCAATGAGATCAACACTAAGAATTTCCTCTTCCGCACTCGTGAGTTCGAGCAGATGGAGATGCAGTACTTCGTCGTGCCGGGCACTCAGGACCAGTGGTTCGAGTACTGGCGTGAGGAACGTTGGAAGTGGTTTGCGCGGATTGGTTTGCCCGAGCGCAGACTGAGTTGGCACGAGCACCAGGGCGACGAATTGGCCCATTATGCCAGTGCCGCTTTCGACGTTCAGTACGAGTTCCCATTTGGTCCAGGCGAAATCGAGGGAATTCACAATCGCAGCGACTACGATCTCTCACAGCACGAGAAGTTTTCGGGTAAGCAGTTAAAATACTTCGATGAAGAGAGCCGCGAGAAATTCGTACCCTACGTGGTCGAAACCTCGATCGGGGCCAGCCGTACCTGCATGGCCTGTCTGGTCGAGGCGTACCACGAGGAAGAAGTCAAGGGCGAGACGCGGGTAGTGATGCGCTTCCATCCCCGGATTGCGCCGATAAAAGCTGCGGTACTGCCGCTGGTCAAGCGCGATGGTATGCCCGATATTGCCCGACAGATCACCGAGGATCTGCGGGGCCATATGCGAGTTTCTTATGATGAGGGTGGGGCTATCGGTCGTCGCTATAGGCGCATGGACGAGGTCGGCACGCCATTTTGTCTGACGGTGGACTCGGATACCTTGGAGGACCAGACCGTTACCGTGCGCGAGCGCGATACGATGGAGCAAGAGCGAGTGCCAATCTCCGAGTTGCGCTTCTATCTCGAGCGGCGTATGGATAGCTGGCAGATCCCTTGACCCTTAATGGAAATGCTATAATATTATATGCAGCATCCACACGGCTGCGAAAGTGGCGAAATTGGTAGACGCGCTAGATTTAGGATCTAGTGCCCGAAAGGGCTTGGGGGTTCGAGTCCCCCCTTTCGCACCATAGAGA
>CAZFMY010000139.1:0-13941 GCA_964520345.1 uncultured Gemmatimonadaceae bacterium | reverse complement strand
GCCTCTATAGTAGCGACCTCCTGGCCAGCCTGTGGAAAACGCGTTTCTTTCGCTATGGCGAAAAAGAGGAATATCGGATTGCCGTACATCCGCAAACCGGAGCACTATACGCCATTCGCCATATTTTGCCCGAAAAAGCGGAAGGCGCTGATATCACCGAAGATCAGGCCCGCGAAATCGCCATCGACCACCTCCGCACCTATGGCCTGGATCCGGATCTGCTGACCATCAAGGAATCCACTTCGGAAAAGCTGGCCAATCGTCGCGACCACCGATTCGTCTTCGAAGCCCGGGAGGGTGACCCCCGCAATATAGACGAACTGCGCTTCCGGGTACGGGTCGAGATCGCCGGCGACCAACCGACCACTTTAGTGCGTTCCCTCAAAGTCCCCGAAGCCTGGTCGCGGGAGCGTAAAGAGGTTACCGTACTCGGTACCATTCCCAAATTCCTGCTCGTAGCGCTGATCATCGCCCTGGTTCTGCACGGTTTCTGGCTCCTTATTCGCCACGTACGCGATGGGGAAATCCGCTGGGCACCGCTCTTCAAGATCGCCGCTATCGGCAGCGCCTTATTCCTGCTCAGATACTTCAATGATCTTTCCACCATAGAAAAGGGTTACGAGACCGAACTGACACTACCGATCTTCGCCCTCTTCGAAGTGCTCAGAGCTATCGTCCTCAGCCTCGGGATCGGAGTCGCGATCGTCGCCGGCCTGGGCCTGGCCACCGCCCTCTACCCCGAGTGGCCGGACCGCCTCCGCGCCGTGCGGAGAATTCCCGAGTTCCGCGATGCGCTGATCGGCGTCGCCCTCCTGGTCGTCGCCCAGGAGATCTGGGACCACCTGCAAGGCTATATCGCCGCCCGATTCATCGCCTATAATCCTGCGCCCGGACTAGACCTGCCCTCCGAGCAAACCGGATTCGATGCCTATCTGCCATTTTTGGACGGGTTGACCGTGGGCCTGGCCGCGATGCTGGTCCTGCCAATTTTAGCGGGAATAGTACTCTATTATGGACGCACGGTACTCAAGAAACGGCGCTACTGGGCACTGGCCTTAATCGCCATCGGAGTGAGCTTCGTGGGGGAGAGCGCCGTCCACCTGCATGAGTTTTTCTACGGATTCGCAAATTTCCTGGTCAATCTCGGCTTCATCATTGTCTGCGTACTGCTCTTCCTGCGCAATAACCTTCTCGCCTACGCGCTGTTGGGATTCGTCTCGCTAATAGGGAAGGTCGAAACACTGGGTTTAACCGCCAACCCGACCTACCAGGTCCAAGCTGCGATACTACTGATCCTGGCGCTGGGCCTTATCGGCTTTGCCTGGTGGCGAATGGACAGGGAACCCCGCTAGGAAATGCGCCATGCGCTCTATGCTACGGCGCTCTACCGCGTCCTCTTTTTCTGCCTCACATAAGCTCTGGTCCGGTACACTAGCACTGGTGGCGCTAGCAATGGCTCAGGCGATTCTGCTACGGGTAATTCGCTCTGGCCCTTATCTGCAGCAGACTCTCGGTGAATTCATCCTAAATTTGGGTGTATCCCTGCTCAGCGTTGGTTTGGCCGTAGTTTGTATTATCTAACTACTTCGAGACAGTATACTTGCCTATGTGCTGCCGGAATTTATCTGGTCAAATTTATCTATTGGTCTTCAGCTACTTAGTCAATCAGTATCTTTTTGCCAACTGCACGGGTACGTGTTATTAATGATAGTTGCTCTGGTCTTCATTGCGCGTTTTGTCGAGTCGAAGCGATGATCTCAAGCTGGTGTATTCGGCTAGATAGCTTGCAATGCGCTTGACTGGTCTTGGCGTTCCATTTTCAATACTACGATGGTCTGGTCATCGGTACGTGGTGCGGATTTGGTAAATAAATTTATCTCCGAAAATATATACTCAAGCAAATCTTCTGCAGAAAGGCCTTCTTTGGAGCCTTCCAGAACGACATTTGCAGTGCGTTCAAAACCGAACATATCTCCGGATGCATTGGTAGCTTCAATTATCCCATCTGAACAGAACACGACTCTATCGCCTGGCTCAAGCTGGATTTCCAATACCGAATAAGAATAATCGGGACGTACACCCAGTGGATATGCATCTATTTGTAATTCGATAATATCGCCTGTAGAATGCCGAAAATGAAACGGATAAGGGCAACCACCATTAGTAATCTCAATAATTCCCTTGGAAGGATCTAATTTGCCCATCACGAAACACACGAAAGTACGGTTGTTCAGTTTCTTATGTAATATCCGATTCAAATTGCGAAAGAGTTTATCAATTTCCTCATCCAATCCGATTTGACTCTCCAGAATTCCATCAAACAACAATGCAGGTATGGCTGCTTCCATGGCATGACCTGTGACATCAGCCAAAGCAATGGCATATCTTTCCTGCGACATATTCAGATACTGAAAGAAGTCGCCTCCGACGTGATTGGCGGTGAGACATCGGCCAGTTATATCAAATCCTGAAATCTGCGGAGATTTCTCAGGCATCAGGCCCATTTGCATCTTGTGGGCTACCTGTAGTTCTTCCTCTAGTTCCTGCATAAGAGCGCGTTCGGCACGGCGTAGGTCTCGTCGTTTCCTCACGGCATATCTCGTAACGGCGATTAATCCTATTAAAGCAAAACCCAATCCCCCTGCCAATGCGATGGATCTGTATGGAGGGTGAATAGTGATTCGTATCTCCGCCGGTTCAATTGAATAGTTTATATCTCTGTCTATGGCCTGAACTTGAAATACATAATTACCTAAGGGTAAGTTTATATATTCTATTCTATTAGTAGCCGTCTCCCTCCATTCTCTATCATAGCCTTGCAGCCTATATACATAGACTATGTTTTTTAAACTTGTCTGGAGACTCACTCCCTGGAATTCAACAAGCAGGTAATCTTGTGTCGTGGGCAGATCAATCTCGTTGACTGATCCATAATTTTTATCTGCTGTCACATTTGCGATGTGCACTGTTGGCGCGATTCGTAAGGGTCGATAACGTGTAACGCCACCTTCAGTAGCGATCCATATATTCCCACTGCGATCTTGCAGCAGTCCCTGAACGGCGTTGTGGACTAGCCCGTTCTGCCTGGTAAGCGACTGAAACACCGTGCCATCAAAGCGGGACACTCCACCAAAGGTTCCAAAATATAGTTGCCCCTCAGCATCTGTTTCGATAGTAGTGACCCAATTGCTCAACATCCCATCTTCTGTAGTAAAATTTCTGAACTGTATCCCATCGTATCGGCTTACACCTCCTCCCCATGTGCCAAACCAAATATTGCCCTCCAGATCCTCTTTTATCGACATTATGCTATTGTTTATTACCCCATCTTTGACAGCGTAATTTTCAAAATTCCGCCCATCGTATCGGCTTATGCCACTCCATGTGCCGAACCACAAATGGCCGTTGCGATCCTCAATGATTGACAATACACTGTTATTGACCAGACCCTCTTGCTCAGTGAAGGTTACGAACTCCTCCCCATCATATCGACTTACTCCTCCTCCCGTGCCGAACCACAAATGGCCGTTGCGATCCTCAATGATTGACAATACACTGTTATTGACCAGACCCTCTTGCTCAGTGAAGGTTACGAACTCCTCCCCATCATAGCGACTGACCCCACTCCCCAGACGGTCCATCCAAAGGTTTCCAGTACCAAACCATAGATTACCAGTTCGATCTTCTACGATGGAAATTACCTGCCTATTTACTAAACCATTCTCCGTAGTAAAAGTGGTAAACTGTTTCCCATCGTATCGACTAACCCCACCCGGCGTACCGAACCATAGATAATTTCCTCTATCCTCTATTATGGAAAATACTGAATTATGCGCTATACCTGCTTGGGTAGTAAAAGTGGTAAACTGTTTCCCGTCGTATCGACTTATCCCTCCGGTGTTTCCTATCAGGCTCCCGGTTCCAAACCATATATTCTCCTCTTGATCCTCGTAAATGGACCATATGATATTATATGCCAATCCTTCTTTGGTAGTGAAAGTTGAGAACTGCACGCCATCAAACCGACTTACTCCTCCTTTCGTACCAAACCACAGACGACCTTCCCGGTCTTCCAGTATGGCCGTTATCGAGTTGTCGACCAATCCTTCTTTGGTAGTGAAAGTTGAGAACTGCACGCCATCAAACCGACTTACTCCTTCTTTCGTACCAAACCACAGACGACCTTCCCGGTCTTCCAGTATAGAGACTACTACATTGGATGGGAGACCGTCTTCGACTCTTAAAGTCCAAAACAATCCCTCATGAGTACCAGGTCCTACTTTCCCGATCCTTCCCGATCCGACTGAAATCAAACCATCTATCTCTCTCGGAATAGGCAAGTCCCATAGTAGTAAGAGTATTAGTGCCGACAGGAATCGTCGAATTTGTGTCGGTTTCATTTTACACACCTTTAAGCTAATCACTCAGACTGGAACATTTAGCTCGACATTTGGCTATTTTTTCGCGGATACTATCCGATTGAACTGTGCCTGCCCCCTTGATTGAAGAGTTATAAGAGATGCTATTCGCATTATCCCTTGTGAGATAACTGAAGAAGACTAAGTCTTGGAAAGCTGCATTGATCGTAGAGTCATTCAGAGTTGTATCCGAAGCCACATGTCTCAATAGCTCATCGATAACTTTGTTTTCAGCTGTTATAGTTTCGGCGGTTATATGGAGGCTCTTATGGTCTTTTTTGAGACCCGAGTGTATTTGCAGAAGCGCATCGCGCTCTTGTTCCAATATTGTTTTGTGCGCCAGTTATTTGTCGCCAGCGAGGGCTACAAATACGCTGAACGTGACAATCACGAACTCTGTGATGATGTACTTTAGCTTGATTCTCTCCCAGACGACCGACCAGAGCATTGTTGTGGACTCCTGTTGAGGTAATGAAACACAAGATTTGCCGACAATCTACGAAAAGCCCCAGTCGCATCCAAGCGGCGGGGGCGGGCTGCTCCCCATTTCAATGCCACTCGGCGAGATAAACCCCAAAAAGAATAGCCCCCGACGAGCTATCAGCACTCATCGGGGGCTATTCATAATGGTGGGCAATCGCAGACTTGAACTGCGGACCTCCTGCATGTCAAGCAGGCGCTCTAGCCAGCTGAGCTAATCGCCCAAATTTAAAGTCGTTAAAATGCTCTTTACATCTACTCGGGCATTGTCTTAATTGCAAGCAGATCGATAATGTAGGTCAAACTATCGACCGAGTCAAGATCCCGAATAGGCCTTAAGGAGGTCCATTATGTCCGGTACGTATCGCGTCGGCCTGATTGGTTGCGGGCGCATGGGCGCGACCATTGATGACGAAGTCAAAACCCGTCCCGATGCCCATCTTTATCTCCCGTATTCGCATGCGGCGGCGATCGTGGCCTGCGAGCGGATGGAGCTAGTTGCAGTCAGTGATCCGATCGCAGAGAAGGCGGAGACGATCCGTGAGCGCTACGGAGCCGCAAAGGCCTATGCCGATTATCAGCAGATGATTGAGAAAGAACGGCTCGATGTGGTCAGCATCGCGACCCGCCCCGGGCCGCACGCCGAACAGGTGGTCTTTGCCGCCGAAGCCGGAGTCCGGGGCATCTACTGTGAGAAATCGCTCTGCAATGCGGTGCATGAGATGGATGCGATGCTCGAGGCCTGCGAGCCGCGCGGCGTCAAATTCAACTACGGCACCCAGCGCCGCTACGCCGCACTCTACCGCAATGCCCGGGCGATGCTCGAGCGCGGCGAGATCGGCGAGGTCGAGGCGGTTATCGCCCACTGCGGCGTCAGCGTGGCGCAGTGGGGGCATACCCATTCTGCCGATATGATGCTCTTTTTCGCGCTGGATGGAGAGGCCGAGTTCGTGCAGGGGACCACTGATGTCAGTGCCGAGGAATGGGATGGCGATCGGCTGCCACGGGATCCGGCGATCAGCAGCGGCTACGTCAAGTTTAAAAACGGCATTCACAGCTATCTGGTGGCATCCACCGGCTGGGAATTCGAGATCAGCGGCAGCGCGGGCAAGCTCAAGACTTTGAGCAATGGGATGGGCTACAGTCTGCGTAAAAAAGACGAGCACGGTGAGTATAGGACAGTCGATCCGCCGGAGGCGGTGGTCGAGAGCGGCACCCTGCGCGGGATGGAAGATATCGTCCAGGCGCTCGACAGCGATGGAGATACCCAGGGCAATCTGAGGCTGGCCTGTCGCAGTCAGGAGTTGATTTTCGGCATGGTCGAGTCCAGCCGTCAGGGCGGGGCCCGGGTGGCGCTGCCCTTGGAGAATCGGGCTCTGGCGATCGCTCCGGATGCGTATTGAACGAGTATGAAGATCAGCATCGTCTGCTATCAGAAGAATCGCAATGAGGAGTTGGGGGCTGCCGAGCGCGAATATATTAAGCGGCTATCGCGTCAGGCCAGCGTGGAAATCTGCCCGATCAGCAAATGGAAGGACGGCGATACGCTGCCGGAGCGGTTGGTCAAAGGGGCACATCTCGTCGGCCTGTATATCGAGGGGCAGTCGTTCAGCTCGGAAAAGCTGGCGCGGCATATACAGGGCTTGATGAACCAGGGCCGCTCGCACCTGGTGCTGGTGATCGGCGCGGCCGAGGGGATGCCGCGGGGGGTCGAAGCGCAACTGGCCGAGCGGTGGTCGTTGTCGCCGCTGACCTTTTCGCATCAGATCGTGCGGCTGTTGGTGCTGGAGGTGTTGTATCGGTCTTTCGATATTATGGGCGGGGGGCGCTACCACAAATAGCTAGAAATAGGTCATCAGCTTTTCCCAGAGCCCCATGCGGCCGACGCTTTTCTCGGCGACGATCGGCACCTCGGCCAGCAGGCTGTCGCCAAGGGTGATGACCAGCTGGCCCAGTTGGGTGCCACTCTCGACCGGGGCCGGGATCTCGCTGGGCAGCTCGAGCCGGCGGCCGAGCGTTTTCTCCTGCTCGGGGCTGAGTATCTTGACCAACGCTTCGCTGGTCAGGGCGCGGACCTCGGGCTCGAGGCCCCAGTCGAGGGCGACCTTGCCCATTGGCTCGCCGGTTTTGACAATCGGCACCCGTGAGAAGGTGTTGAAGCCCCAGCTGAGCAGTCGGCGGGTCTCGCGGTCGCGGATCTTTTCGGAACGCGCGCCGAGTATGACCGAGATCAGGCGCATATCGTGCCGCAGGGCGGTGGCGACCAGGCAGGAGCCGGCGCGCTGGGTATAGCCGGTCTTCAGCCCGTCGAGCCCCTGGTATTTACCCAGCAGCTTGTTGGTGGTATAGAGCATGAACTCGCCGTTGCGGAAGGGCTTGTAGCGGATCGAGGACCACTCCAGGACCAGGGGATAGTCGAGGAGCGCGCGGCCGACCTCGGAGAGATCGCGCGCAGTGGTCAGGTTGCAGTTGTCTTTGGGGGTATCGTCGAGGCCGTGTACATTGACGCAGCGCGTGTTTTGCAATCCGAGATTTCGGGCGCGTTTATTCATCAGATCGACGAAGCCCTCGACCGAGCCGCCGAGGTGCTCGGCGACGGCCACGCAGGCGTCGTTGGCCGAGGGGATGACGATGGCCTCCATCAGCTCCAGCAGCGGGAAGATCTCGCCCTGGGAGAGATAGACCTGGGAGCCTCCGGTCCGGGCGGCGCGGCGCGAGACGAGGATCGAATCCTCGAGCGTGAATTTGCCGGCTTTGACCAGATCCATGACCACCAGCTCGAGCATCAGCTTCTGGGTGCTGGCCGGTGAGCGCTGCAGATCGGGATTGTGGGCGAAGAGTACGGTGTTGCTCTCGGCTTCGATTAAGATCGCGGCAGCATAGGGCGGATCGTCGCCGATATTGAAGGTCTCGGCGTAGAGCGGTATACTTGCGCAGCAGCAGAGTGCGGTAAGGAACAGACGGATAGGCATAATATTGGCGTCGGGAAAACGGGTAAGACGGGGGGGGGAAGCATTTCAAAGTTAAGGCTGAGGCTGGATGCGGTCAATTGGGACTGTGCTGGGCGTGAGGTGGTCGATGAATTCAACGGACTTTAATTTAGGTAGTGGTGGTTGATCTCTTGCCCGGACAGAGTGCGGGAACTAGTTTTTGCGTTGGAAAGGATATGCTATGATCACAGCAGCAATTCCACAGCTCAAATACAGCGGCCGGCCCATCGATATGGCCGAAGTGGGCCTGCTGCGGCGCTCGGATGAGGTGGCTGCAGACCGGGAAGAGTTATGGCGGCGAATGCGCGAAGACGGCTATTTGTTTTTGCCCGGCTATCTCGATCGAGACGAGGTGCTGGCGGCGCGGGCCGAGTTGTGTGACCGACTCGCTAAGGCCGGAGTGCTGGATGCGGATTATCCGGCTTTGGATGGGGTGATCGCTACGGGGAAAAAAGTCAACCCGGCGGCGACGGGTCCGTTTATGCCGGTCCTGGCGCGCGACAATCCGCCGCTCGACAAAGTGCTCTACGATGGGGCGATGATCTCGTTTTACGAGTTTCTCCTCGGTGGGGAGGTCGGGCATTACGACTATACCTGGTTTCGCGCCAAGCAGCCAGGGACGCATACCGCGACCACGCCGCATTGCGATATCGTCTATATGGGGCGGGGGACCAAAGAGCTCTATACTTCGTGGACGCCGTTTGGCGATGTGCCGTACGAGATGGGGGGCTTGATGGTATTGGAGGATTCGCATAAAAACGAGTCGCTGAAAGCGGGTTACGGGCAGACCGACGTCGATGCGTATTGCGAGAATGACGGTCCCCAGGCGCGGGCGGTGGTCGAGGCGGCGCAGAGTGAAGGACGCGAGCTGAGCGGCGAAGAACGCGAGAAGATTCGCTGGAACTCGTCGGGGGCCTATTCGCACGATGCGATCGCGGTGCGCGAGGAGTTGTCGGGGCGCTGGTTGACGGCGGAATATCAGCTGGGTGATCTGCTGGTCTTTTGCATGTATCTGCTCCATGCCAGCTCCGACAACCAGACCGATCGGATCCGACTCTCTTCGGATTCGCGCTACCAGTTGGCTGCCGAGCCGATGGACGAGCGCTGGATCGGAGACGATCCGCCGACGCACGGTATCCGCGCTAAGCGGGGGATGGTTTGTTGAGCGGGCGATAGGGCAGGAGCGGTACGGGGCAGCGAAGGGGCTGCCCCGTTTTTAGTTTACCGCCGGGTCTTCGGGCAGGACCGAGAGCGGACGATATTTTCCGCCCAGCGAGTAGAGCACATCGTGCCAGAGGGTATTGGCCTGGGTGGGGAAAACCAGGTCGGGATCGCCCGGAGCCAGGATCCAGGCACCGTGGTTGATCTCCGCTTCGAGCTGGCCGGCTTCCCAACCGGCATAGCCGAGAAAGAACCTCAGCAACGGCTCGTCGGCATTGCGCATTTCGGCTTCGGCGCGCACCGCATCGAGATCGCCACCCAGGTAGAGCCCGTCGAGGATTTCGACTCCTCCTTCGATCACGCCGTTGAGTCGGTGCAGGAAAAAGAGCCAGCTTTGCTGCACCGGCCCGCCCTGAAAGAACATCTGGCCGACCTGGGGGCCGATATTTTCGTCTTCGGGATCGGCACCCGTGAGTCGTTGCAGCTCCTCGGCCGAGTAGAGATGGACCTCTTTGCCCAGCGGGCGGTTGATCACGATTCCCATCGCCCCTTCCTCTGCGCGGTAGTGGATGAGGAAGACCACGCTGCGCTTGAAGTTGGGGTCTTCACTCAGGTCGGGGCTCGCTACCAGGAGCGTGCCGGCGGCCAGGGGTGCGGGCATAGGGTGTGCCTGAAGGCGTTAGGGTGCAAAAGCGGTCGTACAAGCCGATCTGATAAATGTACAAATATCCCCAGCTAAGACAACTCTGCCCAGGGGTAGATGAGAAAACGGCGGCGGAGTGTGGCAAAGGGCTCTCGCTCTGCTGCCCAGCTCGCGAGGAGTTCGGCGGTGGATGCGCCTCGGTCCAGGGCCAGGCGGATCTGGTCGGTGCCTGCGAGGAGGTCGAAGTTGTGGATGCCGCCCTGAGGCACGCGCCAGGCGAATTGGTCGGCATAGAGTCGGCGCACCGTTTCGATGGCCGTAAAAGCGGTGCTGAGCGGCTCGAAAAGAGTGCGGTCGAGGATATGGATTTGCACGCCCTGGCAGGATTCTCCGGCGTATTTGCTGGCGGTAGGAAGGAAGTAGGTCGGGCGGAAGCCGACGCCGGGCAGGCTCTGATCGTTGAGCGCATCGGCCAGGCGCGGACCATCGATGAAGGGGGCGCCGAATTGCTCGAAGGGTTTGGCGGTCCCTCGTCCCTCGGAGAGATTGGTGCCTTCGAAGAAACAGGTCCCCGGATAGACTAGGGCGGTCTCGGGACTGGGCATATTCGGCGAGGGCGGTACCCAGGGCAGGCCGGTGTCTTCCCAGTAGAAGGAGCGCTGCCAGCCTTCCATCTCGACGAGGTCCAATTCGGCGCCCAGAGCGTATTGTTCGTTGAAGAGTCGGGCGATCTCGCCGATGCTCAACCCGTAGCGGACGGGGATCGGATAGCGTCCGACGAAGGAGGCGAAAGCTGGGTCGAGCAGGTTGCCGGACAGGTCGAGGCCTCCGATGGGGTTGGGGCGGTCGAGGACCAGGAAGGGAATCTTGGCTTTGGCACAGGCGGCGATGCTCTGAGTCATGGTGTAGAGATAGGTGTAGAAGCGCGCGCCCACGTCCTGGATCTCGAAGAGCATCAGCTCGACGCCCTCGAGCATCGCCGGGTCGGGCTCGCGGGTCTGGCCGTAGAGGCTGTAGACCGGTACGCCGGTGCGGGGATCGGTGCTGTTGGCGACGTGTTCGCCATCCTGCGCCGCGCCGCGAATGCCGTGTTCGGGGCCGTAGAGGGCCACCAGCTCACAGAGCCCGGATTGGTGCAGCTTGTCGGCCGTGGCCCGGAGTTGGGCATCGACGCCGGAGTGGTTGGTGATCAGGCCGACGCGGCGGCCGCGGATTTGCTCGGACTCCGCGTTGAAAAGGCGCTCAGAGCCTAGGACGACGCGGCTCATGCGGTTTCTTGCTCCGAACTTCGTTCGAGCCGGCGGCCGACAAAGGCGATGCCGCCGAGAAGGCTGGCCAGGATGCCGGCGATATAGCCCAGCAGCGACATCGCGGTAGCGAGCTCCCGCCCGATTCCGACGCTGGAGAAGAGGCCGACCAGGGTGCTCTCGCGCACGCCGAGACCGCCGATCGAGATCGGTACTGCGGCGAGGACCGCGGCCACGGGCTGGAAGCAGATAAAGTAGACCAGTCCCGGATCCATATTCAGGGCCAGTCCGGCCATCCAATAGACCAGGATCCGGCTGAACTGCACGCCGAGGGAGATCAGCCACACGAGGCAGAGCAGGCCCAGGCGATGGCGGTAGGCGACAATGCTCTCGCGCAATTTGTTGACC
Organism: uncultured Gemmatimonadaceae bacterium; assembly: GCA_964520345.1. Taxonomy (GTDB): domain Bacteria; phylum Latescibacterota; class UBA2968; order UBA8231; family UBA8231. The sequence continues at coordinate 2,594 of CAZFMY010000139.1, read as the reverse complement.
AGGGTCCCGATCCGGGCCGGGATCAGGCGCAGGATGAATTTTTCGATCAGAGCGCTGATCCGGCGGCTGAGGCCCATCGCCAGGAGCAGGATCAGTCCCAGGAAAACCGGGACCAGGATAGAGACCAGCCAGGCGCGCTCGCTGGTGGCGATCAGCGGATAGGCGATCAAGGCCAGCGAGCAGGTCGAGAAGAGCCCGATGAAGCGATCCATAAAGGTAGCGGCCACGCCGCCCGAGGCTCGGCCGGTGAGACGTCGTATATCGTAGATGCGCATTGCATCGCCGCCGATATTGCCGAGCAGGACGTTGTTGAAGAAAACGCCTATGAAGTAGAAGACCAGGGCTTGGCGGAAGGAGACGGGCAGGTCCTGAACGCGCAGGAGCAGATACCATTGCACGGCGCCGAGGCAGTTGCTGAGAATAAATAAGCACACGGCACCCGCGAAGAGTCCGGGCTGCATTCGGGCGAAGATCCCGGCCAGGTCGTCCAGCGCCAGTTGCGAACCCAGGTAGGCGATCAGCCCCAGGCTGACGCCGAGCTTGAGTGCGGTGGTGAGGACGCGTTTCAAGGAGGGTTGCCTTCGGGCAGCAGCGCCGAGGCGCGTTTTATGCCACGGGCGAAATACTGGTAGAGGACAGAGCCGGGATAGACGCCGTCGCGCGCGGCGGCTATGCGGCGGGTGGCCTGGCTCTGGCGGCGGCGGCGGTAGATATTGCGCGGGTGGATCAGGCACCAGAGCACGGCGGCAAAAGGAGCAAAGACGCTCGACCACTTGCCCTGGCGGCAATAGTTGAGCACGGCGAGAAATTCCAGTCCCAGACGCAGTGGCAAGAGCCAGAGCAGGGAGCCCGGCTGCTGGTTTTTGCAGAGCATGACCAGGTTGTTGCGGTGATTGAGATAGGTTTTGCGGCCGGAGTCGGGCGGCAGGGAGAATCCGGAGTGATGGAAGACGACCGATTGGGGCACGGCGCGTATCTGGTAGCCGGCCAGCTGCAGGCGCCAGCAGAGGTCGATTTCTTCGAAGTGCATGAAGTAGTCCAGATCGAGCAGGCCGACTTCGCGGGCTGCGGCGACGCGGAGGAAGAGCGCGGAGCCACAGGCCCAGAACAGGGCTACCGGCTCGTCGTACTGGCCTTCGTCGCGCTCCCGGCTCTCGAAGAGCCGGCCGCGGCAGAAGGTAAAGCCCAGGGCGTCGATATAGCCGCCGGCTCCACCGCCGTAGTCGAAATATTCGGGCTCGGTGGCCGAGCGCAGTTTGGGTTGGCAGGCGGCGATCCGGGGGTCGCTTTCGGCCATCGCGACCAGGGGACCGAGCCAGTTCGGCTCGACGCGGGTATCGTCATTGAGCAGGATGGCGTAGCGGGTCTGGGCTCTTTCAAGACCGCGATTGCAGGAGCCGGTAAAGCCGATATTGCGCTCGTTGTGCAGGACCTCTATTTGGGGGAAAGCGGCCCTGGCCCGCTGCAGACTGGGTGGATTGCCCCCGTCGTCGACGACGATTACATGGATGGGGTGGTCACTATGGGCGAAGAGGGCGGTCAGGCAGTCGTGGAGTACTGCTGCCCGATAGTGGGGAACGACGATGGTGACCGCCTCGCTCACGGCGACTCTGTGTTATCTCCGGAACGGGTGCTGGCATTGTGGAGGATGGTTTCGGCCTCGGCCAGTTCCTGGCGCTTTCCATAGCGCTCTTTGTACTGCTGGAGGATGGCCAGAGCCCCGGGGATATCGTCTTTGACCTGCAGGGTCGCGGCGAGTTCGTAATAGGCCTCCCAGCGCGCCGGCTCCAGGGCGATGATCTGGCGGTAGATCGCTTCGGAGCGGTCGTAGGCCTCATAGGGCTTGTTGAGCAGGACGCCGGCGAGACTGATGATATTGTCGTAGTTGGCCACGGCCTCGGTGCCGTAGCGCGCGATGAGCAGGTCGGTGGCTTTGTGGATATATTCCGCTGCGAGCTCGTGCTGGCCGAGGTTGCCGAGGTGATCCGCTGCCGAATAATAGCCTTCCCAGCCCATATAAATATTTTCTTCGGCCCATTGCATCAGCTCCAACAACTTATCGCTGCGTTCCTGCTCCTGGTAGATCAGGGCCAGCTGCAGCACGCAGGCGCGGTAGTTGCCGAGCAGCCGCATGGTGTTCTCGTCTTTGTGGACCAGGGTATCGTTGAGGCCGCGGAAGCGGTACTTATGCAGCAGATTGTGCTCCAGCATTTCGATTTCAGCGCCGCTGGTCGGCTCGGGCATGACCTTCATCGTCATGCCGACCATCGAGAGATAGGCGTCGAGATTGACGCGGTTGCTGGCGGGAATGGTGATCGCAAAATGGATCGGTCTTTTCCATTCGTTCCAGGCCAGGATCTTGATAACCATGATGTCCTGGACGCGCAGCAGGTCGTGTCCACTGACCGGGTTGACCGTGACATCGAGCCCCAGTTTTTTGAACTCCGGGGGCACCTTGGGCTCCCAGAGCCGTTTGTACAGATCGACGAGCTGGGTGTCGGTGAGCACCGAGTCGATGAGCTGGTCGTCGAAGCGGATATCGACTTTGGGTTGGCGATCGCGGAGCTGCTTGATGTACCAGCTGGTATTGAGCA
>CAZFMY010000138.1:0-14345 GCA_964520345.1 uncultured Gemmatimonadaceae bacterium | reverse complement strand
GATGGCCGCTGTTCACCCAGCTATTGCGCATGAATAACATGTCGGGATTTGCCGCACGGATGCCCAATATACCTGTGCGCTCCGGGGGAGTTGTAGGCGTATTGAGCCACGGGAGGATATCCGGATCATCAGGAGGTATACGGTAATCGTACGTATGATCAGGAATATTGTCCCATACTCGCTTCGACTCAAAACGCAGATCCGCTTTTAGTCGGCCTCTGCGCTTAAAACCGTAACCCGCCCGCAGATAATACCCCCGCGACTTCGTTCCCGCTTTTCGCGCCCTGAGATCGAATGCGCCAAAAGTCAACATAGGTTCGCTGCCACCCTCAGTAGAAAAAGCCAGGAATGTATTGTAGCCCCGACTATCACGTCTGTAAGGGTAATCTGGCAAATCATCATTTTCCCTGAAATCGGGTATAGAATTGTTATTGAAATCAATACCATAAACAAACTGCATGGGATCTGCGTCGTACATCAGGAACGGTTCTTCATAATCGGGGATAAAGTTCTCATTGCGATCGCCATCGGCGATATTATCCGAGTTTTCGTCCATACCAGGATAGACATTTGCATTTGACCAGCCAGGAAAGGCATCCCCGAATACAGCGACTTCTTCGGGACTCTCGTCCGGCCACATATCGTCGTCGTCGTTATCCTCGACCAGACCATACTCCTGGGTAAAATGCTCAGTGCGATTCGGACCGACCTGTCTATCGATATGAAAAGCGCTGCCCCCTCTATAACTATCAAACCCTCCCCCATAGTCTCCGTCGATACGAAATACCTCACCGCCCAAATCCAGGTAAGTGGACAATTTTTTATCCAGCGTTATCCAGTAAGCCCATGCATTCCGCGAATAGCGATAACCGGCATTCTCACCATGAGGGTAGATATAATGCCGTCTATTGAATGCTATTTCGCCATCGATATTGAGTCCAACCAACATGAATTTGCCATTAGTCGATACAATATTCTGCCCAGACGGAATTCCGTAATCGAAGGAGAGTGTCCTGCGCGCTTCGTTTTCCCGAGGTGCACGATCCGCGCGTTCCACAGTATAAGTCGGTGCAGACGGGTCATCCGTGTACCATTTGAATGGGCGACGACTCACCGACTCTTGCACCTTGAAAGCCTGAGGCCATTCCACATCCTTCAGAGCGGCATTACCCTTTCTGTCCAGATAATGGAATGCGTGAGATTGCCTTACGCCAATATTGTAGTCTCCCGATAGATCCGCGGTGAACGAGACCTCGCCAACCGTCAGATCATCCGGCAAATTAAACTCGTAAATAACTCCCTCGTCACCCCGCGCGACATAAGCTTGGACTCCCTCTTCGTAACGACCCTGAACCGAGGGTTCGAGTTGAGCGGAATATTCCTCCGCACTCTCTTGGCTAGTCATTATGATCTTTTCGCCGCCGCGCTCACCAGCCAGCACAATATCCATATCGTAAACCAGTGCTCCCGATGAATCCAAGTGCGGTGAATCATCGGCAACATGGACCCTGATTCGCGAAGGCCCCACCATATCGTAGGGTAAATCTCCCCGCATCAGATCAGAGGATCGAGAGCCAGGCTGAGCCATAATCTGTGCGAGAAACGTAGCGCCGATATTACCCATACCCCGACTCATTTTATGGTTCAAGTGCAAACCATATAGCTGCACCGATGCCGGCTCGAAACTATCTCCGGCCAGCAATCCCCATTTGGAGAATAATCCATTACCCCCTCGACTATAGAGGACGGTCATTTGCTGTCGACTGTCATAATCCAAATCCAGCCGCGCACACGGCATATGGCTCTGCATGAGCGTTAACGGAGTGAAGTAGGTCCTGATGTCCTCTCCTCCGGTAACCGTCCAATTCAGGGATTTGTGCGTATAGTGCCCTATGCGCATACTGGCCGCCCGGTCTACCCATCCAGGCAAGGCCTTATGATCGATTAGACTGAATCCCGAACCATTGCTACCGCGCCCTTCTTCTATAGAGAATAGACGCTGATAACTACCCCCCATATAATTGCCCATGCGGTCCCACCCCACTCGCCGCATCCAAAAAGGCCGTCCCTGGGTATTGTACCTGCTCGTGTTTTGGTAACTCAGGTAGGGCAAATCAGCGTTATTGGTGTAACGATCGTAATCTCGAATTGCGAGAAATAGACGATAGCGGCCACGCTCAGTACGATCGAGAGGCCCTCGAATAAATTCGGGTCGCTTAGTCCAAGCTGGAGATCTAGATGAGCCACCAGTGGTCCGATAATAGGGCTGGGGTTCGGCCGCTTCCGGATGCCTTTGTGCTTCGACAGATTGCACAAAAGCGAAACTGGTCATACAATGCGCTATGATAAATAAGCGTAGGATGCCACTCAATTCACCCGCCGTCCTTCTTATCATGCACTCAAAGAAATAGAGCACTGCAGTATTATTCCAATCGCAAGACGCGATACCTGCAACAAATACAGACTATGCGATGAATAAAATCGTATTTTTTCTGCGATTTAGCAGAAAACATAAAATAAACACGCTTAGGTTGCAATCAAATTAGTCCGACTCACGAAAAACCAACCTCTGATTGGCCTTTATTGTTTCAGTCACGGTATTAGTTCCAACCGGCCAGTCAATACGCACCCTGCCTATTTGGCTTCGGTTGCCGAGACCGATTTCGACAGCGGCGCTGTTAGTCGAACCAAATCCATGCCCACCAGACACATGTATTCGCAGAGAATCACTGCCGTCATAAACGGTAAGAGCAGCACCAATCGCCTCCATCCGAGTACCAGCCCTCTCCAAGTGCAATTCAAGCCAGTTGTTGCTGTGTCCCTCATTGCGGTACAATGCATTCGGAGTCGAATCTCCTGGGTAATGACCACCATAGCCGACATGGATATCCAAATCACCATCGTTATCGTAGTCGGCAAAGGCCACTCCATGCCCTTTACCGGTATTGGCGACTGCGGCCTCTTCGGCTATATCATAGAAAACGCCACCTTTATTGTGATACAGATTATCCGGTTCAAAGCGCGGCATAATCGGTCCGCCATTCGCCAAATACAGATCTATCTGGCCATCGTAATCAATGTCGCCAACTCCCGCTCCCATTGCCCCAACAGACCTCGATAGCCCTTTTTTCTCGGCCCTGTCGAAAAAAGTACCATTGCCCCGATTCTCATACATATGGGGTCTGTTATTGCGCGTCGCCACCCCTGAAATTTTCGATCGTACAATATCTTCATAGTGAGCCATTGCGGACACAAAGAGATCGAGATCTCCATCGTTATCAGCATCGAAGAAAATCGACACATACGCCCCATCCCGTGGCGCACTTACACCAGCTCTCGCACTAACATCCGCAAAAATGCCGGTGCCTTCATTGCGATACAGATGATTCGGCCCCGCCACATCGGTGGTGTACAGATCGAGATCTCCATCATTATCGTAGTCACCCCATGCCACACCTAATGTTTTTCCGACATCGGCAACCCGTGCGTACGATGCTACATCTATAAATTTTCCATCGCCAGTATTGTGAAAAAGTTGGTTGCCAATACCGCTACCCGTTACCCCATTAGCGACGTAGAGATCCAAATAGCCATCCGCATCATAATCTCCCCAGGCGGCAATGAAGCTGTCGTCGGAGAGGACCGGGGCTGCATCGGACCAGACATCGACAAAGGTCGCATCACCGCGATTGCGATATAGAGAATTGGTTGCCGTACCTTCCCAAGCATCGCGCGTCACAAAAAGATCTAAATCACTATCGTTATCATAATCACCGGCGAGAGCGGCCCATCCACCGCGACCATCCATGAGTCCCGACTCCACTGTCATATCAACGAAATCACCGTTCGTGCGATTTATAAACAAACTATGAGGAACCTGTATACCCACGGTAAACAGATCCAAAGCACCATCCCCATTGAAATCACCCCAGGCACACCCGCGACCACGGTCTGTTCTGGCAACACCTGCTGCGTGAGCTACATCAGAAAAAAGCACTGGACTATCGCGAAGAGTCTCGATTGGCGACAACCGGTACTTATCTTCTAAATCGCCTGGATACTCACCTCGCAATTCTCGGTACGCAACGCGGAGATTCCATTTCCGCGTTGCGAGCAATGGTGAAGCAGGAGAGAGAACGTCAATAGCATTCTTATATGCCTCTACTGCATCGCTGAGCCGTTGTGACCGATGCAAGGCAGTGGCCAAGAGATAGGGCAGATATACATCTCGGGGCCTTGCCCTAAGTACAGTGCGAAAAGCAGTGATCGCTTTATCGAATTGTCCCAAACGCAGGTAGGATGCCCCAGCACCGGAAATCGCCCGGATATGATCTGGTATTGAGTCGAGGACTGCCTCGTACTGTTCCAATGCCGCTTCAGGCGATGGTGGAGTTTCGGTCATCAATATATCAGCCAGCGCTAAACAGGCAGGTGGATCGCCTGGGCGCTCCACAACAAGAAGAGAAAGGATCTCTTTGGCCTCAGCATTTCGACCAACCTTGCGATAGGTACGCGCTAAATGCAATCGGGCTTCGACCCGGGTCACGTCCAGAGCCACTGCCCGTTCCAAATGTCGAATTGCCCCGGTATAATCCTTATCGCGCAGTAGTAATTCGCTTAACGCAACTCGAGCCGGATAATTCTCGTCGTTATGAATGAGTGCCGCTTCCAGCTTCCGCTTTGCCTGAGCGAAATCTCCCCGTTTGGCTTCGGCGATGCCCTGCTGGTACGACTCTTCGCTCATTTGATAGTGTTCACTGGTTTTTTGCCGCTCGGATTTGTCCTCGACCGAAGAACAATTACCAAAGCAGAGTAGAGTTGAAGCAAGCGCCAATGACCATCTCGCAGCAGGTTTAGCACTCAAAACTGGCGCACCATGCTATTCACCCCCGACCTCAAATGACAAAGAAGCAACTTGATCAGCACGATCGGCATCTTCGCGAATATAATAGATTTTATTCACTGGCAAGTCGTAGAAGTTCTGTAGCGTTTTTGATGTCGGCCAAGTAATCGACAATCTATCTACGCGAACAGCCGTACCTAGACCTAGTTCCTGCTGCAGGCTCGATCCACCGAAGCTCGAGCCCGTAGAAACGGTCGCATATACGGTTCTGCTCTCGCCCGCTTCCGTGAATTCCAATTCGATTCTCGCCCCTATAGCCGAGCGATTGGACGTGGTTCCCTCAAGCCGCAGCGTTATCCAGTGATTGCCGTGACCAGGATTTCGGTAGAGCACGTTGTGAAAAACATCTCCAGTATAGGCCCCGCCCAAGACAATGTAAATATCCTGGTCTCCGTCATTGTCCAGATCGGCAAAACCTACACCATGACCTTTTTGCAAATGGCCAAAGCCTCCCGCAGTGGTTACGTCCTGGAAGTTCTTACCATGGTTGTTGCGAAACATTCTATTTGGCATGAGCGATCTGAGATTGGGATTACCAGTTCCCAGATAAAAGTCCAACCAGCCATCATTATCCAAGTCGCCGAAGCTACATCCCATTGTATACAGAACGCGGTCTAATTGTAGCTCGCGGGTTTGGTCGGCAAAAATGCCCGTTCCGAGATTGCGATAAACACGCGGGACCTCAGCATCCGTCGACAAGCCGATATAGTCAGAAGCAACATCTTCAGCTATCGCCCGTTTTAGCGACGTCTCATAACCCGACACGAAAATATCAAGCCAACCATCATTATCGTAATCCCAGAACCACGTCGGGAAACTTCGGACCGGTTCTGTTACTCCAGCTTCTTCGCCAACCTCCGTAAAAGCCGGTGAGTGCTGATCGTTGGCATCATTGCGATAAAGGAGGTTCGACTCTGTAAATCGCGATACATAGAGATCCAAGTCGCCGTCGTTGTCGATATCCCCCCATGCAACACCCTTAACGTACCCGACGACATCCACCCCAAGGCTTTCTGCCTCGTCAGTAAATCGCGTTCCTCGTTCGCTATTGGTAAACAATTGACTTGGATGAACAACTCCATTCTGCTGGAAGCTCAGGCTCTCGTTGCCGACGTACAGATCGAGCCAACCATCGTTGTTGTAATCGCCCCATGCAGCCGTTTGGGTAGGATGAAAATCTAGCAACCCGACCTCTGCTGTCACATCGAGAAAAGAACCCTCGCCATCGTTACGCAGCAACGAATTAGGAAACAGGCCTTGTTCTCCGAACCAAGCTCCGCGGAGCATATATATATCCACGGTGCCAGTATTGTCATAATCTGCGTTTAACATGTGCAACCCACCGGTGATTCCATTAAGTCCGGATCGGTTCGTCCGATCCATAAACCCCGATACTCCAGCATTTTCAAAATAACGAACCTGGTCGTGAAGATCCCATGACGAGCATACAACATCTAGCATACCATCGTTATTGAAGTCATCTAAGAGCACTCCACCGGAGAGTCCCACCACATCCAAGCCCGCGCCTAAAGCCACATTTTTGAAATTTTTTATGTCGTATTCCGAATCAAATACCGATGGCGGAATCAGCAGGTTTTTCGACACTTTTTCCGGGTATTCTCCGATAGCCATATAGGCCAGATTCAGCAGCCAGACCGAGGTCAGATCGCGCTCTCCCCGCGAAAGAATATCCTGGTACAAAGCAATGGCCTGGCGCATAGCTTGCTGTTCGACATGAACACCTTCATCATGAACGGGCACAGTACACATGGCCAAATCTCGCGAAGGCAGACAGTTCTGCTGCTCAGCGAGACGGAAATACGAAATAGCTTTTAGATTCTCAAGGCTGGGCCGGGTGGTAATATTGTACCGTTTGGCCAACGGTTCCACCGATTCTATCCGATCGATTGCTTCCAAGGTCTTACCGGCCTTCAGCAATTCCTCAGCCAACGCGATGTCGTTGCGTACTCGGTCGATTGGATTTTGCGGGCGTTCTCTTTTTTGCATCCAAATGATTCGGTCATCGTTGAGAAACGAGTTGGCCTCAACATCAAGATTATTCCGTATCGAATTGAGCAATTCGACCATAGCAGACGAATTCGTCGCCGTGACCTCCGACTCCTGATCCACAGTGCAGCCTATTGCGAACAGCCACAGACTCAAAGCTAAGGGTCGTTTTTTCAACATGTCTCCAAATACTTATCTGGCAAATAGGTCAGTTGCAAAAACTCCACTGCGATCCAGTATGGCACAGGCCGACTTCAATCGCTAAACACGTCGACTGAAAGCAGCAAAGGCATCGACGCCACCATCGTGCCATCTTGACATAAAACGGCATTTTAAATACCATGTTTGGCTAATCTGAATACCCATACCGCCACTCAAAATGCCCGGTCGCATATATGCGGGAAAAGCCAGATGAATCACAACGACAAATATAGAGGAACGCGTGGCACCACGCTATTTGTCACCGTATTGGCAGTATTGGCAGTCGCCATAATTGGTCTTGGCGGGTATTGGGGTTACCACTACTGGGTAGAGCAAAAACTCATCACCAGAATTGAAACCCTACTGGCGGATGCAGAACAGCAGCGCAATTCACAAAATTACGAAGCGGCATTGACCACCTACAACCAAGCCATAGACTTAGCGCCCGAGAACCCGCAAATTTGGCAAGGTGCGGGAGTCGTACTCACTGCCTTAGAGCGCTTTGGCGAAGCAATAGGACATTTCGATCGATCTTTGGAGCTAGGCCCCGAAACGTTTGAAACTCGAATCGGCCTTGCCATTTCTTTTGAGAACCTAGATAAATTTGCCGAATCCGAACAGAACTACAAGGCTGCGATCGCTCTCAATCCGTATACGGCGGACAGCTACTTCAATCTGGGGTGGCTCTACCACCGTCATGGACTATATGAAGATGCAGAAAAACAATACCGCGAGGCTTTGACAATGAGGAGCGGTTTTTTCCAGGCTCATGCCAATCTGGGATTAGTCCTAACTCGCATGTTCAAGCCGGGAGAAGCTCTGAAATCGTATAGGAATGCGCTCGATATTAGGCCATCTGAGGGACGAATCGCCGCATGGATGGGCTCATGCTATATGACACTTAGTGATTACGACAGCGCAGAGACACGCTACGTCGATGCGCAAGAACTCGGATATCGGGATTCCGAGATGTTGCGCAATCTGGGTATAATTTACGCAAATCGCAATGCTATAGACGACGCCCAGGCATATTTTCAACAGGCCGCCACTCTCGACTCTACCGATGCAGAATCTTATTATCGACTAGCTGAGATATACGATCAGAAGGGCAATGTAAAACAAGCAGCTAAATATTACTTTCGCAGTTTGCGATTTAAACCCGATTACGCCAGCGCGTACTACAAACTCTCGCGAATGTACTCTGCTCAGGGGCGCACAGATGAAGCCGAAAAACTATTAGAAACATTCGATCACTGGAAAAAATATGAGCGCGAATTAGCCGAGGTACAGGTCGCATATCAAAACAACCCACGAGATCCTGACGCGGCATACGCACTCGGTATGACCTATCTCCGCTTCGGGCAGCAACGCTCTGCCGAGCGCATATTTGAAGATCTACTTCGCATATGGCCAGCCCACGATCTAGCAAACGAACAACTCGATAAGATCCGCGGATACTCCCGTCGATGAAAGTCGTTAAGGTCGGCGTTGCACTGACTGTTCAACGGGCAACAACGGACAGGTGGCATAGTGCAGACTGTATCAACCCGTTAGACGTAGAAAGCCCTGATCCAAAAGAAATTGCTGCGGATCTGTCTATTTATAGACAGCTATTTCAAAACGCAGGCATCCACAACAAGACCATGAACGTCCTGCACAGCTTATGCTCAATAGGCTTATTCGGCCTGCTTTTGTTCCTGTCAGCTTGTGGTTCTGAATCACCGCTTCCCCCTCCGTCTCCGCGCCAAGTGCCTACAACCGACCACCTGCTGCGCGCCCGACAAAATTACGAATCAGCACATTTTGACACGGCAATACAGATCGCTTTATCCGGGATAAAATCAGACTCTACATCCGTCGCTCTTCACAATATTTTGGCATCGTCCTACGCCGCGCAAGGGCGATATGCCCTAGCGATCGCTGCCCTGAAAACCGCAGTGCAGATCGATACCAGTTTCACAACTGGATTTATCAATCTGGGCGGGATCCATACCAAACTCGGACACTTGGATCTGGCCGGTCCTTATCTGCGTCGCGCCCTGGCACTAGATGCCGAAAATTCTCCTGTAAGGAGACGACTCGGAGAGTTATACCTTGCAACCGGCCAATATGCCAAAGCGAGTGAGGAACTTCACAGGGCGCTGCGGCTACTCGGCGACGACGCCACTGTCCATTATTTTCTCGGTCAGAGTCTTGCCGCTGAAGAGCGGGAAACTGAGGCAATCGAAGCATTTCAAAGAGCGACCGAACTGGATACGGGATTTCTCGACGCCTACTATCGTCTGGCCCTACTTGCCCGCAAAGCGGGTAAGCCCCAGATCGCCCGCACGGCAATGGCCAAATTTAGACAACTCAAAGCCATAGCAGATGAGGATGTGGAGATAGGAAAGCAAATGCAGAGAATGCGGGCGGCCATTCTCAATGTACCAGAGGACCCAACCCACCACTTCAACCTCGGTCTATTTTTTGCGAAGAGAGCATACTTTGCCGAGGCAGAGAACAAATTCAACCGAGCTGTGTCATTAAGTGCGGATAAAGCGGTGATGCTTACCAGAATTGGTAAGAACCTCGCGATGCTGGAGCAACCCGAAGTGGCAATACACTACCTGGAACAAGCGATCGAACGGGACTCAACCTATGCTCCAGCACTATTTGACGCGGGACATATCTCTGGTCGGCTTGGCCGTCATGCGGAAGCCATCAACTATTTTCGACGACTCGTAGATCGCAAACCTGGTGGAGTTGAAGGGTGGTACTTCCTGGGCCTGGCATTGGTCAGCAGTGGTAATAATACCGAAGCCGAACAAGCACTGCTGCATGCACAGCAGTTGGACACCTCTGACGCAAAAATGACTGCCCAAATTTCAAAGCTCTTGAAATTGGTGCGGAAAGAATCTCGATAACGCACAGCAAAACTGCGAAACAGACAACAACTGTACTGGATCTAAGAGCAATAAGCATCGAGAGACCACACGATAAATACTCAAAAATCATCTAACCCGCCCCTCTTCTCGGCAAACCCTCAAATGATGAGGCCAGCGTCCCAAAACCTCGTCAAGCGTGCCAGGTAGTGCAACTGAGGATACTATCCGAGAAACAACTATAGGAATCCTATGAACCAACCACCCGAAAACTTCAGACACATTGCGGCCACACACCTCCAGACCTTCGCTACGGCCTGCCTCAAGAGTGCCGGGATGACCGATGAACACGCAGCGCAGTTGGCCGAACTACTAACCAATTCGGACCGACGCGGCGTGCGTTCGCACGGCACCCGTGCACTGCATGGGTACTGCCGTTCGATCCGCGACAATAACGCCAACCCCAACCCCAATATCCAGGTCATTCGCGAAACCGATACCCACGTTTACATCGATGGCGACGGCAGTCTAGGCTATGCCCCGACGATGCTGGCAACGGAAAAAGCTATCGAAAAAGCAAAAAACAAGGGTATTGCGGTAGGGGCGGCCTGTCATATCGGCCATTACGGTTCAGCCGGGCACTACGTGCGCCGCGCGATGGCAGAAGACTGCACCGCATTTTCGGTGCAGGCCGCCTACCCACAATACTATACGAGCAACGAGGGCAAACGAGCTTCCCACTACGGCAACCCACCGCTATGCTTCGGGCTGCCCGGACAAGAAGGCCCCCCCGTGGTCCTCGACGTGGCGACCTGTATACTCGCCGACTACCAGCACGGCGAAGAAATTGATGCGATCGAAGAATTAATCCCGGCGGCGTTCTTCAAATCGATGGGCTATACCGCTATCGCCACACTCCTCGGCGGCGCCTTCGTCGGCCAGGGCAGGGAACGCGCCAAAGAGGTCGCCGCAACGTGGCCCGCCGCTCGAATGGGCAGCCTGGTCATCGTCATGGACCTCGGGCTCTTTGCACCAGCCGAAGCCGTGCGCCAGGGCGTCGACGAATTAGTGCGGTTGGGAATGGAACAAATGATCCCGCTGCGCGGCTACGATGAAGTGACCCTACCTGGCACTCCCGAACATCGCAACGAAAAGGCCTACGACCGCGATGGCGTACCCATCGACCTGGAAGACATCGAACGGCTGGAAGAGTGCGGACGGGAATTCGAGATTGAGCCGCTGTGGCTGGACTGAGTCAAAAACAGTCCCTAAGTTAATGGGCCTCAACAAGGAGAATCCAACTATGAGCCTGATGCCCGAGCGCCACGCCGAACTCAAGCGCCTCGCCATCCAATTGCGTCGGCTGGTCGTCGAGTCGGTGTACCACGCTGGAGCAGGACACTTAGGCGGACCGATGTCCGCTGCCGAGATGTTGATCGCTCTCTACTTCGAAGAACTCAATATCGATCCCGAAACCCCCCGCGACGAGAACCGCGACCGCTTCATCCTATCCAAAGGACATTGCTCAATCGGCCTCTATGCGGCTCTGGCCCTGCGCGGTTATCTACCGCTCGAAGAGCTTAAAACATTCGACGACATCGACTCCCGACTGCAGGGACACCCCGATATGACCGTCCTGCCCGGGCTCGATATGTCGACGGGCTCGCTGGGCCAGGGGCTCTCCCCCGGCCTGGGCATGGCGCTGGCCGCGCGCCTCAAGCAGCAGAGTTTCCACACCTGGGTGATGGTCGGTGATGGCGACTCTCAGGAGGGCCAAACCTGGGAAGCGGCCTTCGTCGCCGCTCGCTATGGCCTCGACAACCTCACCGCGATCCTCGACTGGAACGGCTTGCAGCAATACGGTTGGGCCACTGAAGCGGGCTACGGCGTGCTCGACCGCCAGGCTCCACAGGAAAACCCGGGAGACCGCTGGCGTTCCTTCGGCTGGAATGCGATCGAGACCGATGGTCATGACTTCGACGCGGTGCTCGCCGCCTTCGCCGCAGCCAAAGCGCATAAGGACCAACCCACTGTCATCATCGCCAAGACCGTCAAAGGCAAAGGCATCTCCTATATGGAGAACGACTTCAACTGGCATTCCAAGCCCGTTACCGACGACGATCTCAAACAGGCGCAGGACGAACTCGCCACGCAGGAGGCCGCCTTATGAACCTCTCCGCTACCGGCCAAATGCTGGCCCAGCGCGACGCCTTCGGCGATGCGCTCATCGAACTCATCGACCGCGACGAACGCGTCTACGTACTGGATGGAGACCTGGCCAATTCGACCAAAGCCGACAAGGTTTCGCACGAGCGTCCGGACCGCTTCCTCGAAATGGGCATCGCCGAGCAAAATATGATGGGCGTCGCCGCAGGCATGGCCACCTGCGGCCTGGTTCCGTGGCTGAGCAGCTTCGCCTGTTTTATCGTCAATCGCGACCTCGATCAACTCCGCATCGTCGTCGCTCAGCCCAACCTTCCGGTCAAGCTCTGTGGTGCCTATTCGGGCCTCTTGACTGGAAAAACCGGTAAAACCCATCAGGAAGTGGCCGACATATCCGTCATGCGCGCAATGCCCAATATGACCGTCCTAGCACCCGCCGACGCAGTAGAGGTCCGCGCCTGCATGCTGGTGGCCAACGACCTGCCCGGCCCTGTCTACGTGCGCATGACGCGTGATCCCGAGCCGGTGATTTTCCCAGCCGACTACCAATTTGAACTCGGCAAGGCCTTCACGGTACGCGATGGCACCGACGTCGCCCTGATCTCTACCGGAGCCCAAACCCCGCGCTGTCTCGATGCGGCAGACGAGTTGGCCAGCGAAGGGATTTCTGCTCTGGTCCTGCACGTACCGACCCTCAAACCTCTGGACGAGGAAGCGATAGTCGCCGCTGCCGCACAGACCGGACGGGTCGTCACCGCCGAGGACCACACCATCATCGGGGGCTTAGGCGGTGCTGTCGCTGAGGTCCTCGGAGAGCAACAACCCACGGCAATGAAACGGGTAGGAATCCGCGACACCTTTGGCGAATCAGCGGCCAACGACGACCTGCTGCAAAAATACGGCTTGACCTCGGGGCACGTCGCCGCAGCGGCGAGATCACTCTTCGCTTGAGAGGTTGACCGAACTCATGAAATAGCCGTAATTACTGTTCTTAAACGCATTTGCGATAACGAAAACTGACAATTGTTCATGACGCGAATTACCTGGCCCCTCACAGGTCACTACCATGCGACGCGATGTATAGTACCAGCGCTTGTTTACCATCGAAGACCAGATGACTCCATCACCTAAAGTGCACCCTAGTGGTGCACTTTTTCTTTGGCTTTAAGTGCAAATGCCAGGAGATGAGATACAGCCTATGAAAGATGGTTTGCTGCAACTGTTGAAACTCCAAGAAGTCGATAAGGAACTCTTCTCGCTGGAAGAGGCCAAAGAGAAATATCCGACCGAGATCGGCGAGCGCCAAAACGAAATCGAGCAGGCCGGAGGACACCTGTCTGAACTCGAAGCCGCGCTCGCGGAATTCGAGAAGCAACAGCGCCACAGCGAACGCGAGATCGAAGTCGGCAAGGTCGATCTGCAAGAACACGAGGAGCGTTTTGCCGTGGTGACCAGCAACAAAGAGTACGACGCGCTCCAACTCGAGATCGAAGCCTGTAAAACCAAGATCTCCGACTCTGAGACCCAACTGCTGGAAGCGATCGAAGGCATCCAGAAAATCCAGGAGCACATAGAGGAGGAGAAAGGCGCCTTCGAGGAGATCCGCCAGTCCCAACAGGAACGCATCGACGAATTGCAGGGCCAACTCAACACCATGCAGGAACAGGTCGACAGTGTCAAAAAACGCCGCAGCACTGTGGCCAAAAATATCGATGCCAAGCTGCTGACGACTTACGAGCGCAAGAAAGGCCGCCGCGGTGTCCGCGTAGCCGCAGTGCGCAAAGGAGCCTGCGGCTGCTGTTTCCACCAGATGCCAGCCCAGGTCCGTAGCGAAGTGCGACAGAGTATCCAAATTCTCAACTGCGAGAGCTGTGGCACCATCATGGTCTGGGATGAACAATCGGATTGATAGTTCAGGAGTGGGTTGGACGGGCGCGCTTGTCGGTCGATCAGGCCGGCGGTGAGGAAAGTCCGAGCTCCGCAGGACGGGATGCTGGGTAACGCCCAGGGGGGGTGACCCCACAGAGAGTGCCACAGAAAATATACCGCCCGGCCCCGGCTGGGTAAGGGTGAAATGGTGAGGTAAGAGCTCACCGCGCCTGCGGCGACGCAGGTGGCATGGTAAACCTCATCCGGAGCAAGGCCAAATAGGGGGAGAGAGGTGGTCCGCCTCGCGATCATCCCCGGGTAGGCCGCACCGAGGCGGCGGG
>CAZFMY010000137.1:0-14366 GCA_964520345.1 uncultured Gemmatimonadaceae bacterium | reverse complement strand
AATAATTCACGGCGAATAGCAGGGCGAATCGGCACTGCAATATAGAGGAGAATATTTTTTGACCCCCATAAAAACTGGTATCATCGGTTTCGGTCGCATGGCTGCCAATCATCACCTTAGCGCCATGCGCGAGACCGGGCTTTTCGAGATCACCGATGTCTGCGATATAACCGAGTCCCGGCGCCAGGCCGCAGCAGAGGAAGGTCTGAGCGCCACTGGCGACCTCGACGCCTTTCTCGATTCGGACCTCGAGTTGGTACTCATTACCACCCATTCCTCGCTGCACTACGAATCGGCTCTCAAAGTTGCCGCTGCGCGAAAGCACATGTTGATCGAGAAACCGCTCGCGGTCTACGGACCCGATGCCGAGGAGATGGTCCAGGCCGCGGCCGAGCACGGTGTTGTCCTCAGTGTTTATCACAATCGGCACTTCGACGGCGACTATCGTCTGGTCAAGTCTGCCGTCCGCGATGGGCTGATCGGCGATATCGTCAGCGTCGAAAATCGCACTATGGGCGCCCGACCCGCGGTCGGCTTTGGAGTGCCCGATTACAATCAGGAGTGGCGCGTCACCGCGGCGGCCGGCGGCGGTACCATGCTCGATTTCGGACCGCACTGGGTCGAGCAGCTGCTCGATCTGCTGGAGGGTCATAAAGTCGTCTCGGTCTTCGCCGATGTGCGCCATATCACCTGGGGGGATGCCGATGACCTCTTCGATATCACCATGGTCTTCGATAACGGGGCCCGCGCCCGTGCGACCAAGGCCGATATCTCCTACTGCAACCTGCCCCTCAAATGGGTCGCACTGGGCACCGAGGCTTCACTGACCTGTGAAAGCGGCGGCTCCGAATACTGCACGGTACACGGACCCGAGTTTGAGATGAAGCGTCGTAAATCGGTCGAGCAATTCAGCCTGCACGTCAATCTCGCCGAGCACCTGCGCGAGGGCAAAGATCTCATCATTCCCGCTGCCCACGCCCTGCGCGTCATGCAGGTTCTGGAGGCGGCGCGGCAATCGGGTGCGTCGGGCCATAGCGTAGAGGTGGAGATTTGAGATGGCGATTGGATTAGACCGCGGCCAGTTTGAGCGCGATGGATTCACCATCGTACCCGACGTGTTGAGCAGCGATGAAATAGAGCAATACGCACCGATCTTCGAAGAACGCCTGCCCGCCGATAAACAACCGCCGGGCATCCCCGGCACTAGCCAGAACGGTCGCAAGACCCTGATCTCCGATCACACCGATCCAGTGCTCTCGAATCTGGTCGGGCATCCCAAGCTGATCGCCGCCGTAGAGGAATTGACCGGGCCGCACTTCCTGGTCCAGTCGACCTCGGCACCGGTGATCACCTACAAGAGTCCGCCGGGCCACGAGCGTTTCGACCTCGGCTACCACGTCGACTGGCCGCACAACCCGCCCGAGGTTCATGACGACCGTTACCTCAACGGCGTGCTGCACTTCAGCACGGTCGAGCCGGGCGGCGGTGCGTTTATGGTCTGTCCGGGCAGCCACCGCCTGGTGGCGGAGAAGCTGGGCGATCCCGAATTGCGCCAGCGGATGCTCGACCAGGACTTCGACGATTTTCCCGGGCTCTCCGAGCCGCTGGAAATGTGTGTGCCCGTTGGTTCGTGCATCTTGTTTCACGCCTGGCTGGTCCACGATCGCTCGGAGAATATGCGGATCGTGCCGCGCAAAGTGCTCTTCACCCATTACAAAGGCTTCGATAGTGTTGTGCAGCGCCAGACGCACTGTGTTGATGCCAGTGAGCGCTTCGCCCGGCATCAGATCGATACAATGGATCAGCGGCTCTTAGAGCTTTGCGGCCTGAACGGCGATTCGTAATGCAGATCCACGTTGCGATCCGCGTTCAACTCAAAGGAGGAATCTGCTTGTGAAACTGCACAATCGCGTTGCGTTGATCACCGGCGGTGGTTCCGGCATCGGTCGATCGACCGCCGAGCTTTTTGCTCGCGAAGGGGCCCGGGTGATCGTGGTCGATATCATTGCCGAGCGCGCCCGCCAGAGCCGGGATCTCATCGTCGAGGCCGGGGGAGAGGCTCTGGATATCGGCGCGGACGTATCGTCGTCGGAGCAGGTCGAGGCGATGGCAAAGCAGGCACTGGCCCACTGGGGCCGTGTCGATATCCTGGTCAACAACGCCGGGATCGTCTCCGGCGACGATCTGCTCGATATGGACGAGGCGGATTGGGATCGAGATCTGGAGGTGGTCCTTAAAAGCGTTGCCTTGTGTTCGAAGGCTTTGGTGCCGGGGATGATCGAGCAGGGTGGTGGCGCGGTGGTCAATATCGCTTCGGTCAATGCTCTGGCCGCCTTCACCCAGATGGCCTACAGCGCCGCCAAGGCCGGGATTGTCAACCTGACCTGCAACATGGCCCTCAGCTACGGGGCTCATCAGGTGCGGGTCAACGCCATCTGCCCGGGCACGATCCACACGCCGATCTGGGACCAATTCCTCCGCCGCTATCCCGAGATTTTCGAACGCCTGGCCCAGTGGTATCCGCTCGGGCGCGTAGGCCAGCCCGAGGACGTCGCCCGCGCCGCGCTCTTTCTCGCCTCGGAGGATGCGGCGTGGATCACCGGCCAGAGCCTGGCTGTAGACGGCGGTCTTACGGCCGGCAATCTGCAGATGTTCAACGACGTTCGCCGGGTGACCAGCGACCTGGCCCAGACCGAAGAGTGATGGCGACTCTTCGGTTTACCACTCCAGCAGAGGACGCAAATCCTCTGGCAGCTCTGTATGCAATTCGCGGCTGAAACCATCGCGGTATTTCGTCTCGCGCATCGCTTGCCATAATTCGCTGGCCGAGGTATCGAAAAACGACGTGAAATAGACGTAGCGCGACTGGTCCGTAGCGTTGCCGGAGGCAGAATGCAGGGCCATCGGGTTGAAGACCAGCAGGTCGCCCTCCTCAGGACATATCTCGATTCCCTTTTTTATCTCAATGCCGGTCAAACCGACCGGGTCGCGCTTGAGTCGGCTCAATTCCTCGGCCGTTTCCATCTGCGCGCTGATGGCATAGGTCAGTTGGTGCGAGCCCGGTACGACCATAAACGCCGCTCCACCGGGTGCTACGGTATTGAGGCAGTGGACCATGTGGAAATAGGTCTGGCGCGGAAGGGCCTGGTACTGGCGTGGGAAAAAGGCGAAGTCGATATGCCAGCCCAGCGGCACCTGCGGTGGGGGCCTTGGGTCGGAGCGGATCAGCACTTGTTCCAGCAGGCGCAGCTCGTGCGCTTTCAAGGATCGGGCGGCCAGCGCCAGCAGAGCCGGATCGTTGAGCAACTCGGCCATGATCGCGCCGGGTATAGGGTGTCGCAACACGTGATGCCAGCGTTTGGGATCTTCGCGCGATGCGCCGATCGGCGGTAGCAGCGAGTCCATGTGGTCCCGGATCCGCTGGGTGCGTGCGCGATCCATAAAGCCGTGCACGACCGTATAGCCCTCGTATTCGAGTTGATCGAAATCCAGTGGCGTATCAGGCATTTGTAAAAATCGTCCCTATTATTTTGCTCCGCGATCTTTGCAGTGCTGGCCGTCGAAGAGCCAGGCGCGGACCACGCAGGTGTAGAGCGAGTAGAGTAGGCGCTGGCAGTTATCATTCTGGGCGCAGCGGAATATCTTATAGATTAAAGGGTCTAGCAGGGATTCTGGTCAAGCGCTGTGGGTGTCTCTGTCGAGGAATGCGGCCCGATAACCGCCGATTTGGCGCGGGCCAATTCTATCGAACGGCGTGAACAACTCGACTCCTCGAACTCGTGGCATTGCTCGTTCACCTGCAGATCGAAATGCGGAGCTTAGATTCACGCGCCTTCAGGCTCTGGGATTGGCTCGAGGCGCATAAGATGTTCCTGTCGCAATAATCATCGGGACCACAGACCTTGACCATCTGCGCGCGAACGCATCCGCAGTTCAGGCCGGGCCACTTCCAGTGGAGATTTATGAAGAAGCAAAGAAACGACTTCCAAGCGGGTCATAAAGAGCTCGCCTGCCAGGTCGTCGCCAAGCCGAGTGTGGAGTACGGCACCAAACCCGAGTGTAGCCAGAGCCATGCTATTTCCGCCCTGCGTCAGGTGGTATACCGACAGAGATCTGCGCTTGGGAAAGGCGGGGTTATTGCAACCGATATGTTATATATTTGCACTGCCTAAGGTCGGTACATTATATATTTGAGCCGCCTAAGGTCAGCTTCCGTAATCGCCCGACGCAGCGACCAGCACTTGTTAAGGCGCGTTTTCCACTATACTGCTGCTGCCACCGGAATATAGGGGGGCACTTGCAACTCTGGAATATCCGCATACCGCTATGACCAGAATGATACTCGTAATGCTCGGTCTCGCGCTCGTTATATCCTGTGCCAACAAGCAGCAGATGGCACTCCTGCGCAGCGATGCCGGCGATCGTCACTCCGAGCAGGGGGCCTACGAGGCGGCGATCGCCGCCTATGGGGAAGCGATCGCACTCGATCCGAAAAACCCATCGTCGCGGATCAGCCTCGGCAAAGTGTACGCCGCTATGGACCGCTTCGACGAGGCGTCCGGCTTAGTGCGTTCGGCCGTGGAGCTGAATCCGGCTGACGGTGCAGCTCAGGCGCTATTGGGCCAGCTCGAGCTCGCCCGGGGCCGGTACCCGGAGAGCCTGGAGGCGCTCGGTGCTGCCGTTCAGGTTCAACCGGATGCCTTTCGGCCAGCTTTCGACCTCGCCCTGGCACACCTCGGCAGCGAAGGATTGATCTCTGCAGCGTTGACGCCGGGGATCGACGCGCGGTCGGTCGGAGGGCTGATCGACTGGGACAAGGCGGCTGATCAGCCGCTGTTGGTCGAGACGGATCGAGCCATTGCCCGCGCCGTCTCGACGGCGCCCGACCGCGCCAGCGTGCAGGTGCTGCGGATCATTCTGGCGCAGCAACACCTCAGAGCAGCGGAAGCGCACCGTCGGGCCGGCGACTTGGCGGCGGCGATAGAAGCATACCGGGCGGCGATCGCGATGGAGCCGCTGGCGGTCGAATCGCAGCATGCGTTCGAAGTGCGCGTCGAGTACGACGAGGCCGGCAATATTTCCCGACGCATCGATCCGAATGGGGATGCGAGAGAGTATGCATACGATGCCGGCGGGCGTCTGAAGGTCGTGCGCTATTCCGATGGCACGGATGTGACCTTCACTTACGACGATCTCGGAAACCTCTACAGCATGAGCGATGCCACGGGTAAAACGTCGTATCGTTACGATGCTCAGTCCCGCCTCACTACCGTAATCCTGGCCAACGGGATGAAAGTGCAGAGCGCGTACGGAGAAGGAGAGGATCAGAGCAGGCGGATCGTCTATCCCGACGGCAGCCGTGCGACCTATGCTTACGATCTCGCGGGGCGGATCGTATCCATGGCCGACAGCACTGGAGAGACGAGATTCGCGTACAATAAGGCCGGGGAACTGGTCGAGCGCACGCTGCCCAACGGGCTTACGAGTCGCTACGGCTACGATGGTGCGGGGCGGCCCATTTCGTCCGAGCATCGTCTCGATGAGAGATTGGTTCTCGCTCACGCGTACGAGCTGGATGGCGCCGGCCGTCCGATCTTGCAGATGGTGGTTACGGCCAGTGATACGCTCACTGCTCGGTATGGCTACGATCCTGTCGGGCGGCTCGTCGAGGAGCGTCGAGCGGACGGGAGCTCTGTCCGGCACGAGTACGACAAGGCCGGAAATCGCACGCGGACGGTCTCGTCCGAGGGCGAAGCGGTGGTTGATTACGCATATGGCCGCGATCACCGCCTGAAGTTCGCCGGAGGTCGCTGGTTTGAGTACGACGCCAACGGCAATCTGGTCGCAGTGCTCTCGGCCAAGGGCGTTACGCGCTACGCTTATGATTTTGAGCATCGCCTGGTGTCCGTCGAGTCGGCGGATGGTTTCGTGCGCTTCGCGTACGCCGGTGACGGTCGACGCTGGAGCACGACGACGGAGACCGGAATCCGCTACCACGTTCCAGCGCCCGAGTCTGTGGCCGCCGGCGGTATCTTGATGGACATCGATGCTCGGGCTGCAATCTTGAGGCGCAACACTTTTGCGTACGGCTCTAGCAGCACCCGGGAAGGGGACGCGGCTCTGACGTACTATTTGTACGATCGCGCCGGCGGTGATCCGGTGGCCACCTGTGATGACCAGGGCAACCTGCTGAGCCTGGTCAGCTACAATCCCCTCGGGCAGATGCAGACGATCAGTGGTGATCCGGGGTCTTCCGGTCCCGGCTTCCGCGGCGGTATCCGCGATGCTACGACCGGCCTGGTCTATCTGCAGGGCCGCTACTACGATCCCGAGACGGCGCGTTTTCTGACGCCGCGTTCCGCGCCACTGCTTTCGCTGACGCGCTACGAGAATCCGTACGCTGAGAGGGATCTCCCGTTCGTGCCTCCGGTGAGCGCCGGCGCTTCTGCGGAGGCCGCTGCCTGGGCGGCGACACCGGATCCCTTCGCCCGAGTACTGAGTGGCGTCCTCGAGGGCCGCTACCGCTCTCCGATCGATATCGAGGTCGCCGCGCCGGTGACCCTTTCGGGCGCCGATCTTTTTTCGGATCCGCGTCTGCCCGCTCCATTGTCCCCGACCGCACTCGCATTGTGGGGTCGGGATTTGCGCCAGCCGGGTTTGGAGCGGCTCGCCGTCAAGCTGCCACACCCGTCGCGCCATGCCGGATCGATGACTCGGAGAGCCACAGAGCTGGCCGTCGCTCAGATTCAAGAGCGCTGGCGCTGGCAGCCTGGTCAACGCCAGGAACTGCTGGCCGGCACGGCCGGGGTCATCTCCGCGATCGGCGGGGTCCTAGATGTGCGGGCTCAGGCGCGGCGACGGGACGTGACGCGGCTCGATGGATTCGACGGCCTCTTCGGGGAGATCGTGCCACAGGACAGCTCGATGTACGAGGTCTATCACGGGTTGATAACTCGCGCGATCGATGGCAGTGCTACAAGCGATGAGTTTGCAAATTTCCTCGACGAATTCCCCGCTGGACCGTGGACTCCGCAGGTCCAGCTGCTGCTGGGGCGCCAGTTGGTTCGCGAGGGCGAGGTAGCGCAGGCCGAAGAGCTCTTCGAGCGCATGGCCGCTGAGTTATTCGAGAGTGGTGAATGGGGCGATGAGATCTTGATGGCGAAGATCCTGGTTGGGCAGCAGAAGAGGGACGCGAGCGGGATCAGAGCAATCTACGCGCAGTTGTTGAGCGACTTTCCGGGCAGCGAATGGGAGGACGACGCGCTCTACATCCTCGGTACTATCTATCAGAAACTCGGCCGCAGCGCCGATGCTCTCGAGATCTATGCCCGGTTCGAGGATGGATTTCCCGAGAGCGTATGGACGGACGAAGGACTGATCAAGCAGCCCGCGGTCAACTACCTGCGCCAGATCACCAGAGTCACGGCCGCCAACTTCGACCCCGTCAGTCGCCAGCTGGTCCTGGCAGGCGAGAACGATCCGACCCTGCCGCCGGTGAATATCGATGACTTCGTCGTCGTGTTGCGATCCATCTACCAAACCCGCGAGGATCCGGCAGTCAGCATCGGCACGGAGGCCTCCGGCATCGAAGGCTACAAGCTCGTGCGCTACGACGGTGGCACCGCGCGGTCCTCGTTCGGGATGACCATGTTCCAGGCCGACTACGTGCTGAAGACGCTGAGCATCGGACTCGACAGTATGCGCACGGTAGTCGATCCGAACCTGCCGCAGTACAAAAGCGCCGTCGACTATATAATAGAGCTGGACGATCTCGCGATGGGTATGACCTCGAATAACCGCGTGTGGTTCGTGCCCGAACGCGTCGGTATTAGCAGAACGGACGACGGCAATGGTATACTCATTGACGATATTCGCATCGTCGTGCTGAGCGAGAGCAGGTTCAGGGGTGGCCGGGCGCTGCAGAAGGGCGCGGAGCGCTTTGCCGAGTACCTCACCACCCAGTACTCGAATCTGAGCGGCCGCTATCCCTCGATTCGCAAACTGCCGGAGCTGGCCAAGCTGGTCGCGATTGCCAAGTGGATGCGCGATCAACGCATACCGGTGGATTTGACGTGGATCGACGATTACGAGATCACCCCGGTCGAAACCCCCGAGATCGTCAAGGCGAGCATCGCCTCGCGGGTAGTGAGGCCGAAGGGAGGTCTGTGGGAGTCACTCAAGGTGACGCTCGAAGGCGGTGTGAGCTTCCGCGAGCCCAATCGCTACGAGGTTGTGGCCTATGCGGCGGGCGAAGGTGCAAATGAAGCACTGGCCAACCGACCCGAGAGCGGCGAAGATGCGTCGTGGACCTACCAGGCCGGCGGCAAGGATTTCCGCGCTGTCGCTCTGGCTCTGGGCAAGAGTCGTCGCGATGGGCAGCTGGCGCTGGCGCATGTCGACCTGGCGGCCACCCGTGCCCGCACGGGTGCCAATCTCGTGCGGTACTACGATTCTTTCGCGACCGATGCCGGCGCTTTCGGCAGTGGCTGGGCAGCGGCGCCGTACGCGTTGCGTTTTCGCCGCGAGATGGGCGCCGGTGGAGAGAAGAGCGCGGAGCCGACGGAAGGGTCGATTGCCGAGTTGATCGATCGGCCCAACAGCCGCAGCGAGTCGCTGACGATCAACTCGTTTTACGCCAAGCACGGTCTGCGCAAGACCAAGGATGGCATCCTGTCGATGAAGGAGCCGGGAGGAGGAGAACTGCTCTTCGATCTCGAGGGCAGACTCATGTCCATTACCACCCGGGGAGGCGAGAGCGTCGAATACCGTTACGAAGACGACCACCTGGTCGCCATCGTCGATGGCAGCGGTCGAGAGATCCGCCTCTTCCACGACGACGAGGGGCGGGTTGTCCGCGCCGAGGATGATCGCGGCAACGTGGCTCGCTATCGCTACGACGATCGCGGTAACCTGATCGAGGTCAAGGATCCGGGACGGCGGCCAGCGGTCTATCGTTACGACGCCAACCAGCGGCTCGTCCAGGGCGAGCTCGGCACGGTGGAGTCGTTTCAGGTATCCTACGATGCTGTCGGCAGAGTGCGAGTCTTCCAGGACGGGACCGGTCGCGCGCTCTCCTTCGACTACGATATCAATGCCCAGCAGACGACCGCCAGCGAGCGCCAGGGCTCTGTGCTTACGCGTCAGTACGACGAGGCGCACCGTATGAGCCGCGATGTCGACGCCGCGGAGCACGGAATAGAGCTGACCTACACCAGCAAGGGATTTCCAAACACGGTAGCCAGCCCGGCTGGCGCAGTGGAGTTCAAGTACGACTTCCGCGGCAATCTCAACGAGATCAAGGGACCGCTGGGCGAGCGCTACCACCTCGATTACGGCGAGGCCGGACTGCTCTTTGTCGAGACCCCAGATGGCCGGGGTACGGCCTTTTCGTACAATGCCCTGGGCGATGTAGTGGCCATCAGGGACAGAGCGCTGCCAAAACGTGTAGCGGGTCGTCTGGAGAGCTATGTAGAGGCAGCGAGTCCTGTGGAATTCACCTACGAAAAGGGGATGCTGACGGGGGTGCAGGTCGCTGCTGGAAGCGGGTATCGCTTTCAGCGCGACGCTGCGGGCAATGTGCAGCGCTTCATCGGTCCCGACGGTGTCTCTGCCGAGGCTCCCAGAGATGCGCGTGGACGTATTGAGTCGCTTACCGATGGGGCGGGGCGACGGATCGGCTTTGATTACGATGCATACGACCGCCTTACCGGCATCAAGAGCGAGGGTGGCGACTTCGGTCTGGTTTACGACGAAGGTGGACGCTTGAGCCAGATCACCGGACCCGATGGGGGATCGACCACATTAGCGCACGTGGGCACGCGGATGCAGAGCGTTTCGTTCGGCGATGGTTCGGAAGTCGAATATCTATACGACGAACGGGGGAGGCTGGTGGGGGTCAAGGATCCGCTCGGCGGGCGGCGAATCTACGATTTCGACGAGTCGGGGAGGGTGGTGGTGGTGCACTCGTTGCCGAGAGATTGATCGGGGGGCTATACCGAGTCCGGGGGTAGGATGATCTCCGACCAATGGCTCTTCCACGCCGCCTCCGGGCAATCGGATCGGCGTCGAGTTATGGTCTTTAGATTCGCAGTTCATCGATGCAGGAGGTTGGACTATGTTCCAGTTGTCGCCGCAGCAAATCGATTTCATGGATACGTTCGGTTATTTGCACGTTCCGGGATTGATCGCGGACCGGATCGCCGAGGTCGATGAGGCCTTCGAGACGCTGATGCGGCGCAACGGCGGCGATGCGCACGACGGCAGCAAGCGGTTTTGCATGGTGCCCTTCATCAACCACTGCGCCTACCTCTGTACCCTGCTGGACGATCCGCGGATCCACGGCATCGCCAGCGCTTTGTTGGGCGAGGATTACCAGTACTGGAACAGCGATGGAAACTACTACGCCGGCGATACGGGGTGGCATTCCGACACCCAGTGGCCGGAGCCGATCCGCTTCTATAAGATGGCGATCTATCTCGACCGGATGACCAGAGATAGCGGAGCTCTGCGGGTGATACCTGGCAGCCACCGTTTCGGCGAGGGCTACGCCGAAGTGCTGCAGGAGCAGCTCTATGTGCGCAAGAATTTCTGGGGCGTTGCCGATGGTCGCGACGTGCCGGCGGTAGCGCTCGAGACCGAGCCCGGAGATCTGGTGATTTTCAATCACTCGACCAAGCACAGCGCCTGGGGCGGCAACCAGAGACGGCGGATGTTCACGCTGGTGTACACCGGGCTGCATGAGGGTGGGGACGACTTGGAGGCCTATAGGGCTTTTCTCGAGCAGGTCGGCTATACAAAACGAGAGGTCTTCGGCCCCGGTGGTCCACTGCTGGAAACGGCGCCGCCGCAGCGCTTGCGCCATCTGCGGCAACTCGTAGAACATATTCCCGAAGCGGCGTGAAAGCCGAGGGCGGATTGTTCGGGCTGATACACGCGCATCTGGGGTGCGGAATGGGATTGGGTGCGGTTCGAGTCCATGACGGTGGCCGTGCACTGATCTCGCAGGGCCATGCAACGAAACCAGGTGCTGCCTGGACCACGGGTACAGAAATGGTCATTGATGCGGACGATTCCGTCGTTTTCTAATGGAGTGAAGATAAAAAAGAATCTCGAGCAACTAATTCCTTGTGTTTAGAAGTGCTCCGATGTATAATAGCGGCCAGAAGCGATAAAAAATAGATCCGGGTGGCAGCCCGGTTCCGGCCTCGATCCGAGGTTGGTATGAACCACCCCAAACCGGTCAGCAAAGGAGGATTTTGTGGTTTAGGGGATCGCAACGCCCAAAGCAGAAGAGTTCTTTGCAGAGATTAGTGAGTACGTAGAGGGTTGGAATGTGAGCCGCTACAAGGTAGACGAATAACCAATAGCTCGCGCGCGGAGTGGATATCTCGCGAGTGGCATTATTGCTTGTTCTCAGTCCGTTTTTTCTCAATCCAAGGAGTCGTGATGTCAACTACAGAGATCGAAGTCCAAGCGGTCGTTGCAGCTTTCCATAGAGCCGCTACCGCAGGGGATGCAGAAGGGCTTAATGAATGCCTGGCGGAGACCCATGTCACCTGGAGCGCGGGGCCGGGGAATACGAACGATCCGACCATTTGGAAAGCGGGGGGCTTTCACCGCGGTGGTATAGAGGCCACCAGAGAACGGATTGCAAAGATGAAATCGTACTCGGTCGAGGTCGAGAACCTGCACGTCGATGTGAACGAAGGGGAGAATCCCGACCAGGCTGCTGCGGTCGTCGTCGTCAAAGAAACGGGAGAAGCTACGGCAGTAGACGGGAAGTCGCATGTGTGGACCAATGTGATCAACCTCTGGTCTCTTGCAAAAATTGACGGCCGATGGAAAATCACCGGCAGTATGCATCATATAGGAGAATAGAAGACGCGGTCCTTTTTACCCTGGGTATTTAAGGTTCCCATTGTGATATATTGCTCTCATCGCTATTCCATTTTTTTTCGTAATGGCAGGTTGGACTTTCACCCTTTTCAATTTTGGAGGTGTATCGTGAAAATTCGCTTTCGACCAATCCTAGTATGTTGCATGGCTGTGTGTATCATGCCGAACCTCTCGTATGGCCAGGAGACGGCCGATACCCAGGCTATTCGCGCGTTGATGAGTGCAGACCAGGCCGCCTGGCACAGCGGTGATGCAGAAGGAGTCTTGTCGTTGATGGATGAGCACTACTGTGTCTTTTCCATTCCCAAAGTCGATGGGGGACTCGATTTTCACGGTGTCGAAGTCGGGGCTACGCCCGAAGATTTCAAAGAATTTCTGGGTGATCCCGCTTGGAAAGGCAATCCCGGTGTCGAAGCCATGGCCGATACCGCGCTAGAGTGGGAATCGACTCATGAATTGGCTCGTATAGATGTAAAAGGAGATTATGCCGTCGCCATATCGAGGATAGAATGGGCGCAGAATGATACGATTAAAGACGTTCGGGTCAGTGGAGGTTGGGAATCGTTGTGGCTCTTGCGGAAGATTGACGGGAATTGGAAATTCACCAGTGCTGTCGGCGGAATTTCATCGTGGAGGGATGAAGAGCCTCGGCAATAATCGGGAGATAATATCATGCCTCGTATCGTATATATCATCAGTGCTGTTGCACTTGCCCTTGTCCTGAATAGCTCGGCATGGGCGGGTGAATCCGAAGAGGAGCAGCAACTTATCGAGACGGTGAAGGAAACCTGGAAAAAACTCGCCGCAAAAGAGGTGAGCGATGGCCTGGTTGGTCCGCAGGGAACGATTAATGCCCAATCGTCCGGCGGTTTTTGGATGCATATTGGACGAGAGGCCTTTGCAGCGAATATGAAGGAATCTCCCGACACCTTGAAATTTAGTCCCTACCACATAAATGTGAAATTCCTGGGGCAAAAAAAGGATGTGGCTTATGTGACGTACTACCTGGTCGGCGATATCATCCGCGAGGGCAAGGACGATATCACCAATTACAGGACAAGGGCCTCCAATGTCATGGAGAAGAAAGACGGCAAATGGGTGAATTCCGGAGCCCATTACAGTCCGTTATTTGGCGGATCTGGAGTTGAGTAAGGCCGTCGATATTTTTCGAGAAGCGAGTTTTCAGCACACCTACGTTCAAGGTGAGGATTGAAAACTTGCTTCTCAAGCGGCTCAATAATAATATAAAATAATGAGGTGGCTGCTTCGTTTATACGAGATTGCTGTATAGGATAGGACTTTAACTCCAATTTGAGCTAGGTATGGCAGATTTGCACTGCGCAGTACAGTCCACAGTGGATGAACTGATCGATAGAGGTATAGAGGTCGGTGTCCAAGTCGCTGTATATGTCGAGGGCGAATTAGTGGTCGACTGTGCGGCTGGTGTAGATTCCGAGGAGGGTACGCGACGGGTCACCGGTGATACTCTTTTCACCATCTACAGTGCGTCCAAAGGAGTAATCGCTAGCGCGATCCATATCCTCGCGGAGCGCGGTCTGATCGACTATGCGCAAATGGTGGCTCATTATTGGCCTGAATTTGCGGTAGAGGGCAAGGGCGATATAACCGTTGCCCAAGCACTTAACCACCTGGCCGGTATCCCACAATTTCCGCTGGTAGAGGGCACGTCGACAGAAGCGATTTTCATCGATATAGATCTGGCCCTCGCCGAGGTAGCCAAGCTCAAACCGATCTTTGCGCCGGGTACCAGAGCGGTATATCACGGTTTGACCATTGGATGGATTGCCGAGGCCCTGGCACGCGCTGTCGATGGTCGCAGTCTGGGGCAAATTGTGCATGAGGAGATCGCGGTGCCGCTAGGGAGCGAAGGTGAGATCTTTCTCGGCACGCCGGAATCCGAACACCAACGGATGGCGACCCCGTTCGACGCGCCGCAACCCAGTGAGAGGGTGCCGGATCTGGATCCGCTGATTCTGCAATGCGTGCCCCTCGATGAGCCTATTGCCGAGATACTCAATCGACCGCAGGTCCGTGCTGCGCAAATCCCAAGCGCCAATATCAGTGTGTCTGCTCGCGCGCTGGCAAAACACTATGCTGCTTTGGTCGGCGAAGTCGATGGAGTTCGATTGTTGTCTGAATCTCAACTTGAGCGAATTTTTTCACATCGGGTTGAGTTCAATGACCTGTTTATGAACGGGGTGTTTTCCCGGCCTCAGGCAACACCGCGTGCTTTGGTCTATATGCTCAACACGGGAAATATCAAAGATCAATCCTTCTATGGACCCAACCTCGGGGCTTTTGGCCACGATGGCTATGGAGGTGCTTTCGGGTATGCCGACCCCGAGGCGAAACTAGGGCTGGGGTATACCAAGACCCTGCTTTATGGCACTCTGCCGCAAAATGCGGAGGGTGCATCCAAGGTCCGAATTCTTCGCGCGATATATGGAAAC
>CAZFMY010000136.1:11122-14631 GCA_964520345.1 uncultured Gemmatimonadaceae bacterium | reverse complement strand
AGCACGGTCGATGTTTCGGCGACCTCTATATCGAGCGCGCGCTGCTCACCAGTGAAAACATCACCGACCCCCATGACTTCTCCCGGCTCCAATTCGAAGAATATTTTATCATCGGGCTTTATTGCGCGCAAATGACCGTTTAAAACGACAATGAAAAAATTGCTGTGCTCTCCAATTGACCACAGTTTCGCTGGAGGTTCGTAGTGCCTAGTCTCGCCCAAAGCCAGCAAAATTCTGGCTTCTTCGGAATCGAGGTTTGAGAACATATCCAATTTTTGAAACACCCTTAGCAGGGTATAGTCGTCCATTTTGGCCATGATTCATCTCGCAGGATTTTCCAGGGTCTCCCGTAGCAATTATAGGCGTATCAATTTCACGAACTTGGCGTACATACCAATGTCCAATCCAGTGCATCCCAACTTAGCGAGAGGATCCCAAAAGCCCCCGCCACAACCAGGTGAATGGCGGGGGCTTATACTCGAGATCCACAGGCCGAGTTCGGGATAGCGACCCGATCATCCTCCGTCTTCGCCGTACACGGCCTGAATCATCGCATTGATATAGCCGAAACAGTACGCATAGGACTGATAGGAGCCCTGCGGATCGTCGGCGGTATGCGGAACGTGGTCGGGATCGATTCCGTACGAGTAGCCCACGTCCTTGAGGGCTTTCAATACCCGATAGAAATCCATATCACCCTCGTCAGGCAAAGCCTCGCGAAAGCTGTAACGGCCGCCGATCAGATTGCGATAATGCACCAAGAAGATCGTATCACGGCTGCCGAAGTGCTCTATGAAGGGGTAGACCTCATTGGCCGAATCTTCGAGCATTTCGGCAATCGAGCCGACACAGAAATTCCAGCCGTGGTACGGGCTGCGCTGAATCTCAATGAAACGCTTCATGCCCTCAAAATCGTTGAGGACCTTGTCCACGCCCCTGTAGCCGGGCGGAGTGGGCGGGTCTTCCTGCGAATTGCCCATCCGAACCTTGAATTCTTCGGCTACTGGAATTATCCGTTCGAGCAGATATTCGATCCGCTCCCAGTGCATCTCGGCGGTGACGCGCCCGGCATCGGTCAGCTTGGCCTGATCCTCGGCCGAAATCTTATCGAGGCGGAACGCGGTGTGGTAAAACCCGCCGCGGCCTTCTTCTTCCTCAGTGCGGTCGATGGGCAGGATACAGGTATTATAGCGCAGTGAATCGATGCCGGCGCGCGAAGCGGTGCGGATCATCTCGCAGACCATATCGATTTCCCGATCGCGCTCCGGGCTTTTGCCGAAATAGATGATATTGGGAAATTTCTCGTAGATCGGCAGCGAACTCATATCCAGCTTCAACCCGAAGGATTCGTGGTGCTCTCTCTCCCGTTCCAGGTCGTCGAGCTTCCAACCGCATTCCGGGTCGAAGGGAAAGACCACGGCTTTGTGCTTCACACCGCAGCGCTGCAGGAAGCGCAATTCGGCATCGGTCGATCCAAAGCTCTGGGTGCGCACATACATCCGCCCGCCATTGGCGGCTCCTTGCGATTTGTCTCCGGCGGCAGAAGCCGCCGCCTCACCGGCTGCGAGACCTTTTTCAAATGGATCGGATTCCTTCATGCGATTCCTTTCGTTGATAAGACGTTTACGTAATGCGTCTGACGACACACTCCCGAGGGCTTTAGTAAGAAATTATATCGACGCCCCAACCACAAGCAGACATCGATCCCGATGCCCCAAACTCCCAGCCTCGGGGTCGATGAGTCAACTTGAATTTCATCAAAAACAGGCAGCTAATCCATAAAATAGGACGTATCCCAGATCGAGGCCTCGGCCTCCTCCCTGGTCATCACCCACTCGCGATCCACCCAATGGCGCAGCAGTGGTTGAACCTCGGCGGGCAATTCATCGAAGATCTCTCCTTTTAAATACGGCCAATGCCCCGAGGGCGTATGACCTCGTGCGGCCTGTAGCCGATGCTCGACGGAGTGCGGTCGGCGCGCGTGGCAGTTGAGCCACCAGGGGCCGTAGTTCACCCCCCAGAAGACGCGGCGCGAAGTACTGCGGTTGTTGCCGCCGGTATGCCAGAGCCGACCGTCGAAGACCAGCACGCTACCGGCGGGTGCTTCGACCGTGAATTCGGTCGGGCGCGCCTTGCGCAACGCGTGGTCGCCGTTGGGGTTCGCACGCGATCTATGAGTACCCGGAGCAACGACCGTCGCCCCATTTTCGCAGGTGAAATCGGTGAGCATCCAAAAGGTCGTAAGATTGATGACCAGATCGGGCAGCGAACCCTCGACATGCGATGCCCCGGATTGGCCCCAGGGCCAATCGACATGCAGGTTGCCCGGTACCCGTTCCGAAGCATTCGGGTCGGGGTCGCGGAGATTGCCGCTGCTGGAGATGATCCGGGCGCTGGCACCGAGCACTGAGTGCACGACCGCGAGAATCCGCTCATCAGCGAGAAAGGGAGCCAGGCTCTGGTCGTGGTTGAGAAAATTGCTGCCGTGGATTTTTCCCGCGCCCTGATCGAGGGTTTTTTCGCTACTCCGACACACCCGCTCGACCTGACTCGGGCTCAACACGCCCTCTTCGATGTAGAACCCCTCTAGCTCGAGAGCAAGAAGTTTCTCTTCCAGTGTCATAACAGTCCTTTTATCGCGTTGTCAAAACTCCCTGGAATCAGACGATCCTAAAAAAACAGCGGGATCAAATCGATTCGAGTACAAAAAATCGGCTCCCTGATGTCGAAACAAACAAGAGCTATTCAACGGTGAAGACATACTCATTGGTCCATTCCTGCACCTCACCAGACGCCAGGTGGATTCCGATAAACGGCTCGGGACATGCCGCCGTCTCCACCGACCAGAAATTGTACTTGATAATCGGTGTATCACCCTTGAAGTGCACCGCCGCTTTGGTCTTGTCGCAGCGAATGGTACCCGCATTGTACTCGACCGGCCCCTCGCCAGCATAGACCTGCACCCAGAGCGACTGGTCGCCCAATTTCTCTATCACCTCGATCTGATTCCCCCGATAAAACGCCACCCCATTCTCTCTTATATCCTTGGGCTCTACAGCCGCGAAGGGAAAAAACACGCTGTAATCAGGTCCGTAGGGCACGCCATCTATAGAGGTGAAATTGTGATTGTAGTGGTTGATATCGATGATCTTTTCGCCGCTGTTTTCCAAGCGATGTGCGATAGAAAAACCCGCCCCCTTCAACGCAATCCGCGGTGCGTGCGTGTAGGCGCCCCCCCGCGCCCCGCCAAAATCCTGCCGGAACTCCACCCAATCCTCGCCGTGCTCCACATCCCATTCCCCGGGGCGGATGATCTCGTATTCCCCGTGAAACTTATACTCCGCTTCTGCTCCCTTGCGCAACAATCCCACCCCGACCTTCACAAAAGACCCGCCCGGGCCGATCTCATCGAACCCCGACGGATGATCCATCCCGAATTCCTCGGCCGGACCACTGACAAAGTCGTGTCCTTCGGGATCGTGTGGAAAGCGCCATGGCCCGTAAAACTC
>CAZFMY010000136.1:0-11112 GCA_964520345.1 uncultured Gemmatimonadaceae bacterium | reverse complement strand
CCGATATTCTACCCGCGCGATAATACCCGACCAATCGAAGCGCGTCCCCCGATAATACCCTTTTTCCGCATCGGGCAGATACAGGATCATCGACAACTCTTCGTTAGCCAATTCAAGTTGGGGCGCTGGCACGACTTCTTCCCCTTCGCTTTCGCCTTGCGCAAAAGCCGTATACGAAGATAAAACGAGTATACAGAATAACCATTTCATAGGATTCGCTCCTCATACCAGTTTTCTATCCTGGTGATTCCGGTCTCGATACCGAAATTCGCTACCAGTTCCCGTAGCATATATATCCTCAACTTAACAAAATCCGGACTCTTCATCCCCTAGCTCCCCTTGACCGAAGCAATCCCACCAGCACTTCATCGTCTCGTTCCAGGGCAGAGCCGAGGGGGGTCGCACCATCGCCCGCCGCAGCATCGATATCCGCACCGGCACCCAGCAGCAAGTCGACGAGCTGCTCGCACTCGCCGCTGGCTGAGTGCAAGCGGTGCAATGGAGTATAACCGCCGCGCAATCTGGTCCGAGCCCGCTCCGGAGCTCGCGCAAGCACATCTCGAACTTGTTCAGTACGACCATAGTGTATCAGCTCGAACACATCCTGGCTATGGTCGAGCAGTAGATCACGCGTGGCAAAATGGCCGGCGTAGTCCGCAAAACCAATCGGAGTCGCATGGTGGTACTCATCGCGAATATCACAGCTTGCGCCCGCAGCCAGCAGCAATTCGACAACCTCCCGCTGATCGAACCACGCAGCCTCGTGCAGCGCCACTCGACCGCCATCGCCATTCGGCTGGTTCGGATCGGCACCCAATGCCAGCAGCAATCGCGTCGCCTCCGGCTTGTCCACGGCTGCGAAAAGCAGTTCCGTATTAGCGATCAGCTCTGGTTCCTCATCCAACAAGAGTCGGGCTTCGTTTTCAGCGCCTCGCATAGCTGCTGCCATAAATCGATCACCGGCCGATAATTCAACCGCTGCGGCTCCATAGCGAACAAGCATATTAGCCAGTTCAGGAGAGCCGGCCAGCACCGCATTCTCGTAGTTGGAGCGCTGGCTGTACCTGTCGGTCCCAGCGGGATCGGCTCCGTGATCGAGCAGCAGGACAACGCGGTCGCTCAGCCTGCTCTTCACTGCCTGCGACAATTGGTAGTCAAGCGTCTTTTGCTCATCGCGTCCGGGAAATACCGAATTCGATGCATCGAGTCCGCGATCCAGCAATAGCTCCAACCACTCGTTGCCAGCCGTGAACATCGTATTATACAAACCCTGTGAATCGTTCGGGTCGGCTCCTGCATCCAGCAGCATCTCCGCCATTTCGCGCGCCCGTGCAAGCGGCGGCTGCTGCAACACGCCATTTTCCCCCTCTCCCATCACACCCGTCAATGCCGACCAGTGCCATCCACCCAATTCGTCCGCGACAAAGACCGTATTTCCCGATGCTCCTGCTTCGAGCAGGATCCTCATTGCAACCAAAGCATCCCGACACGGACGATGCTCAGAAACTCGACTGTAGCAGACGTAGAGCAGGGGAGGCCAATCGCGAGGACCGCTGCTGGAGGTAACCAAACGCGAGTCTTTCTCTATATGCGCAGCCAATGCCTCGCAGTCGAAAGCCGCAGCGGCGGCACTCGGGTCGGCAGTGG
Source organism: uncultured Gemmatimonadaceae bacterium (assembly GCA_964520345.1). Taxonomy (GTDB): domain Bacteria; phylum Latescibacterota; class UBA2968; order UBA8231; family UBA8231. The sequence goes on along the minus strand of CAZFMY010000136.1, from coordinate 9,465 downwards.
TAAGCTCGGGATTGACCACCAGCAACTGGCTCGCGCGTTTCCGACGATCGACATGGTCATTGCCCGAGTAGCTGAGACAGGCCAGTTCCGCAAAGAGATCGGCGCATTCGGCCAGTGTTGATTCCCCATTTATTGAATCCTCGATCGAGCGACAGAGATCCGTCCAATCTTCATAGCCCGACAAACGCGCGATCACCGATTGTGCGTCCCGCATCGAAGAGAATTTTTTCGGATCCGGATGGTATTTCAACACCAAACCCAGAGCATCGCTCTGATCGCGATGAAACTGCTTGAGCAGATTCTTTGCTCGGCGTCGCGAATCGCCGATCGTAATTACAGTCGGTATATCTTCAGACACCGAACTCTCCTCCTCCTAAATACCACTTGATTTTTCCCTGGGCCTCCGCAGAGCGGTTTACCTTTCGCATTGGCCATATACACCCTGGCAATGAGAAGTCCAACCAAGCGAAGCATGAATAATAGGCCATTTGAGGCGACAGGGCATAGTGAAATCACCTCTGATATTCAATCAGCTAGCGTTTCAATTGGGCACTACTCTTTTTTACTCGTAAATTTGTCGACGCGGACGGATGCGTCGAGATTGATCTATAACACTGCTCAAAACAACTAGCTTTATTGATTTTTGCTCGCGTTTTCACCAGGGCACATACACGAATTGCCTTAAAAATTCCATTGCGTGTACCCACTAGCTTTCGCTCGAATTGCGATTTGGTGCGGGCCTAATGAAAGAGAGTACCTGATGAAAAGAGCACTGATCGCGATGCGGGAATCACTGCAGAAAAACGATTTGGCGGCACTACGGCAATTATTGCAGGCCGACCCCACGTTGGCCAATGCCCGCCCATGGCAGCCCCAGTGGGATGGTACGGCGCTCGAATCGACGGCGGAAAGTTGCGTGTGGCACAGACCCGAAAAACACCAGTTGTGTCGCCTGCTGGTAGAGTTCGGTGCAGAAAGCGATATACAGACAGCGGCACGTGCGGGTTTATTGGACTGCGTCACAAACAAGGTGCATGCGGACAACCGAGCTTTAAATGCCACCGATGAACATGGCCGCACGGCGCTGTATCGCTCTGCCTGTATCTATGGTGCGTTTGCAGAAGGCGATGCCGTAGCAGATTTCCTTATTGAGCACGGAGCAGATATCGACCTGTATACCGCTTGCACCCTGGGCATGGAGAATCGCGTACATGAGCTTCTGCTAGGCGATCCATCGTTAGCTACCCAGTGCGACCCCGAAGGTATAACGGCACTCCACTGGGCTGTGCGGCCCCGACGCAATCCGGCGACGGCACGTGCTATCGCAACCCTGCTGCTGCGCCACGGTGCCGATCTGCACGCAACCAATCCTCAGGAAGACGGCATGATGCCGCTACACCATGCCGTCGAATGGAGCGCACCGCTTGAGGTCGTCGATCTGCTCTTGGCGTCTGGCTCCGCATTGGATGCGCCAGCGACCAACACCGACTGGACACCACTCGACTATGCACTGGATCGCGGTCGCAAAGAGGTCGCAGAGTTCCTGCGTAAGCGCGGTGCGAAATCTTTAAAAAATCTATGAGCACTGCGCAGAATGATTCTGCATACGGCAACTTCGCTGAGTATCTGTTCTGCGCTAGTGGCTATCGAACCTATTTATTCTTCCTGCCTATACTGTGGCTCATACCTTTTTATGCGGTTCGGGCTGGCGAGGCGCCCCACCTTCGAATTCGGCAGGTTCGGGCGGAAAGGCATTGCAGATCTGGCGCTTCTTCAATCCCCACTTACTGAGAGGACGGTTAAGGCCGCGATTGATGATCGGGTTGCTCCACACCCCTGCAATCGCAATCCGACTCCTGGGACTCGGATTGGGCGGGCTATAATGCCACAAGCTGCTATGCCAGCACACAACATCTCCTGGTTCCGCTTCTAGATGCACCACTCCTCGTTTTTCGAGCATCTCCTGCACCCGCTCACGCGGCAGTTCCGCATGCAGGCTGTCCTCGTATACGACATGCGGCACGATTTCGGTTTTATGGCTGCCAGATACAAACTGCAGACAACCGTTTTCTCGAGTAGCTGGATCAAGAGCCATCCAGGCATTGAAGGGTTCGGTTTCGCCATCGCGCCAGAGCCCATTATCCTGATGCCAGGGCGTAGCGCTGCCGGTTCGGGCCGGTTTTACAAAAACGCTATTGAACTTCACGATAATGTCGTCACCGAGAAAATAACGGGCCACGGCAAGCATCGGCTCCCCAACATGAAAGGTATGCCAGATCAAAGGAGCCTTAGAACAGAAGTTGCCCAATTTGCGAAAGCGCAACGCCTGTGCAGCAGGTGTATCACCCATCGGGTCCATGGGGTCGGGATCGGGCCGCCCATCGGGTTCGGGTTTGAGCAATTCGTTCTTTATCACTCCGCGCAGATCAAAGGCTAGCTCGCGCGGCACGACCTTGCGCAAGATAAAATATCCCTGCTCATCCCACTGCTGCTGCTGCTCTTTAGTCGGCGTCCAGTCCCTAACCAGCATCAACGTCTCCCCTTACGTCTCGTTCCAAATGTGTATAACGGCCTGCTACCAACGCTTATTTCGATTGCATCGTCTGGAACGGCTCCCAACTCTCCCCGGCCTCTGCCGCCCGCTGCTCGAGTTCGCCTCTCCACCCAACGACTTGGCCCGACTTGATCTTCCGGATATCCCACGGCGTGTAACGGTCCTCGAGCGCATCACCCAGCTTCCGCGTCTCGGCATAGCGATCGTACGCCACCTTCATCCATTCGTGAGGCAGCGCATCGCGTACCGCCGGGTCCAGCATCCAGGCCATCCGCGCATCTTCTACCTTCGGCTCTTCATCCGACGGACCACCCCACCTAGACCACCCAATGGCCAGGGTATTGCGCTCGCATCCCGGCACGGTGTGTCCGGTATGGATCGTGGCGCCATTGCGAATCAAAGCCTCACCAGCCCGCAAGCGAATCGCCGTCTGCCCCGGCAGCGGATCCTCCCCGTTCCAACTCGGCGTATAGGGAATACCCGCCTCCTTCATCTTCTTCGGCAAGAGCACATCGTGTTCGAGCGGCGTCCGCCAGCGATTGTGCGTCCCCGGAATCAGTTCGTGGCATTGGTCGTCGACGAGCGCCAGAAACATGCTCACGCCGTTCCGCTCTTCGATCTGCTTCTTATTATCCGCCCGGATCTCCTCCCAGCGCTTGCGTTCCACTTCCTCGGTGTACTCTTCGGTATTCGTTGCCCGGTCGTCGCGCTGCGAAGGCTTGCGTTTTCCCGTCCCCCACCACGACAAGTCGCGATGCCAGCCCAGCGCATGCTCTCCTTTGGTGGGATTGCACCAGAGCAGCGTATGGCCCAACACCACATCTTCCCGCTGTAACCCGTTGCACCAGGACGAGCAAAACTCGAAAAATTCGTCCGAGCCGTGAAACTCAGCAAAGACCGACTCCCCGAACGCCGGATGAATCAGCCCCCTGATCGCCCACGGCTCGTCGTCACCGGTCCGATGCACATATCCCCTCGAAGCATCAACCTGGTCGTAGCCGATATCCGGCCTACACGCTCGCGTTACCCGGCGTCCGGCCTCGCGCAGCTTCGCAATCCACGGGCTATCGACAAAGTCATCGATGATCACGAATCCATGTTCTTCGAGTTGTGCCACTCGCTCCGGGGTCGGACCAGATCCAGAGTGCTCGGGGTTGAAATCGGCAAATGCGGGAGCGCAATACGTATCATCCGAAGGTACTGAATCGCTCATCTTCATCCTGCTCTCCAATCTATCGAATCCCTATTTTTTTAGAACACACTGATACTCACAGCCGGAAATAACGGCGACCACTCAGCACCTCCAGCACAGGCATCGGAGACCCCACCGCAGGGATTGAATTGCTGGTTATTATCGAAATCTTCATAAAACCAGCTATCTCCGACTCGAAACGAAAAGACGACCGTTTGATCGGTTTCTTCAACCGTAAGATTCAGAGGCCAGGCAGCTATATAGATATCCTGAGTACTACCCTGGACAAAAGCTGTTTGATTCCACAAACTCGTATCGCCATAAAGGCCGCGCAAATGTCCCGTTTCCGCATCGGTTCCGCCAGCACCATTAATCGAGCCTCTAGGTGCAACCAGTGCAGCGGGTTCCCACTCTGCACCGCCATCAACCCAGCCCAGTTCAGTGCCATTCGCTGCAATGAGCGTTATATCGCCCTGATGATGTCCCATATTGCCTTCACCAGCGAAATCATCATCACTCAAATACACCCGAATCGCCTGGGTTACGGAAGGATCATTGATCGACATCTCAAGTTCGTAATAATAGATCTCTCCTTCGATCAATGTATAATCACCCGACAATAGGGCGGGGCTCGCAATCGTGACCTGCGAGGTAATATCCAGAACCACAGAGTTGGCAAGAGTGCCGGTATCTGCAATGATATCGACCTCGGTTCCATCATCTCTTATAAAGGTCAAGCGCTTAAAGGCCACTTTGTAGTTGGTAGGGGTGATATACTGAATGACACCACCGTCATTATCGCAATCCAACCCCGCCTCGTATCCCGGCTGATCCCAAACTGGCGTTGTTGTAGGGCAAGTCGCAATTTTTACGAATTCTTCGATCCCGAGCAATCTTGCCGGCTTTGCAAGCGAAGAAGTCGAGAAATCCGCTTTCATATCAACGGTGACCCTTGCTTGCCGATTGGCACTATCCATCGATTTACTCCCATCACCACCACCACATCCGGCAAATCCGATTCCGAGTAAAACGATGGCACACATCAATCGGCCCAGAATTGACTCATTTGCTTTCATGACTACCTCCAGTGTTTTTCTGACAATACTAATATATATTCACCTGCACGAACGAAGTGTATTTTATTCGTAAGGGCTATGCGATTGGATATGTGGAATCTACCCGCAATTCGACCGTGCTGATATCTAGATTCAGAAATAGCTCGAACCATACGCTCTCAGACTTGGTCCAGCATAATTCATCGGATTGCACACACTTAGGAGATTATTAGAGGATAATTTATGAGTAACTCGACGATCGAGAGCAAAATCCTCACGCCGGAACAAAAAAAATTCTGGCACGACAACGGCTACCTGCGACTCGAGAAGGCCTTCAGTCCAGAGGATGTCGAAGATCAGTCCGACGAATTGGAACGGATGATGCAGGAATGGGGAGCAATGGGACAAGGATGGCGCGGCCCCTGGCGCAAAGCCATTATGGAAGCCGACGAAGCCGACCAGGCCAAAGCACTTTTCCTCTCCGGCCTGCAAAACTACTCGGCTACCTACCTGCGGGCAATCACCAAACCCACTCTTACCAGGGCCATCAGCGAACTGCTGGGAGACACGGCCGTCGAATTCCATCACTCCATCCTCCACGCCAAGGCCCCAGGTTTGGGTACCCCCTTCCCACTGCATCAGGACTGGCCCTTCTACCCGCACTGGGGCCCCGGATGTCTGGCCGCAATCATGCACATCGATGCCGCCAACGAGCACAACGGCTGTTTATCCTTCCTCCCGGGTAGCCACAAGAATGGCCCGCTCCAACACCTACTCCATACCATAGAGGACTACGACGAGTACGAACAGCCCTATCTGCCGCTCGAGGAATATCCGCTCGAATCGGCGGTCTTATGTCCGGCGGATGCCGGCGATATCGTGTTCTTCAACATACACACGGTGCACGGATCGGCGCCGAACCGGACCAACGAGTGGCGGCGTCTCGTTCGCGTCGGGTACAGAGATCCCGACAATCCGGCGCTCCTGCCCCAACACACGCACTGGACAGGCCCCAGCCATAATCGCACCAAAGCCGAGCCCTACGAGGAACCTCGGGGAATGATCGTCCATGGTAAATATCGCCGCGTAGAAAAAACGTCCGAATAACTCCCACCTGCACTGGACGGCCAGACGACATAATTGGCCGCTAGGGTAGAATGGCGTGCTGGCCTGTTCCTACGGCCGACCAGGCAATCGCGTCAGTTTCGACCTGACCGGTTCGGGATTGGCCTGGTCGCATACGGTGCTGGTATCTAATTGTTACGGCAACGACCATATCGAAATCGCCGTTACCGAACCCGATTCACTCTTCTGTGCTTATGCGGACGATGAATTTGATGTGGCGGGCAATCCCATGCCAAGCAAAGTGCGGCAAAAATACGGGCGGCATATCAAGGTAGAAAGACTCTGACCTAGCCCGGATCTCTCCCGCAAAACTCGATCTATTGCTCGGACCGGGTCGACTCAAACTGCCGATCAACTTATTTTCAATAAGACTGCCACGGTCAATGGGGCCACCGCGGGGCCACCGCCGCATTTTTTTGATGCCAGGCACCTCGGACGTGGAACAAACTCACACTATACAAAGTGGTCATATAAACCATAGGAACAACACATGCTCAAGAGCGATACCGCACGATCGGTGATCGATCACGCCCTGTACATGGGCGCCGATTTTGCCGAACTTTTCATTGAAAAATGTCAGACCAACAACATCGCCACACTCAGCGATCAGGTCCAATCCGTGCAATCCGGGATAGACTTCGGAATCGGCCTGCGCATTGCGTATGGCCCAAAAGTGCTCTATGGCTTCACCAACGATACCGGGCGAGAAGAGCTCGAGCGAATCGCAACCGACCTAGCGACCAAAGATCGCAGAGATCCACAGACCACAGCCAGGAGTTTCGACTACTGCAGAGCAACCGAGCAACATCCGGCCAGCAGGACCATCTCTAAAGATGCCGAAGTCGCCGACAAGGTCGCTTATCTGCTAGCGGCCGATCGAGCTGCCCGGAGCGCAAAAGATCTGATCTCGCACACCAAGGGCTATTGCCTGCAGCGCGAACAGGCGATCGAAGTCTTCAACAGCGAGGGCCTGCACATCGAAGATATCCGTCATTATACGCGGGCGGGACTAACGGCCATCGCAGCAGGGGATGGCGAACAAGCGACAGGCACTTACAACGACGGCGGACTCAAAGGCTGGGAACTCGTAGAAGATATCGATGCGGAGATCACCGGCAATGAGGCGGCGCGACAGGCCATGATCAACCTCGAGGCCCAACCCTGCCCCTCTGGCCGCATGCCGGTAGTCATCGGGCCCGGTTTCGGCGGAGTCATCTTTCATGAAGCGTGCGGCCATCTGCTCGAGACGACTTCGGTAGCCAAGAAAGCGTCGGTTTTTCACGATAAAATGGACGAGATGATTGCCCATCCCACACTCAGCGCCGTCGACGACGGAACACTGGCCAACGAATGGGGATCGATCAATATCGATGACGAGGGCATGACGACCCAGCGTACACAATTGATTGAAAATGGCCGCCTGACCAATTTTCTGGCCGACCGGCTCGGTGCCGAACGAACCGGTTATCCACGCACCGGATCCGGTCGCCGGCAGTCCTATCGATTCGCACCGGCTTCCAGAATGCGCAACACTTTTATCGAGCCTGGCGAAGCAGATCTCGAAGAGATGATCGGCAGTATAGACAAAGGTATCTACGCCTCGCATATGGGTGGTGGATCGGTACAGCCCGGGACCGGCGAGTTCAATTTCGCGGTGACCGAAGGCTACTATATCGCCGACGGCAAGATCCAATACCCGGTCAAGGCGGCGACGCTGATCAGCACGGGACCGGCGGTGCTCAAGGAGATCTCACTGGTCGGCAAGGATTTATCACTGGCCTGTGGGATGTGCGGATCGGTTTCCGGCGCAATACCAACGACCGTGGGACAACCAACCCTGAAAGTGGATGATATCCTGGTAGGAGGTAACGCTTAAATGACCATCAGAGAATCCGCCGACCAGATCATCGACTGGGTCGCACAAGCAGGAGCCACAGGAGACCTTATCGTCGACGAGGGCAGCTCGCTTTCTCTTAAGGCACAAGAAGGTGAACTGGAAGAATACAAAGTCAACTCCAGTCGGATTTTTGGCCTGAGAGTCATCAACGAGGGACGGGTGGGAACCGCCTACAGCGAGGCCAGCGATTCGGCGGCGCTGCGATCGATGGTCGACCAGGCCTTGGTCAACGCTCAATTCGCCGCCGCAGAAGAGCACGAAAAAATTCTGCCCAACAGCGACCAGCTGCACACCGACGATACACTCCTGTGCCCAGAAGAACATGTCGCCGTTGAAGATAAGATCGAAATCGCACTGCGGCTCGAGCGCGAACTATCGGCCAAGGACAAGGTGAGCAATGTACCGTACAACGGCTTGCAGAATCACCATACGCAGCGACACATCTTCACCAGCGCCGGACTCGTTGCCCGCAGTGCGCAAAAGGCATGCGTTTGCTATGCCTATGCCCTCGTCGAGGACGAGGACCTCAACGCCATGCAGGGCACCGGCCAGGTCACTCGTCTCTTCTCAGAGTTCGATGTCGACGCAATCGTCGAGAAAGTCTATGCCGACTGCATCGACCTTCTCGACGGCAAGCCAGTACCCAGCCAGCACTACGACGTGATCTTCGACCGCGAATCCCAGGTCCAGCTCTTCGATACCTTCGCACTGATGTTTTCCGGCAAAGCAGCCAAAGACGGGGTGAACCCGATGCGGGAAAAAGTGGGGGAAATCATCGCCGATACCAGACTCTCTATCGCGGATTCTCCGCATCAGATCGACGGATTCGGCTATGCCCTCTTCGACGCCGAAGGCACAGCCACCCGCACCACTCCTTTAGTAGTCGATGGCCGCCTGGAGAGCCTGCTGCACAACAGCGCAACTGCATCGTATTTCGACCTCGAGACAACCGGCCATGCCAGTCGCGATCCCAAATCGACCCTGGCCGTGGACGCACACCAATTGGAAATAGCCGCCGGTTCGTCTGATCAATCGGAACTCTTGGCCGGAACGTACCTGGAACTCACCGACCTGATGGGTCTGCACTCGGGAGCCAACCCCATTTCCGGCGACTTCAGCTTGGGAGCCTCCGGTTTTCTATGCCGCGACGGCCAACGGCAGCAAGCCGTCCGCGGCATCACTGTGGCCGGTAATTTCTACCAGATGCTGACCCAGATTGCAGCCATCGGCAACGAGCAGTATTGGAACTGGGAGAGATCAGCGCGGATGCCTGCGCTACGATTCGGCGATATGGCCATCTCGGGCTGATGAGGGCAAAGCTCTGCGGATCTGAGCCCGAATGAGCTTCGGCGAACGGCAGGACTCGTACGCAAGATCGGATCAGTGCGCCGCACTCTCTGAGTCGATCCGGTCTTCCAACAGCAGGAATGGATCCTGTTGCGGGTAGAGTTCACTGAGCTCGTACGCAGCCCGTACCTCGCTCAAGTCGACGGCAATCGGTCCATCGTGTTGAAGCGCTATACGGGCACCCGTAGCCAGTTCGATCCAATCGAACCAGTCAAAGCGCATCCCGCCCAGCGGAAAAACCTGCACCCACATCTTGCCGTACTGAACTTGTCCGTCTGCATCAACTGCCCATAGA
>CAZFMY010000135.1:0-14835 GCA_964520345.1 uncultured Gemmatimonadaceae bacterium | reverse complement strand
TAAAAAGAAAATCGTGCCCTGCCCATTCCATCCCCGTCGCCTCATAGGCCTCCACTTCTTGTCCCACCCGGTGAATCCGCACTGCATCTTCGCCATCGATCTCCACCGTCCCTTTCTCGAATTCGAGCCGATAATGCTCCCGATGCCAGCAACTCGTGATCCCCGCCGCCGAACTATTGCCTTCGTACGCCGTATGAACCCCATTGTCCATGCGCATCAGGTAAAATCCGCTGGAAAAGTGTTTGAAGCTCGACCACTCCGGATTCCAACCGAAGCCCTGGAAGAGTTCGCAATCACCTCCCGAGAGAAAACGCAGCATATCGAAGTGATGTACCGAACCCTCGAAGAGCAAACTGAAATCCATATCGTGCCGCCAGGCCTTGCCCCACGACTCGTACTGACGATAGTCGCAGGCATAGCGCCCGAAAATATGTTGCAAGCGCCCGAGCCGATCCTCCTCGCGGATCCGCACCACTTCTTGCTTGTTCGGCGCATAGCGATAATTCTGGATAATCGCACAGGGCAGCCCCGTCTGCCGCGCTTTGGCCGCCATCGCCTTGGCCGCCTCCAGCGTATCGGCGATCGGCTTCTCGCAGAGCACCGGCATCCCCGCCTCGAGCGCCGCGATGGCCTGTCGGGCGTGAAACTGCGGCGGAGTGGCGATCCCGCAAAAATCGGCCTTTACCTTGGCGCAGGCCTCCTCATAATCGGTGAAGAGCTGATCGGATCGCAGCCCCAACCTGGCACCCGTTTCCTTGAGCGCTTCCTCATTGACGTCTACCAACCCGACGAACTCGATCCGCTCCCCCAGACGTTCTCCCATCCGCTTAATCCAGCTTCCGGCCATACCGCTGACCCCGATCATCAAGCAAGTCTTAGCCACTTTACACTCCTTAATTTAGTACGATCTGAGAGGTAGGCCATCCCATTTGGCCAACCATTCTTCGATTTCCATCACCGCTTCGGGCTCCTCTGAACTCCGAGCGACAAAACCGTACTTCTTTCCACTTTCGGTCGCCGTCGCCGTCGCCTCATAGCGCAAATCCATCGACCAGCGCACCGCCTTACCTCGATGAGGTGAGGCGCGGTGCGGCGTCAGTTGGGTAAAACACAAGGCATCGCCCCGCCCCATTTCGACCGGGATCCCATCCAAGCGTTTCCACTCCGACCGATCGATACCTTTGAACCCCGTATCCTCATCGTGATAGTCGTCAAAGAGCACGCCCCGATGTCGGCGCGGGGCCACCTGCAGGCAGCCACTGTGCTCGCTCACCGCTTGAAGCGGAAACCAGATACTCACCACGTGAACCTGCTCGGCGTCGCGGTAGTACTGCGCGTCTTGATGCCAGGGCGTATCGGTCCAGCGTTGATCTGGAAGCTTGGGCCGAGCATTGAAAATCCCATGCACCGAGAGCTCTGCGGTCCCCAACAAGTCTTCGGCTAAATCGAGGAGCGATGGCTCGACGAGGAGCGCGTACATATCCGGCCCCACCAAGTCGCGGCGGGGACTGCGCAAATACTTCGGCCGCCCTGCCTCTTGCCACAGTTGAGCAAGTCGGCATCTAAAATCGAGGTCGGGCCGGACGTCATCGATCAACCCCTCCTGCAGCCACTCGCCGATTTGCCGCTCGCTCCAATTGCGCAAAATCCGCTCGGCCAGAGTCAGGGCCTGCTCGGACATAACCCCATCGGCTGGCAAATACCCATCGCGGCGGTAAGAATCCACTTGCTGCTCACTGAGGATCTTCATCAACCGACCAACTCCACGATAGTGCCATCTGGCTGAATCCGCTTCCTTTCCGCCTCGACGGTTTCAAACCACTGCTCCATCGCGGCCAACATCCGCCCCGCACGCTCTGGCTCGACTGCGGCCAGGTTATTCTGCTCCAGCGGATCATCGTCGATTTGATAGAGTTCCAGTTCAGCCGGCGGAGGAACAACAACCTCTGGGTCTGGATCGCTCATCAATGTCTTAACCTCATCGGGATGGTACTTGTATTTGATATCCATTTCCACATAATCGTCCATCCTCCGTTTGTCTTCATCGCTCCGCGGCCGCAATGCCAATTGGGGACGAACCAGTTTCCATGGCCCTTCGCGCATCGCCGCGTTGATCCAGGACACGGGCTGGTACGCATTGAGTTGCCAGTAGCGCGGCGGCAATTCTTCCTCTGCACCGCGCAGCACTTCCAGTATATTGCGCCCATCAAGAGCTCGTCCTCCGGGCCGTGTAATCCCAGAGGCCGCACCCAGGGTCGGCAACCAATCCGTACCATGTACCAGGTGATCGATTCGCCGACCTTCCAAGCCGCCGCTCCAGCGAACGATCATCGGCACCCTGATCCCTCCCTCGTAAACCGATCCCTTCTGCCCATTGAAGCCACAATTATAACGTCGGGTATTGGTACTCATCCCCGCGGGCACCTGATCGGGCCGCAAGCCAAATGCCGGTCCGTTATCACTGGTGAACATTAAGATCGTATCTTCTCCCAATCCCAATTGCTCTAATTTTTCCACGATCTGTCCCACGCCCCGGTCCATGATCTCGTTCATCGCATACGTAATCGCGACCCCGGGACTCAACCCCGCTTCCAAATAAGGCGCAACCACGTCGTCCGGAGCCTGCAAGGGCGAGTGCGGAGCATTATACATAACACATAGCAAAAAGGGCTCGTCCCGATGCCGCTGTACGAAATCCACCGCCTCAGCTGTAAATACATCGGTTAAATAACGCCCGTCCGCCACTTCGCGCTGGCCATTGCGCTCGATCCACCAATCGAAATAATCCATCCAGCCACCGCGAAAACCCACGAACTCCGCGAATCCACGTGCATTGGGATGATAGCGGTCATCGAGGGCGCCATTATGCCACTTGCCGATAAGGCCGGTGGCATAACCGGCATGCGCAAAAGTATCCCCAAGAGTGACTTCGTCTAGCGCAATCCGATCCATCCCGCGCACTTCCATCGGCGTCAGTGCGCCCGTGCGATGGGGATAGCGACCCGTCAACAAGGCCGCCCGAGAAGGCGAACACGCCGGGGAACCTGCGTAGTGCTGAGTCAGGCAAACTCCATCTTCGACCAGTGCATCAAGACACGGAGTCCGCGCTGGACCATCGTTGAAAACCCCGAAGTCTCCGTAGCCCATATCATCGGCGACGATTAGGACAATATTGGGTTGTTTGCGCATGAACTATCCCTTTTTTTCGAGGCAACCAAAATGCCGATCCGCGCACAATAGCACAAACACCTTATGGCTTTCGCTTCGGTACCCATCGCATCTCCACGAAATGGATTGTCCTATCTGAACGCAATTTGTACTATTAAGTCCGACTCAAAAAACAAAAATTCCACTCATTTAGGCAAGGAAGTTCTCATGTCCAGCCACCTGCTCGACGAGCGGATCGTACGCGAATTCATCGCCCACGGCTATACTCTGGTCCAGGCAGACCAACCGCCGGACTTCCACCGCCAGGTCAGCGAGAAGCTCGACGCAATCTTAGCCGCAGAAGGCAACCCCGGCAATAATATCCTGCCGCGCGTGCCCGAGTTGGGCGCGATCTTCGATAGTCCTACCGTACGAGGTGCCCTGCAGAGCCTGCTTGGTCCCGGCTATTCGATGCACTCCCACCGTTATTGCCACCTCAATAGCCCGGGTAGCCAGGGACAGCACTGGCACAAGGACGACTACATCTTCGACCACAATGTCCGCCATCACCGCTTCCGCTGGGTCATGGCCTTCTACTATCCCCAGGATGTCGATCCCGATATGGGGCCAACGGGGATCGCCAGCGACCATCACTACTGCAACCACATCTCGAATGCGGACCCGACACTATCCAGCGAAGAGGAGATCAAGCTTTGCGGACCTGCCGGCACCGTAGCTCTGGTCAACTTCGACGTCTGGCATCGAGCCACTGCCAACATCAGCAACCGCAAGCGCTATATGCTCAAATTCCAATTTCTGCGTATGCAAGAACCGTGCGAACCCAGTTGGCAAGATTCGGGCGGCGATGGGCAACCGATCGCGGACGACCCCCACCCCAATCTCTCAGCCCACGTCTGGCACTGGCTCTCGGGCAATCCGGACGCCGCTCCCCATCTTCAAGCGCTAGACAAAGAAAATTTCGCAACAGCCTCTCAGTGCAATAACGAGCACAGCCGTATCGATAACGCTTATATTCCGCATGACCAAGGTGCACAAGCCATTCCCGACCTGATCGACGCCCTGCGCATCGAAGCCCGCAGCAAAGCCGACTCCAACCAGGCCCCAACCCCGGCCAATGTACAGGGCGGCAACCCGGCCGATCTCGAAACCGCCCATGCCCTGGTCGCCCTCGGCCGTGCAGCCGTACCTGCACTCATCGACGAATTATCCAATGCAGACTGGGCTCCCCGCACCGCCGCCGCCGCGATTCTCGGCAATATAGGGCACGAAGCCCACGATTCAGCCCCGGCGCTCAACTGCGCTCTTAGCGACGCAAGCCATTGGGTACGCCGCAATGCCGCTGAAGCCCTGGGCACGATCGCACCGCAAAATGGCGTTAGCTCATCCTCATTGGCCAGAGCCCTTTCCGATTCATACGAGCCGGTACGCCGCAACGCCGCCCTTTCGCTGGCCAAAATCGGCACTGCCGACGACGACGCGATCAGAGCATTGCAAAAAAGCCTGGGCGACGAAAATCGCTACGTGCGTTTCAACGCCCTGCTGGCCCTGCAACGGATCGGCACTCCGGCCGCTCTTGACGCTCTATGGAGCGATATTCACAACGCGCGTTGGTGTCCGGTGACCACCCGGGAAACACCATACTAAGCTCTGAACTGGCGATTGGTATCCGCAAGCGCAGCCCCCATGACCTGACACCCAACCCCCTTGCAAAAACCACAACGGATATCCTAAACCTATTTCATTGCCATATCAGCCGCGCAATCGCGATTCCCTGTTCCCCTGCCACCGAGTAAAGCAGGAAGCGTTCACCATCCTCTTCATAGACGCCGGGATCGCGCAATTGCCGCACCGGCTCCGCCACCGCACCGGACCGTGAAGGCTCGATCGGCAAACAGCATCCCTCCCACTCCATCTCCGGCTCCAGCACACATACCGGGGCAGAGAAACACCACCTCGACCAATCTCCGCGCAGATCTGCCGTGGTCCACAAGATCCGCTCCGGAGCGTCGCCCACCCGCGAATAGAGAACATGAAGCAAATCACCCTCCACCCAGAGCGCTGAGTGCCGAATTCGGGGCAAAAGTCGCGGGCCCTCTTGAAATCCCGTCAACCCATCGCGCGAGCGGTAGAGCACTCCGTCTACATTGTCGTATTTGCCAAGAGCATAGTACCAACCACCATATTCGAAGACGCGAAAATAATATTTGCCCAGGATTTCTGGCTCGATGCTAAAATTGATCCCATCTTCTGACAAGGCGACAAACGAAACCTGTCCCAATTCTGCTCGGTCTTCAGGAGCAGGCTGGTGGAAATACATCCGCAACTGCCGACGTGCCTCGTCCACGTGCAGGTCAGGGCTGGCGATATGTCTACGCCCAAAGCCCTGATCCATATGCAGCACCCCAGGCTCGTACACCGACCACGGCCCTGCCAAACAATCGGCATAGGCCATGCGAATATACGCACCGCTGTGGTGGGCAAAGTACAGATAGTACGAACCCAACCGGCTCTCCACCCATTCCGGCACACGCACCAGCGACGGACCGTTGATATTCCTGCCGTGCTCCCCGACAAGACCTGCCATGCCGGGCTCGATAATGGGATTATCGCGGAAGCGTTCCGCACTTAGATGCATTGCACCGCTCTATATTTCGGGCATGGCAAATACATCACTGGTCTCATCAATCCACGCCTCCAACCGATCCTGCAATCGCTTGCGCTCAGCGCGAAAAGCCGTGTTGTGCGCCAGGTTGGCCAATTCATATGGGTCCTCGGCCAGATTGAACATCAACCATGGCTGATGCTCGAGCACCACGTATTTCCAACCATCGCGCGTCACTACGCCTCGCCAGGGTCGATCGACGCTATCCCCATGCCCGGTCGGCACTACCAGCTGCAAATAAGCCGAATCGGGTTCGGCACCAGAAGGGACTTTGCGCAAACGCCGGTGCGAATAATCGGTACCCGGCATCCAATCCGGCACTTCGATCCCGCACAGACCCAGTGTCGTAGGCCCCATATCCACATGGTTCAGCGGCACATCGGTTCTGACCCCTGACTTCATCTCGTAGCGCCGCCCCCCGCCGATGACGCAAGGAACGCGAATCGCCTCCTCCCACGGCGCAGTCTTGCGAAACTGCCCGTGTGAACCGTGCAGATCGCCGTGATCGGAAAAAAAGACAATATGCGTATTGTCGTAGAGCCCCTCCGCGCGCAAGACCTCCACCACCCTGCCCAGATTCCAATCGAGATTCTCGATCATCGCATAATAACCGGCCAGATCCCGCCGCGCCCGCTCCTCGATATGCACAACCGGCGGCACATTGGGCCGCAACTCGATCGCTCCGGGACGGTGCCGCCCCATCCATTCCGGTGGCGCCACATAAGGATCGTGCGGCGGCTGCACGCTAAGACTGGCAAAAAAAGGCACGTCTCCTTTCGCCCGGTTGTGGATATGCTCGATGAGCAAATCGGTCAGTGCATCGGTTTCATATCGCTCCAGTCTCTGCACTTCGATTTCTTCTTCGCCCCGATGGCCGTGTACCCAGGCGTCGTACTGGGCGTTATTGTTCTCATAACCAATCCAGGTATCGAATCCGCCGCGCCGTTCCTTCGGCACCTCGTGCAGCGCGGCTCGTCCCTCCCGTTCCTGGAACCCATCCAAATGCCACTTGCCAAACCACGCGGTATCGTACCCAGCCGCATTGAAGGGCTGCGCAATCGTAAGAAATTCGGGAGGCAGCCTCATCTGGTGCCCGGGTACCGCCTTATGCGGATAGCGCCCAGAGAGCAACGAACCGCGGTACGGACAGCAAAGCGGACAACCCGCCACCGCGCGGTCAAAAACCACACCTCCAGCGGCCAGCGCATCGATATTCGGCGTCGATACATTGGCGTCTCCAACCAGCCCCAACGCCTGAGCGCGGTGCTGGTCACCGAATATCCAGAGTATATTGGGTGCCGCTGCACCGCTTTGCGGTGCGCGATCTTCTATATTAGCCATGGAAGCCTGCTCACGTGTAGGAACCCGCATAGCGTTCTAAGAACGCTTTTAATACACCAGGGCGAAAGTCCGCATCACCACCGCATCGCCACCCGCCGCACCCGCATCAATCCGACACAGATAGATACCCGACTGAGCCCGCGAGCCGTCGGCGGCCCTGCCGGACCAGCTGAAACGCCAGCGCCCGCCAACCTCTTCCCCTCTGAGCCGAGCCACCAGCCGCCCAGAGAGATCAAAGACCTCTACCCGGGGCAGCGCCGCCCGCGCCTTGAACACCACGAAGTCGACGACCACCTCGTTGTTGAGTTCGTCGCCATTAGGGGTGAAAACTGAGGGCGCGATGCGCAAATCGGCGACCAGGCCCCGTTGCATTTCCAAATCGGGCAGAAGCACGATATGGGCCCGGCGCGACCGCGGTTCCACCGACTGCCACAGCCCCGGGCGTGCGCGCGACTCTAGATCGAGCGCGAAGAGCGCCGCGTAGTCCAGAAGCCGCGCTGTGAATTCGACCTCGACCGAATCGGCGATCACCGTCTGTGGCAGGTCCACCAGCAGTGAATCGCCGCGCCACTCCACAATCTCGGGTGCGACCTCTGCCCCACCGACGCGCAGCGCGACCCGACCGTCGGTTTGGCCGGGGATGCGCAGGCGCAGGCGGTCGAAGCCACGATCCTGGCCGTCAGTGCCCGGATACAATATATACGTGAAACGAGTGTCTTCGTTCGGCCGGGCCTGGAGCGGGGAGATCCGTCCCTGCGCCGACTGCACCAATGCGTCAGTGAATTCGATCGCCACCGCATTTACCACCGGCGCCAGCTGCGGATCGTCCGACGACAGGATCATCTCGAGCTGCACATAGCGGCGCGGACTTTCCGACTGAAAGGCCTCGCCGGAAAACTGGTAGAAATTGCTCCACTCTCCCCAGTCTTCACCGACGACGACCATGGTGTCGATCTGCCCCTTCAGCACCTTGGGCAGGCTATTGTAGCGCTCTTCGGTAAGCTGATCGCCCTTCTTGTCGAAGAACGCGTAGACCTCCTGCAATTCGTTGCCCGCGCGCGAGCGCAGCTGCACCCTCGTCCCCGGCGGCGCGTGAGCTTCCCACCCGAGCCGCTCGATTACCCGCGGCCGCCCATCGCCCGCCTCTGCGGCCAGGTCTATAAAGCCCGAACGCAGATCCACCTGCGCCGGATACCCCGCGGCAAAGGTCATGGCCTCCAGACCCCAGCCAAAACTGCGCTCCAGTCCGTCGATCTCGTGCCAAAACAAATAGCGGACTTTGCGCGGCGCAAACATATAGCGCTGACGGAAGAGCCGCCCCTTGCACCCGGGACAGCGGTCCTCAACCAGCACCTCGTAATCGACCTTTTCGGGCACCGGCAGTCCCGATCCAGCAGCCGGCTTGCCATCAGAAATCAAGAACAATCCGCCCGCCGCCGATGGGTTGCCGCCCTGAACCTGGCTGCGCAGACCCTCCCCGCGCTGGCTCTGGTAGATGAATAATTCGTCTATGAATAACACCGCCCCCAGATCGACCCGCCACCAGATCCCCGCGTCGAGCCAGCCGCCGTCTGCACTGGTCAGGAGCGCGAAACTGTCCATATCGCCGTCGAACATCAGCGCTGCACCCGTGGTGCGCCCACCCTCCAGAAATCTGCCGCCGCGCCCCGCCGTACCTAGACTGACATTGTCACCCACTGCCAGCACCTCGACCTCCGCCAACGCCGCATCCGGACTCTGCTCGTCGACTTCGATAATGATATACTGAATGACCTGATACTGGCTTTCGCGCCGATGATCGAGCCCTAAACCCGTGTCGAGTATATAGGTGCTGTCGATCCCCTCGTATTCAAGGGGGATCACCCGTTCAGTGTCGGCATTGGGCTGCGGCGTGCGATAGACGGCCTCGAACTTAAACACGTCGTTGAGCGCCTGTATCCTCGCACCCGAGGCCACAAAGACGCTGAACTGCCGCAAGGGCCGCGCGCCCTCGCGGTCGGGAAAAACCAAGCGGATATGTCGCGCCAGCACCGGCCGCCCCAGGTCGATCTGTACCGACCACTGATCGAGCGCGTCGGCAGGATCGGGTCGCCAGAAGGTCTCGGGATCGCCGTCGAGGAGAAAATCCGCCGTCTCAGGACTGCTCTTGGCTTCCCAAATCCCACCCGTAACTGCACCGCGCTCCTGCGTCGGGTGGCGAAAGTCCTCGGCGTTGGCCAAAGCATTGATCTCCTTGCGGAATTTCCTGAGCCGCAACACACCATCCGCGCCGACCTGTACCAGGTCGGTGGGCATTTCCCACACCGCCCACGCCGCCGCACTCTCAAAACGCAGTTCATCAGCCTGCCCATTGCCATAGATCCCCACCAGCACCCAGAAAATGGCATTAGCTCGCTTCAGCATATTTTCAGTACGCCAGCGCCAAAACGCGCAGCAATCTGCGCGCCGCCTCTTCGGCTAGAGGGGCGATTTCGACCAGATAGAGCCCTGGCGGCAATAAATACCCTGTTTCATCGCGCCCATCCCAGCGCACGTGCTGCTCTCCGAAGCGCTGCCAACCTAAATGCCGTTCGACTACTTGATGCCCATCGAGTGCAAATACTTTGAGCGCTACCTCTATATCCTCGGGCAACCCCAATAGGGCATAGCCGATCTCGACCTCGTCGTGCACCTGGTCTCCATTCGGCGTCAGCACTCCGGTAGAAAAATCCAGTTCCACTACCGGACCACCGTCGGCTGCGATCCCCAAAACGCGCAGGTTATTCGTTCCCAATGCCGTACTTGCATCGCCCGGCTCTACCGGCTGGGGCAGTACCGCAGCACCAGCATCATACACCTCCCCCGAGAAAGTCCAGGCCAGCGAATAGATTTCCGCAGCGAAGACAATCCGAATACGTGTACCACCTTCCGGTCCCACCTTTTCCGGCAAAACCACTATCAGATAATCATCTTCGGCGACGACTTCAACCGGCATGGCCTCCACCAGGGGATCACCCATCTCCAGGCGGATAAATTCCGCCCGTGCCCCGGTGTGGATTCTCAATGCGTCGAAACCCGCTCCCGCCCCTTCGAATTCGCCACGGAGATCGTAAACCAGTTCCACCCTCTGCCCCAGCGGCACCTCAACCAGCCTCCCCGCCGGTCGCATATCTTCGATTAACGCCACCTCGGCGACTACCCGATTGGCCAGCAGCGGCGCTGTCTCGATCCACAGCGAGTCAAGCCGCACCAGGGAGTCGAATTCTTCGCTCTTGAATACGATTCGCAACTGAAAGTGTGTCCCCCCGCGCAAATCAATGGCCTGCCCCGACCGGGTAAAAGGCAAAGACCAGAAGGACCAGTTCTCGCTATCATACTGAATCGAGGCACGCATTCCCGGGCGGGGATCACGCAAGAGACCTGCTCGCCAACGCGGTTGCAAGGTCATTTCATAGCGCTCGCGCGTTACCACCTCCTCGCCACCGCGATCGGTATATTCGTGATAGATATTGGGATCGTTGTCACGGCCAGTGCGTACTTCTATCTCGATCCCCACCGCCGCATCGGGAGCTTCCACTAATTCGCCGTCGACTAGTTGCAAAGGGGTCTCTGCCCAGGAGAGCCGACCAAAATTAACCGGCTCATCAAATGAGAAAATTCGCGAGCGGTAGACCGCCTTGCCCGGCACTCCCTCGCCAAAGAGCTCGAAATCGCCGATTGAGCCCCTGAACGCCGTCCCTGAACCAGTACTATTGGTCGACCCCTTTGCCGAATCCAAGAGCGAAGTCTTGCGTTTGTAGCGTACGAACCGCAAATACTGTCGGGGAAATTCGATCTGGACTCGAGAAGCGAAATTTTCGGCTACATCGGCAATCACCGGTCCAATCCGCTTATAAGGCTGTATCCCTTCGTGCCATTCGGGATCGGCCCCCGTCGCAATCGAAACTTCGTACGCCGGCACTACATCGAGGACATAGGGCGTACCATCGGAGCGAAAACCACGCGGCGGGGTAAAAAAACCGAAGCGGTGCGCGGGTATCGGCACCGCCAGATCGATCGTATACCAAACCGATTCGGGATTGGAAGAGACCGGCGGGTTAAACGTCAAACTGTCTCCATCCACCATATACGTACCATTGTGAGCGGTCGTCACATTGCCCGCCGCGCCCTTCCATGCACGCGGCGTTTCACCTTCCTGATAGGTCAGTTCACGCGGATCCTTGAGCGGCTCCCAACCTGAGAGTAGAGCCAGCAGACTCTTAGCGGGATCGATATAAAGGGGTTGTATCGCACCAGGCGCCGAATCGAAATCGACGAGCACTTCGATCGAATCGCTCTCGCTCCAGGACAAACTGCTACCACCGATTTGCCAGTTGCGTATCTGAGCCCCGCACACCGTAGCCCAAGCGACCAGCAGCCAAATGACCTTAAAGTGTATCAGCACGATCTTCTCTCCGAACTTGCCAATACAAATATGGCAATTACCCACTTCCAGCAAGGGTTTTTTTAGCGATTTCGAAGGGTCCGTGCATTTCGGCATCCTCTGCAATCCATTCCCAATTCTCCAATTGCGACCCACTAGCTCACCACTCTCGCTGGAACACCACAAAGAGCATCGACCGAATCGAGCTCCCCACCCTGCCGGCCCGGTCTTCGCTCTCGACCAACGCCCCCCAGACCTCATCCTCCCTGGTCATCGAAAAATACTCGGGGTACCACTAATTTAGGGCCGACAAAAAGTCGATAATTACTTATCTTATATTGTTCTGTCGTATTTCCTACTACAGAGAAAAAACGACCATCTCATTTTAGGGAGAGTCAATACTGCACAATCTATCAAAACAGGAGCAAAATACCACGATTCAGCAAGGAATTCTGGTCTTTGACGATATCTCTGCAACTCCGGTTGCTCCAACCACGCTAAAGGTTGCTGGCCGGACGCTCCTCCAGCGCGGAATCCGCACCATGGCCAGAGCAGGTATGAACCGCATCCTGGTCGTACTGCCCCAGGAGCAGGCCACCGACCTGAAACACTGTGAATTCGATCTGGATATCCAGATCGAATTCACTACCTGGGGTAACAAGGCCGACATCTCCTTCGAAATCGATCAGCCATCACTTCTAGTTATGGGCCACTCTGTCCACCACCATTCCTCACTGAGTACCCTGACGAGAGCAAACCTACAAGGCGCCGACCTGGTCGCTCAGATCAGCGACCTTGCTCATTGCGAAAATGATCGGCGCAATACTGCGGGCGGGGGTGCGGCCTTTAACCACATCAAACTATCTGCTACCCAGATCAGCAGCGGAGCCTTTCTCTGCTCTCCTGGCTTGTTCAGTTCCAGCACACTGATCGCCAAATCGGTCGATATATGGACTTTTATCGATCAGTGCCTGATCGATAAAAGTACTCGCAACGAGGAAATACCACCCCACCTCTGGTCTCTGGCAACCGACAAGCAAGGCGCTCGGGCAGCCAAGAAAATGCTTTTCGACCAGGTGAGCAAATCGACCAGCGGCACGGTCGCTCGCCTCATCAACGTGCGTATCTCGGTGCCTTTCAGCAAAGTGATCGTCGATACCGGCATCTCCCCGAATATGGTCACATTCTTCTTAGTCCTCTGTCCGGGACTACTCGGTGCCTATCTGGTTACACGGCCCGACGATTATTTGCGAATCGTCCTCGCCGGCGGACTCTGGCAACTAGCCTCCATCTTAGATGGCTGTGATGGCGAGATTGCACGCGTCAAGCTGGGAGAGACCAAATTCGGCGCCTGGTTCGACACGGTTACCGATAACTTTGCCTATATCTGCGGCTATATCTGCATGATCCTCGGCATGCAATGGCTCTACCCGGACGCCCATTTTGCTCTTTTCGCCGGTATCTCCGCCATCGCCTCGATGATCCTGACTCTGTGTCTTTTGTATCTCTATGCGCTAAGAACAAATACCGGCAGCCTGCAGTACTACCTAGGCGACCTCGCCCATAAAGTCCCGGAGCGCGAAAAAGACTGGAGTTACCGACTCCTAGAACGCTTCGGCTTCGTGGCCAAACGAGACTTCCTCTCGCTTTTTATCGCCATCGGTATGGTTGCCAACCAGTTTGAAGCCATCTACTGGTTGCTGACCGGGCTGGTCCACCTATCAACACTGGCCGTCCTGACCACGCACTACCGACTGATCAAGGTCCAGGAAGGGGACGCTGCATCTGAGATGCAGAGCCAGGCAATCCCAACGCGACCGACCGCCGTCAACCGCGAGGAAATCGCATGAGAGTCCTGCAAATCTTTATGGTTGCTCTGGGCTTTCTGCTCCTGGGTTATCTAGTCGGCCAACTCGGCTTCGACGAAGTCCTTCGCCATTTCGACGCGATCAAATGGGCTTTCCCACTGCTCCTAGTACCCTCCTGTATATGGCATATATCTAATACCATCGCCTGGAGTTTTGCCTTCCCACCCGACGCTTTCAAACCGCGCATACTAACCCTCTTCGCGGCCAAACTCGCCGGTGAAGCCGTCAACCAGCTGACCCCGCTGGCCAATCTCGGCGGCGAACCCGTCAAAGCCTATCTGATCACCCACCGAACACCGGGTCCTCGCGGCATGGCTTCGGTCGTGGTCGACAAAACCGCCCAGTTGGTCGTCGGATTGACCTTCACCATAGTTGGGCTCGGTCTGCTTTTCCACTACCACGATGTTTCCGAACTGATCCCCTTCGAGTATCGCGCCTTCTTCACATTTTTGCTCGTCGCCAGCCCGGTCGCCCTCTGGCTCTTCTACAAGCGCCAGAACCGCATGTTCACCTCTCTGCTCAAACTCCTCCGCTCCGCCGGTATACGCACCGATCTCATCGAGCGCAATATGGGCCGAGCTGCGCGCATAGACACCAATATCGGATCCTTCTACCGCGAGCAGCGAACCCGCTTTCTGCAGGCCCTGTTTTTCCAGAGCATCGGCTGGTTCATGGGCACCTGCGAAACCTATATCATCCTCGATGTACTGGATGCCGGCATCGGATTCTGGTTTTGCTTCGTGCTCAGCGCGCTGGGCGCAGTCATCAGCGCTATATTCTTCTTCATGCCCTCCAATATCGGAGTGATGGAGGGAAGTCTGGTCTTCCTGTTCTCCAGCCTGGGACTGGACCCGGCTCTGGGATTGTCTTTGGGTCTTATCCGGCGCATGCGTCGCGTGGTCTGGATTTTCATCGGTTGGACCTTTCTCAGCTATATGAGCCGCAACGCGATCCAAAATCGCACCTCGTCTCCACTACCAATGCTCGAAAAACAAGGCGATCCGCACTGATTTTTTGAGAGGTTAAACCATGCGTCGATACATATTCGCCTGGTTAGCGAGCAACTGTATTCTCCCGATCTGCTTGAGCCACTACAGTTCAGTACCGACGGCCTATGCAGACAACCTAACGACGAGCTCTGACGATTTCCTGGTCATTGAGGACTTCTCCGATACGAGTTTAGATAGTCTGCCCAAAGGCTGGAATTGGCGCCGCAAAGATGACGACAAGCCCAAATCATACTCAGTCCAAACTTCGAACGGCAAGCACTATCTGGCAGCACAGGATACAGGACACTCAGTCGTCCTGATCAAACGAGTCCATTGGAACCCCCAGAAATATCCAATCATGACCTGGTGCTGGCGCGCCGACGACCTGCCTCCGGGAGGGGATGA
>CAZFMY010000134.1:0-15516 GCA_964520345.1 uncultured Gemmatimonadaceae bacterium | reverse complement strand
TGTCCTCAAGGAAATCGAGGAGAGTCTCGAGGCTTCCCTTCGCGATATGCTCGGCGGCAACCAGGATGTAGGCGGTCCCAAGGTCGTAGCCGATATCCTCAACTTGACCGGGTCTAGTGTCGAAAAGAACGTCCTCGACCAGATGGATGCTCAGGACCCAGAAGTCGCCGAGTCGGTGCGCAATCTGATGTTCGTCTTTGACGATATCGGCAAGCTGACCGACCGTGAGATCCAGACATTGATGCGCGAAGTCGATCAGAAGGATCTGGTCGTCGCACTCAAATCGGCCTCTGACGAGCTCAAAGACAAAGTCTTGGGCAATATGTCGGAGCGCGTTCGCTCCTTCATCACTGAGGAGATGGAGTTCCAGGGACCGATGCGGCTTTCGGAAGTCGAGGAAGTGCAGTTGCGCATCGTTCAACAGGTGCGACAACTGGAGGAACAAGGCCAGGTCACCATCGTCCGCGGCGACTCCGACGACCAGTTCGTCTAAGCGCCAATCCTCAGTCCATTACCGACACGACCAAAACTTCACCCACCATCACCGCTTTTTCGTCAAATATATAAATCGCGCCCTGCCCCAGAACGACCTGAGGTGGGCTGACTTCCATGCCACCGATCCTATCGGTGGCGAAGCGATCAAAGGGATAGTAGTAGACTTGCCCCTCGTGGTCCTGCCGCACATAGATGGCCACGACCCGTTCCGGACTCAAGCGCCAATCCCGGTGCATAAAAAATTGCTCCTCGGCGCTGTTGAGTGCATAGTCTCCGCGCAAAATATCAATCTCGATCAGTTTCAAGGCTCGAATTCGTCCTTCCTTGTCGCGATTCTTCCCTACAACTATTTTCTGCACTACGCCTCAAGAATCACTCCTTCTGACTCCTGGCGAACAAAATGAGCTTCAAAACTGTAATCGAGCAACTGCCTCGTATCGAGACCGAGTGGGTCCGCCCCCTCGATCCCGGGTCTTACCGACTCGCCAGCTTTCTATTGATGCGTCTGTTCGGTCTGATCTACACCCTCGCCTTTCTATCTCTCTCTAACCAACTCGGTCCCCTAATTGGCTCCGATGGACTCTTACCGGCCTCGCTCTATCTCGAAAAAGTCGCTCGCAGCGTCGAGGGAAGCACTTCTGCCTGGGCCCTTATGCCAACCATCTTCTGGTTTGATGCCTCGGATGCGACCCTGCAGGCATTCTGCCACCTTGGACTCTTGCTCTCCCTACTCCTGCTCTGCGGTCTAACCAACGTCTTCCAACTCATCGCTCTCTGGGCCATCTATCTGTCCTTCAACAACGTCGGCCAGATCTTCTACGGCTACGGCTGGGAGATCCTGCTCCTCGAGTGCGGTTTTCTAGCCATCTTCCTCGCACCGCTCGGCCGGCGCCAGGCCCCTTCTCCTGCAGCACTGATCTGGCTCTATCGCTGGGTGCTCTTCAGAGTCATTATCGGTGCCGGACTGATCAAGATTCGCGGCGATTCGTGCTGGCTCGACCTGAGCTGTATGAGCTATCACTACCAGACTCAGCCGATCCCCAATCCCCTCAGCTGGTACTTGCACCAATTGCCGCCTCTATTCCACAAAATCAGCGTCCTGCTGACTCTCTTCGTCGAGTTGGTGGTACCCTTCTTCCTATTCGCTCCCCGGCGTCTGCGCCACCTCGCGGGATGGATCCAAATCGCTTTCCAATTCCTGATCATCCTCAGTGGCAACCTCTCCTGGCTCAACTGGCTGACCATCGCCTTATGCATCCCCTGCTTCGACGATGCTGCACTGCAGCGGATCATGCCCCGCCGCCTCGCCGACCATATCCAACGCGACCCACCCGCCGAAATGGGACACGGTCGCCGGCTCACCATCTACGCCCTCTGCATCCTCGTATTCTACCTGAGTTCTCCACCGATCCGCAATATGATCTCCCCCCAGCAGGCGATGAACCGCTCCTACGATCCCCTGCATCTGGTCAACACCTACGGCGCCTTCGGCCACATCGGCAAAAAACGCTACGAAATCGTCCTCAAGGGCACCCAAGACCACCCAGACGACGACCATGTCCAATGGCGCGAATACGAATTTAACGCCAAACCCGGTGCGATCGACCGTCGACCAGCTCTGGTCTCCCCCTACCACTACCGCCTGGACTGGCAGATCTGGTTCGCGGCAATGTCCCAATATGACAAGAGCCCCTGGTTAGCTCATTTCATCTATAAGCTACTACAGAACAAACAAGGCGCCTTGGGCCTCCTCGCTCACAACCCCTTTCCCCAGCGAGCCCCAGCTTATATCCAGGCTGATCTATACGAGTATGAATTCACCACTTTCGCAGATAAAAGCGACGCCTGGTGGAAGCGCAAACGCCTAGGCACCTGGCTCGGCCCCCTCACCGCCGAAGACCCGGAACTACTCAAATTCCTAGCCTATTACGGCTGGAAACCCTGACCCCGCTTGGCGACTCGGAGATATTGTCCCATCCCAACACGCTCATCTCGACCTCTCTAGCCTAAACCCGCACCACCGCCTCGACATCGGGCACCGATAAGGTATCCGGGTGCCGGGGCTGCACAGCCCGTCCCCAGGCCGCGATCTGCTGGGCATCCCGCTCCAGCGCCGCGCTGCGTCCAGCTACTCGCTCCGGGTCCCAATCGCGATAGAGTCGCTGCAAGAGCCCATCCCGCACCGCCGCGTGCTCCTGGTCGGCCGCCAGATCGCACCATTCTCCAGGGTCTTTCTCTAGATCGAAGAGCACCGGCGGCACGTCATCGCCATAATCGTATAGCTTCCACCGGCCCGATCGTATCATTCGCGATGGCGGCTCACCCCGGGTAGGCCCCAACTCGCTGAAGATCGCTTCGGGCCGAGTTGGATCGGCCTCTCCCCGGAACACCGACCACAGCGAATGTCCATCCTGATCGGGCAGCGGTTCGCCGCCGGCTAGTTCCACTGCCGTCGGTCCCAAATCCAGCAGAGAGCAGAGCGTCGAATCGACCGAACCGGCCTCGATAACCCCCGGCAGCCGCGCGATGAGCGGCACGCCGACCGAACCCTCGAAATAATTGCTCTTCCACCAGCAACCGTGCTCGCCGGCCATCTCCCCATGATCGCTCAGATAAACCACCAGCGTATTCTCGGCCAAGCCGGTCTGATCGAGTTTGTCGAGTAAGCGCCCGACCTGGTCGTCAAAATACTCGCAAAGTCCGAAATAAGCGGCACGCGCAACGCGGATTCGCTCTGCCGACAACGGTTTGTCGATCTTCCGCGTGCGTTTAAAACGCCGCACCGCCTCCGGCTCTGGTGCCAATCCCAAGAGATGCGAATCTGGAATATCTACCCGCTGGTAGTAGTAGTCGAATAGCTCTTTCGGTGCGAAGAACGGACAATGGGGCAAAACAAAACCCGCCACCGCCGCGAAAGGCCTGGAATTGCGGGCCCTTTGCTCCAAATAGTCAAGAGCCGCCTCGGCCACCTGCTCGTCGAAAGCCTGATAGGTAGTCCGACCATAACCGGCGATCTCGACGCCTTCGCGAATCTGCCCCGAGGTGCTGGAGGGAATATCTTTGAAATGGGGACCACCGAGCCTATCGGCCCCTGGATGCAAAGCACTGTATTCGCCAAGCGGTCGCTCGGCGAAACCGTGCCGCTGATCCGACCCGACAAAGTGCATCCGACCGATGAGCGCAGTGTCATAACCGGCCGCCCCCATCGCGTGTGCCCAGGTCGGTATCGCCGAACTGAGAATGTGGTTATTGGTCCAGACCTCTGTACTGGAAGGATGCCGCCCGGTCATAAAGGCCATCCGCGCCGGAACGCAGACCGGCGCAGCGGTGTAGGCATTGGTGCAGCGCATCCCCTCCCGGGCCAGGCGGTCGAGATTCGGCGTGCGCACCACCTCATCCCCATAGCAACCCAGGTGGAACTTGCTGTGTTGATCGGAGACGATAAAGAGAATATTGGCGCGAGAATCGGTCATCAATCCCTCCTTGGCCATCACCTCAATCGGCCTGAGTTCCCGTGATCAGCAGAGTACCCCCTTGTCTCAAGCTATCAATCCCGTGCATCACCTTCCCGGTCCAAAGCTGCAATGGACAAGCCCCTTTAGACTTTTTGCAAAACCTCGGCTAGGTAATCCGGCGGCGCATTGCCCCCGCTGAGAATACCCACGACCTTCCGGCCCGCCAGACGGTCTTTGTGCTTCAACGCCGCCGCCAGGGCTGCCGCTCCAGCTCCTTCGGCTACCAGCCTGGCTTCCCTGGCCAGCAATCCGATCGCGTCATCGACCTCTTCATCGGTCACCAACTCGAAACGATCGACGAGATCCCACATCATGCGCATGGTCATTTCGAAGGGCACCCGCGTCGCCAGGCCCTCGTGGCGCGTACTCATCGGTGCCGATACATCGAGCCGGCGCTCCCGCCACGCGCGATAACAAACCGGCGCACTCTCCATCTGTACGCCGATGATCTCGACGTTCGGGTTGAGGTGCCGAGCAACGAGCGCATTGCCGCACACGCCACTGCCGCCTCCAACCGGCACGATCAAAACGTCGAGATCCGGCACTGCGGCGAAAATCTCCAAGCCCATGGTGCCGACCCCGGCGATCAGCAAGGGTTCGTTGGCCGAATGCACATAGCGGTAACCCTCGCCCTGCGCGACGCGTTCGACCTCCTCGCGCGCTTCGTCGAAGTCGCGGCCGTAGAGCCGGACCTCCGCCCCCAACGCGCGCATCGCCTGAACCTTGGCAGGGTTACTCTGGTGCTGCGGCCCATAAATGATCACCGGCACGCCAAAGAGCCTGCCGGCAAAGGCCAGCGATTGACCGTGGTTACCGGTGCTGGCGCTGATCACCCCCCGCTGCCGTTGCTCGGCATCGAGCCTACCGAGTAAATTGACGCCGCCGCGGACTTTAAAAGCCCCGACCGGCTGCAGATTCTCGCACTTGGAATAGTACTGAACGCCGAGCATTTCCGAGAGTTTCCAGCAATGGACCAGCGGAGTCGGCACCAGGTGCGCCCCGACAAGGTCCCGCGCTGCTTCGATATCGGCATAAACGGGCGGATCCTCAAGCATTGCTCTCACCCCTCAAACCCTGCTGCAAAGCCAATTCACCCATCACAACTCTTCACCTCCGGCGTTAGCCCCCAATCCCCGCCGCAAAGCCTCTACGACAATCACTTCGTCCGGACTCACATTGCCCATGTTGACTTCTGTACCATAGCGATTGAGCAACTCGCGACGCATGCGGTGCACATCGTGCAGCGCCACCCCTTCAATCCAGGGCCCAGGCAGTTCGAACATCACACGCTCGACCCCGATCTCCCTCACCACCTGCTCTACTTCACGTTCAGTATCACGATCGCCGCTGACCAATTCAGCGGCCTCCACTAGCACGATCCGCGCCCCCGCTTCTAGACAGGCCATCGCATCTTCCACCATCGGCACTGCGCTGGAAAGCCCTTCCTTCTGCCCCACCTCTCCCAGCACTTCGAGTCCATATTCACCTACTGCTCGAGCAATGATCTCCTTCTTCCACTCCAGCCCGACCGGTGCCAGATTATCAGAGACTTCGACCCAGCGATACCCGGCCGCACAAACGGACGGCAAATAGCGATCGCAAAGCCCATGAACCTCCGCATATTCGAGATATTGGCCTCCGGGAAAAGGCTCAACTCCCCTTTCCCTGTAGCGTTCGATCTTATCTGCCAGGAGCGTCGAATCCAGCAGTCGCGATACCCCTACTGCCACCTTGGCCAGATCGACGTAGTCCGCCCCAACCGCCAGTAGATCCTGCTGAGCATGGGGACCCAACCCCCAATCGATAACCATCGTCAGACCATTTTTTCGCGGTTTCACCTGCCTCGGCAAGCCATCGAGTCCAGCAAAAAAATGTTCACTCATGCTCTGTTCTCCAATCCGTATTTTTGCACTTCACCCGGTTCCAGCGCAATCCGAGACCACTCTTTGGCTCCAACCCGACGCCAGACTAAATCAATCCGTTCCTCGCTGGTATTGTACAAAAGCATCTCGCCAGCCCCTCCGACCGGAGGCCGCAACAACGAGAGTAGGCCCTCGGGCAGAAAACCTCCTCCCCACTCGACCATTGGCATCACCGCGCTCTGCAATTCTCGGGTGCCCAAAATCAGCGGTCCGTAGCAACCAGTAACTGAACCACAACCCCAATTGCGACCGTGCCCCGCAGCCACCGAAGAGATCGCCCCACCCATATCGGCGTGCTCGCGTCCCCCGCGCAACACCCGACGCGCCATCGTGAACTTCGCTGCGGCACTCCTCAGAGCACGACGCGCCAAAGACACCTCGCCCGAAAGCTGGTACCCCAATGTCAACGCCGCAGTACTCGGCTCCCGTACCGGCTGCACCGAACCGTCTTCTCTCCATTGCCCCCAATATATCATATCGCTGCGCTTGCCCACGCCCGGTTTACGAAGCTGCCGCTGCTCGGGGAAAATCATTGCCCATGGGGCCTCCGACTCAGGAGCCAGCTGTGCCAGCACTGCATTCATCTGCTCATCGAGCGAAGTATCGGCAAAAGTCCAACGATAGTAGGAAAGCGCAGCAGCAGCAGGATCGGCATACGGATCGAGAAGTTCGCCAACCAGTGGCTCGACTATTTTCCGCGCTGCAGCGCGGAAAATCTCCTCACCCGTTATCAGATACAAATCGCCCAGCGCATAAATCGCCCCCGAAGCAAGCAGGTTTTCCACACCAGCCAGCGGGTCGCCGGGCAAATGATGACTATCGGCCGCCATCGCCCGTTCCTCCCGAGTCTCGAGCGCTTCGCGTCGCACCCCACGACCATTCAAATCCCAGAGTACCGGGATCGGCTCCTCACTCGCCAGCAACCGTTCGGCCCGACAGCGACCGTACCGCAAAGCCCAATCTCGGTACGACTCCTCACCACTAACCCGCCAGGCAGCCAGGGCGATGTGCAAAAAGCGAAAATGCTCGGCCAACTCGCGAGCCAGACGCTCGTCAC
This sequence comes from uncultured Gemmatimonadaceae bacterium, assembly GCA_964520345.1. GTDB lineage: Bacteria > Latescibacterota > UBA2968 > UBA8231 > UBA8231. The sequence continues at coordinate 8,527 of CAZFMY010000134.1, read as the reverse complement.
CTCCAACGACCTGCGTACCAATCCGGTAACTCAGAAAGACATCCCGCTCCCAGTCGTACCAGGCGGGCAGCCCCTCGACCCAATTGCCGATGTGTTCCGCTGCATCCACGAGCAGACCAGCAGCTGCAGCATCATCTGGAAAGAGCCCTAGATAACGAGGCAGAAAAAGTAGAAAGGGCTCGGTGCCGTGGTGCGCTTCGGCCACGGGCTCATACCCGTGGACGCATTCGGATTCGACCCAGGCGATGAGGTCGGTCAAGAGCGAGCGAAATCGCGTTTCGACTCGCTCATCGCCACTGACCAGATAATGTGGAAAAAACGCCAGCGCGTAGTTGGCTTCGTCTTCACCACCCTGATTGCGATCCGGTCCATCGCGGCGAATGCTCTGCTCAAGCCAGAGCGATATTTCGCGGCGCAAAAACGCATAATGAGCATAGGTCTGGGCCAATTCATCATTCGCGATCATAGCAGGCGAATATACCAAAATGCCTCTACTCTCCCAATGGCCGCTCTTGTAAATCGGGTATCTGCGCCCAAAAAACGTAAACTCAAACTCGAAACGGGACTTAGCCACCCAATATCACGCCAGAGATTTTCCCGACGAGCGAGGACCTCGGAATCGAATGCGGACTTCCTCTCTGAGTGGTCCTGAGCGGAGAACCTAGTTGACGCCAGTCGCGCAACTTGCTATGGTTCACTTACCTCCATTCACAGATCAGACCAACCACCGACGAAGGGGTGGTGGGCTCAGTGGTATCGATACAATATATCCAGCCGAGCGGAGATCTGATCGCGGCCTTGAAAAAATAGCCTATTGTCCTACCTATCCTTCCTCCGGTTTCTACTCCGCCTAGGGCTCGTATCCATAAGTTTATTCCTGCTCACCGAGTTAGTGGCTCATACCACATTCTTCCTCTCGGGATCGGATAACGTCGACATTGGCCACCTAGCCACATTACCAGCCCCGTTGCGCCAGGACCGCCCCCCGCTCGCACTCAATCAAGTGTCCGAATGGGAACCCGAAAGCGGCCGCGTATTCCGCCAGGCTCCGATCCTCGACTCCCTCGTTCAGGTCAGTGCGCTACCCCCGGTCGAGGAACGCCTGCCTACCAACCCTCTGGTTATTGTTCCCGCCGACCAGAATGGCCCCTATGGCGGCACCTGGACTCGCTACGGAACCAGTCCTTCCGATATCGGCATCTTCAGTCATCGCCTTGCCTACGATGGGCTGGTTCGCTGGGGGCCCATGGGCCGCGAGATCCGTCCCAATCTGGCCTGGCGCTGGGAGGTCTCTGAGGGCCGCATCTACACCTTTCATCTGCGACGCGGAGTGCGCTGGTCGGATGGACATCCCTTCACCGCCGACGATATTCTGTTCTGGTACGAAGACGTATTGCAAAACGAAGACTTGACTCCGGTCATTCCCGTCGAATACCGCAAAGGCGGCAAACTGGTAGAGCTGGAAAAGATCGACTCCTATACCATCCGCTTTCGCTACGACGAACCCTACGGCCTCTTCCTCAAGATGATGGCTTCGAATCTGAGCTACCAGCTCGTTAGCTATCCTGCCCATTACCTGAAGCACTTCCATCCCAGCTACGTATCCCCAGCGACCCTCAATCGCCAGGTTCAGGCCGCAGGCATGGACTTCTGGTATCAGCTCTTCGCCGACCGTTTCGACTACCGCAACACGGAGTGCCCCAGGATCTGGCCTTGGGTCGTTGCCAAACCCCCACCGGCCCGACCGGCCGAATTTATACGCAACCCCTATTACTGGAAGGTCGATCCCGAGGGTCAGCAATTGCCCTATATAGACCGTATGACCTTCGAGATCTTCAATATGGAAACCATCAACATCAAAGCCATCAACGGCGAGATCGGCATGCAGGGCCGCCATATCACCTTCCAGAATTACCCCCTCTTCATGGCAAATCAAGAGCGCGGAGGCTATAGGGTTCGCCACTGGCTCGATGGAGGAGACGGTACCATCGCCATCGCATTCAACCTCAATCACAAAGACCCGGTTCTCAAAGAAATATTCCATCAGCGCCGATTCCGTATCGCCCTCTCACACGCTCTCGACCGCGCAGCCGTGCGCGAGGCGTCTTTTCTCGGGCAGGGCGAACCGCGCCAGATTTCACCACCTCCTTCCTCGGCTTATCACGTACCCGAGCACGCCTATGCCTACCTCGAATACGATCCCGCTCTGGCCAACCGCCTCCTCGACGAAATCGGACTCGACGCCCGCGACGAGCAAGGCTACCGCCTGCGCCCCGACGGCCGGCCCCTGTCCCTCAACCTCGAAACTTCATCGACCATGCTCGGGGCCGGCAAGCTCTTCGAAATGATCGTCACCGACTGGAGTCGAGTCGGCGTTAAAACGGTGGTCAAACATCAAGCTCGCCAGCTCTATGCCCAACGACGCAATGCACTGCTCTGCGATGTGATGGTCTGGGGTGGATCCGGCGAAATCATTCCCACTCTCGACCCGCGTTGGTTTTTGCCCTATAGTGCGGCATCTTTCTTCGGCCTCGACTACGCCCGCTGGTTCCGCTCCGATGGACAGAAAGGAGAAGAGCCTCCACCCGATATGCTGCGCTGCATCAAGCTTTTCCACCAACTCGAACGCACCGTCGACGAGTCAGAGCAAATCCGTCTCTTCAAAGAGATCATCGAGCTCAATCGCAAAAACCTGTGGGTCATCGGCACCGTCGGTGCAATACCGCAAATCTTTATCGTCAACGAAAAATTCCGCAACGTGCCCGAAGTCGCCATCGCCTGCTGGCCACTGCGCACTCCGGGTGCCACCGCCCCCGAATCATACGCCATCGATTCGAGGCCACAGTGATTCACCTGATCCTCAAACGCCTGCTCTGGATGATACCGACTTTGTTCGCGATCTCCTTTATATCCTTCGGCCTCATCCAATTGCCTCCGGGCGACTACCTGAGTTCCTATATCACCGCCCTGGCCGAAACCGGCGAACCGGTAGCCGAGGAACAGGTAGCCGCCCTGCGCCTCCGCTACGACCTGGATAGCCCATTTATCATCCAGTATCTCAAATGGCTCAACAACCTCCTCCCCTTCGGTTTTTCCCGCCAGGAAACGGGCTCGTACCTGCGAATGGCGAACGGTAATCTCAACTGGCCCTCCTTTAAATGGCCCGATCTCGGGATGTCTTTTGAGTGGAACCGACAAGTCACCGAACTCATCGGCGAGCGCCTGCTCTTGACCATACTGATCTCAGTCGCAACGCTGCTCTTTACCTGGGCTCTGGCCATTCCGATCGGCATATACTCGGCAGTGCGGCAGTACTCCTGGGGCGATTACGCTTTTTCGGTACTCGGTTTTATCGGCCTGGCAATTCCCAACTTTCTCCTGGCCCTGGTTTTCATGTACATCGGCTACTCCTTCTTCGGCGTCAGCGCCGGCGGTCTGTTTTCTCCCGCCTATCAGGACGCGCCCTGGTCGGTGGCCCGATTCGCAGACCTGCTGGCCCATCTGTGGATTCCGGTCATCGTCATCGGCACCGCCGGCACCGCCGGACTGATCCGCGTGATGCGCGGCAACCTTCTCGACGAGTTGCCCAGACAATACGTAATGACCGCCCGTGCCAAGGGACTCGCCCCCTGGAAACTACTGCTCAAATACCCGGTTCGCATCGCCCTCAATCCCCTGATCAGCACCATTGGCTGGGTATTGCCCGGCATCATCTCGGGTTCGGTGATCACTGCTGTGGTCCTGGGGCTTCCGACCACCGGCCCCCTGCTCTTGCGCGCACTGCAAAATCAGGATATGTACCTGGCCGGATCGATGGTCATGATTCTCAGCCTGCTGACCGTCATCGGTACGCTGATATCCGACATCCTGCTCCTCTGGCTCGACCCGCGCATTCGCTATGAAGAGAAAGGAGCACAATGAATATCTCCCAAGTCCAGGCTCAGGTGCTGCATTCCTACGAATATCCCAACGGCGGTTGGGTCCTGGTCCGGGTCCACACCGAAGATGGCGTCGAGGGGCTGGGCGAATGCTTCGTACCCGATCGCGACGGACGTGCTGCCTTTGCCGCTCGCGATCTGATAACCGGCAGTCTACAACGTGTTGTCGTCGGACGGGACGCTCTCGATATCGCAGCGATCTGGGAAGCGATGTACGCGGTCTGCTGCAGCATTTACGATCGCCGCGGCCTCGGCATCCACGCACTCAGCGGCATCGATATGGCTCTATACGACGCCGCTGGCAAGACGCTCGGCATCCCCGTCCACAAGCTGCTGGGGGGCTCTTTTCGAGAGCGGATCAAACTCTATATCAGCTCTATTTACATCGACATTCAGCGCTTCGACGAAGCGCTGAGTTCCACCGCAGAGTACGCGCAGGCAGGCTTCGCAGCGATTAAGTATTACGGCTGGCCCGAATTCGGCCTGGATCCCCATCGAGATGGCAATCTGCTGGGCCAGTTGCGCCAGGCCGCCGGTGAGCAAACCGAATTGATGCTCGACCTGGGCAGACCCCGAGGACTGGCCGCCGCCCTCCAAGTTGCGCGTCTGATCGAGGAAAGCGGAGCCCGCATCGCCTGGTGGGAAGAACCGCTCTCTTCAACCGATGACGCCGATAATCTGGCCCAGTTGAGCGCCCGTACAACACTGACTATTGCCGCAGGCGAGTCCGAACTGACCGCCTATGCCTTCCGCGAACTGATCCAGAAAAAAGCGGTTGATCTTCTGCAACCCGATCTCTCCTGGGTCGGTGGACTAACCGAAGGTCGACGCATCGCCGAACTGGGCCGTCTCTACCGCATACCCGTCGTTCCCCACAACTGGGGTACCCAGATCAACTTCGCCGCCAGTATCCACCTGGTAGCGGCGATGGCCGAAGGCTTCCTCTGCGAATACCCGATCACCCCCAGAGTCCGCGGCGCCGGCCATCCGCAAATCCTGTCATCAGCCCCCGGACAACCACAACCACAAAACCCCAGCCCAATGATGACCGAATTGGCAGCCGAGCCCATCGAGGTAGCAGACGGCCATGCCCTGGTACCCCAGCGCCCCGGCTTAGGGATAGATCTCGACGAAGCAGTTGTGGAGAAACACACCTTATCATGAGTGCCGAAGTTTGGGGATTGGTTCTGACCGCTGCCATCGGACACGCTTTGTGGAATTTCGCCGCCCGCAAAGTAGCCGGCAACACGGTTGTACTCTGGTTTTCTTTTACCCTTGGCAATGCGGTTATGATCCCGTTCTGCGCCTACCAATGGTGGCAGGGCGCAGCACCCAATCTTACCTGGCTATCGGGTATCTGTCTATTGGCAACGGGTGTTTTTCACGGATTCTATTTCATCCTCTTAGCGCGGGCATATGAGCACGGCGAGATCTCTCTGGTCTATCCCGTCGCCCGAGGTTCGGGAATAGGGTTGACGGCTTTTATCGCCTGGCTCGCCCTCGGCGAAAAAATTTCGCTCCTCGGTGCAGTCGGCATCGGCCTGATTTTTGCCGGTATATTCTGCCTGGGTACTCCGGCCCTGCGTGAACAAACCCGCGGACTGAAACTTGCCCTTGGCGTTGGTGGCACTATCGTCTCTTATTCATTGGTGGACAAAATAGGCGTTGGCTATATGCAGCCCTTTTATTATATCTGCGGGATGTGGATCATTAGCACGCTGTTCTGGACCCCCTTCGTCCTGCGCAAATCCGGCCCTTCACTCTTGACCACCTTCCGCACCTACTGGAACTATATCGCGTTGATCGGTCCAGCCTCTCTCGGCACCTATATGCTGATTCTCTACGCCTATAGCAAAGGTCCTATCAGCTATATTATCGCGGCGCGCGAATCCTCGGTGATCATCGGCGCCCTACTAGGATTTATCTTGCTCAAAGAACGCCTCACCATCCATAAGATCTGCGGGATTATCGCCATCGCAGGGGGATTGGCCCTGATTAAGGCCGGTTGAATATATTGGCATCACAAGCTTTCCATATGCGGCCACTCCAAAGGACAGTGTGCCGCCAACGCCAAGAGTCAACGTCCAAAACAGCGCCAGCTGCCCAAAGGATCGACCCGAATATCAACAGACCTTTCTACACCTTGGATCTCGGTTCATAGCGCATCCCAGCAACCAATCGCACTCACCAATGATGAGGTAGTATTTACTATGGAAGTACGCACCTTCCCAATCTATCCACCTTCCACAGCACTCTTCGCCAAAGTACTGGCTCTGCTATTTATCGTGAACTGTATCTTTTTCGCCCTGCTCACGCTCGGAATATATGCCGTTATAGATGCCGACGGCCCGGTCGGGCGCATAGCGGCACCGGTAGCCCTGATCACTTCGCTGCTGATCATGCTCTTCATCTTTTTCTCGGTCTTCACCTGGTTCTATCTGATCGGACGCCGCACTTCTTTCGCCCTGATAGAAACCCATCTCATTATTCGCAACAGCGCCCACGGCAAGCATTTCGCCTATAGTGAACTCAAGACCGAGGAAGCCCGTATCGTCGATCTGCAAACCGAGCCCCAATATCGCCCGGGAGCCAAAATCTTCGCCATTAAGGCATTCTTCTTCTACGGGGGAGCTTTTCACCTCCACACCGGGGAAAAAGCACATGTTTTCCTCACTAATACTCCCCAGGCGGTTTATATTCCGACCCATCGCGATCACGCCTTGCTCCTCAGCCCCGATGATCCGGAAGCCTTCCTCCAGGCCCTGAGCGAATTCGATCCTGAATCGACCTGATGTCCACCTCGTACCTTGTGGTCTTGCTGACCGAGCAATCCAATCCCCAAAGACAATAGGCTTCTACTATGTCACCACTGACCCAGCACCAACTCGACTTCTTCTCCGAACACGGTTATCTCGTCCTCGAAAAGGTCTTCACCGCTAATGAAGTCGCCACGATGCAGGCCGAATCCGACTATATACTCGAACTCACCATCAACTCTTCGCTGGCCCACAAACGCCTGAGCCGTCGCCTGGATTGGCGACTGACCTCGCAGGGCGAACACATGGTCCGCAAGATCCAGCCGATCAACGACCTCTCACTGCTCTTCACCCAAATAGCTTCAGACCAGCGCCTCATCGGCCCCCTGAGCCAGATTATGGGTGAGGCACCAGTACTAATGGAGGAAAAACTCAACGGCAAACAACCACTACCCGACAAAATCGAAGGGCTGCCAATCCGCCGTGCCGATGACCACTTTCCCATCCACAACGACTGGGCCTATTACCGAGCGCAGAACTACCCCCAGACCATCCTCTCTTCGGCCCTGCTCATCGACGATTCGAGTTCCGACAACGGCCCGCTGCGGATTTGGCCCGGGTCACACCGATCGCACCTCGAGCACGAAGAAACCGATAACGGATGGCAGGTTAAACCCACCTGCATCGACCATCAAGGTGGCATGGACATGATCGCTCCAGCGGGCTCTTTTATGATCTTCCACGTACTGCTGGTGCACAATTCGCGCCCCAATACCTCGGGAGCGCCACGGCGAATTATGATCTACAGCCACCACCCCGCATCGGTCGAGATGCCCTTCGACGTCCGCAACGGACCCACTCGCTTGCGCGAATCGCCCTATGAGCGCGAGTATCTGCGCCTGAAGTTACGCGACGAGTTCGAGGATTTATTTCAGGCTCCCAGATGAGTACTCTAGCGGAACAAGAGCAGGTCGGCGAGGATTTTTATACCGCCTCGCAGTGGCAACTCATGAAGCGAAAGTACTGCAAACACCGCCTGGCCGTATGGTCTGGAATGGTCGTACTGGCGCTCTATTTAGGCGCCCTTTTCTGCGAGTTCATAGCACCCTATTCCTTGACGGACCAGCATCTCGAACACCTCTATGCCCCTCCACAGCGCGTGCACTTCTTCAGTGACGACGGCTTCCATTTTCGCCCTTTCGTATACGCGCTCAAGGGGATGCGCCATCCCGAAACCCTGCGCAAGGTCTACGTCGAAGATCAGACCCAGGTTTTCCCCCTGCGCTTTCTCACCCGCGGCTCGACCTATCGCTTCTGGGGCCTATTTGAAACCGATATTCATCTCATCGGCGTCGACCAGGGCGGCACTCTCTTCCTGCTCGGCACCGACTCACTCGGCCACGATCTCCTCAGTCGAATCCTTTACGGCTCGCGGATTTCGCTCACCATCGGTCTGATCGGCGTCGCTTTGAGTTTTGTTTTTGGCCTTAGTATCGGCGTACTATCGGGGTACTACGGCGGCTGGCTCGACAATATCATTCAGCGCCTCATAGAAATACTGCGCTCTTTTCCGTCTATCCCCCTGTGGATGGCGCTCTCGGCAGCCCTGCCTGCGAATTGGAGTCCACTGCAGATCTACTTCGGTATCACCGTAGTCCTCTCCTTCCTGAGTTGGACCGGTTTAGCCCGCGTGGTCCGGGGCAAAATCCTCTCGCTCCGCGAAGAGGACTACGCTACCGCGGCTCTGCTCATCGGCGCATCCAAAAGGCGGATCATGGCCCGCCACCTGCTCCCCGGATTTACCAGCCATATCGTCGTCAGCCTGACCCTGGC
>CAZFMY010000133.1:0-16017 GCA_964520345.1 uncultured Gemmatimonadaceae bacterium | reverse complement strand
ATTCCCGCTATACCCCCGACGCCGGTCCAGTTCGTGCGTCTCGAAGCGCTCAAGGCCGCGCCCGATGCGCGGCTGGTCGAAATCGAAGTGGAAGCTCTGGGAGACAACCTGGTCTCGGACTTGCGCGAGCGGGGTGGGGCCGTCGAGATCATCATCGGCACCGGCGGCACGGATTTCGTCGAAGCGACGCTGACCAATGCCCTGCTGCTGATCGACGGCCGGGTCAACACCTGGTGGCGCAGCGGCCGAGTCCCGCGCGCCTCCAACGACGTCTGGGCCTGGATCACCCTGGACCTGGGCGCCGTCTACTGGGTCGACCAGGTGCACCACATCGGCCATATCGACCGCGGGCGGCATTTCAGTATGAACTTCCACGAGATGATGACCTCGGACGGTTCGCTGGCCGCGGACGGCTCGCTGCGCTGGACCAAGCACTTTTCCGGCGTCCTGCCGCGCTCCATCCGGCACCAGGGCATGGTTGCGCACCGCTTCGCCCCCATCCCCACGCGCTTCCTGCGCATCCTCTTCAAGACTTGGGACGCCAGTTGTACCACCGCATCCGGCACTAGCGCGCCCAATTGCTATTCCAGTGGCCACACTGCGGAGATCATGGTCTTCAGCGAGGGTTTTCCGCGCGAGGTGCGCTTCGATTCTCCGATCCTCGATCTTGGGGGCCGGAAAAACATCAACGTCCTCCGCTGGGATGCCGATATGCCCGCCGGCACCCGGCTCGAGCTGCGCAGCCGCTCCGGCGACGAACTGGAGCAGGTTTTCACCTTCTACGACAAGAATCTCAAAGAAGTCACTGCAAAGAGGTGGGACAAGCTCATTCCCTCTTTCCGCGGCCCCATCGATACGACCAGCTCGCCCGGTGCCGACTGGAGTCCCTGGAGCAATATCTACGCGACCTCCGGCCAGACCTTCCTCTCGCCCTCGCACAGGCGCTACGTGAAGCTCGACGCGCGTCTGGTGAGCGACTCACCCCTGCGGACGCCCACCCTGGACTGGGTGAGCTTGGATTTCACCGATCCTATCGCCGAACGCGTCGCTGCCGAGATCTACCCCTTCCAGGTCGAGCCGGGCACCACGGTGACCTTTTCCTACTGGCTGCGGGCTTCTGCTACACGCGCGGGGTTCGATCGGCTGGTTCTCGGGGCTTCCACGCCCCTGCGCTTTGTCGACCTTCACCTCGATGGCGCGCCTGTCGAGGCTGAAGTGCAAGGGGACAGCACCGGCTTCTGGGTGCAGTTGCCCCGCCGAGTGCAGAGCGACGAACTGGTGGAGATGCGCTTCGAGGCTGCCGCTTTCATTCAGTCTACACGCTTTGACCTCTTTCTCGAAGACAGCCGGCTGGGCCCGGACGTGCGCCAGCGGGTCGAACCGGGTGACGCCAACCCACAGATCGAAAGTAGTACCAATATCGTCGAGTTGCCCGTGGTCCATACCCTCTTTACCCATGTGTCTACGTTTCCCAGCGTACTCACCCCGAATGGCGACGGTATAGGTGACCGGCTCTTGATCAGCCTGGATCTGATCAACGTGCTGGAGCACAGACCGCTGAAACTGGAGCTTTTCGACCTGGCGGGTCGCCGGGTGCGCCAGATCTCGGCCCGGGCGCTGGCCGGTACCCAGGAACTGGTTTGGGACGGGCGAGACCAATCGGGTGACCTGGTGTTGCCTGGCCACTATTTTCTGCGGCTCAAAGTGGAAGGCGATGCCCATAGCCAAAGCTTGAGCCGTGTGCTGTCGATCGTCTATTGAAATACCAGTGGAACGTTGGGTATGAGTATGGCAGCCTGCGGACTCTCGGGCACAGGGACTGGAGTTTTAGATAGGTCTCAAGGCCTCGATCCTCAACTAGATTCCCACCTCGGTGCGGACCATCGGTCCGCCACAGGCGAGCAGAGCGGCCGCGAAGAGGACCATCATCCCAGGGTTGCAGGAGCGAAAACACTCGGTGTGGTGCCAGGGTAATGCTCCTCTGCCGGAGGGTATGGACGTGTTGCCGAAAGTTCAGGCTTCAGTGCCGGCCCTTATTAGAAGCGGCAGTGCCAGAGTCAAGAAAAACACGTTGAAATTCCTACCCTTGCAACTGTCGTTTGCAGATTGCTAAAATGGCAGTGCCAATACCACCACTTCGGGTGCGCTGCGCTGACCTCCGATCGGCACTGCGACATATTGGCGTCCGGCCACCATATAGGTCATCGGACTGCCCGAGGCATTACCCGGTAAATCGACCCGGCCGACGAGCGAACCCGTATCGAGATCAAATGCCTGCAAGTGGGTTTCCAGCGCCTGGTGTGAAGAGTGGTGTCGAAGGCGGCTGCGCGACATGATGCGCGGATCTTGCGATACGACTAACAACAGCGTCGATGTGGCCACCGCAAAACTGCGGTTTGCCCAGCCGAGATTCGGCAGATCCAACTCTTTCAGCGCCGGATGATCCACCGGCCCACGGCCCACCGCACTCATCCACACATGTGCACCCGTTCGCATATCAATGGCGGTGATCCGTCCATAGGGCGGTTTCGTCAACGGTAAACCCCGTGGTCCATTAAAAGGCTCGGAAGTGCCGCCGATATAAGTCGAATGAGCGTGCTGGTTGCGAGCACGACGGACCCATACCATCGAGGGCAGAGTGTGCGACGGGATATAGAGCAAGCTCTTACCTGGATGAGCCGTGGCCCCGGACCAATCCGCACCGCCAAGCAAACCAGGCACCATGATCGTCCCCTGCTCAGCTGGCGGCGTATAGAGCGGTCCATAGCTGAAATCGGCAATCAGTGCCTCAGCTTCCTGCCGCAATTCGGGTGTGAAATCGATCAGATCGTCATCGCTTAAACCCTGTCGATCAAAAGGCGCCGGTTTGCTTGGAATGGGCTGGGTGGCTGAGGTGTTTTCGCTGGCAAGCAACGACTGAGGCACCGGTTGCTCGACGATTGGCCAGATCGGATCGCCGGTAACGCGATCAAAGACATAACAGAAGGCCTGCTTGCCTACTTGCGCCACGATCTTGCGCTGGCGGCCGTCAATTTCAACATCCATCAGCACTGGTGCCGCCGGAAGATCGTAATCCCAGAGCCCGTGGTGTACCATCTGAAAATGCCAGACGCGCTCACCGGTATCGGCTCGTACGCAGACCAGACTTTCGCCAAAAAGATTGTCGCCGGGTCGTTCGCCGCCGTAAAAGTCGTGACTCGGCGTGCTGACCGGCAAATAAATATAGCCTAATTCCTCGTCCGCACTCATCGCTGCCCAGACATTGGCCGCACCGAATGTTTTCCAGGCATCGTTTTGCCAAGTTTCGATGCCATAGTCGCCTTTTTGCGGGATCGTGCGAAACTCCCAAACTTTCGCCCCGGTCTGCGCGTCAAAAGCCTGCACGTCGCCGGGTGGCGTATACTCGGTCGGTGTCCGAAAGCGCCAATCTACGATCGCCGAACCGACGACGACCACACCGCGACAAACGATCGGCGGCGAAGTGATCCCGTAGCGGTCTCGATCAATTGGTCGCCTTAATGTACTCGGCAGATCCACATAGCCGTCCGTCCCGAAATGCGGATCGGGCAATCCCGTCGCTACGTCGATCGAGTAGAGGCGATCTGAGGCCGTTGCGTAAAATATCCGTTCTAGCTGGCCATCGCTCCAATAGGCAATGCCGCGCGTGTTGCCGATAAAGCTGCCTCCGGCCCGCCACACATCCGGATCAAATGTCCATATCTCTTCACCGGTCGCCGCATCTACCGCGCAAAGAATTGCCAGTGGCGAGCCATAATACATCACGCCATCGATGACCAACGGAGTGCTGCGGTTGACGTCGAAGCGATCGGTGATTCGTCCGTCTGGCGGTGCATAGCGCCAGGCGATATCGAGCGTGGTGAAATTATTTTTGTCGATCTGGCTTAAGGGAGCAAAGTTGCTACTGGCGGCATCAGCAGCATAATGCGGCCAAGAAACACTCTGGGCCTGAACGCTGGTCACCAACACCAGCAATAAATAGAGTAACCGATGCAAAGATGAATGTTCTCCATAAGGGTGGACGATATAATCTACGCTTTGGTATAGCGCTGTCTATGGACCAGTGAAATAATTTGTGCAGAGGAAAATTCGACGATTCGGCTAGATCTGGTGTTTGGTCTTGTCATTATGGAGTGTTGACGATACGCATAGCGAAACGATAATAGACCCCATAACCATTTGTAGAATAGGGAATACCATGATTATCCAATCCGAGCTTTTCGAACCTTAGCGCTAGCTCTGCAAGTGCTCTGGTGGTTATCTATGGCACCCAAACTCCAACTGCACGCACTCTCGAGTCGACGCCTGATGGCTGGCACAACGTGGAGGATCGGCTTTGAATTTCCTATACTCTGCGTACCAATCGTGGTCTAAACCCCGACTGGCTGTTAAGAGTTGTCATCTGCAACTATTGCCTGTTGGATAATTTTAATCGCCGCAAAAGGAATGATTAACCCATCGAGGAAATATGAGCACGCGCACACAGCTTGAACAGGCTATTGCCGCACAAGAGGGGCTGCGCGGCACCATTCCCGATGGCATTATCGATGCTGCGATTGAAGCTTAGGACAAATCTATCTTGCCCTCGGGGACTGGACGAAGGCAAAGTCGCTCCTTCATGAATGCATTGTCATTCGCCAAGAACTCAAACAGGTCAATTTAGCAATCGAAGCTCTCGCCTGCCTGATTGAAATTGCTATTGTTCAGGGTGATCTCGAAGCTGTTCGGGAGGAAGCAGAGAAGGTCTATGATCGTTTAATCGAAGACCCGCACTTTTTATGGTCCGCATGAACCGTTTAAAGTCTATTGGACCCTGCACCGATATTTAGAGCAACGTCAAGATCCACGAGCCGTGTCGATCTTGAATCAGGCCTATACCCTTTTGATGGAGAGAGCGGAAAAAATCACCGATTTAAAACTACGTGATTCATTCCTCAACCAAGTCGAATGGCACTGCCAAATTGTGGCTGCCTCGGCCTTGGACGTTTAATAGGAGATATTAGGCATCACATCATACGTCTGCTACTCTCTTACCAAGTGAAGAAAGAAGACTCATTGCCATGGATACAGCTTTAGCAGCACTCAGTACGGAAGAAATCAAAGAGTTTATCACGAATGGATTCCTCATTAAACGAAATATCCTCGACCCCAAACTCTGTGCCGTAGCACGGGACCGGCTGTGGGCGGGAAACAGCTCAACTCATTTGCGACGGGACGACCCTGAAACCTGGATGAACGGTCTCCCGGAAACGGACCGTCAAAGCACGCCCGATGGCATGAATGATCGCACCGGTGAATACGCCTGGCGATTGCGCGAACTCTCCGGCGAGGAGGCTATGATCGACTTGCTTCCGCGCCGTGTATTCCCATGGTTCGAGCAGCTCCTCGGCGAAGTGGTGACACCCGAGGTAAGTTCCTCTGCGGCCGATCCGGATCCCCGCGGGAGCCGACTGCGCGGCTGGCCGGTCTGGGGCGGTAAGGAATTGCGCGGTCTCTACTGCGTGCTGCCGAAGGAGCGCACGAGTTCTTCGCCTGCGATGGCGGACGCCGCCCGTGCCGGGGCGCATATCGATCCGGAGCCGATGCATCTGGTAGTGAGCGGCTATATCGACAAGGTTCCGCAGGGCGGGGGTGGAATTGCTCTCTTCCCCGGCAGCCACCGCTTGCTCTACGAAGCAGAACCGGACTCCGTAGACCTGGCCCGCTATTCGATCCTGCACCCGCCCCATCCGGAGAGCGGCGCCGCGGAATTCGTGCTGCCGCAGCCCCCGGGGCTCAAGGACGCGCTCGCCGAGATCGAACCCTTTGAGTTCTTTGGCGACGAGGGAGACGTGGTTTTGTGGCACGGACGGATGTTCCATTCGGCGACGCCGAATTACAGCAATCCCCCGCAGATTCGGCAGATGGTTCTGTACGATGCGTACAAAAAATCCGTCTACGACAGGGCGTACACCGGCCGTTATCTCAAAGGGCCGCGGCCGTCGCCACCGCCCAATGTGAGGAAGCGCTACGGACTTGAACTCGGACCGGCTGCTCCACCGCCGGAGCCACGTGCGGAGGGGCCGGGGCTTTGGGACGACTGGAGCGAGGTCGTTCGCACTGCTGCTGCGACGATCTCTGCGGTCTAATCCAACGGCTCCATCGGTCTTCCATCGCCTTGGTAAACTCCAACCCATCACCCGGACAATACAGATCATGAGAGAACACAACGGACTTCGTTACGCCCGCGAGGAAGACCACGAGTTTTTCGCCCGCGAGTTGGCCTCCTTCGTTCCCGATCGCGTCTTCGATGCCCACTGCCACGTCTGGCACCGCGATCATATGACCCTGCCCGAGTTCTTCACGCCGATGGCGACGGTGGGATACGACGAATACTCCAGCCTGATCCAGGACCTGCACCCGGGTCGGCAGCACGGCGCTCTGTTCATTCCCTCGGTCCGTGACCGCGACAAGATGCCAGAGGCCAATGCGTGGACCGCGAAGGCCGCCGCCCGCCATCCCGACTTCCGCAACGCCTTTTTTCTGAGCCCAGAGGACGACCCAGAATGGGTGCGTGAAGAGGTCAAGAGGCTTGGTGCTTCGGGGCTCAAGTGTTACCACACCTATGCCAAGGTCAAGCCGACCTGGGAAGCTCAGATCCCCGACTACCTGCCCGAGTCGATGATAAAGATCGCCCATGAGGAAGGCCTGACCGTCACGCTGCACATGGTACGCTCCCGCGCTGTGGCCGATCCGGAGAATATCAAGTGGATTCGTCACTACTGCGAGAATTACCCGAATATGACGATGATCCTGGCGCATTCGGCCCGGGCCTTCCAGCCGGCCCATGCCCTTGAGGGGCTTCCCCAACTCACCGGGTTGGACAATCTCTACTGCGACTCGAGCGCCAACTGCGAGCAGATGGCGCACCAGGCGATCATCCGCACTCTCGGGCACGATAAGCTTTTGTATGGATCGGACCTCTGCGCCAGCCACGACCGCGGGCGATCCCTTGGCGCCGCCGACACTTTCGTCTGGCTTTACAACGATAGTCCGGTGTGGGAGGAGAAGCACACCTCGATCAGGCCGGTACTCATCGGTCTCGAACACCTGCGCTCGGTGAAATGGGCCTGCTGGTCGGAGCGGCTCAGCGACACTCAGGTCGAGGATATCTTCTGGAACAACGCGGCGAAGGTGTTCGGGGTCGATTCCTGAGCGGTGTCGGTCTGGCGGCGACCCTCCGGCCATAGCTTTGGCGCGTCCGCCTCCTCAATCGCGCCAGGATTTCTCCACTACGCCCAAACTCCGCTGCTTGGCCGCCAGTATAAATTGGAGAATGGGCTTTGTATTTCCGATACTTCCGTCGTGTGGTGGTCGCGCCCGGTTACTGTAAGGCGGTGGCTCAGGCATCGCACGTGGTGCGCGATTAGCTGATTTACTCGCAGAGCCTGAGGCGTCGCTTCGTGGAGTAGTGGTTTGGTCGTTCAGCTGACTTTGCAATTTGCTCGGGGTCTATTTTTAGTTCACGCCTATTGATAAAGCGAGGTGAATGAGGTGCTAACCCTCAGTGCAATAATGGGTCGCGTTCTCACATCGAGTATTGCCCTCTTTGTAGTTCTATTGTTTTCCGCTTGTGATTCCGATCTGAATCCCACCAAAAATCCGTCCGATACTTCGGCCAATCTTCAGTTAATCATTCCTGCTAAGTTAACGCTGAGCGTGGTGCGGGTGGAGTATGTGGTGTCGGGGGAGGGGATGGTGGATATGAGAGGAGAGTTGTCGATAGTCGGGAATATGGCACGGGGGCGGATTGAGGGGATTGATCCGGGCCCCGATAGACTGTTTGTACTCAATGTATATAATGCAGAAGGTTTGTTGACCCACAAAGGTTCGGCGACCGCGGAGATTGTTGCGGGGCAGTTGGCAGAGGTACGGATTTCGTTATTGCCTTTATCGGGTTCGGCGGAGGTGAATGGGGATTTTGGCGATGCACCGCTTTTTTCTAAGACGCGCGAATTGTTGGGGACATGGCGATTGGATTTGGGTGACGATGCCGAGTTCTCGTATAGCTTTCGTGGTGATGGCCGGTTTGAGAATCGTATAGGCGGAGCTTTTTTGAGTGCATTACAGCAATTAGATGAGTTGAAGGAATTGGATTTAGGGGAGTTGGACCAGTTCAATGGAGGGACGCTGATCTTTGCCGGTAGCTGGATACCGGGTGACGGGACTTTGGCGCTAGATTTCGACGAATTGGAGGTCGAGCTTTTTGGTCGAGTGCCGCTTGTCGGCAAGGTCGATGTCGGGATTTTGCAGGAGGATCTGGGCGAAGGAGCAGAGTTTGGCCTGGCCTTTGACTGTGCGCTCAGCGGCGACCAACTGCGGTTTCGCGGGCCGGCACTGACACTGGGAGTACCGTTGGCGGTCGAGAATCCGGTGGGGACAGTGGATCGAGAATTTGGGGAGGTGAGTAGCCTGGGCCGGGCAGCGCTGGCACAGGTGGCAGCGACCGTTGGTACGCTGATCGAAGATCGCAATCTGGATGAGGTCGTGCTGGAGAGGGTCAAATGAAGGGCTGGGTGCTTATCGCATTGGCACTGGTTCTACCAGTGAGTGGAGCGGCTGCGGACAAGGCACGGTTGGCGGTGCTCGATCTGATACCGGTGGATATTGGCGTGACGGAAGCCTCATTGCTTTCGACTCGATTTCGACAGGAATTTGATGAGATGGAGCGCTTTGATATGGTATCGCGTGAAGATCTCTATGCGCAGATCGAGGGCAAGGGTTTTGCTGTGGCTTCTTGTGACGATGCTTGTTTGGATGCGTTGGGGCAGGGTTTGGGGTTGCGCTGGATTGTCTCAGGTACTATTCGCTTAGAGAATGACCGGGTGCGGATCGAGGCGCAGTTGTATGATATCAAGCGCAAATACGCCTTCAGCCGAATAACTCGTAAAGCCAAATACGATATAGAGCGGTTGGAAAAGCGTGAGATGAAACACTTGGCTGAGCAGTTGGTGCCGCCGGAGGAAAGAGGGGGCACGTCGTGGTGGTTAGTGGTACTAGGTGGGGCCGGTGCTGCGGTGTGGTTTTTTTCTCAGGGTGGTGACGATGGGATTGCTGAGGTTGACGCCCAATCTCAAGATCCTCGCGAACCGCTCACAGGGACGGCGGATATTATCGGCACATTTTCGGGTGAGTGAAAAGGCTCTGATCAAACTATGAGCAGGTCGCGGAAGGAATGGCTGGAAGAGGCGCGATAGATCTCCTGATCTTTATCTGCCCCGAAGGCGGCAACCCGCCTGGTGAGCGCAGGATCAAGGACACTACCACCTGTCGTGTCCTTTAGCAAGTTCTACTTATGAAGCTGATATCGCAGGTGTTCGGGTACGTTGGTTAGTGCTCGTTGCGCAGCAGAAATACGCGGTCGGTGTTAAAAAAAGTGCCTACGCGATCGTCTTCGTAGGCGCCGCCGGCAATCAGCAGGCGACCATTGGCATCAGCGGCTGCTGCCCAACTTACCGGTAGTGGGATCTCGGGCCCCTCTTGCCAGTCGCCGCTGGCGGGCGAATAGATATAGGTCGCGGTCTGGCCGCCGGTTTTGCCTCGGCCGCCCATGACCCAGACCTTGTCGGCAAAGGCGGTACACATGGGGGCGCTGGGGGGCTGTGATGCCGGATGTGTGATCTGGTCCCAGCGGTCTTGCTGGGGATCGTATACAAATAGCCCAGGGCACTTTGCGGACGGTCCGGCGGCGATGTAGATCTTGCCGTTGAGGACACAGCCACTGGCTTGCGAGAGGGGTCCCGGTGCCGGGGCACGGTGGCTCCATTGGGTCTCATGGGCGGCGATGCTGAGTACGTCGGGTGCCGGGCCTTCATCGTCGTCGCCGCCGATGGCGTAGAGGCGGTCGTCGACGGTGAGGGCGACGATCTGGTCGGCGGGTCGCGGCAGCGGTGGGCCGAGGCGGAGGCGGCGACTGAGCGGATCGTAGATTTCGACGGTGGCGGTCTTGCCGGTGCCGCCTCTGGCTTTTTCGTCGCGGAAATTACCGCCCAGCAACCACAACTCGCCGGCGAGTGCAGCGATCCCCGAATAGGCCTTGCCCGGTTCGAGCATGGGCGGCTCAACGCGCCAGGTACCGTCGTTTATGTCGTATGACCAAATATGGTCGAGGTTGACCCACTCATCCGCCGGCCAGCCGAAGAAGGTCTTGCCCCCAGCAGTGTAAAGCCGGTCGTCGATCCGGGCAAAGATGTGGTCATGGTTGCCCACCGGCATCCGCGGTTGCTCGTCCCAGTGTGCGTGCCATGGGGAGCGTAGGGTCGCGACGCGCTGGACGGTACCGGCGCTCAAAATCCATAAATCGCCGCTGCGGTCGTGCAGCATGGCCTGGACCGGTCCGTTGCCAGATGGGATGATAGTGTGCCACTGTGGGTCCTGGTCGACTGGTGCTGCCAACTCGCGGACACTACCATCGGCGAAGCCAAGGGCCACTTGGCCGCTGGCGATGCGGGCGATGGCGGTGATCGGCGATTCGGCGGGGCTTGCGAAGGTGCGGTGACCAGTCGCTGAACGGGGGTCGACCCGCAGCGCGGCCTCTTGCAGACCGACCCAGACGAAGCCGGAGTCGTCGATGATCGCGCCGGCCCAGGGGGCGCTGGAATATTCGCCAGGTAGATCGATGAGGCGCCAGGTGTGCGGGTGCTGACGATTGAGAATGGCCAAGTCCTGGCGCTGGCCGTCGTTGGCAATGGCCCAGATATTGCCGAAGGGATCGTCGCAGGAGGGGGTGATTGTCCAGCCGGCTGGGGCGAGCGGTACGGCTTCGAAGAGCGCATCGCCGCGTCGCATATTCGCGCAGTCGGTGCACCATATATCGCCCTCGCGTGTTGCCACTAGCGGCCCCGGTGTGTCCCAGGGTATGAAGGAAGCGGTACGCGTTATGGAATTGCGGCCCGAAGGATGGCGAACGATCTCGTCGCCCTGGGCGATCCAGACGTCGCCATCGGGTGCGATCTCTAGCCCCTGGACGGGTCCCTGGTACCAGGTTTCCCAGTGGTTGTTGGAACGGCGGACGACGATGCCGTCTGTCTGGTCGAAAACAGCGGCGTAGACGATGCCAGCTCGGTCTTCGAGGATGAGGCCTGGGCCAGTGGGCAGATCTGTATAGAGCATTTCGGCGCTAGTAATTTCAACTGACATAGTGAAAAGAAAGAGCAACAAGTAGACTGTCTTAGCAAGCCCCGCGGATGGTGGGTGAGGATTATCTATAGTTATCACTTTTGCCCTTAGGTTCAGTTGGGGTGATTAGGAAGAAGACAATGGCGGCGTTCGCTTGGTCTGAAGAGGTCATTGCCGAATTGATCTGACCTGTATGATCCAGACGATTAAGATGTGTTGATTAAAAATCACCTCTTGCCTTGGTTAAGAGAAAGTATCACAATCCTTCATTAAGGTGGTAGAGCATCTTGAAACTAACGATCGAGACCCTATGAATTATCATCGAGTACCGCTGCCGACCATGGATCTTCCCTTTCCAGCGCTGAGTCCTCAGCAGCGTCTTCACTTTGACATTTATGGCTATGTGGTTATCCCGGAGGTGCTGACGCCAGCGGAATGCCAGGTTTTAATCGATGTCCTGCAGGAACTGAAGACAGATCTGATTGCGGCAGGTGAACCGGTGTCATTTTCGGCTGATTCCAAGGCTAAGATTCGTGGCTCAGGTTTGGCGCGCCCTGACAATCCAAAGCATGTTTTTATGCGGGATATCGAACAGGCTCATCCGCTGATTGCCAGTTATATTTCTCATCCCAGACTCCTTGGCATGGCTGCCGAGGTTGTGGGTGGGGAAATTCGATTGGTGGAATCAAATGCCCATATCAACACTCGCTTGCCCGATTGGGATGAAACCGAGGAACCGACCTTTTCCTTTCACCGGGGCACCGATGTGCCTTACGGAAGCCATACGCGTAACGGATTATACCATTCGAATTTTGTCAAGACATTAACCAATCTGACCGATTTGGGATCGGATGACGGTGGCACCGTTGTGATTGCCGGTAGCCACAAGATCGATATTTCACCAGGCGAGTTGATTGCCTGCGCCTATGAAGACCGATCGATGATTCACCAGGTCATCGCACCGGCTGGTTCCACTCTGCTTTTTGCCGAGCCGTTGATTCACGCCACGGGACAGATCCGCAGTGAGCGAGAGCGTGTGATCATTATCAGTGGCTATGGCCCCAGTCATTTTCCTTACTGGGGAGATGGTGAGTGGTCCGATGAGTTTCTCGAATCCATTCCTGACAATCAGAAGATTCTTTTCAACGGCCGCCAGAACTGGAATCGTCAGGTTAAAGAGCGACCCGGTCTTATGGCTGAAGCCGACGATCGGACGTTTGACCTGGGTGATTGGCGCCAGCGGGAATCCCTGCCTGAAGACGAGTCCGCGTAAGGTATAGTAAATCCGAATATCCCTACCGCGTTATTCCGGTGTTAGACACTGTACTGGAATAACGCAGTAGGGATCTAGTCGTAGCGCTTGCAGGGGTGTACGGCTGGTATGTCTTAGTAGCGGCGAATTCCGATCAGCCTCACCGCGTTTGGAGCCAGACCCTCTATGGTGACGGTGCGTCCGTGGTAGTCCAACGACGCGGGGGGGGCCTCGCTCTCGGTCTGCCACAGGTCGCGCAATCCCACAAATTCCTGCCAGGGCAGTTGCGGCGTCAGGTCGAGCGCGTCGAGGTCGATATGAATTGCGGCGTCCTGTGCGACTTCTGCGTCCAAATTCTGCACCGCCAGCATCACCCGGTCCGGCAGCTGCCACATCGTCACCTCGATGGCGGCGTTGTCCCAGTTCAGTCCGGGGGCTTGGTCCGGCGCGAAGTGCTTTGTCGCCTGGTCGACCAGTCCGAAGTCGGTGATCGACGGCGGCGGATTGCCAGGCACCCGCGTCGGCAGGGCCTGAGCCGCGCGCTCCAGCTCGGATGCGGTCGGAGCGGCCAGGCCGACGAGAAGCAGCCGATGTCCTGGTAGGTCCTTCACGCGCAGCACGCCCGAATCGGCATCGAGCTCCGCTTCACCTGCTGCATCGACCCACAGTGGGCGGGTATAGACCTGTCCCGGGTCGAGACCGAGCGCTGCCAGGTCAATCTCGATATGGGTGTCGATCGCCTTGTCCTTACGATGGTTGAAGAGACCCAGCATGACACGGTCGGGCAAGTGCCACAGCGACACGAGCAGGTCCGGGTCCGCACTGGAGACGAATGGGTTGCGCCAGTAAGGGTGATAGATCGTCGCGGCATCGTTTATGCCCCAGTCCAGCACGGGCTCCGGCATGACCGGGAGCTGAGGGATATAAGGGTTGCGCCAGGAGTCGTGCATCCAGACCCACTGAGCCTGAATTCGTTTGGCGGCATCTCGTTTGGCCTTGTCTTCAGAGTCCATATTGGCCATCCAGCAGATCGCTACGCCCCAGCTATGCGGTATGCTCATGCTGCGCATGCGCTCGATCGGCATATTGTCGACCCAGTCCAGCGGTGTGGATTCCAGATCCCAGTTGCGCTCGCCGTCGAGCACCGCGTCGACCCACGGCATGGCCACCGGCACGTAGGCGTTGGTGGAGTGGAAGCCATTGGCGCCGGGAACCAGGCCGGCGTCGGCCTGCATCGCGTAGAGGCGCATGTTGAAGCGTCGTAGATTCCAGCCGTGGTAACCGCTCTGCATGCGGCCGTCGGGGAGCCGGTAGGCCAGCCCGGTGAGGGGGTCGTTGAACAGGATCGGGAAGGTCAGATCCCAATAGGTGGAGCGCACGCCGCCGCGGTTAAAGGCCGCATCGAAGAGATACATGGCGTAGTCGGTATAGGTCTCGTGCCAGGTGTCGGGCTCCCACTCGGTGCCGAAGTAGTCGTAGAGATGGTCCTCCAGGGTCTTGCGTCCGTAGCCGTAGACCTGGAAGGACATGTGCGTAAACCCGTAGGCCCGCGCGGCGTACGGGTCGCGCCACTGCAAGTCGTGGGCGGTTGAATCCGCTGCGGACCAGCCGGCGAAACCCTCGGTCCGCTGTTGGTGCCAGAGGGCTTCCCACTCCTCGGGATAGCGCGACTCGGGGTGGATCCAGTTGACGTGGAGCAGGCCGCCGCCCGGATTCTGAAAGACCTTCTGCCCGGTTTTGGAATCGATGCGCACGTCGCGAAAGGGTTGGTGGAAGGTACCGTCTTCGGTCGATTGGGTCATCCGCCAACCTTTGACCATTGGCTTGAACGGGGTCGCGATATAGCTCAGCGCAAGGGTGCGGAGGCCGGTGAGTTCCGTCGGAGTGGCGACGATATTGTTGATGAGCACGACCGCGTCGTCCCGTCGCACCGCCTCGTGGGCTGGCACGGCGTCGTCCTGGATCCAACCTCTGTCGTTGTCGGCCCACCACAGGAAGCCGCGGCGCTCGCTGCCGATCCAGACGGTGGGATAGAACGAGCCGACGGTCATGCCGCTGCCGTTGATGCCGGTGTCGAGCGTGGACCAGAGCCGTCCGGTCTGGTCTCGGGGCAGCAGCATCGTGGTGCGGCTGGAATAGTTGTTGCCCGGGCCGATGCAGAGCAGGCCGTCGGCATCCGCCTCGGCCAAGGGGTACTCGAGCCGCAGCGCATCTATTGTCACCGGATCGCTGCCGGCGGGTCCGTAGCTCAGGTCGATGTAGACCAGGCCGTCCTGCTCTATCCAGCCGGTGGCGGTGAACTCGAGCCCGGCGCCCTCTGCGGTGCCGGCGAAGCGCACCCGCCAGTCCGTGATTTCGGTGAACCTGGGCGCTCCGAGGTCGATAACGTGCTCAGTGCCGTCCTGCACCACGACCACCCGCGCCGGGCGAGCGCTGACGGCGCCGCCGCGCGCGATGATTCCATCGGGCAGTCCCAGCGCGTTGAGTCGGTATTCGCGACCGAGACTTCCCACGGTGTTGTCGCGCAGGGTCAGTGGGGTGTACGGCGGGATAATTCGCTCGACATCGCCGTGTTCGGTGTCCCACCAGTGCGCGTATTCGGCTGCCTCGTCTTTCTTCTCGAAGGTGCCTGTCATTGGGCCGAGTATACGGCCATCGGCCAGTTCCATGGTGGCCTCGACCCGGTAGGTGCCCGGGGCGAGGGGTGGGAGTTGCAATACGTCCTGCAGGTAGTATTCGGCGATCTGGGTGATGCGGCCCTCGGTTATCGGCTCGGTAGTGCCCTCGGGCAGGACGCGATAGTGCAGCGCCGCGGCCTGCGACGCACTGTCGAGATAATAGGTGTCCCCTTTGACGAGCAGCCACGAGCGCACCGGATTGAAGCGCGTATCGAAGGCGAAGGTCGTGGTGTCGGGCGGGGCCGCCGGCGAGAGCAGGAAGGCGTAGGCACCCACCTCGAACGGCACCGTATAATAGAACAGCTGTCGGTCGCCCTGGGTCACCTCGATGGACGCCTGCCCCTCTGTCACGGTCTCGGGGAGCTTTTCGTCGAGGTGGAATTCGGCGGACTCGCCGGGCGACACGGTGAGGATTTCCGACCTGCTGAGGACATCGGCGACGTTCACCGCGACCGACAGGTCAACCGGAGCGTCCGTCGGATTGAAGGCGCGCAGGGTCAGCGCTGCGGTGCCGTCGGTGGCCAGGTTTTGCAGGCTGTCCATCGTCATCTGCACCGCGGGAGTCCCTTCGACCAAGGTCATTAGATTGAAGCCGTAGGGGTCGAGATAGGGGCCGCGGCAGGGGATCCGCGCCTGCATCCAGGCGGGGAAGTGGTTAATGCCGAGCATCATTCGCCACTGGTCGCCGGCGCGATGGGGGCCTGCTAGCTCGAAGTCCTGCGGGGTAGCGCGCATCTCTACTTCCCACCAGCGGCCGCCGTCGGGCGCGGTGCCGGGCTCGCTCAGGCGCGCCTCAATCGCGAATTGCGGGTTCCAGCTCTTGAACTGCTGGCCGAGGGCCAGGCGCGAAGTGTCGCCGATGAATCCCAGGGCGTTGAGGAACCACTTGTAGGCGTTGTCCTTGTTGCCGGC
>CAZFMY010000132.1:0-16205 GCA_964520345.1 uncultured Gemmatimonadaceae bacterium | reverse complement strand
CTCCCCAATTTCACGTCACAAAGCTCGTAGTGCCAAGCCGAAGCATTGAACACCCAGAAATTTAATATTCCCTACGAGCCCTGGAGGCGATCGCGACGACGCTCCAGGGCCTTTTTGTGTTCGCTTGTGGGACTGGTCGCGATGGGCGTTTGATGCAAGGGCAGCGAAATGCGTAAACTATGGCCAACCACGCCTTGAGGAGGCCATCGGATGAACGACGAGCGCAAGACCAAGAAGGATCTCATCGCCGAGTTGGAGGAACTGCGGCGGCAACTCGGCGTTGGGCACCTTCGGCTCAACGGGCATCTGGCCGGTCATCAGCTCCGGATGTCCGACATCGGCTTTATCCCCGGATGATGGATACCCCAGGGGAGCGGGGCGTATCCCCGCGCGCCGTTTTCCTTGGCCTGCTCTGCTGTCTGGCCATCGCCGTGGGCGAACCCTATGGCGTCATGGTCGTCCGGGGCTCGCCGATGGCCGCCGATTTCTCCACCGGCGCCGCGCTGATTCTGTTTTTCCTCATCGCCCTACTACTCAATCCCCTCGCCCGGCTACTGACCGGCTCTGGCTTGCGCCCGGGGGAGTTGGCGACCATCTACATCATGATGATCGTCGCCTGCGCCATACCCTCCTGGGGTTTCGCCACCAACCTCATCCCGCTGATGGCGGGCCTCTTCTACTACGCCACCCCGGAAAATAACTGGGCCGAGCTGATCCACCCCCACCTGCGCGAGTGGATGGTCGTCAAAGACCCCAAGGCCGTGTGGGATCTCTTCGAAGGGGCGGGGCGCGAGGAAGGCGTCGCATGGGCTATCTGGACGCCCCCGCTTTTGAGTTGGTGCTTCCTGGCGGTCACGATCTACTTCGTCACCCTGTGCATCCTCGTGGTGCTGCGCCGCCAGTGGGTCGAGCGCGAAAGGCTGCTCTTCCCGCTGGCGACCCTGCCGCTCGAACTGTGCCAGCAGGACGGCAAGCGGCTCTTGCCGCCCCTGTTGCGCAATCCGGTCACCTGGCTCGGCTTCGCGGTCCCCTTCACCATCTACACCATTAATGGTCTCAACGCCTATTACAACTTCATTTCCACCATCAACCTCACCAACAACCTGCCCATTCTCCGCCACTCGGTGATACTGCGTCTGACGCCGCGTTTCGAAGTCATCGGTTTGGGCTTCCTGCTCAGCCTCGACGTGTCGCTCGGCGTCTGGTTCTTCGCGCTGTTGGCCAATTTCCAAACCGGAATCCAGCGCCTGCTCGGCTTCAGCATCGGCCCCATGCAGCCCTACTCGCCCCCGGCGCCGCCCAGCGTCGCCCATATCGCCATGGGCGCGTTGTGCTTTCTGGTATTTTCCAGCTTCTGGAGCAGCCGCGACCACTTGAAAAACGTCCTGCGCAAAGCCTTTAAAGGTGCTCCAGACATCGACGACAGCGACGAATTGCTCTCCTACCGCACGGCGGTCTTTGGCATTATCGGCGGCACGGCGTTCTCGCTGTTCTGGCTCTACCAGGCCGGTTTGAACTTCCCCAACGCCATCGTCTTCCTGCTCTGCTGTTTAGTAGCCTTCGTCGGCCTGGCGCGGATCATCTCGCAGACGGGCATGGCCTATGGTGTTGCGCCGGTAGCCGCCCCCGTGCTCACCGTCAACGCCCTGGGCACTCCGACCCTCGGGCCATCGGGGCTGACGGCCTTGGGACTCAGCTTCGCCTGGTCGGCCGATATCCGCACCTTCGTCATGGCCTCGGCGGCCACGGGGCTTAAAATCGCCGAAGTCACCCGCCTGGAATTCCGCCGGCTGTTCTGGGCCATTCTGCTGGCCATAATTGCCACTTTGGTCGGGGCGTCGTGGGCCATCGTCGCGCTGGCCTATAAATACGGAGGGATCAATCTCGGCGGCTGGGGCTTTAGCGGGCTGGTCAATTACACCGGGCGCTGGATCGCCCACAATATGGCCAACCCCGAGCCGATCCACGTCTGGCACCTGGGCTTCGGCGGGTTGGGGATCGTGCTGATGGGGGCGCTGACCTGGGTGAAAAACCGATTTATCGGCTTTCCCATCCACCCCATCGGGCTAACGCTGGGGCTGACCTACCCGATCTCGCAAATCTGGTTCTCGGTTTTCCTCGCCTGGCTGATCAAGGTTTTCGTCCTCAAATACGGCGGCGCCCGGCTCTATATGAAAATCAGGCCTTTCTTTTTGGGCATGGTCCTGGGGGCATTCACCGCGGCGGGGCTTTGGAATGTAGTCGATTATTTCGCCGGGGCTGCGCACAGGTTTACGCTGGGTTGACCGGCTTGGCATTGTGCGCTTCCCCACTGTGACGCGGATCGTCGCTACATCGCACTCAAATTCGCTACCAAGCCGTCCGCCGAATACCAGCTGATTTCTCTGCAGCGCTACACGCCGAAGATCTTCAGACTGCATGAAGCGTTTCTCAACAGCGACGACGACCGTGTGCGGGGACTCGTGCAGAACCTGAAGCACTATGCAGACGGCCGCATCGCGTGAAAGAATCGCAAAGGCGCAAGGTCTACCGGAACTGGAAGGAGTACAGTTTCGAATTCTTGAAGTAGAACCGCAGTTTGACCGCCTTGCCCACCAGTCGGCCCAAATCTGAGCTGCCGTTCCACGGCACCACCTGATCGAGGCCGCTCTGGGTGATTGGGTCGGCGTCTGCGAACTCATATCCGGGAATGTAGTCGTGATAACGGCTCCAGGATCTCGACTCGGACCTCACAGGGTCCAGCACCCCCGTGCTGGGGCGCCGACTCGACGTTGAGGTGGAGTTGCGAGCCGGTGAACGAGAAGGAGCGGGTAACCAGCTCGCTGTATTGGGCGAAGTGCGGTCGCCCGATCGGCGGGTCCCCCGCAAGGGCTTTGGTGCCGTCGACCGAGACGAAGCCGTCCAACCGGCTGATCGCCAGCCCGATGGCCGCCTGGCTCTGGGTGCTTTCAACAGCGGCTGCACGCCCAGAGTGAGGGCTGTGCACATCGAATGGGAGTAAGCGGTCTGCTCAGATTCACGTGCTGTATGGGATGGCACGTAGGGAAGGCAACCGGCGACCAAGCCGCAACCCCTGCGCTCACGGTCGGCCGAGCGTGCCGCCTGCGGTGGTTCCGCCGGGAAAAGTGAACCGGTAGGAGACGGGACCGGTCGCCGGCTCAGCCGTGATCCGCCGGAGCGCGGGAATCGGTGCTTCTTCCGGCAGCACGAGATAGCGCATCCCCGGCTCGGTCTCGAAGTGTAAGATTTCGTCGACCAGGTGCTGCGATGGGCCGTCCGCCTGCTGCACCTGACACGGTTTGCCCCACGGGTTCCGCATCCGGCACGGCTCGCCCATCCGCGACTCGATCTCGACGAACTCTATCCCGCCGGCTCGCATCGACGCGCTGACGAGAAAGCCGCCCCGGACCAGCAGGCGGAACGCCGCGTCCCATGTCTCGGGCCAGGCGGGAAACACCCGGATCACTTCCGGCTGATCGGGCTGGGCCGAAACGCTCTGCACCAGAGCCTCGTTGAGTGTCGTGCTGATGCAGCCCAAGGGTTCAATGGACGGATCGTTGATGCCCTCGAACAGACTGAACCCATTGGGCAGGGGGCCGCCTTCCTGGTTGAAAGTCGCGTAGTAGGCTGCAAGCATCGCGGGAAGCTCCTCGCCGCGCCCAAGTCTCGAACCCATAATCGGCATGTGGGAAACGCTGGTAAGACCCCATAGCTGCCCTGCGATGAAGTCGGCGCGGGTCGAATTGAGTTCGCCGAGCTTGCGGACCATGCGTTCGGTCTCGGGGTCGCGCGTCTCGAGGGTCCAGATCTCGAATGGAAAGATCCCGAACAAAGACTGCTCGTACACGTGATCTGCCTTGCGGGGATGATCGACCGCGCCAATATGGCCCATCGACCAGAGGTCCGGCGCTACCACAGTGTGACTCTCTGGATCGCTCCCCATGGGATAGGGCGTCAAGTTGTCGAGAAATTCCGTCCACTCGGCGCGCAACCCGGCATCCACCCCCAGAATTTCAGCCGCCCGGATGGCCAGTGGGGCCGTGCCGCGGATCGCCGTCAGGTCCATGAGGCCGTCGTTGGTGCCCCAGCAGCCTTCGAACTGATTCAGACCGTAGAGATGGTATTTGCCGTCCTCTTCTTTCCCGGCCAGGTGCCGGTAGAATTCCAGGGTCTCTCGCAGCAGGGGATAGGCATGGGACCGCAACCATTGCTCATCTCCCGTGTAGCGGTAGCGCCACCAGGCATGCTTGGCGATTTTACTGCCCGAGGACGCGATATGGCTGACCCATGAGTATCTGCCTTCAGCCCGCGGATAACTGGTATCCATCGCCGCCAGACCGCCGTCGAAAGTGCCATGCGAGGCCGCTCGAGTAGAAAGCTCTGTGTTCGGTTTTCTCCCCAGCCAGACATCCTGGTATTCAGCCGCCACGTCGTCGGGTAGGACGACCGGCCCATCGTACTGCCCGCTCTCGAGAATATAGGCTCCCCGGGCCCCCGTTCGCTGCTGGCCGGCCGTCACCGCATCCGGCAACTGGTTCACATACATTTCGAAAAAGGGATCGGTCAACTCCACCGCATCGGCGGCATGCAGTGGATAGTAGGAAATCTGCGTCGTCCAGACCCAGAATTGAGACCCCCAACCCGTCGTGTCCCCTTCGGTGAGAAACAACGAGCCGTTCCACTTGGCCGGCAAGCTGCCCCGCGAACTACTGGCCATGTAGTAGAGCTGCAGGTTGCGTACGCGCTCCATGAAATCCGCCACGCCGTCGTCGCTAGTCAAATGGACAAATGTCCGCGACCAGAACGCCGCCCACCAGGGGGTATGGGCGGCCCGGAGATCGGCGTAGGTCTGGCCTGCGGCCCCATCCAGCAGCGCACCTGCCGCGGCCACCAGGTCTGTGTCGGGATCCCAGGAGGCGGCGCTGGAAATCAGCATCAACCGCTTTCCCGACGCGGCCGGAACGCCGATGCTGTGACAGCTGTCCGAGGCG
This sequence comes from uncultured Gemmatimonadaceae bacterium, assembly GCA_964520345.1. Lineage (GTDB taxonomy): Bacteria > Latescibacterota > UBA2968 > UBA8231 > UBA8231. The sequence goes on along the minus strand of CAZFMY010000132.1, from coordinate 11,214 downwards.
ACGTGCACCTCCTCTACACCGACAACCCGCGCCGCCACCGCCGAGCCGCAGTAGTATTCGGCCTCGGTGAACTTCTGCACCAGCGCCGCCGTTCCCGGCAGGTCGTGGAAATCGTACCGCGCGGTGTGATCCCCGTTTACCACCACGGGGTCTCGCCACATCCCCAGGTTCACCCGCAGCGCCTGTGGCTCGGCCCGGCGGTCGTCGATCTCCACAACCAGGACGTCGCGCCCGGACGCCACGAAACAGCGGACCCGAACCCCGTCCCCCTCAATGACCTCCTCCGCCTCGTAGAGCGACAGGTGCTGGGCGAAGTCATCACTGCCGCGGAAGGCGTCACCGCCCACATCAACGCCTATCCGCGCACATCCGCCCCAGTAGTCGGTTGGCCCGTACTTGTCCCCCTTGTGGTCCTTGTTGATGGCAAACACGTCGCTGCGGTTGATCCGGAACCGAACGGTATCGGGCATCGTCCACACCATCGTGCCCATCCGCCCGTTGCCGATCGGCTGGCCCTGACGGCCGTGTTCCACCGGCTGTCGGTATATCAGGTCCGCTCGGGATACAAGTGCAGCATGATCTGTTTGAAATATCGATTGATTCATGGGTCTATCAGAACCTTTCCAGACGCCGGTCCTCGTCGACCAACCACTCAGCCTTGTCGCGCACCACCGACCCGGGAGCGCCCAGGCCATGCTCGAGTCGCCAGCGCAGCAGCGGATGCCGCCGATCCACCTGGGGCAGATCCACTCGCTTCCCGTACGCCGCCGACTCGAAAATCCCCATCATAACCTCCAGGACGTGCAGCCCCTCGCCGCCGCTGCACTCGTGCACCCGGTTCTCGTCCAGGTCGACGAAGCGGGCCTTTACCCCCAGCTCATCGCCCAGAATGTCCAGCCGCTCTTTGCAGGAGGTCGCACAGGGCCACCACCTCGGTGCGGGGGTGTGCGTCGTAGGCCTGCGCCGTAGTCGTGCCCCGTGCCCGGCGGCCCAGAATCGCCACGCGGTAAGTTTTCATCGGGTCGCCATTTCGACAATCCGCTCCGCAAAACAGCCGGTCGCTTCTATCGAACCAGTGCGGCGAGGCTCACCGGCGGGCTCGAAGTTGAGGGCTCCCGGGTAGTTTGAGGCTTTTAGCTCGCGGAACAGCTCGACCCACTGTATGCCGTCTCCTGCGCACAGCGGAGGATAGTGGTCGCTGTCTACGAACCCATGTAGATGAACGTGCTGCAGTCTGTGGCCGCAAAGCCCGATTATCTCCGCGGGACCCCCGGGGCGAGTCAATACACCCTCGCCGTCTGCGGTCTGGACGTGGCCGATGTCGAGAATCATCCCGATCTGGGGATGGTCTAGTTCATCCAGAAACGCGACGCGATCCTCAACGTGCGTACCCTGCCTGGGGAAATTCTCGATCGTGATAACAGCTCCCGTTCCTTCGACATCGCGCACCAACTCCTCATAGCTCTTGCGCACGATTCCGTCATCGGTGTTGCGGGCATGGCATCCCCAAACCGTGCCGCCCAGCTCCAGCAGGGTGCCGATCTGACGGCGGCAGATATCGACCCTCGCCAACCGTTGTTCTTCCGACAGAGTCGCTCCGTCGATGCCGGCGAAATCCGTCTTGTAGGCGTGATACGCCACAATTTCTATGCCGGTGTTGCGGCAGATCTGGGCCACGTGTTTCATGGAACCGGAATCGGCCATATCGTACTGCTCCGGGCTTTCGATAAGCTCTATTCTGCTGATTCCGTTTTCCGCCAGCTCCGCAAGACTCGCCTCGCAGATCGACCTGTAGCCACGGAATACCAGCGTCGAGATGGAGAGGCGTTCCTCGATCTCCTGAATCGTATAAAAGGGAGATCGCTTATCATCTGCATGTTCCATCACTTATCTCCTTCTTGCCAGCTGTTGCCGATCTTTCTTCAGCAGCTCCTCGACAGCGTCCAGAAGTTCTCGCGTTTTATGGTGCCTAGCATTAACGGCTAAATCTGCGACCGGACCTCGGCAACTTAAGTGGTTTTTGCTAGGAGCCATAAAAGGTGCGTATTTCGGTGAAAGTGGCCACTATTTGGAGCGCCGCGACGCCGGGGTAGAAATTAATGAAAAGTGGTCACCTGTTCCGCACAAGGGAAAAATGTGGTAATTTTCATCCACCGATGGAGCAGAGAATGAAGATCGATTCAAAACAGTTTCTCAATGATGGATACGCCATCATTCCCGAATGCATTCCACCGGACATGCTGGATCAGCTGCGGGGAAGCTTCGCAACGCTTGTGGAGCGCCAGAAGGCGATCTGGGCGTGCGAGGCACAACCGGATGATCCACCCGGCGGTGTCTGGGAAACGAGCGCTCAGCCGCGGCTGTCGTACGATCAGGTCGTCGATGAAGCGACGGCGGATACCATCGACTTCACGCTGCACGCGAACACGATGGGCGTGAGTCGTCAGCTGATGCGCAGCGAAGATGCGGCGACCGTCTGCTTCTTCCTGATGTGCAGCCCGGTGAAAGATTGCGGTCCCGCGAGCTGGCACCGGGACATCCACCCTGTCGATCAGGCGCCGCTGACGGGGCTGCAGCGCGATCTGCGCGAAAATGCGCCGGGTGTGGTACAGTGGAACGTGCCGCTGTACGATGACTCCGTGCTCTGGGTCGTGCCCGGCTCGCACCGGCGGCCAAACACCCAGGCCGAGAACGAGCAACTGCTCGCCGACCGCACGGTGCCACTGCCGAACAGTATCCCCGTGGAGCTCAAAGCCGGTGACGGCGTCTGCTACACCAATACGATCCTCCACTGGGGTAGCGACTACAGCGCGAAGTTGAGAAGGACCATCCATTTCGCCCACCGCGCCTTCGGCGGATTGATCTATCCATACGTGCCTCACTTTTATTGGGAACCGGAGCTCCTCCGGCATGCGTCGCCATCGGGGCGAGCGTTGCTGAACCGCTCTCTCGTGCTGCGGAATCGCGAGCTCGATACCGTCACATCACTATTTCGGGCGCTTATCGCGCGGGACGAGCAGGCCTTCCGCGAAGAGCTCGCCAGACTGCATCCCGGAGAGCAGCAGCGGCTCGTCTGTATAATCCAACTGTCGAAGTTCGCCTACAAGATCCGCTTTCAACCGGAGAATTACGGCGGCGACATGAGGCAGTCGGATTTGGTGGCCGAGCGCCTGTCAGAGGAAGAGATCGACGTGCTCTGGGAGCGCTTTGCGCCGCTGGATGCGGAGCTGAAGACGGACGAGGATCAGTTCACACCCGGTTTTCAGTCGACGCCGATGAAATACAACTTCGAAGAGATGCCGGGGGGGTTCGGTGTAGACGAGTTCGTGGCGGGCTGGAGAGCGCGACGGGGGTGAGCGTCCTCGACGAGGCCTTGCTCACTCCGCGAGCTCGCACTGCACCGCCGTCAGCGACATCGGCGGACACGATAGCGACAGCCTCCCGTCCCGCACAGCGACCGCGGTCTCCGCCGGAGCGATCCGCTCCGGCGACTCGAAGGTGTTCTCGTCAGCTCCGTCGCCGGTGAGAACGCTGGCCTTTACCGAACGCAGCACACCCTTACCCTGGACCTGCAGCGTCGCCGCGACCGCTTTTTCCGCATCCTGGTTCAGCAGTGACACCGTCAGCTCTTTGCCCTCCCCGCCGGTTGATGCCATGATGTCCAGGCTCTCGCCCGCGTCCACCTCCACAGCAACAGCCTCCGCTCCCGCGTGTGCACGGAGCATCGCCAGCGCCTGGTAGTGCGGCGTGCGAATGAGGTCGGCGCCTCGCGACTTGAGCAGGGGCGCCCAGGTGTTGGTCGGATAGAGATAGGTCGCCATCTTCACGTGCTCGGCGTGGCGCATCCACCGGTGCATCTTCTCGGCCGCCATAAGCGCTCCATCGAGCCTGGCTTCGTTTTCATAGGTCAAATTCGCGCGCCCCTGATGAAGAACGATCTCGAATATCGACATCGTGTCGAGCCACTCCTGAGGCCAGCCCAAGGTGAACGCCGTCTGTCCCTCCCACTCTTCGACGCAGATCTCGAGGCGGCCGTCGAAATACCGGTCGATCAGCGCAATCGCGTCTGTGAGGGTCTGCTCATTCGGGTATTTCAAGGCGAGCATGTGGAATTTCCCGCCTGGCTCGATGTCGATGCCGTGGGCCGAGAGGGCGGCGACGTCGTGGCCGTTGACCCGGCGTTCGTTGGCCAGATCGGTGTCGCCATTGTAGTTGCAGTACTGCATCCACTCGAGCGCTTCGTGCAGCGTCCCGCTTATGGGATTCAGCTTGATAGACGGCGTCGCGCCCACCTTTTCGCACAGCTGTACGAACTCGTGGGTGCCGAACGCGTTGTCGTCTTCGCCGCCGAAGAAGAACTGCCATGTCCGCGGCCTCTCGGACCGGGGACCGATGCCATCCCGCCATCGGTAGTGGTCCGCCGGCGTGCCGCCCGGGAACCGGATTACGCCGATGCCCAGCTCCCGCAGCGCTGCGATCGCGTCCCGGCGCAGCCCGTCGTCGTGCGGTATATCGGCGTCGTTGCCCACCCAGATGCCGTCCAGTAACGTCCCGTAGTTCTCGATCAGACAGCCGAACAGCTCGGGCTCGATGGTGGCTAGGCGCTTGTCGAGCAGTAGATCAATCATGCAACTCCTTTCGCAGTCGGCCAGTCGCAGGCGCGGTTCAGAATTGAAATCGAATGCGCAGCTGCACCGTATCCAGGACAACGGGAGGAGAAGCGGACTCGCCGCGCTTGCTCACGGCCACCTCAAAGCAATTGGAGCTCGCGGGTGTGCTCTTCGTACTCCGCGCGGTCCTGTCCTCGGGGGATCACGTACACCACCTCCTCCTCCCTGGACTTGCCGCCGAACAGCTCGTAGACTGGCATCTCCGCCACCTTGCTCTTGATGTCCCAAAGGGCTTGATCGACGCCGCTGATGGCATTGTTGAGGACGGGTCCGCTGCGCCAATAGGAGGACGCATAACACGACTGCCATATGTCTTCGATGTCGCTCGGGTTTTTGCCGGTCAGAAAGGGCTTAAGATAGTCGTTCACGGCGGCAGCAGCGGCCGTCGGGCGCGTGCAGAATGAAGCGTATCCCACTCCGTAGAGCTCCGGCTCGGTGGTCTCCACCTTGACGACCGTTAGGGTGCGGGCACCGGGCGGGTGCGTGATAATGGCCCGCACATCGCGGATTTTGTACTTGCTCATCGCTTCCCTTTTGCTCTATAAAAACGGAATGGTATCGACTCTCCTGATGTCGAAGTCGGGTCAATGCGGGAATTCGCCCCGCACTACTGATACGGCACCGGAATCTCTTCCCCGTGCCAGGGGAAGGCATAGGTGGGACGATGTGCAAAGCGGCGCATGGCCACATCCAGCCGGATGGATGTGCCGGGTGGCAGCTGCACCGCGAAATACTTCGAATTCACAGTGGCGGTTTGGTCAGAGTAGGTCACTTCGACAAACTCGTGCTCGGCGAAGGCCCCGGCCTGCACGATCAGGTTTCGCGTCTCGCCGGCATTCAAGTTGACGAGTTGAATGCCGGCGCTGTCGGCACCCAGTTTGTCGACGAGAGCGGCCACGTCGAGTGGCAAGCCGGGCCGGACGCGGTCTGAATCGAAGTAGCGCACGGTCGCCCGCAAGAGCCCGCCGGTGTACACCGATTGCGGTGCCCCCATCGCGACCTGCGTCAAGCCCTTGGTGTAAACCGGATTGGGGGATTCGACATTGTCCGCGATCAGGGTCCGGGCATCGCGCGTTTCGTTCTGGATCGACTCGAAGGTAGTCTGGGCATTGTGGTACTCGGCCTGCAGGATCTTCACAGGCCAGTCGGGATTCTTGCCGTCGTAGTATTGGAACCGCGCCAGTTCGGTGTCGGCGTAGCTCTTTTCTCCCAGGACCGGCACGTGATTCCAATCGCGCTCTTTGTCGGTCTCCCGAATTCTGGAGATGAGGTCGTAGTCTCCAGCGGCCATGGAGGCGTGGTAGAGGTGAGCCAGCTCCTGCATACGGAACGGCACGAACCTGCCCTGCTCACGATCGTAATTCTCCATCGCGTACTCCCAGCCATCGGAGCCATAGCGGGCCGGCAGCAGGAGCTGGCCGTCCTCGCGGGTGATGGCGTTGTCCACGAGAAGCTCAATCTGCGAGCGCAGCAGCTCTAGATAGCCGAAGTCGCCGGTGAGCAGGAGGGCGCATTCGGCGGCGATGGTGAGCGAGCTAAAGATTATATAGTGACCGACGAAGCTGTTCCAGCCGTAGAGCCCGCCCCACCACTGGCCCTGGCGATTTTCGCCGATCTGGCCGGTGGGTCCGACGTTGTCGGGCATGATGCCGTTGTTGCGCCGCATGCGCTCCATCCACCCTTCCGTATAGTCCAGTACCCATTGTCTGTACTTGTCCTCGCCGGTGTAGAGGTAGGCGTTGGTCATGAGGGCGGTCGAACCCAGGCTATGGGGGACGTCGCCTTTGAGGACGATCTCGTCGAATAGCTTTAGTATTTCGTCCCGACGCTCGGGGTTTTCAAACCAGTCCGGCTCCAGGTCCTCGACCACCGGACGAAGGGTGGCACGCACGCCGTAATATTGGTACCCCGCGCCGGTTTTCCTCCCTCCTTGGAGCCAACCGATCGCATTATCGAGACTGGCATGGCGCAAGGGGCCGACGCTCGACTGTATGGGACAGCGGAAGATCCTGTGTTGGGGATCGTAGTTGGGGGCGCCGGGATCCTCGTCCATGTACATGGCTGCAAATCGCCTGGCACGGCGCACGTTTTCCGAAATGGTGGGGTCGGCGAGGCCGAAATGGTAGAAAGCCATGTTGGCCTCGCCCTTGTGGTACCACTCACTCCCACCGGGTGTCGCCAGGTTGAAGTACTCATTGTGGATCTGAGGCTTGAAGCGGGGGTGGACGCGACTGGCGATATCGTCGGCGAAGAAGCGGGTGGTTGCGTGCCACTGCTGTAACCCGAGGTCGAGGACCTTGCGATCGGCCCCCATGGCGTAGAACAGGCCCCAGTTATACGCCCTTTCGTACAGGTCATCTACGTCGTCGGCGTAGTAGAAGGCCCCACCGCTCTCCGCGTATTTTTCGACCATCGGCTGAACGGCGTCCTCCATGAGCTGCATCAACTGGCGTTCCAGGAGCGCCCATCCGGGGGGCGGCGAAACCTGTGTCGCTCTGACTGCGACCAGTTCGGGGACCGTTACCGGTTTTGTAGAAGAGCTGTCAGCCATCTTAGCTTGGCCATCCGATCGAGAGACGGTGAAATGCTTGCCACATCCACGGCAACGCGCATTTCTCGTGATGGCATTTTAAAAGATGGGGTGGGGGATGTCAAGCAGGGAATGACGCGCTTGGGGGCGGATCCATACGGACGTATTTTCCCGTTCGGTTGCACTGCCCACTGATGCGAAAAAAAAGCGCCATATCGACTGCAGATTCCGCCAGCAGCGACGCGCTGTTCAGAACAGATTGCCGAAGGACAGCAGGAACATCTGGCCCTCGGATGAGAAGGCGAAGTCGGAGCGGATGCTGAGCTGCGAGTTCCAGGTCATGCGGTAGCCGAGGCCGCCGCTGGGATGCAGCCCCCCAGGGTCAAGCACGCTCGAGACGCGCGAGGCTACGCGTCCGGCGTCGAAGAAGAGCATGGCCAACGTGTCAAAATAGTGTTCACGCCAGCGACGGCTCTCAAAGGGGCGGCGCAACTCGGCGGAGTACAGCATCTTGCGCTGGTCGGCGAACCGTCGCGACCGGTATCCCCGCATGAACGAGCCACCGCGTTTTTGCTGTGGATGTGATGCGTTGTCCGAGCTGTGGTGGCCGACTTGGTCTGGTTGCGGTGCTGAGCGATCCGGCCTCGATAGGCCGCTATTTGAGCGGGGTTGGTTTAGCGGCTGAACCTCCGCCACCGCGCGAGTTGGACCTGGTTTTTTGAGCTAGGCGCTCCCGTTTTTGCCGTCCGCCGATCGTTGCGCTAAGCGATCACTAATATCTGCTTGTTGAATCTTGGATGGTAAGAGTTCGATATCCTGAATACCCAACTCGGGTCCCTTTAATGTCGTAGGCTCATTCCTATCCATAGTCGACTATGCTCCAATTTTCGATGCAGTCTTTACCAATCGATGCACTCAGGATGCGGTCGAGGCTACTTGCTCCAATGGATGTGCTTTGATGGCTTCGATTAAGGCACTGACTCCATATCCCCGAGCCACCCGCACAAAAGGCACCCCACGCTCCTCCGCATCTTACTGTCGGCTCACTTTGCCCCTCACCTTCGCGATAACGGCGGTACCGGTAGCATACGCCGTCTCGTAGTCACCAAGACGAAACGCTTCCAGATGCTCGGACCATCCGTGCGGTTCCTTGCTCGGCTGGTCGGCGGCAGGTAAACGCGCGCGTGCGAAGGCGATCATCTCATCGAGCTCCACCTGTTGAGCGAGGCATTCCCGGTGGCGACTCCTGGCCACAGGGTCTTGGTTGCCGACGTTTACTAACCGCGCGGCTAACGTTGCTATACGGTCCACAAGCATTACGGTGCGTTCCTTGCCAAAGGTTTCGCTGGCGTGGGTGCGCGGATCGTTGCCCCCAACCCCCTGGGGCACGACGGCCGGGTTCGGATCAAGCGCACCCAGGTCGACGGTTTCCGGTGCCAGGTGCATCAACAGCGAAGTCTCAATGGCGGCAGCGTGATCCATAGGTTTTTCCAGGTCGGTGATGAGATGTGCATCGACCCCGGCCCAGATGATACAATCAGACACCCGCATGGCGGTCAGGGCTGCTTTGCGGATGGCTAGGTAGTCCTCCGTGCCTCCATGCCCTGAAAGCCAGACGACCACCTTCGCGCCGTTGCGCGCCAGGTAGTTGAGGATCGTCTCCACCTGCTTTTCGACCAGTTCCGGGGGAGTCGGCATTCCCAATGGCCACGGCACGGTGTGCGCATGTAGATAGGTTGGCGGGAAAACCAAGCCACCATAGATGTCGGCGGCACGCAGACACAAGGCTTGGGCTTTCACGGCGTCCAAACCGATCGGATTCTGCAGACCATGCCACTCCAGCGGCCCCGACGGTACGAACACGCACGGGAACTCTTCAATCCGGCTCCAAATCTCGTTGGGGCGAAGGCGCTCGAATCGGTGTTCTTTGTTCACTGGAACTATCTCATCAGCTATGAGGCGTCGTCCGGTTTGCCGACGCGATGGCGATTCAGCTTCGCCAGATCGGGGGGCAATTGGGCGAACACCTCGGGGTCGAGGGGTACCCAACTGGAATCGATTTCATCGCTAATCCAGTGGGATATATAGGAACTATATAGGCCCTTTTAGGTTTTCGGGTCAAGCAATTTGGTCGTGTGCTCGTCCCGTTTGCCGCTGGTATAAGACGTGGCCAGCCAGCAGACGACAAAGGAGGGGTCCGCTGGGCTGGGTCGGTAGACCAAAGCCGTGCAGATAGCATCGAATGGCTGCGGGATTGGTAAGCGCGGCGATCAGGCGCAGTCGACTAACGCCGGCAAATGCCCAGCCATCAGGTATGGAGTTGGGCGGTGCAGTAACGCCGCGTGAAATAGCTCAGGGCATGAGCACGGAAAAATGTTTCTTTCATTTGCGCACCGATAGATATTGCGTGATCCCCGCAGTGGAGATCGACACCATATGCGAGAGTGTCGCCAGAACGGTCGCCGCAAACAAGACCCGCGCGGGTATCAGTAGTAGTGCGCTACGCCCCGTGGTGGCTAAATCTGGAGGTGCTGAGACCAAGCTCGGCGGACCGAGAGCAGCGTCGTTGACGCTACCGGCGGCAAGGAAAACATGGTGCCGTCGATTCCCTTTTTGTGGCAGCTATCCTTGCAGTCGGGCGTATCTTGAGCCGCTACAAGAACGATTGCAAGTCAAACAGGACGAAAGCGTTTTCCCGCAGAATCTTGCGCTTTTCTTCCACGCTCAAATCAGTGCATACAATGCGGGCCCATTGCATTGGGGCGTAGTACACAGGCGTATCGGTCCCGTAGAGAATGCGGTCCACACCCACTTCCTTTACCGCCCACTCCAGCAGACCCGGGAGAATGCTGCGGGCGCTGGAGGTGTCGATGAACAAATTGTCCCCTTTAGCACGTTGCAACGCGCGGACCTGAAGCTCCGGGGAACCAGCTGCAGCACCACCATTGCCAAGATGGGCGAGGATGATTCTGGCTTCGGGGTAGCGATCCGCGAAGATTACGTAATCGTCCGGGACGCTGTTGATATCGCCACTGTGAGCCAAAACGACCGTTCGGTGTTTGGCCGCAAATTCAAAGACTGGGTCACCGTGCTCGGCAATGGGATATTCGTGCGATTCGGGATGGATCTTGATGCCAACACATTTTGGTCGCTGCAGGATATCTTCTGCCTGATCATACGATTCTCGCTGCAGCGGATTAATGATCGCGTACTGCAGTAAGCCCTCATTCTCGTCGACGATCTTTGAAGCTTCTTCGTTCGCCTTAAGGACATCCAGACGACCCACTGGTGTCAGCCCGGACAGTGGCGACACGATTGTAAACTGCGTGCGCGCATGCCGAGCACGTCTAAGGACCTCCTCAGCGTTTGCACCAAAAAACTCGCGCTGGAGTTCGGAAATCTTGTCGTGGTCGTAGTCTCCGTAATGCCCGTGGACATCTACCGCTTGCACCTCTCCTGTAAAGAATTCGTCAGCCATCTTCTCTCCTCATTGCAAAAAGCGAATTTCAGCGCGGACGACGCCTTTTGGCATTTTCGCGGTCTTCCTCACGGCGCGCCAGTGCCGTGTCGGTCAATTTCCCGTCCTCGTCGTAAAAGCCATCGGGCGGTGTTCTGGTGAGCGATTCTATGTATAGGAACTATTAAAGGCCCTTTTAGGCTTTCGGTTCAAGCAATTTGGTCGCGTGCTCGTCCTAAAAGCCATCGGGCGGTGTTCTGGTTAGCGAACTATAACGGCCACTTTAGGCTTTCGAGTCACGCAATTTGTTCGTGTGCTCGGCTCTAGGGCCTCTCTTCCTAGGGCGTGGCCAGCCAGCGGACGACAAAGGAGGGGCCCGCTGGGCGAAAAGGAACTGTAAAGCTACATTGAAAGTTTCCACAGCCGATTCCGCTTGGGCTATAAAAGCATAGAAACCTTTATCTTAGATCAAAATCTCTCAACCTAAACGGACTAAATTCTGCTACCCGGTCACAGCGGGCGGTTGTGTTTTTCGGCGCGGGGTTTTTCTCTGCATG
>CAZFMY010000131.1:0-16265 GCA_964520345.1 uncultured Gemmatimonadaceae bacterium | reverse complement strand
TGGCGGAAGCGCCGGCACGGGTCCGAGTTTGTCCGCGTGCGGAAAGACCACCTTGGTAATTTTGCCGTTCATGCTCATGCCTCTTGCGGAAAATCCGCCATTCCGGTCACGCGCACGCAGATCGTCTCGCCGAGCACCACGGTCTCTCCCTCGGCGAAGGGTTGCCCGTTGAGCAAGATCTGATAGGGCTCCCCGGCCAGTTTTCCGAGTTTGATAACGCTGCCAACCTCAAGCTTGCGCACCTCGGCCAACTCGAGCTGGCGGCGACCCAACTCACAGCAGACCGCAAGCGCCAGATCGCCCAGATGGGCCAGACGCTCCTTTTCGAGGCTCATGAATCGATCTCCTGCACGATCTCGGTGATCCGCACCCCGAAATGCTCATCGACGGTCACCACCTCGCCCCGGGCAAAGAGCTGACCGTTGATCGTAATATCCACCACATCGCCAAGCTGCTTGTCCAATTCGATCAGCGACTGCTCTCCGATATCGAGCGCCTCATCGAGCGTCATCCGACTGCGGCCCAGCTCGACCGCCGCCGTCAGATTCACCGTATCGAGTCGGTCGATATGGTCGTGTTGCGCAGCTTCTTCCGCATTCGATTTATCCGTCGCCATGGCATTAATCCTCTTTGTTATGTAGCTCTAGCTCAATCGTTCTTGGAGTTGCCGAGTATCCGGTACAACTCCCGCACGATTCGCGATTGCGCGTCAAGGACATCGTGCGGACCGCAGTGCATAAGACTTATTTCCTCGGTGATGAAATTCTGTACCCGCTCCGACATATTGCCCAGAATCTTATCCCGTACTGCCGCGCTGGCCCCCTTCAGGGCGATGACCGCATCTCGCTGGTCGATCTCGCGCAGGAGCATCTGGATCTGTTGGTCCTCCAATCCACCCAGGATCTCGAAATCCAATTCGCGTTTGGGCACTCCATCTTCGAGCATTTCACTATCGACCAGCGTGGTCTGAGGCTCTGCCGGACGCTGCAGAGCTTCCATCGCTGCCTGACGTAGTTCGGGTCCCAGAGTGGCCAAGAACGCCAGAATGCCGAACTCGCCCCGTTCCGCACGATTGAGAAACGCCGAGGCCGCTTTGCGCTCTTCCCGATCTTTATCGCTCTGGTCAATCGTCTCGTGCACGGCCGCCATCATTCGCTCGCGCCCTTGCTCGACATAACTCTCGATCTCTTCGCTGCTGATGTCGGGGGTAGCCGGCGTATTCTGCGGCAATGGCTCCGGCAGTTCATCGCCTGTCGGTCGATCTTTGGGCGCGACAAAAACCGCGAGTTTGTGCTGAATGATCCGCGGGTTGTCCCCGGCCTGGATCGCCATCACACCTTCGATAATCATCTGACAGAGGAGCCGTTCTTTTGCATGATGCTGGGCCAACTTCCGCGCAAAAGCCCCGCCGACCAACGCGTAGAGCAACACCCCGTACAATAGCGGCAGCCCCACTGCCGCCACACCACCACCCTGCATCAGGGCCAACAGGCCACCTACGACACCAAAGAGCACCCAGTGTCGCCCCAAACGCTCCAGCACCCGTTCATCATTCGCGTGCCGTTCCGTACTGAAATTCAACTCGGTCTCGAGAATATCCATGATCAAGGGTGGCTCGGTACCATCGACGGTCAACCGTATCCCCGCCACCAGAAAAGAATTCGGCTCTGAACCTGCCGGCTTTTCCAGACTCAGAACCCCCTCACGACGAGCCGTTTGCGCATAAGTAACCACCCGCTCGATCAATCCCTTCGGCTGGTCTCCACCCACGGCAAAAACATAGCGCGCCGCGCCGAGCGCCCCCAACATAGAGCGTAGACCATCGGAGATCAGTGTCGCCGCAACCCCACCCCCTACAACCAGCAAAAGCATGGTAGGATCGTAGAGATCAGCTAATATATTACCCGCTGCATATCCAACGACCAGCACACCGATCAACAAACCCACAAACGTCGAAACCTGCATAGCGACCCTCCCAAATTTCAGATGGAGCCAGATTTACGTAACGCTGAATTCAATTGAACCTAACCAAAACTAATATGCCCTACAAAAAACCTCCTTTCCCGACCGGTTTGGGGCGACTAATACGATCTTGTAATCAAGACGTGAACCAGTCTGCCATCCGATCCGGCCGTCTTACTCTTCGCAATAAACTATCGAATATCAAGTGCGAAGCAATGTATTTCCGCAAGAGTAGAACATACAATTGAGGATTAAAAAAAAACCGTCCAGCAATAGCCCAACAATACATACACTCTGGAGTGAAGGCTTAATTGATACCTGGCACTCTTCGTTACTCCTTGTGACCGAGGCCGGGTAGTCGCCTTTGGGCGAGCTTTTGTGCGAATCAGTCGCTCAGAACACGCTATGGTACAGCACCACCTGCTCGCGCACAATCACCTGGGATTGCTCCGCCCGGCAATGTTGACCTTCTTCATCTCCGCCACGCTCTTGGTCTTGAGCCGTGCCGCTCCCTTAGTGCTCCTAGTGCCTAGTTTTTTGCCACTGGCCAGGCGCTTTTTAGCCCGAGTGATCTCGCGTTTGTACTGCGGCAACCACGATGCCTGCCCCACCAGCATCTCGTCTACCATCTGCCAGATCTCCGGCGGATCGCAGACCGCGCCGACCAGTGGATCGAGCATAAAGGCCTGGCGCAGCAATTCGATATCACCGTGTACTGCTGCCTCGGTAGCCAAGCCCTGCACCGCGATCGACTGGTTGCACACAGCGGCGCAGCCACGTGGTAGCGCCTCTAATTGCGGAATATTGATCCCGTTCTTGTCGACATAGCCCGGTACTTCGACAATCGCTTCGTCGGGCAAATTGGGCACCACCCCATCGTTGCGCACATTGAAGTGGCCGCGGTAAACGCGCCCCGTCTCCAGCGCCTCGATGATCCACGAGCCGTGTTCATCCGAGCGCGTATCGTAGCTGAAGACCGGTGGGTCGGCTTTGATCCAATTGGGAAAATCGGTCTCGAACCAGTTGCGCCCCTCGGTGCAAACCCGCAAATACCCCCCGGTCTCGCCATTGATCCAGGTGTCCAGCGAGATCCAGCGGCGGATCTCGCGCAGGCGCTTGCGGTACCAGGGCACGTACTCGGAGAGATGGCCGTTCGACTCGGTGCTGTAATAGCCGAATCGCCGCAGCATATCGATTCGCACCTTCTCGGTTTGGCTGAAGCGCGGGTGCCGCTCGAAGCCCTCCAGCAAACGCCCAGTCCAGTCCTCGCCCTCATACTGCACACGGACGTACCAGGTCTGATGATTGATGCCAGAAGCGACGATATCGACATCCTTCTTCTCGACTTTCTTATAGCCTCTGGAATCGGGCTTCTTGCCTTTGTTGACCAGCAACTCGATTACCTGCGCGATCTGACCGTGGCCCCCCTGCACCCCATGGCAGAGGCCGACAGTTTCCACGCCACCGTATTCGAGAGCGGCCCAGGTATTCATCGCCATCGGATTGGCGTAGTTGAGAAAGAGTGCTTCAGAGGAAGCTACCTCGCGAATATCCTTACAGAAGGCCAGCACCTGCGGGATATTGCGCTGCCCATACATGATGCCGCCGGCACAGAGCGTATCGCCGACGCATTGATCGACCCCGTATTTGAGCGGGATGTCGATATCGAGAGCGAAAGCATCGAGCCCGCCGATCCGCGTGGTGTTGAGCACGTAATCAGCACCCTCCAGTGCGCGGCGACGATTGGTCGTGACACTGAGGGTGGCGGGCAATCTATTGGCCTTGATATCGCGTCGGGCCAACTGGGCTATCATATCGAGATTATGTTTGTTGATATCGTGAAAGGAGAACTCGCTATCGGTCAGTTCGGGCACCGAGAGAATATCGCCCATGAGACGGCGGGTGAATCCGATACTGCCAGCTCCAATGACGGCAATCTTGATAGGCACGATGATTTCCTTTGTCTTTACAGGTCTAACGCTTCAGCGATCAGTGGCGAAAAACTCGGCTACGAAGGGCCAGGCCCCATCCTTGTAATAGCGGTGGCCGCCTTCGCCGATATAGAGTCGGCACCGTTCGGCGGCCCCGGCCACCGCATAGATACGCTGCAGCTTCTGATAGGCTATTTCCACCTGATCGATGGGAAAGATCGGATCGGTGCGACCGGTGATGGCATTGAAGGGACGCGGTGCAATCAAACCCGCCACATCGTACATCTCCCCCAGGCGCAAAATTCCCGGCACGTAATTGCAATCGCAGTGATAAATCGAGCCGATGCTACCGGTGAAAGTACAAAAATAACAACCGGGCATCGCCAAAGTGATCCGGGTGTCGCAAGCCGCGGCAAAGACCGTGATCGTACCCCCACCAGAATTTCCGGTCATTGCGATGCGCTCGGAGTCTACCGGTAATTCCGCACAAGCCCAGTCGATCAGACAGCCCATATCCCAGACCCGCTCACCGATCGGCGTGCGCCCGGCCAGCAGACCGTGCCGGAGCTGGATCTGACAAGAGTGGATCTTATCGTTGGCGCGATCCGCTTCCGTCCGCGTCTCGCCGAAGGCCCGCGTCGTCGGCGCAATCACTATATACCCCTCGCGCACCGCCTGCACTCCGATATCGCGCTCACCCTCGGCGATCTCGGCTGCTTCCTTATCGGTCTTGGCAATACCTACATAAATGTGCGGGTGGTTGTGCCCGTGCGGAATGACCACCAACGGCACCGGCTCGTTCACTTCGAGCGGGCGCAGCAGGTAAAACGGCAGTGGGACCGTCGGCTCGACCCAGAGATGCCAGGTCTCGCGGATATAGTCACCCATGTCTTCGGTCGACCGTTTTTCGGCTCTCGGTCGATGCCCGGCCAGGTCGGCGGCTAGATTATCCAGCCCCAGAATCTGCCGCAAACGGGGACGAAAGGCCGCCTGCCACCGTTCGAACTCGGCCACCGATTCGGCAGCGAAAGAAAACTCCGGAGTAAGGGCGTTGTATGTGGCCTCGAAATGCACTGCTGAATCATACATAAATAACCTTCCAAATCAGAGGTAGAATTACGGGGTCCGCAGTCGCATCAATCGACCCTTCAATACCTCACCCAATCGGGCCAGTTGATCGTCATCCCATCGCAGCCGCTTTGCACCGCCTGCAGCACCAACGCCCGCACTTCCTGCGGCGTGCCGCCGATGCCCCAGACCCGAATCTCCGATGCCACATTCCGACCCCGGGCGACCACTTCGACGCTGAGTGCACCGGCTCTGGGACAGAGCTGAAATAATTCCAACGCGCGGGCTCGATCCAGTATTTCTTCGTCGATGGTCTGCACCAGCCAGCCGAGCCGGGCGCCTGGCGCAAGCGCTCTCATCCGCTCCAGCTGCAGATCGGAAAACGAAGTGAAAATCGCCCGCTCGTGAACTCGATGCGCATCGACCACCGCATAGGTCGCCGCTGCCAAGTCCGGCGCACGCCCCTTGAGCTCGATATGAAAAACAAAGTCGTCGCCATATGCCCTCAAGAGTTGGTCCAGACTCAGCATCGACGTACCAGCGAAAAGGTGCGGCGAAAACCACGAGCCCATATCCAGGGCCAACAACTCGTCCGACGCCATCTCCTCGACAATGGCATCTCCGTGACCGTAGCGGCTGAGCACCTGATCGTGACAGAGCACCACCACACCGTCGGTCGCCAACTGCACATCCAGCTCGACCTCGCCGATTCCCATTTCCCGCGCCAATTCGAAGGCCGGCAGGGTATTTTCAGGCGCGTACGCCGAACTTCCCCGATGCGCGATGACGCGAAAATTCTCCGGGACTCGGATAGGGATATCCAACTCAGGCCCGACCCTCAAAATCCATGTCTTCTATCAACTCCACCAAATCGGCAAATCCTCGCCCTCAAACACGGGGTTGGTCTTATAATACGGACCCGGGTTCCAGGGAAACTTCTCTGCGATATCGTCTATTAATTCAACTCCGTAGCCGGGCTTATCGGGAATGGTCAGGATCCCATCTTCCAGCTCATAGGGATCCTTGAAGATCTCCCATTTAAGCGGGTTGTAGGTCTGGTTCAATTCGCACATATGGCCGCACGGCACGCCGGCCACCAGGTGGATATTGGCGATGGTCGTCAATCCGCCGACCCAGTTGTGCGGACAGTAGTACTGACCGTGCTGGTGGATGACCTGGCCGACGTGCCACCCTTCGGTGATCCCGCTCAAGTTGGCATCGACCTGGATGATATTCATCGCACCAGCCGCGACGAAGGGCTCGACCTGATAGCGATTCCACCAGCTCTCACCCCCTGAGACCATGACCGAAGGCATTGCCTCGTTGATCGCCAAGTGCTGCTCGAGCGCAGCAGGATCGCGCTCTGAGACCGGCTCCTCATACCAGTAGAATTTCAAGTCCTCCAATACCGGACAAAGCTCGTCGATGATCGTAGCGAAATCCCAGGGAAATTTCTCCAGCACCAGCTTAAACTCCGGCCCTACCGCCGCCCGCAAACGCTCCAGCACGGGCAGGTACTGATCCATGGTCATACCGCTGTACTGCCAGCTGGTACCATTGCGAAATTTGAAGGTATCGTAGCCAGCCTCCTTATAGCGCAGCGCCTCGGCAATCAGTTCCTCCTCGCCTCGATCGTACCAAGCATGACAGACCCCGCCGCTGGCGTAGATCTTTACCTGATCGGAGGGATTATCCTCGTGAGAGAGCAGCTTGTAGACCGGTTCGCCTTTGGCTTTGCCGATAATATCCCAGAGCGCGTTGTTGACCCCGGCCCAGGCCCCTTCGGCAAGAGAGTTATGACCCTGATTGTTGGCGAGAAAATCAACGTCGAAGACATTGCGCCCCTTGAGCAGCGGAGTGATATAGCGATCGGTATACTCTTTCAGGCGATCGGGACCGCGATAGGGACTGCCCTCGGCAATACCAACGATGCCCTGATCGGTGAAAATCTCCACCAGCGCGGCATCAGACTTCCACACGTATAGTCCGCCGCAACGCCACAAATACTCGCCATCATGGGTATAGGACAGCGGCGTAACTCGGATATCGGCGATGGTGATTTCTTCGCGTTCCAACCCTTCGGCCGGATGAGAGCGATCAGCACCACTGCTCATTCAACAACCTCGAATATAGCCTCGACCTCGACGGCAACACCGGTCGGCAACTGCGCGAAACCCACCGCGCTGCGAGCATGGAAGCCGTCGCCGTCCTTGCCAAAGAGCTCGTGCAACAGATCCGAAGCGCCATTGACCACCAGATGCTGATCGGTGAAGTCCAACGCCGAATTGACCATACCGAGCAGTTTGACCACCCGTAAACCGTCGAGGCTACCCACCTCCTGGTGTACTGACTGGAGGATCGCGACCGCGCACTCCCGTGCCGCTGCATAGCCCTGATCGACATCGAGGTCGTCTCCCAGTTTACCCTTGATCTCCGAGACATGGCCCGAGGTGTACAGGGTATTGCCGATGCGGGCGACCATATTCAAATACGCCTTCTCCGCATCGTCGGTGAATTCGATGCCCAGTTCTTTAGCCTTAGCTTCCGCGCCCATATTCTTATCTCCTTTAAATGCGTTTTAAGTTCGTTCAGATCTGCACTGGATCGCTTGATTTATTCCCTAGGCGTATAAGCCCTAAACAGATCGCGCTGCTGCTCCGTCAAACGCTCGTTAGTTTCATTCGTTATATGCTGTTTTTCGTCCATCGTAGCGATATTCTGCGACATCATCCAATATGGTCCATAGCCCACGTGCAGGGTTTTGCGGACTTGCTGCGAACGATTGGCAAAGCCGCCGTGACGCAGGTTTTCGGTAAAGAAAATCGCATCCCCAGCCTTGACCTCCAGCCCGACCATATCCGGATCCTCGTCGGGGTTGTTGCTCTGCGGCGACGGCATATTCGTCTTGTGCGTCCCCGGAACCACGCAGAACGCTCCCTGCTCATTGGAACAATCGTGGATGAAATAGACCATCCGCACCATCATGCAGTCGATGCCGCGCTCGGTGAAGCTGTAGCGATATTTTTGGCTCGCCGAAACCGTGCCGCCGTGGCAGCCCGTGGCGTTGCCATTATAGCGAATCCGGATCTCGGAGTTGTTGATCGTCGGCCGCTCTTTGACTACCCCGTGCACGTAGTCCATCGTCGGCTGGTGATCGAGCAATAGGTCGAATGCCGGGTCGGCGTTCCAGTAATCCTCGATCATCAGCGTCTTGCCTTCTGCCTTCTCGCCATTGACATGGTAGCCGCGCTCGTGATTGGCATGGTAGTTGGCCCCCCAACCGCTGAGCTTGCGCGGCGGCTCGGTCACATGCACCAGGGCATGCTCTTCCAACTCGTCAACCGCCTTGGCCAACGCCGCGACCTCCGCAGCATTCAACAACCCTGCGATGACAATATAGCCCTGTCGATCAAATTCAAAAGTTTCGATCTCGTTCACACTCATCTCCTCTCAAAATAGCCTAAAACCCGATCAATTGGACCAGATTCCCGCCCTTGACCAGAGCACGCTCCGCATCCCCATAGCCTTCTAGATGTACATCGACGATCTCCGGCGAGCCGCTTCCCCAGACCATGCGCTGCGGTCCAAACTCAGCAACCACGCGCCGCGTAAAGGACCTGGCGCTCTCGTACAGCGGCGCATCATCGGCGAAGTGATTCAGGCCGGAGAGCTTCATAAACACGTTCTCGTATTCAGCCAGGTCCAAGATCTCGGCAAACTCCACTGCGCTGCCCATATGCGGCTCGGCCAGGTGGTCGATAAGAGCGACGGTCTCGGGCAAATCGCGCAGCACTGCCGCAACCTCGGCCCCCCGCTCTGGTCCGATGTGCAATTCGACGATCAGTCCGAGTTCCACCGCCTTTTCCCACAGCGCACGAACCCCGCGATCGTCGAAAGAATCGAGATACATCTCCTTATTGCGGTGCGCGTGAAAACGGGTAGCGATGATCCTCGGCTCGCGAGCGACCAAGTCGGCCAACTTCTGTGGCGCATCCGGATCTCTGGGGTAAAATAGCGAGGTGCCGCGCACTCGTTCGGGCTCGCGCTCCAGACACTCCAGTATCAGGCGGTGATCATCGCCATAGGGTTCGGGGTGCACCAGCACCGCGCGGTCGATCTTCGCATCGGCCATCCGCTGCAGATAGGCGGTCAGGGGATCTGGTGGATGCACCGACAGATCCGGCTTGTACGCGGCCTGCGGATGCACTGGGTAGCGCCGGGTATCCGGGCTGAAAATATGGGTATTCCACTCGATGATCATCGGGCGAACCTCCTCGTCAACGTCAACAATATCATACCCGTCTCTCGCTGTCAAACCACCCGGGCGATACGCTTGACAAGCGAGAGGGGGCATTCTATTTTCTCTATTTGTCCGGACATAGAATATGCGTAGTATGGCCCGTTCGTCTAGAGGCCTAGGACGCCGGCCTCTCACGCCGGTAACACGGGTTCGAATCCCGTACGGGCTACCAAAAATAAAACGCCTTGGGAGGTCGCGACTGCCCTCCCAAGGCGTTTTGCGTATTCCTGAAATCGGACAAGCCATTTGACCTTATTGGAACGGAATCAGAGTAGTCAGATTTTCAACATACCACCTGGGGAAACAACTCTTGTGTTTTGATTCCGCTGCTCCAGCGGAGAGCCGATCTGATATATTTTATCCTCAACAAATCTCGTGTGCATACGCCGCATCTATTATATTAACTGAGTCAACTATATTTTGCCGAAACCTATCAGGCCCCGTTTACCAATGCTTCACCAACGGACCGGCAAACGATATAGCATAAAGCTATGATCACTTTAATCAAAAAAAACCAGGCAACGCTCGGCCACCTTTGCGCGCAATATAATGTCCGCCGTCTCGAACTCTTCGGATCAGCCCTGACCGAGGATCGATTCGACACCACCAACAGCGACATGGACTTTCTCGTAGAATTTCTACCATTAGAGCCAGGCCAGCGAGCAGACAATTACTTCGGCTTATTGGAGTCGCTTCAGGATCTTTTCCAGCGCCCCGTCGATCTAGTGGTGACTAAAGCCATTAGAAATACATATTTTCTTCAGGCCGTAGACCGAGAGCGAGAATTGCTCTATGCTGCTTGAGTCCAGTAAACTCTTGGAGGACATTCGCCAAGCCGCCGCACTGATCGTGCAGTTTACCCAGAGTAAGACCTTAGAAAATTACCTAGAAGACCCCTTATTGCGCTCCGCCTATAGAACGCCAGTTCGAAATCATCGGCGAAGCCCTCAATCGCCTGTCTCGCATTGCCCCAGATACGACCAATCTCATCGACAACTACGAACGCATTATCAGTTTCCGGAATATGCTCATCCACGGTTATGATACCGTCGATGATGAAATAGTCTGGGATATTGTGACGGACTATCTACCGGCCCTCCAGGGCAAAGTCATAGAACTTATGGGCTTGGCAGGCGAAGAGAACTGAGCAGGGGGACGATTAGGACCGATACGGCACGGTACGACGTCATTCG
Source organism: uncultured Gemmatimonadaceae bacterium (assembly GCA_964520345.1). Classification (GTDB taxonomy): domain Bacteria; phylum Latescibacterota; class UBA2968; order UBA8231; family UBA8231. Next base: position 5,811 of record CAZFMY010000131.1, on the reverse strand, counting down.
CGCGTATGATATTTGTGTTACTATCCATTTAATCCATTATAAATATTAGCCAAAACTCGGCCTCTGACGCCGGTAACACGGGTTCGAATCTCAATAGTCGCATCCAATAGCTCAAATCTCTCATCGCATAGTTCTCGAAAAGCTACTGGGGTTTCCCATTCAGCAGACTTAACGCAGCCAGCCCTCCTCCTTTGCCCGAGTAAGAACTCGCCCCGCCCGGACGCCCAAATCAGTGTGAAAAGCCACATCCAGGATAAATACGAGTTTGAGTTAGGCTGCATCGTTCCGTCCGCCGACCGTTGCGCTAAGCGATCGGAAGGGCATTTCTATGCCTGCCCGGTAGCACTCCATCGGGTTTTACTCGTTGCCCGGTCTAGGCCCGGGTTTTGGACTTTAGTTCCAGACTCCCAATGTCCCATCGGGTCTCCATTAGCTTTAATGCTCCTCTGCACGTGCTCTATGGCCGATGCCTGGGTGCCGGAATAACTTGGAATAGGGCTTTTGAATTTCCTATACTTCAGGACCAACGAAAAAATACTGGAGAGCGTCATCAATCTCCATATTAGCAAGGATGGACATGAGTAATTACGCTAGGCTTGTGGGCGCATCGACGCTTCTCGGGCTGCATTTGCTGGCTGCGTCTCCTGATGCCAGAGAGATCCGCGCCGGGCGCATCGACGCGGCGCCGCGCATCGATGCGCGGCTCGAAGAGGCGGTGTGGGCAGGGGCTGAATTCGACTCCGGCTTTGTGCAGCGCGACCCAGTCGAAGGTGTGGAGCCGCCGACGCAGACCGAGGTAGCCTTCCTCTACGACGAGGAAGCACTCTACGTCGGGGCGCGGATGCACAGCGCCGACGCAGGGGCCATCCGCGCCCTGCTCACCCGCCGGGACCGCGAAACCAGCTCCGAGCAACTGGTGGTGTCACTGGATACGTTCCGGGATCGGCGTACAGCCTACAGTTTCGGGGTCACGGCCGCCGGCGTGCGTCTGGACTACTACCACCCCGACGACGAGGACAAACGCGATTACGCCTTTGATCCGGTCTGGGAAGCGGCGGCGCGAAAAAGTGCCAGCGGCTGGGTGGCCGAGATGCGCATTCCCTTTTCGCAACTGCGCTTCAACGAAAGCCCGCAGCAGGTGTGGGGGCTCAATATCCGGCGGCTGGTGCCGGCGCAGAATCGCGAGGATTTCTGGCTGCTGATTCCCAAAGACAAAGCCGGTTGGGTTTCACATTTCGGTCGGCTGGCCGGCCTCAAAAAAGTCGAGCCGCCGCCCGGCATCGAGTTTTCCCCCTATGCTTCGGGCAGCAGTACGCGACGCAGCCACGTCGAGGAGGACAATCCCTTCAGCGAAAAAGAGGACCTGGACGGCCAGGCGGGCGCCGATTTAAAGGTCCATATGGGCTCGGATCTGACCCTCGATACCACCTTCAACCCGGACTTCGGTCAGGTGGAAGCCGATCCGGCCGAGGTCAACCTGTCGCAGTTCGAGACCTTCTTGCGAGAGCGGCGGCCTTTTTTTACCGAGGGCAGCAGGTTTCTGGGGGTGGGCTCGCGGGCGCGGCTGTTCTACTCGCGCCGGGTCGGGGGCCCGCCGCACCGCCGTGCGACGGGCGACTTTGTCGAGCAGCCGGAGCAGACGACCATTCTGGGGGCAGCCAAACTGACCGGCCGCACGCCTTCCGGCCTGTCGATCGGGGCGCTGACGGCCCTCACCGCGGCCGAATATGCCCGCACCTGGGAAGCGGCCAATGCCCGCTTCGATCGCGTCAAGGTCGAACCCTTGAGTTTATACGGCGTGTTGCGGGGGCAGCAGGAGTTCGGGGCACATCAGTCCACCGCCAGCCTGATGCTGACGGCCGTACACCGGGACATGGAGGAGGGCGAGCCGTTGGCCCGGCAGCTCAACCGCCGAGCCTACAGCGGCCGGAGCGAGTTTGCCCTGCGCTTTGCAGGGGGGCGCTATGCAGTGGATGGTTTTGTCGCCTTCAGCCTCTTGCACGGCGAAGAAGGGGCGCTGGCGCGGGTGCAGCGCTCCAGCGCCCAGTACTTTCACCGGCCCGACGCCGACCACGTCGAATTCGACTCGACCCGCACCTGGCTGGGCGGCTACGCCTCCCTGGTGCAGTTCAAAAAGCGCGGCGGCGAACACTGGCTGTGGGAGGTGGCCGGACGCATGGAGAGTCCGGGGCTGAATTTCAACGATCTCGGCCTGACCTTCACCTCGGACGATATCGAGACCTGGGCCAAATTGATCTACCGGGAGAATGCGCCCTCCCGCCTCTTCCAGAATTACTGGATCAGTCTGCGTCTCTTTCCCAAATGGAATTACGGCTGGGTGCACGACAGCAGCGAAGCCGAATTATCCGTTTTCCACACCTGGCGCAACTTCATGCGTTCGGCGCTCGAGGTCGAGGCGCAGACGCGGGGATCGTCCGACCGCGCCACCCGGGGGGGACCGCTGATGGGCAGTCCGGCCGCTCTTAAAGCCAAATTCAGCCTCGGCAGCAACGCGGCGCTGAAGACGAGCTGGGAGGTTGAATTGGCGTTCGAGGCCGACGAGAATGCGGGTCGAGGTTGGGAAGTGGAGGGCGAGTTGGCCCTGCGCCCGAGCAATCGCTGGGAACTGGCGGTGGAGCCAGGTTTGCGCCGGGACCTCAACACGCGGCAATACATTACCAGCCGCGCCGGTGGCCGCCTGCAGACCTTTGGCCAGCGCTATATATTTGCGACGGTGGAGCGCAGTGAGATTTCGGCCCAAGTACGGCTCAACTATGCGCTCCACCCCGACCTGAGCCTGCAGGCGTACATGGAACCTTTCGCCGCCGCCGGCCACTTTTATGACTTTGGCGAACTGGCGGCTCCACGGCAGCGCCACTTACGGCGCTACGGCTCCGTGGAGCGCACCGCTGCAGGCGACTGGAAGGTCGTGGATGGCGAGGCGAGTTTCGCGCTGGCCAATCCCGATTTCAACAGGCGCTCGTGGCGCAGCACTACGGTACTGCGCTGGGAATGGCGGGGGGGGAGCACGCTCTTTTTCATCTGGCAGCAGGATCGCTCCGCTGTGGAACAGCGCGGGGAGCAGGTCGGTCCCGGAGCGCTGTGGGAGGGGTGGAATGCCCTGGGAAAAAACGTCTTTGGAATCAAGTTGCGCTACTGGCTGCCCCTGAAGTGAACATAACATCCTCACAGTGCGTTGGGCTATTTAACGCCCAACGCCTTTGCAAAAACACAGGCAAATTCGCCTCAAAAATAGAGAGCAGCTCTCACGCTAAGTGGTACCGAAATGGAGAGCAGCCCGATTATTATCACCAAAATCGTTGAGGTGCTACACCGCCCCCACATCATTAATACCTTTCCCATCGATCAAAATGATATCCAAGAAGTGCGGACCCTTTCACAATGACGCGCCATCCGCACTCCGCATCTCCTGGATATTCAGGTGATTAAATAAGACCCCGAAGACGACACCATCCTCATCGCCGCCGTCGAAAGCGCTGCCGACTGTATCATCTCCGGCGATGCACATCTCACAGATCTGTCCTGGATTCGATCGAGGCCGATGCCCTGGCCGAGCAGGCGCCGTTGCTGTCGGCGCTTTCTTCTGCATCTGTTCAAGGTCAGTTGGCCACTGGTCCGCGTGCGGGTCGTCGGGTGTGTCGTGTTTTTCGGCGGGGGTTTTACTCGTTGCCCGGTCCAGATCCGGACCTTTGGACCTCAGTCCCGGCTTTGCAATGGTTCCATCGGTTCTCCATAACGCCTCAATGCTCACCGGTGTGCGCTCTCTGGCCGATGCCTGAGTGTCGGAATAACTTGGAAGAGGGCGTTTGAATTTCATATATTTTCTATGCCGTGCGCTTTATATTGAACCAGCTACGCTGCCTTCTTTCGCCCCCTGGCAACATGAACGCGGAAGAGACGAACCGTGCCGTCGATGCCGAATACGAGATCGTCGACGACGACAAAACCAAACCGCCACCGGCAGCCTAACCTCGCGTAACGTCTACCTCCGGCTGGCTGACGACGTACGCTATCGCCGGCGCTTGCTATCGGCTACGTCAGGTCGATAGCGCCGGTAGCGGTTCCTACGCCGGCTACGGCCGTCACTGCTTGTCATGATTAAGCGGGAAATCTATCAGCCATGACAGAATTCTCTATTGAACATTTCAGTGTAGACATTATTGGGTCGGACTATATTGGAATAGTTATTTTCCCAATCTTTCTATTTTTCATGGGCCTCGGTGTTCGTGAGTGCTTCGAACCCGCACCTCGTCGATCGTTAATCCTATGGGCGCAATTTACTGAAGCACTCATCCTGCCATGTACGTTGATCGCATTATCAACTGGAATGCCCGGCCTCATACAATGGGCATTAACTCGCGGAGAATACGACCGTGCCATGGTCTTGACCGGTCAGACTTTAGGCACCTTGCTTCCAGGGGCGATATATCTGACAGCGGGATATATCGTAGTTCGCATGTTCGGGTATTGCAAACAAACCAAGCCTCTACCGTGGAAATTGACGATTGGTTTATTCGGGAACATTTTCGGTTTTGGAATCATGTACCTTACTACTTCGAACTTTAGTTTGGAGTCACTGGCAGGCTTTGACCCTCTTCACTTGCTTTTTACCCCATTTAGTCTTGCGGTAGGATTTGGAGTTAGACAACTAAAAAAGCCGAGCTACGCCTGGGATGGAAAACGAATCTCTCAAATCAAGAGAAAGCCTGTTTCACTTTTGTTGTCCGACTTGTCAATGATAAATACTATGGTGTATGTCTTGCTGGCGTTGAGTTACTGGTTAATGGGTGCATCCGAAAATGCAACGCAGTTTGGTGGTGTGATTAACATGGGGTTCGTCGGATTATTTATCGGAAGCGTTCTATATATCGTGGCTTATATAGTGTCAATGTCGGAGACCCCACCGAGCACGATTGAAGTCCGGACTAAGAATTGGCACTTTTTAGAAATATTTACGGTTTTCTTCTTCTTCTTGTTCGCGCCTGAATCTCTGGCCGGTGTTGCCTCGCGGATAAAGAGCACTATACAGACCAACGCACTACTTTCCGAGATGCGAGGCAACTTCGGTGGTACTGTAATTCGAATTGACGGTTTGTCTGTTGAAGAACTTGGAGAATTCAACGGACGTCTATGCGTTAAAGCCAGCAATAAAGGACAGCACCCAGCGACCAATCTGTCCATCCAGCTCGCACGGACAGATAGTCTCTCATGTGACGATCCCAATGACCAATTGGAAATTTGGATGCAACTCGCTGTTGTAGACACGTTAGATATTGGTGAGACTCGATCAACCTGTGGAAATTACACGATTACAACGGAGAAAAATGACCTTACTAAATTTCAGCAAGAATGCGGCGAGTCAAACGTGAATTCCTACAATGATCTATTCTCCGCAATTGGATTCTTAGAATACACCTTCAGTTATACAGAAGATTCGGAACATCGCGACGACTCCAGCGGAAGATGCGAGGTAGTACGGGTTTACTGAGTAGCGTATTAGAACTCCAATACGGCGGAGAAGAGTGCTACACAGGAAACGACCCCCTTTAGACGACTTTTTCACCAATGCGCCAATCATCCTGCGATCTCCTCCAGTTCTGCGGCCGCCTCTTCGCCACTGATAGCTCCGTTGTTCTCCGCGACCTTTTTTTGCCGGCCAGGCTTGCCGCTTGGACGCCTCAGACGCCGCCGTATCGCCGCTGATGTCCTGCTGATTGTCGTCTATAGATACGCATCATGTATAGGAACTATAAAGGCCCTTTTATGTTTTCGGGTCAAGCGATTTGGTCG
>CAZFMY010000130.1:0-16932 GCA_964520345.1 uncultured Gemmatimonadaceae bacterium | reverse complement strand
GCACCTTCACCTTCTACGCCGGTCACGATCCCGAAGACCACAAGCACCACGTCCATGATCCCCCGACCAATCTGGCCCTGCATCCCAACTCACCCGGCTATCGGCTGATATTGAACAACGTGCTTTTCCCCGCCGCCAAGAAAAAGGAGCGCAAGACCTGAGATGAACGCAGTCAAGGCACTTTTATTCGACCTGGGCGGCGTGGTCATCAACATCGACTTCGACCGCGTTCTCAGGCGCTGGACAACGATCTCAGCGCTCTCCTTCGCCGAATTGAAATCCGCTTTCCACTTTGACGCTGCCTACCAGCGTCACGAGCGCGGTGAAATCGACGCCGCCGAATATTTCGATCACCTGCGCAAGACCCTGGCTCTAGAGGGCAGCGACGACGAAATCGCCGCGGGCTGGAACGCCGTCTTCGTCGCCGAGATCCCCACCGTGCTAGAAGCCATAAACCAGGTCCGTTCACTTCGGCCCTGCTACGCTTTTACCAATACCAATCCCACACATCTGGCCGCCTGGAAATCCGGCTATCCAGCGATATTCAAAGCCTTTGATCGGGTATTCATCTCTTCGGACCTCGGCCTGCGCAAACCCGAACTGCGCGCTTTCGCCGCCATCGCCGACCAGATCGGCACCACATGCCGGGATATTCTATTCTTTGACGATACTCTGGAAAATATAGAAGGTGCGAAGCAGGCCGGCCTGCAGACGGTACACGTTTGCTCGCCGGCCGATGTCCAGCAGGCACTGTCCCAACTCGCCCCAACCACTGCCTGCTGAAAACGCGTACTCACTCTCCGGCTAAACCGGCCAGGTCGCGCTCTCGCGGCCGAAAACCTCAGCCCATCGCCACCCGGCCCCGTTGGCGATAGCGGGCCTTGTCCTGGTCCTTGAGATTATTCCAAATCAAGAGTTCCATGCGGATCGCCTGCAGGAAATGGCGATTGGTCCGACGCCACGAATCGTTGTCGCCGCTGAGACAACGCAGTTGAAAAATCAGCGCGCAAGTTCCATCCTCTTCTTCTGGAACAACGCAGAGCACCAGATGCTGAGAGACGCCCAATTCCAAAGGATGCAACCACACTTTGGATTCAACAGCCCAGGCCGGACCCAGCTCTGCCGGAAAAGAATGCATCACCGTCGCAGATGCCTGAAACGAACCAGATCCCATCTGCGTGGAAGCGGACAGGTACTCACAGAGAAAATCGCAGAATCCCTCCGCATCGAAACGGGAAATCATAAACGGAAAACGGAATGACCATACCGAGCCGACTGGCGCTGGCGGAGACCAGCGCCGTACTACTTCGGGTACCGCCAAACGCGCGGCAATCCGGGCCGGATAGATCGTAGATAGCAGTACTACCGCCATCACGGCCAGCGCTGAGGTTATAGCGGCTATGGACGAATAATTCAGCTGCAGACCTTCGAGATAACCCACCTTGCTCAAGAAGAACCCCACGCCCTGGCCCAGCAAATAGCCGAGAGTGATTCCCAAAATAGCATAGGCGCAAGCTTCGGCGAGAAAAAGCAGAGCGATATGCAGTGGAGAAAGACCTACCGATGAATAGATACCAATCTCCCGATGCCGTTCGTAGACCGCTCCCATCATAGTGTTAATCACGATTAAAATACCAATACACATCGGTATGATTAACGCGCCCAATCCCTTCACCACCGGCGTCCCGACCGATGAGTAGGCGAAGACCTCAATGTCCTCCTGATCTGGTTGGGACAGACCGGCAAAGAGGCTGACGGCTACCCGCAAGAGAAAAGCATCGAGCAATGGGCGCACTTCGGCTCTATTCTCGATGCCAATAGCAATCGAGCGCAGGGTCCCTCCCATCTCCCGCACCGTAGCGTGGGGAGCGATCAGGACATTATCGGGCAATAGATGGGTATAAGGGCGGTACTCGCTCGATGCTCTCTCCGCTAAAGAGCGATCCCCACTGCCGAATAGAGCCTCGACGTTCTGCGACAACTCGAAATCCACCGGTGTCAGCAGACCATCGTCCAAATCGCGTATCCGATGCATAAATTCTGCGTCGATGATCCCGCGCACCGTCAGCTCTTTGCCCAGTACGCGCACTCGCGCCCGGTCCACATCCTCCGGCCCCAACCCCAATGCCTCCGCCATTTTGGCCGGAAGCAGACAACTCGCCTCGTCTGACCGGGCAAAAAAGCGTCCCTCGCTCAGAGCACGATCCAAACCCGTGATTCCTATTTCCTCTGGAACCAATCCGAGTAGCGCATAGGCCTTTACCGAACGCTGACCGGAGGCGATTTCGAGCGAGGCCTTTTTCCGCTCTTTCAATATTAGCCAATTGCGCGGCGCAATCTTTGCGCTGCCCTGGAAATGAGAACTGACGTAATCCAGCATCAACTGATCCAATTGCCTCCAGCCCCGGTCGCGCACCAGAAGCCCCTGGTAGCTGCCCTGATGCTCGAGCGGTATGGCGATGGAGCGCAACTCGGATTTAAAAGAAGTGAAAGCGAGAACCGTAAACGTTAAGAGAACCAGTGTCGACAAGGTCAACCCGGTGCGCAATCTACGCCGCCTCATATTCGAAATCCCCAACATAAAAGCCGCATAGGTCGCGCTCAGACGCCCCAAATCGGCCTGGTGAATTTCGAACCCATGTGTCTTCATGTGGCGATTGAAGCGCGTGCCGAGGAGAAAAAGCGTAAAGAGAGACATAGCCATGATCGCAAAGGAAAGCAGAACGACCAGAGGATGGGCAATCGCGAAGGCGGGATGGACCTGCGCAATAACCAGCCAGATCAACAAGAGCACAAATCCGAACCCGGCCAGTTGGCGGCGGATATCCGCCGCCGCCAATACCAGTCGCTCACCCAGGAAAGCAGCGGGAACCGCCAGTGCGAGAAAAAAAACAATCCCGCTGATCACATCGTTGAGCGCAGCTTTCAGTGCCGGATAGACCAACGCTTCCAACCCCAGTGCTGTACGCATATAGGCAACGAAGCGGACCCAATCAAAGGATGCTGCCGCGTCGTTTGCATCGGCCAGAAAACGGCCGGCTTGCCGATGCAAACGAGCGAAGTGCTGGTTTTCGATCGCGTGATCGCGCATCAACTCAAGCCGCGCATCGTCCAGGCGCCACATATCCCCCACCACCTTCGGCAGCGTCGGTACCAAAGAATCCTGACCCAGTAGATACCCCTCGCCTGCAGGTCCGGCGTCCGCATGCTGGTTGTTGAGCAGCAACAAACGACCGCCAAGCAAAATCTTGATCCGATTTTCGGGCTCGGCGCCGGACTTCACAAAGACCACGGCAGCCCGCTCCGCCTGGTTCGCACCCAGCGTATAACCAAACTGACGCGGCGCTACATCACCCGGGCCGAGAATCTTGATCGCAGATAGATCGCTGAGAAAACGCGGATCGGCCAGACCGTAAAAAGGCGCAGCCAAACAGGGAAAGACCACAATCGACATTTTATCGTCCGGCCACTGCACCGGGGCGGTAAGCCAACCGTCCGCGCGGGCTTTGCGGTGGAATTTCGATGCCCGAGTACTTAAATCCGGCGCGTAACGTATCTCACCACTCGCTGGATCGAGCACATGCGCAGTCACGGCATGCTGACCGAGGCCGAGACCCGGGATCTCGACATCGCCGCGATCGTCGCTCAGATAGATCCGGATATTGCGCACCCCTTTAAGTGTCTTACCTAGATCCGGAGTCGGCTTTAGCGCCACTACCGCCTCGGCAACAGATCGATCGGGTACCTGAGAGCGACGAGGCAGGGCGCGCACCTGAATGTTCAAGTTGCGCAGTTCGTCCTTGAGCACCGGCAGAAAATCGCGGCGATTCGCCAGCAGTTCGGGGTCGTCAAAAGCTTGAGTAAACACCCCCTTCAGCAAGTCGATCTGGGCTGCCAGATTGCCCAGATTCATTCGCTCTATCCGATCGAGCGGAAGATCGACGCCAAAACGGCCGTCGTTGACCGAAACCAGAGCCAGCGATATCAGCCCGGCTCGCAATGCCGTTTGGCTATTGACCAGCAACCCATCGGGCACGTAATCGGCCCACTCCAGGCCTTTGACCGGAGTTATGCCATTGACCAGGGTAGCCTCGGAGCCAGCGCGCGCGGCATAGCGAATAAAAGCGCGGCCCAGCGGGGCAAAGAAGCGCTTGAGATCCTGTCGCTGAGTATTGTTCCAGATCCCTATCTGATTCGAATGACTCGAAAGATCCAGGCTGATAAATAAATCGATGCCGGCATCCGATTCCATTTCGTCGACATAGTGGGGATGGCGACGGGCGTGGCGATTCAAAAAATCGACAATCCCCTGTCGGGCCTGAAAATGAGCCGAAGTGGCTAAAAAGAGCACACTGCGCTTCGGCGGCGAGTCTCGCAAAAGTCGGGCCAGTTCCAGTAAACCGATAATGCTGCAGGCCGTTTCAGCGCTGGGAGCCAGCCCTGGAACTACCGAAATACCATCGTAGTAGGCCTCGATCGCGATGGTCTCTTGTCGCAGTTCAGGATCGGTGCCTTTCACCATGCCCCAAATATTCCACGCCGGGCGCTCCTGCCACTCCATGCGCGCTTCCAACTCGACCAACAACTCGCCCTTTTCCAGTCTCTTGCGCAGCGCAGCGCCGGCTTCCCGTCCGATCCAGAATCGAGGTATATCCAGCGGCAACTGGGCGAACTTAGCTTCGGCCTGCCGCCAACTCGGATCAGCGGGTTCGATAAAAACCACAGCGCGCGCGCCCAGTCCGGCGGCGCGTAACCAGTGGCCCCAACTGGCAAATTCCATCAGCACGATCCGCCCGTCCATAGCGCTGCCGCCAAATTCCTCGAACTCACCCGTCCCGCCATAGACCATTGGCGCCGTCAAGCCCATAGCAGGCAAGGTCGAAGTGAGCACTTGGTTGGGCCAAAGGCCCCAGAGCTGGAATGATTCCTCACTCTCGGCAATTCGCAACCGCCCACCCTTATCGATCGGCACCACGACCGGAAATTCTTCGCGCTGTACTTCTTCAAGCCCTGCCAGGTGCAGTTCGCGCTCGATGAAATCGGCAGCCCTGGCGCAACCGGGGTAGCCGACCACACGTGAATCGTGCGCCGTCAGCGAATCGATGATCGCAGAGATCCGACCCTCCTGGGCACCGGCCGGTGCGGCTATCCCGAGCCACGAGATCAGCACAATGCCGCTAAAACGCATGAGCAAGGATTGGAAATTCAACACCAGTCTACCCGCTTCTCAACCGAGGATGATCCGCCAATGGCTCAACCCCAAAAAATCACGTTGCCGACCGTGCCGGTAAAGTGATCGACGATAAGAAAGATTCCCCCCGGAGTCAGCTGGCCGAGTATCAGCCCTAAAAAGAAGGGCCGCGTCTTATCATAGAGTTCGGTACCCCCGTATTTGAGCACCAGGACTTTTATCAGCCAGGCTAGGAACATATTGAACCAGAGATGATCCATAACCCACGTGGGTCCGACCGGATAGCCCAGCGGGTGCAGGGGCCAGCGGGCATAATACCACCGCGCCAGGGTCAGGCCGAGCATCACTACCGCCCCGATGGCCATATTGAGCCAACCCCAAAGATGGGGCTCACTAGGATAGCGAATCAGCCCCTGAATATACGTGTAGCCAGAGCGCGAGTAAGATTCCAAACGCAAGTTGAGTGCACCGTGCTCATAGCTCAGTTCGAGAATCATCCATACCGCTGCCGAAAGTGCCGCAGCCAACCCCAACACCATCGCCCAGAAGAGCGGGCGCTGGCTGGATCCCAACTCATCACCGAGCTTGAGCCCGTTGGCGCACGAAGCCATAACGAAACTCCGCGCATTGGCAGTCCAGAAGTAGGTCGTCGCCATAATCACCAACCCCGGCGCACCAATCGCCGATGAGCCCACTGCCGAAATCAGAATCCCGGCCGGTACCGCAGGCGGTGCCCCATCCGATAGCCCCCCCTCGACGACCACCCGGGTAAAACCGACAAAGATCACTGAGGCCAGAAAAATCAGTCCAACCCCTACCCAGAGCGGCAGCCCGGCCAGCCATAGCCACCCCACGATCACTGCACTGCCGAAGACGAGAATAATCAGCGACGCCCGATAGGAGAGAATCTCGCGCGAATCGTCCACGCTAGGATCTCCCTTTAACGCCTTGCGGCATACAGCCTGGAAATGACGGCGTCCAGCCCATAGACCACCGAGAAAAAGCACCACCATCGCCCCCACCGACTGGTGTACAAAAATCGGATTGCGAATCCCGTGTCCAGGCCCCAAACTCTGTGAACTCACAATCCCCAGTACTTGCAGAAGCCCTTCCAGCAAACAGGCGAGCAGATTGAAAACCCACAAGCTCAGAGCCACTTCGGTCTTGAGGAAATAAAAATAGCCGAGAATATGAAACCTGAACTTGAGCAGGAGCTGGGTAGAATTGCCCATTATAGGCACGGTCTGGTCGATCAGATCCACGTTGCCGGCAAAGGGTACTAACTCGGGAAAATAGCTGTAGAGTCCGTGCAGAGTACTCCAGGTAGCGGGGATTGCAAAACCGATCCACATTACCCGATTTTTGAAAAAGGGCGGCAAGAACTCCCCGCTTTTAACCTCCTCGGTCATCGCCAACGGTAACTGCACCAGAGGATAAGCCAACCGTTCGTTATCCACCCATTGGCGACGCAAAATGACCATCGCGGCGATCATCACCAAAAAAAGGGCCCAGATAAAAGGCTGCCAGACCAGAAGTACCGGCAACCAGGCTTGCCAGGGCACCGCATAACCGGCTCCGATTCCCTCGAAAAATGGCTGATCGACACCTGGATCAGCCGGCATGAGCCGGGCCGGCATATGCGGCTGTAGCAACTGCACCCACTCGTTTTCCTGCGTGGCGTAGTAAAGGGGAACGACGATATTGGTGAGCAGCCGAGGAGCGAAAATGCTCGGAATCGGAGAGGCCATCACCATCATTATGTAGATCAGGAGCATCTCACCGCGCCGCAAACCCAGCGGAGCCCATACCAGCTTGAGCAGGGGATTGATCAGCCCGGATAAAAGAAAGAGCAGCAAAACGGCGCCGACCGTACCAAAGCCCAGCGCCATGAAAGAGCCCTGCAAATAGAGCGTACTATAGGCCACACCTCCCCCGATAAGGGAGGCAAAACCAATCCCGAGCAAGAACGCTCTAAGGGTGAAAGCCTGCATCTCTGGTGCAGCAGTGTTCTGAGACGAACTCTGCCCGAGATCCAATTTAGAGCGAAACGACGGCGGCAGCAGCCCCTCTGCCCCCTCGTCTTTAATGCCCGGTTCGCCACCCATACTCATACCGACTTTTTCCCTTCGGGATTTCCATCGAAAATGTCAATGGGTTTACCGCGTTGTCAAAGATCTCCTAAAATCAGCGACTTGGAATAATCTTACCCAATATATTCTATCACTCGGAGGGATACAAAAAATATCCCCGGCCAGGCGCGCTTGCTTGAATCAGGCCGCAATCTGGACTATATTTTCGCCAACCAGCACGGTCGGCTGCTCCGCACTCCGCCCCCAAAAAGGATGCAGTCGCTCGCACATTCCCTAAACCCGCAGAAAGGATGCACATGTCGGATGTCGAGGCGGTAGTACAGCTTAGCGAAATCAGGGATCGGATCTACGGCGAAGTCGCCAAGGTCGTCATCGGCCAAAAGCAGATCGTCGAAGACCTGCTCATGGCCCTGCTTTCCGGCGGCCATTGCCTCCTGGTCGGAGTGCCTGGCCTGGCCAAGACCACCCTGATCCAGACGCTTGCACGCACGCTCGACCTCTCCTTTGGCCGGATCCAGTTCACCCCCGACCTGATGCCCTCCGACATCACCGGTACCGAAGTCCTCGAGGAAGACGCCGAGACCGGACGCAAGACCTTCCGCTTCATCCAGGGGCCACTCTTTGCCAATATCATCCTCGCCGACGAGATCAACCGCACCCCTCCGAAAACCCAGGCGGCCCTGCTCCAGGCCATGCAGGAACACGCAGTCACTGCTGGTGGCGAGACCATGCAGCTCAGCGAGCCATTTTTCGTGTTGGCGACTCAAAACCCAATCGAGCAGGAAGGCACTTACCCACTGCCCGAAGCCCAACTCGACCGCTTCATCTTCGAGTTGTGGATCGACTATCCCAACCGGGAAGAGGAGGAGGAGATCGTCCGAGCGACGACCAGCGTCAGCAGAAACGAGGTCGAAAAAGTCATCGACAGCCAGAAAATCATCGAGCTTCAGGAGTTGGTGCGTCGAGTACCAGTAGCCGACCATTGTATACACTACGCCGTCGCGCTAGTCCGCGCCTCCAGACCCGGAGATGAACAATCCCCCGCCTACGTTCGCGAGATGGTCAACTGGGGCGCGGGACCCCGCGCCTCGCAATACCTCATCCTGGCAGCCAAGGCACGGGCAATCCTCGCCGGTCGCCATTCGGTCGCCATCGAGGATATCCAGGCGGTAGCTCTACCCGTCATGCGCCACCGCATCGTGGTAAATTTTCACGCCGAAGCGCAAAATATCAACGCCGCCGGCCTGATCAGTCGTCTTATCGAGGACATCGCGACGGAATCCTGATTTGAGCGAATACACCTCCTATCTCGACCCTGAAACGATCTCGCGAATTTCGCGACTAGATCTCGTCGCCCGACTCGTTGTCGAGGGTTTCATAACCGGTCTGCACCGCAGCCCCTACCACGGTTTCTCGGTCGAATTTTCTGCGCACCGCCCCTATCTGCCAGGAGATTCCCTGCGCGACTTCGATTGGAAGGCCTACGCCAAATCCGGTCGTCTCTACGTCAAACAGTACGAGGAAGAGACCAATCTCAAAGCGTACCTGCTCATCGACATCTCCGGCTCGATGAACTATCAAAGCGGTGCGCCGCTTAGCAAGTTCCGCTATGCGACCGCTTTGTCTGCTGCGCTCTCGTACCTGATGCTCAAGCAACGCGATGCCGTCGGACTCCTGCTTTACCACCACCAGATCGAAACCTATGTGCCGCCCCGCTCGGTCCAGAGCCACCTGCAAATCCTGCTCAAGACCATCGACCAAGCCCGACCGCAGAGCGATACGCGTATGGCCCCGTCTTTCCACGATCTCGCTGAACGCATCTCGCGCCGCGGATTGATCATCGTGCTCTCGGACCTGCTCGACGATCCGGACGAAGTCCTCAAGGGACTGCGTCACTTTCGCCACCTCGGGCACGAGGTCGTAGTCTTTCACCTGCTCGACCCCCGCGAACAGGACCTCGACTTTCGCGACGAGACCCGTTTCTACGACCTTGAATCCCCCGACGAAACCCTCAGTACCCAACCCTGGCATATTCGCCATGAGTACCGCGAATTGATGGACAACCTCGTCCAGACCTACCGCTTGGGCTGCGCCGAGGCCCGGATCGACTACGCGCTGCTCGATACCGCGACCCCCTTCGACAAGGCGTTGGCACACTATCTGGTCCAGCGCAAAAAAATAGGCTGAGTCTCGGCCTGCGATTTATTCTCTCGTAATCTTGACTTTTTTATAAGGATTCCTATCTTCTTACCAGAAGCTGAGATACGTCTTTTTTTTCAATCTTGACTTTTTTGTCAATTTAGATATTTTCACGCACCTTGTGAGGAATAAAGAATGAGCGAATCGACCACGACGAAGACTGAGGGCGAGACCGAAGTGCTCGAAGAATTCGCCAACCGCGATTACGAGTGGGGCTTTGTCACCGATATCGAGGCTGACTCGGCCCCTCCAGGCCTCAACGAAGAAATCATCCGATTTATCTCGGCCAAGAAGAACGAGCCCGATTTCATGCTCGAATGGCGGCTCAAAGCCTATCGTCATTGGCTTGAGCTCGAGGACCCTACCCGGCGCAAGCCAAGCGAGCGCTGGGCCATGGTCCACTATCCCGAGATCAACTACCAGGACATCGTCTACTACTCAGCACCCAAAAAAGATTCGATCGCCAGCCTCGACGAGGTTGATCCCGAAATCCTGGCGACCTACGAAAAGCTCGGCATCCCCCTCGAAGAGCAGAAAATGCTGGCTGGCGTCGCGGTCGACGCCGTCTTCGACAGCGTCTCGGTCGCCACTACCTTCAAGGACAAACTCGCCGATCTCGGCATCATTTTCTGCTCATTCTCCGAAGCGGTGCAGAACCATCCCGAAGTGGTGCAGAAGTATCTGGGCACGGTCGTGCCCTACAACGACAACTATTTCGCTACCCTCAACTCCGCTGTTTTCACTGACGGCTCTTTCGTCTACGTGCCCAGTGGCGTGCGCTGCCCGATGGAGCTATCGACCTATTTTCGCATCAACGCCGCCAACACCGGACAGTTCGAACGCACGCTGATCATTGCCGATGAAGGATCCTATGTCTCCTATCTGGAGGGGTGTACCGCGCCGATGCGCGATGAGAACCAACTCCATGCCGCCGTCGTCGAACTCGTCGCCCTCGGCGATGCGCAGATAAAGTATTCCACCGTACAGAACTGGTACCCCGGCAATGACGAGGGCAAAGGCGGCATCTACAACTTCGTCACCAAGCGCGGGGCGTGCCGAGGAGCGAATTCCAAAATCTCGTGGACCCAGGTCGAGACCGGTTCGGCAATCACTTGGAAATACCCGAGTTGTATCCTGCAAGGCGACAACTCGGTCGGCGAGTTCTACTCGGTTGCCGTCAGCTCCAAATGCCAGCAGGCCGACACCGGCACCAAGATGATCCACATCGGCAAGAACACCCGCAGCACTATCGTCTCCAAGGGCATCTCCGCCAAACGCGGTCAGAACACATATCGCGGTGAGGTTAAAATCATGAAACGCGCTGAGAACGCCCGCAACTTCACCCAGTGCGATTCGATGCTCATCGGCGACCAGTGCGGCGCCCACACCTTTCCCTATATCGACGTCCGAAACCCGTCGGCCCACGTAGAGCATGAAGCCTCGACCGCCAAAATAGGCGAGGACCAGATCTTCTATTGCAACCAGCGCGGGCTCTCGACCGAAGACGCCGTCTCGATGATCGTCAATGGTTTCTGTAAAGAAGTCCTGGCCGAACTGCCGATGGAGTTTGCCGTCGAGGCACAGAAGCTCTTGGGGATCAGCCTCGAAGGCAGCGTCGGCTGAACGCTTAGACCAAGGAAACACATCCGCAATGCTAAAAATCGAAAACCTCCATGCCCGCGTCGAAGATACCGAGATCCTCCAAGGCATCGATCTCGAAGTCAAAGCCGGAGAAGTCCACGCGATAATGGGCCCTAACGGCTCAGGCAAAAGCACCCTGGCCCAAGTCCTGGCCGGCCGCGAGGGCTACGAAATCACCGCCGGATCGGTCCGCTACCGCGAACGCGACCTGCTAGACCTCGACCCCGAGCAAAGAGCCCGCGAAGGCCTCTTTCTCGCCTTTCAGTACCCCGTCGAAATCCCCGGTGTCAATTCCACCTATTTTCTGCGCACCAGCTACAACGAAATCCGCAAGCACCGCGGCGAGGAGGATCTCGATGCGATAGACTTCCTCTCGCTGATCCGCGAAAAACTCGCCCTGGTTGAAATGGACGAAAACTTCCTCAAGCGACCGGTCAATGAAGGCTTTTCCGGCGGTGAGAAGAAACGGCACGAAGTCTTGCAAATGGCCGTACTCGAGCCCGCACTCGCGATTCTCGACGAGACCGACTCCGGACTCGATATAGACGCGTTGCGCATCGTCGCCAACGGAGTCAACAAACTGCACAGCCCCGACAAAGCCGTAGTCGTCGTCACCCACTATCAGCGCCTTCTCGACTATATCATCCCCGACTACGTCCACGTACTCTACCAGGGCCGCATCATCAAATCGGGCGACAAAAGCCTGGCGCACGCACTGGAGGAAAAAGGGTACGACTGGGTCAAAGACGCCAGCCTGGAGCACAGCGCATGAGCGACTGGTACCAGGACTGCTTCGCCACTTTCGAACAAGGTCTCAACGGCGAAGCCGCAAGCTCTGTCGGTCCGCTCAGACGTACGAGCATGGCGAATTTCACCGCGGCTGGATTTCCCACGACCAAGGACGAGGAATGGCGTTTCACCAGTCTCGCAGCGCTGACTCGTCTCAATTTCGAATTGGCCGCAGCAGAGACCGCACCCCCCGACACAGCCATTGCTCCCTTCCGCTACGACCTGCCGTGTCTGGTTTTCGTCAACGGTCATTTCAGCCCCAGCCTTTCCCAACTCGACGCGCTACCCACAGGCGCGGCAGTCAAAAGCCTGCGCGCCGCCCTCGTCGAAGACGCCGATCTTATCAACCGCCATATCGGCCAACAGGCAACTACGGAAAATGAGGCCTTCAACGCGCTCAACACCGCCTTCCTGCACGACGGCGCGCTGATCCACCTTCGCCCGCAGACCGTACTCACTCAACCCGTACACCTGCTCTTCGCGTCAACCGGCCAGGAGGCCAAAGCTATATCCCATCCACGCATTCTTATCGTCGCCGATGCCAACTCCGAGGCAAGCCTCGTCGAAAGCCATGTCGGACTGGAGTGCGAAACCTACTTCACCAATGCCGTCAGCGAAATTTTCCTGGGGGAAAACGCGTCCATCGACCACTACCGGGTCCAGCGCGAATCAAATGCCGCCTTCCACATCTCTGCCACTTATGTCCGCGAAGAGCGAGCAGCCCGATTTCGCTCCACTTCGATCACCCTGGGCGGCCAGCTGACCCGCAACCACGTACACACCGCCCTCGTGGGCGAAGGCGTCGATTCGACCCTCAACGGACTCTACGTCGAGAACGATGACCAACACGTCGATAACCACACGCTCATCGAGCATGCCGCACCGCATTGCCGCAGCCACGAATTCTATAAGGGCATCCTCGCAGGCGAGGCCACCGGCGTCTTTCGCGGCAAGATCCATGTGCATCAGGCGGCACAAAAGACCGATGCCTATCAAGCCAATCAGAACCTGCTGCTTTCTGACTCTGCGCGTATCGATACCAAACCCCAACTCGAGATCTACGCCGACGACGTCAAATGTTCGCACGGCGCCACGATCGGCCAACTCGACCAGGATGCCATCTTCTACCTGCGCTCCCGTGGCATAGGCCGTCACAAGGCTGCACAGATCTTGACCCGAGCCTTCGCCGGCGAGGTCCTCGACCGCATCCGCATCGACTCGCTGCGCAACTCGCTCGACGCACTGGTCACCCACTACCTAGATCAAAGTGCAGGAATCGCGCCATGAGCACCATGACAGTAGACCCTGCGGCAACCCCGATCGACGTCGCGCGAATTCGCCGCGATTTCCCCGTGCTCAGCGAGAAAATTCGCAATAAGGAACTCGTTTATTTCGACAATGGCGCGACCACGCAAAAACCGCTGACCGTCATCTACGCACTGCAGCGTTACTACGCTTCCGAAAATGCCAATATACACCGCGGTGTCCACTTCCTCAGCCAGCAAGCGACCTTCGCCTTTGAACGCGCTCGTGGTCGAATCGGCCAATTCATCAACGCGCGCGAAAATGGCGAGATCGTTTTTGTTCGAGGCACCACCGAAGCTATTAACCTGGTCGCTCAAAGCTACGGTCGCCAAAATCTCGGTATCGGTGATGAAATCATCGTCTCACGCATCGAGCATCACGCCAATATCGTACCCTGGCAAATGCTCTGCCAGGAAAAGGGCGCAATGCTCAAAGTCGCCCCCATTGATGACAAGGGCGAGTTTCTCATCGATGAATACGAGAAACTACTCTCAGACCGCACCAAGATCGTCGCCGTAACCCACGCCTCCAATGCCCTGGGTACGATCCTCCCCATCAAGGAGATCTCCGCATTAGCGCATAAACACGGGGCCGTCGTCGTCGTCGATGGTGCTCAGGGGGTACCGCACTTACCGGTCGATGTTCAGGATCTCGATGCTGACTTCTACGCCTTTTCCGGTCACAAGCTCTTCGGCCCCACCGGTGTCGGCGTGCTCTACGGCAAGAAATCCCTCCTCGCCGAAATGCCGCCCTGGGAGGGCGGTGGCTCGATGATCGAGCGGGTGAGCTTCGATGGCACGACCTACGCCGAACCGCCGACTCGTTTCGAAGCCGGCACTCCGCACATCGCTGGTGGAATCGGTCTGGAGGCGGCCATCGACTATATAAACTCTATAGGCCGCGATGCTATCGCCGCCTACGAAGACGAGCTCACAACGTACGCCCATCAGACTCTGGCTGAAGTTCCCGGTTTGCGACTTGTCGGTACCGCGCGCAAGAAAGTCGCCGTCGTCTCCTTCACTATCGACGAAATCCATCCACACGATATCGGCACCATCCTCGACGCCGAAGGCATTGCCGTGCGCGCCGGACATCACTGCGCTCAGCCGACCATGCAATTCTATCAGGTGCCAGCAACGGTCCGCGCCTCTATGGCCTTCTACAATACCCGCGACGAGATCGACGCGCTGGTCCAAGCGCTCCACAAAGTCAACGAGGTTTTCAACTAATGACCGAACTCCGTGAACTCTATCAGCAGATCATCCTCGACCACAATAAGAGCCCACGCAACTTCGGTAAACTCGACGATGCCAACCGCATCCAGGAAGGCTATAACCCCCTCTGTGGCGACCACCTGCACATCTATCTGCACATCGATAAAGAACGGATTGCGGACATCCGCTTCGAAGGATCGGGCTGCGCTATTTCCAAAGCCTCAGCCTCGTTGATGACCGACGCACTCAAAGGCAAAGCGGTAGCTGAAGCTATTGAAATCTTTGAGCAATTTCACAATATGGTAACCGCCGAAATCGACACACCGATCGATGAGATGAGCCTGGGCAAAATGGCCGTCTTCGCCGGAGTCCGCGAGTTCCCGATGCGTGTCAAGTGTGCGACCCTGGCCTGGCACACTATGAAGGCAGCGGTCGAAGAAGATCAGACCCCCGTATCCACCGAATAGGAAGGCGAGCTATGGAACTCTTGCACCAAAAGGAATTTGCGCCCGAGTCGACCGAGGGCAAAATAGTGGCAGTGCTCAAAACCTGTTACGACCCGGAGATCCCCGTCGATATTTTTTCGATGGGCCTGATCTACGAAATCGAGGTCAGCGACACCCAGGAAGCACAACTAACCATGACCCTGACCTCGCCAGCCTGCCCGGTCGCCGGCACCCTGCCCCCGGAAGTCGAGCACAAAATCAAGGGCCAGGTCGAAGAGGTCAACAGCTGTACCGTCGAAGTCGTCTGGGATCCGCCATGGACCACAGATATGATGTCCGAGGGGGCCAAACTCGAACTGGGCATGATGTGAGATGAAACTCAGTACACAAGAAGAGTACGGATTACGCTGTCTATTGCACCTGGCCCGACAGGCACCCGGACAGAGTCTCACGATCCCCGAAATAAGCCAGGCTGAGGGCATTACCCACCACAATGTCGCCAAATTGCTGCGCATCCTGCGCCAGGGCGGTTTCGTGGCCAGCGCCCGAGGGCCGCACGGCGGCTACACCCTGGCCATATCCGCGACCCAGATTACGGTCTCCGACGCGCTCGCCGTGCTCGGGGGGCCCCTTTACGACAACCAGTTCTGCGATCACTTCGCCGGCTCTGAAAACACCTGTACTCATTCGCCTTCGGCCTGCTCGGTCCGCTCTCTCTGGGACCAGGTGCAAAAAGCGGTCGACCAGATCCTTATGGGAACAACCCTCGAGGATCTCCTGCACCAAGGCCAGGACCTGGCCGGTGAAAAAGCGCTGATCGAAATCTCTAGCTAGGCGTCTATGGCCTGCTGAATCCGGTCGAGAATTTCCATCGTCGGTAGGCAGGCCCGACAACTGGTCAACGGTTGTCGTCCCTCGGCGATAGCGGCAAAAAATTCGCGATCCTGGTCATCTACTCCTCCACCTTTCGGCACTGCGATCTCAACCCCCTCATGATCGGTCAGCCGACCGCCCTGGACCAGCAATGTTGCCTCCTCACCGATAAAGCGGTAATCGCTGCTGATCGGGCCGTGGTTGTTAAAGGACTGCGCCGAGCTTACTAAGCACCCATCTCCAGACCGCATCCCAATAGTGATATCCATAGGAATCTCCAATTCGGGATGCAAAGCCCCCACCTGCCCCCAGGCCTCCATATGTGGATCGTCTAAAAGCCAATAGCACATGTCCACCATATGGCAGGCTTGGTGCCAGAGCAGATCATCGACCCAAGTCCGCTTTTTGCCGAAGCGATTCTCGTTGCGACGACGGAAGAAATAGGTCTGCTGCACAATATGGAACAAGTTCAACTCACCCTCTCGCACCCTGCGGAAGACTTCCCTGAAGGCGCTGGCATAGCGCTGCGTATGGCAGACCATGCAAACGAGCCCCTTCTCCGCTTCGAGTGCAGCTATGCGTTGCGACTCCGCCAAGGAAATACCCATCGGTATTTCGACCAGCACGTGCTTACCCATATCAAGCGCCATTTCGACCTGGGCACAATGAACCTGATTCGGCGTGGTCAGGATCACCGCTTCGACTCCATCGCGCGCCAGACATTCTTCTAGATCCAATGACCAATGCGGAATATCGCGCTCTTTAGCAAACGCTTCAGCATCAGCAGCAATGCCTCCAGCCAACGTATCGATTTCTATCCCTTCTATCGCCTGCAAGGCGTCAGCATGGGTAATTCCTTGGGCACCCTCTCCAGCAAGACAAATTCTCATCGCGCATTAACCTTTCCATTCGATTCTATATCGTGTTCACATCGTGTTCGGCAAATATAACCACCACCACACCGGTATACCACTAACCCATTCTATAGCAACAATTCAGCTTGCTTTATAATTTCGTTGTACTTATTTTGGGGATCAAGGCGGTATAAAAACCTTTAAAACACGCAGATCACACACCAACCGGCCCCAATTCCCAACAGGAGGAGATTTGATGGCTAAAGCAAAAGCCAAGAAAAAGGCGCCCGCTAAGAAAAAAGCTGCTGCTAAAAAGGCGCCCGCTAAGAA
>CAZFMY010000129.1:1436-17127 GCA_964520345.1 uncultured Gemmatimonadaceae bacterium | reverse complement strand
ATAGGAAATTCAAAAGTCCTCTTCCAAGTTAATCTGGCTCCAGGCATCGGCCATAAAGCGCGCGCGGTTGTGTCAGATGAAGGATAGACTCATCCGTCTGACCGCTGGTCCGCCTGTGGCACCCAGCGGGGGTGATCCGCCCCCCGCCCGTCGATTCCCCGAGTGAGCACTTGCTGATTCTCCCCGTCGGCGTCCGCTACCCAGATGGCCGGCGGTTCTCCAGTTTTTGCGCGGCAGAAGACGATTTGCTTGCCGTCGGGAGACTGGCTCTGCCGGAAGTCCCAGACCGGCGGGTCCGAGCTTGTGAGCTGCACAACCGAGCCGTCGCCCGGATCGATCCGGCAGATCTCAGTGCCGCCCCGGGCCAGCTCCGGCTTGAAATCGCGGTTGAAGTGATCGACGTCCGGACGCTGGGGCTGGTGCTCCCAGGCGACCTTGGAACCGGGCAAGCGGCGCGAGACGAAGATGGCCCCGTCCCGTGACCAGACCGGCATATTGGATCCGCCCCCCCGGGTTTCGGGAGAGCCGTAGGAAGCCCCGAACCACAGCGCCTGCCCGTCCGTCAGCTGCCGCTGCTCAGAACCGTCCGGGCGGCTGACGAAGAGGTCGGACCAGTCGTGTCCCGAGTCCTGCTGGAACAGGCAACCCTGGTACACCAGCCACTCGCCGTCCGGGGACCAGTTGGGACCGAAGTACAGATACTCCTCGTGGGCCGCGACCAGGACGCGATTGCCCCCGTCCACGTCGCTGGTCCATATTTGGTACCCGGATGGACTAGCCAGGTGAAAGGCGATCCGGCTGCCGTCCGGACTGAGGCTGAGCCCGTAAGCCAGGCCCTCGCCCGCCTGGGTCACCTCGCGGGCATCAGTGCCGTCCAGGTTCATGTTGTAGGCCTGAGCTGTCCTGTCCTCGAAGATGACCTGCACCAGGACGCGCCCGTCCTTCAACAGGAGGTACGGTCTCGGGGAAACAGCCAGGCGCTCGCGGATGAGAATCTCCTCGAGCACGTCCCGCTCGGGATCGTAGATCCAGATGCGGGTAGGCGTCAGGTGGAAGTATTCGTCGAAGGGCTTGCCCGGCCCGTCGCGCCGAGCCTCCATGCTAGTAAGCAGCATCCTGCCGTCCGAGAAGAACTCGCCGGGCTGCCAGGTCTCCTGGTCCGGTTCGTCGAATTCGAAGTAGCGCAGGCCGCTGCCGTCGGCGCGGATGATCGCCGTCTGGCTCTGGGACACGAAAACGATGCGGTTGGTTGCTGCGGAGCACTCGGACATTTCCATCACTCTTGTTGGTCAGTGTCGATTAGCAGTGGCGTGCCTTCCGATGTGCTTTGTGCCGGGAGATGGTACTCATCCCGGCGTAGACCGATGCGCTCCAGTGGCACGTATAGGAAATATAAAGGCCTTTTTAGGGCAAGTATAGGAGATATATGGCTTCCAAAAACGGGTTGCTCTGAGGGCTTTTTTTATGCAGGGAGTCGGTTCGAAAAAGGCACTACTGGGCGTTGGCCTGCACCATCAGGTTGACTTCTACTTCGTCGCCGAGAATGCCGGCTACGTCGGTCCACGAATTGACGCCGAATTCCGATCGGCTTAGCACCGTCCTTGCGGCCATCCCGACCTGCGCCTTTTTCATCCATGGGTTGGTCCCCGTTCCCAGAACGGTCACCGGCAGTACGACGCGTTTGGTCACGCCGTGCATGGTGAAGTCGCCGGTCACGTGAATAATATGGTCTTCGATCTTAGCACCCGTGCTCTTAAACGTTGCTGCCCGGCGGTTTAGCGCGTGCACTCAGAGTCTTTGAGCAACAGCATAAGGATCTGCGCATTCAGATCAAAGAGCCGTTTGTACAGCTTTCACGAAGACCAATTCCCCGGACGCCCCGAACTGCTGGAGCGCATGTTTCGCCGCAGGTCTGTAGCCCCAGGGGTCGTGGCAAAAGCGAGAGGGCTTTCCGAATTGTTGGGTCTAGTAGCTGCCGGGCGTGGAGTGGCCCTCGCGCCCTCTGATCTGGACCAGTTTCCCCATGTCGGCGTCGTGTTTTTAAAATTAAAGCGGCCCAAGTTGACCCTGGAATCATCCGCTCTTTGGAAGAGGGATCGCGAGACACCCGAACTGCTCTCGTTTGTAGAGATCATGGCCCAGACGGTCTAGGTGCTGTCAGGCCGTAACGCCGCTCGCACTTTACCCTATAGACAGGCTCAAACGCACGTCGCAAGCATTTTCACACACGCTGTACACAAAATTTCTCAGAAACACTAAAAATCCCTACACATACCGCGTTCTCCATTACGGCTCAATCCTCAACGGCGTGCGTTCTATGGCCGATGCCTGGGTGCCAGAATAACTTGGAAGAGGGCGTTTGAATTTCCTATACTTTTTTCCAACGGATTAACCGGCCCTGCGGCTCTGGGACAATTAATGTGCTCCTTTCTTTTTAGCAGCTGTCTCAAAACTCCAATCTGGACTTGGCGCGGCCGCAGAGCAGATTTTAAGACGGCTTTCTTAAAGCGCCGCACGGCTGTCCCTTGTTAATAGTTTTTTATGCCTGGAGATAAGTGATGCAGAGCGGACTCTTCACCCGAGAGAGGCGATATCTGGTAGGGCGGATCGGCGACCTCAAGCTTAAATGGGATCGGCATGCAGGCGGCAAACTCGTCGTGGCGTTTCGGGTTGAGAGCGGCTCCATTGAAGTCGGGGATTTCACCATGGGAGCAAAGGTGGAGAAGAGTAGTCTGTGTTCGGCATCCGACCCGGACCCGCGTCTGATCGTCGTCGAAGCCGGACCCCATCGACTGGTGCTGCGCGCGCTGCGACCGCCGGAGGTTCGGCCGCTAAGCCAACCCCGCTCAGGTAGCTGCGTATCGATGCCGGATCGCTCAGCACCGCGACAATGGGCGACGATCTCCTGGTCTTTGGGCAATTCGGCGAGCCGGTCTTCGAGCTCGGCGAGCGGCAGCGAAAGCGCCCCCTGGATATGACCAGCGCGGTATTCCTCCGGCGGGCGCACGCCCAGCACCACGACCTCGCCGTCGCGCACTCGAGCCAGCAGCTCCTCCTGGTCGACGGGCTCCAGCGCCTCCCGCTCGGCAAAGAAATCGGCGGCGATCTGGTCGATCTCCGCCAATCACCGCTCCCCCAAAAGCTGCAACATGCGATAGAAATCGCCCACCGCGACGTCGGCCAGGCGATCGGAGTCAAGTGTTGTGGTCTCTCCCCTAAGAGTTGCTGCATTTAGATTGATTTTGAGGTCGGGCAGGAGCCCGATCGCGAAAGGAAAACGCTTATCCCGACTACAAAGGGAAGTGTAGGTCAGTAGGCCACCGCGACCACGCGCAGGTCGATGTCGTCCCCCTGGGAGACCCCCAGGTCGATACGGCAGACATAGGTCCCGGGCGGGACCAGGCCCCCGTCGGCGTCATGTCCCGACCAGGTGTAGACCTGGCGCCCGTCGGCTTCCATCGGCGCGAGCCTCGCGACGCCGCGGCCGACCAGGTCGAAGATCTGCACCCGAGCATCGGTGGTCATCGCCTTCAACACCACGAAACTGATGGCGAGCAGGTCGTTTATGCCATCGCCGTTGGGGGTGAACAGGGCGGGCTCGACGCGGAGGTCTTCGATGAGCTGATCGTTGCCGGGTAGATCGGGCAGCAGCACCACGTTGGCGCGGCGCGAGGCCGGCTCGACCGACTGCCAAACGCCCGGCCGCGCGCTATCGCCCAAGTCGAGGGTGAAGACCGCGGCGTTTTGCAGCACGCGGGCGGTGAAGCCGACCTGCAGCGAATCGCCGATCACTTTCTCGGGCAGGGTCACGAAGAGCGAGTCGTCCCGGACCGAAATGGCCGCCGGCTCGGTGGCGGACCCGCCGACCGACAGCCCGACCCCGTCGGCGGAGACCGGGCCGGGTACGGTGAGGCGCAGGATGTCGAAGCCGCCATCCTCGGCGTCGGCGCGCGGGAGCAGGGTATAGCTGAAGCGCGTCTCGACGTTGGTCAGGGCCCGGCGCGGCCAGATCCGGCCGCGGGCCTCCTGGACCAGCGCGTCCTCGAATTCTATCGACAGCGACCCGACCTCGGGGGCCACGGCGGGGTCGTCGGTCGACAGGATCATCTCCAACTGCAAGAAGCGTCGCGGGCTCTTGGACTTGAACGGCTCGCCCGAGACCTGGTAGAAATTACTCCACCCATCCCAATCGACACCGGTGACGACCGTGGTGTCTATCGGGCCGCGCAGCACCTTGGGTTTGCTGGTCCACGACTCCTCGGTGGTCACCGCGCCGGCGCGGTCGTAAAAGGTGTACTGCTCGCCCAGCGTGTTGCCCGAGCGCGAGCGCAATTCGAGCTTGGTCGCCGCCGGCGCATCGGCGTCCCACGACAGCGCGCGGATCACTTTGGTGCGACCGTCGCCGGCCGCCGCGCCGAGATCGATAAAGCTGGACTGCATCGCGACGCGGGCCGGGTGCCCGGGCGAAAACATCATCAGCTCGCCCCATTTCAACAGCGCGAAACCCCGATTGCTCAGCCCGTGCCAGTAGATATAGCGCATCTTGCGCGGGCGGAAGCGGTAGCGGATATAGAACAGATTGTCGCCGCGGGGGTTCTCGTGGGTGAAGAGCTCGGTGTAGTTGAAGCGATCCGGCCCGGGCAGTACGGTGCCGAGGCTGGGCTCGCCGTCGGAGAACAGCACGGTGTGCCCGGTGCCGCCACCGTCGATGCGGTTGGGGCCGATCACGCCCTCGTCCTCGCCGAAGGCGTAGACGAACATATCGTCGATGAAGAACAGTGCCCCGAGGTCGACCCTGAACCAGGTGCCCAACTGCCAGACGTCGGTGAGGGCGACGACGCCGGTGGTGACGGTGTTGAGGGTGTTCATATCGCCGTCGAAAAGGTTGTCGGGGTCGACGGCGTTGCCGCCGTTGACGAACGAGCCGCGCTCGATGGTGCCGAGGCTGACGTTGTCGCCGACGGCGATGATCTCGACTTCGGCCAGGGCGGCATCGGGGTGGCGAACGTCGGCGACGATCAGCACGTGGTGGACGACGCGGTAGCGGTCGTCGAGCTGGGCGGTGTCAAACTCGGGGTCGACGACCAGGGTCGAGTCGCGCAAGGGGTAGCGCAGGGGAATGGTAAGGGCGGTCTCCGCGTTGGGGCGGGTGGTGCGGAAAACCGGCTGGTAGAGCAACAAGTCCTCCTTGACCGAGATACGGGTGCCGGTGTTGACGTAGACCGAGAACTGTTCCAGGGGACGCGCCCCCTCGCGGTCGGGGAATTGCAGCCGGATTTCCTTGGCCAGTACCGCGCGCCCCAGATCGATATCGACAAACCAGTCCTCCAGCTCATCGGCGAGGTCGGGCTGCCAGAAAGTCGCCGGGTCGCCGTCGATCACCAGGGGCGCGTCGCCAGCGTTGCTGCCGGCGTCCCAGACGCCGCCGTTGACCAGGCCGCGCTCCGGGCTCTCGTAGGAGAACAGATGTGCGTCCTCGACCGCGTTGACGTCGCGGCGGAACTTCACCAGCCGCAGGCGGCCGTCGGTGCCGACCTGGATCAGGTCGTGCGGCATGGTCCACGACGCCCAGTCCTCGGCGCTATCAAAGAGCAGTTGCTCGGCGCCGGCCGCGCCGGACAACAGCGCGCACAGCAGCATGGCGAGTAGGGTGGTCTGCATCGGCGGTACTCCCGGAAGCGCGCGTGGCATCTAATAAACGAGCCCCACGGGCTGTATTTTCTTGCCGGCGACGAATTCGGATTCGACGACGATGGACAGCAGGTAGATCCCGGGCGCCAGCCGGCGGCGGTGCTGGTCGCGACCGTTCCAGCGCACCGCCTGCAGGCCGGAACGCTGGGTCCCGGCGGCGATGGTCGCAACCCTACGACCGTCGAGGGCATAGACCTCGAGTGCAACCGGCACCGCCGCCGGCAGGTGGAAGAGCGCGTAGCGGATCTCCAGCTCGTCGTTTATGCCATCGCCGTTGGGCGTGAAGGTCGGCGTCGAGAGGGTCAGTTGCTGCAACAGGTCGGGCGTCTCGCCCGTGGTGCCGAGCACGCGCAGGCTGTTGGAGGACAACTCCTGCGAGACGTCGCCGTCGACGACCAGCTGCGGCAGCCCCACGACAGCGCGGTTGAGCACCTCGCCCTGGAAGGTGGTGGCCAGGTCGAAGACCTCCGTCGCGAAGACCAGCCGCAGGGGGCGGTTGCTCTGGCGGTTGACCGGCGCCGGCAAATAGACCAGCAGGCCCTCTTCCTCCGCGACCACCTGCTCGGGCGCGACCGCCGTGAAGGACATCAACTCGGGCACCGCGTCGGCGGCGCCGGGCTCGCCTCTTTCCAGCGATTTGAACAGCGTCCGCGCGCCGGTGCGGATGCGCACGGCGTCGAAACCCGCCTCGTTATCGAAGCGGGCGCCGATGTCGTAGACAAAATCGGTCATCTCGCCCAGCGGCACCTGGGTGAAACCCCTTACTGGCTGTTTGTCGTCAAGCCGCGCTACCTCCCCGCGAACCGCCTGCGCCAAAAGTGGCGCCCGCTCGATCCACAGCGAGTCGAGGCGCACAAAGTCGCTGAAGGTGCGGCTCTGCAGGGTGACCTGCAACTGGATGTAGCGGCCGTTGCTCAGCTCGAGAGCCTTGCCCGATTCGGTGATCGCCGTGGTCCAGAAGGTCCAGTTGTCGCTGTCGTAGGTGATCGAGGCGCGCAGCCCGGGCTTGGGGGCTCGGGGCTCGGGGTCGCAGAGGGTGCAGCGGCGCACGAAGCGGTCGATCAGCACATTCTCGTAGTGGTCACGGCTGACCGCCTTCTCGCCGCCGAGGATGGTAAACTCGTGGTAGACGGCGGGGTCGTCGTCGCGGCCGGTGCGCACCTCGATCTCGACCCAGGCGTCGGCGTCGGGCGCCGCAACCGCGACGCCGTTGGCCATGCGCATCGGTGTCGCGGAAAAGAACAGGCGGCCGAAATTCTGCTCTGCCCCGAGGTCGATGATCTTGCTCTTGTAGAGCACCCGCTTGGGCGCGCCCTCGCCGAAGAGCTCGAAATCAGCTACCGTACCCTTGAGCGCGGTAGCGAGGTTGCCCTGGCCCGCGCAGCCCTCGCGCGTGGCCTGGGCGTTGTCCTTTTTCTGGCCTCCGACGACTTGACCGCAGCGGTTGAGGTCCTCCGCGTCGAGGATCGACAGCTTGCGCGCGTAGCGTACGAAGCGCACGTAACGTTTGGGGAAGTCGACGCGGATATCGGGCTCGAAATTCTCGGTGACCTCGGCGACGATCTTCTCCAGCGGCAGCACGCCGCAATCGTCGGACAGGATCGAGGAGCTCGAAGAGGCAACGGTAGCGCAGTCGGCCTTTTGGTCCAATAGCGGACTATCCTCCTCCTGGATCGAAACCTGGAAGGCAGGGACGGTGTCCTCGCGCAGCCTCCTGCCGTTGGAGCGGAAGCCCTGCGAGGGGGTAAAAAAACCGAATTGATCGGCGGGGACTGGCACGGCGAGATCCATGGTGAAGAACTGCTGTTCGATCTCCTCGGCCTTGGGCACGTTGTAGGTGGTCGAGTCCCCGTCGACGAGAAAGGTGCCGTTTTCGGTGTTGGCGCCGGTGCCGTTGTTCCACTTCCACACCCGCGGGGACTCGCCGCGGGCGAAATCCAGCTCGCGCGGCGCGCGGCGGAAGAACCAGCCTTCGGCCAGTTGGACGATATTCTCGCCGGATTGGATATAGCGGGGTTGGATCGCGCCTTCGGCCGAGGCAAAGTCGATCATCACCCTCGAGGTGTCGTTGCCCGCCCAATCGAGCCCGTCACCGCCCAGTTGCCAGGTCGTTATTTGCGCGCCCCCGACCCCAGCTCCCATGATGCCCATACACAGGGACAAGCCAATTTTGCTGACCATAGTCGCGCTTTGCTCCTGATGATGAGTTGGTGTAACCAATAGTATATTCTATTCAAAAGCCCCGGACCAGCCATTCCCAGACTAGGCAAAAGCCAAACCACCCGCCGCTCAACAGCAGCGCCCACTTCCACAAGCCGGGCCAAGCGCTGAGCCCGACCCACGGCCCGTCGACGTCCGGCAGGGTGTGGATGGTCAGGTTTTCCAGGCTGGAAAGCGCGGGCGGCGGCTCGAAGCGGCTCAACAACAGGGTCGCGGCGAGGGCGTAGAGAAACGAGGAGAAGCCGATATAGGCGAAATTCCAGTCCGTCCAGATATCCAGGCCAACGGCCAGCGCCAGCCCCGAAATCATTGCCGCGAAAGCGGCGCGCGGCGCGGCGCGGGTGGAGAACATGCCGACGATATAGAGCGCAACGACGACCCCGAGCACATCGCCGTAAAAAGTCTGTACGAAGGTCACCGCCGACTTGGCCTCGACCAGCACCGGGATCAGGGCAATGGCCAGCGCCAGGGTGCCGCCCGCGAAAATGCGGTGGATGCGCACGATATGAGCGTCGCCGGCCTGCGGGCGGAAGAAACGCAGGTAGAGGTCCTCGCTCAGCAAGGCGCTGGCGGCGGTCAACATGCCGTCGGCCGACGACAAGAGCGCCGCCATCATCCCCGCCGCCAGCAGGCCGCGCGCGCCGACGGGGAACATCTCGAGCATGACTTTCATGAAGGCCTGGTCGGGCAGGATATCGGGCGCGAGGAAGCGCATCGACGAACCGATCAGGTAGGTCGCCAGACAGGCGCCGGTCGCCAGCACGCCCAGACCGAGTAGCCCCTTCTGGGCGTCGGCTTCGCTCCTGGCGGCCAACAGCCGCTGGGCCATACCGAAATTGCAGGCCAGCCACGACAGGCCGGCGACCGTGGCCCAGACCGCGACGGCCTGGGCAGGGAAAAAGGTTTCGGTCGCCAAGTCCCAGTCGGAGGGTGGCAGCACGCTGGGCAGCGGGCCGCCGGCGTCGCCGGTGGCTCCCAGGGCGATATAACCCGCGAGGCCGCCGACGTGTGAGACGGCGACAATGCAGACGGCCAGCAGGGTCAGCAGCAGGAAAAAGCCCTGGTAGGTGTCGAGGACTAGTACGGTGCGCATGCCGCCGAGGATGACGTAGAACCCGGCGACGACGGCGATAAAGGCGACGCTCGGCACCAGCGACCAGCCCAACAGCCCCTCCAAGAGCAGCGCGCCGAGGTAAAGGCCGCTGGTAAGAGTGACCACGAGAATGACCACCATCACCAGCGAGAAGAACACCCGGCACTGGACGTTGAAACGCTTTTCGAGGTATTCGGGCGTGGTCTGGATGCGCGAGCGCCAGTAAATCGGGATCAGGAACATTGCCGCGAACCACGAGGTGAACCAGATGTGAACCGCGTTCCACTGGATGATGTAGAGCCCCCACAGAAAACCCAGCCCGGCCATGCCCATATAGGCGGGGTCGACGGCCATCGCGATGAGCGCCAGCGAGGTCTGGTACCAGTTGCGGGTGTGGCCGCCGCCGATGAACTCGCCGGCCGAGCGGGCGGCGTGACGCCGCGCGACGAGATAGCCGGCGACGAAGATGCCGACGAGATAACCGGCGACGATATAGGAATCGAGATGCCACATACGGGTCAGCCCTGTTCAAAGAGGGTGCGCAGCGTGCCCCCGAGCAGTTGCCGCCGATCGTCGGGGGTGAGGAAGTCGCAGTGGTCCAGGTAAGCAATCGACTGGCGGTAGGTACAGAAGCGCTCGACATTGGGCATGTCCGAGCCCCAGACCAGGCGCCCGGGGCCAAACTGGTCGTAGAGCGCGCGGATGTGGTCGCGGGCCCTCGGGTAGGGATATTCGCTCTTACCGCCCCAGCCGATGGGGTAGAGCACCTCGGAGTAGACGGGGAAGTCGCGCAGGATCTCGCGCATATAGTCCGGGATTACGACGCGATCCCTCTCGTCGGCGAAGAGCGCGGTCGGCACGCCGTGGACCAGGACCGAAGGGATCTGCGGGTAGCGTTCGAGCCAGATCCTGAACAGCCCCATCTCCTCTTTGAAGCCGCCCGCCGGCGAGTCGCCGAGGAAAACCCAGAAGACGGGGATCCCGAAGTCGGCGACCGCGTCCCAGAACGGGTGGAAAGCCGCGTCGCTGAAGTATTCGGCGTAGCCGTTGCGGAAGAAGCCCGACAGGGTGTAGTAGAGCCCGGCCATCCCCTGTTTTTCGATGGCGGCGTGCAGCCGCACCAACTGGTCATCGCGGTAGGCGAAAGCCTCCTCGACATTGGCCAGGCCGATAAAGCGGCCAGGATAGCGGGCGATCGCCGCGGCGAAATACTCGGCCAGGTCGCCGTAGATGTGGTCGTTCTGCAGCACCGCAGTCTGGATGCCGGCGTAGTCCATCTGCGCGACGAGCGCCTCGGGGCCGAAGTGCATGTCCTGCAGACCCGGCGGCAGAAACTGCACGTAGTAATCCTCGCCGCCGACGGTCCACTCGAAGCGGCCCATGCGGCCGACGCGGAAGTCGACGTCCGTCGCCCGCCCGGCTTCGGACGGGTCGGCGGCGTCCCACAGGTCGCGGGCTTCGACGATGGCGTGATCGCGCAGGCGGCGCACGGGCTGGTTGCCGTGGGTGTGTATCGCCCGTTGCTGGAAGAGCAGGTGGGTCTCGGCGTCGGGTAGGCCGCAGGCGCGGGCAAGCGGTGGGAAAATATGCGCGTGGCAGTCGATGGTCTCGGCGGCGTCCATGGGGAAATCACTCTAATTGCGGCGACGCGGGTAAGGCGGTGCTACCGGTGCGAGTGCGGTGTGCGGGATCGCATATGCTTGATTTGATCCCCAAGTATAGGAAATTCAAACGCCCTTTTCCAACTCATTCTGGCACCCAAGCATCGGCCATAGAGCACGTGCAGGGGAGCATTGAGGCGTCTATGAAAAACCACTGGAACCATCGGGAGGTCGGGACTGGGGTCCAAAAGCCCGGATCTGGACCAGGTCAAACGAGTTAAACCCGATGGGGTACTACCTGGCAGGCATAGGGGTGCCCTTCCGACCGCTTAGCGGAACGGTCGGTCGATGGGAACAACGGGATAACCTACCTCAAACTACCAGCTCCAACTCGCGCTGTGGAGGAGGACGAGCCGCTGCCATCGCCGAAGGATCGGCCGCTAAGCCAACCCCGCTTAAATAGCGGCCTATCGAGGCGGGGCAGCATCCTGGTGCTGAGCCGGGCAAAAAAGATCGACCAGGCGCAGACGGGCTACCAGTTGTGCGAGTGCTGGCGGAGACCGAGACCATTGCCACCGGCACCAGTTACGAGGTGGAAATGAGTTTGGTGCTGACCCGGACGCCCAATCTGGACGAAGATCTGGAAGCACTTGGCCGGCGGATTCTGGAAGCGGGCGAATTGGTGCTTTGGATACAACTACAGAGCGCGAGGAGTTGCTGCTCGGCGCCGATTGCGTGGTCACGGCCGTGTCGATCGGCGGTGCAACGTACTGGGGCGAACCCTAAAGATCGGAGATGGTTGCATCGGCCTCCGATTGCGCTTCAATGCCCATCTGCATGTGCTTTATGGCCGATGCTTGAATGCCAGAGTAACTTGGAAATGGCTTTTGTACTTACTATACTTCAAAGCCGTACACGTGATGGATGTCGTAGCCACCTTCCTTATAATCCCACACCAAGCATTCTCCGAGAAAGGCTTCAGTCCTCATATTCGACCTACGCAATCAATTAGCGTCAATTCGAGATCTCTTTCGACATGAGTCGTGCGTACTCGATTTCGGATGATCGCTGTACGCCATGCTTATCTGCCCATTCTCTTAGTGCCGTTGGATCTATTTCTGTAGAAGACATTTTATTAGCTCCGATAAGCTGCCGGGTAATAGGATCTGTTATTTTTTGGGTTAGCGACTCTGGTTGTAGGTCATAGTCAAGAGGCGTGATCCACGCATAAGAATAACCCATCATCAAACACTTTCTCGTAAAGGTTGTTCTATTCAAACCAACCTTGTGAAAAACCCTACTTTCAAAAAAATATGCGTCTCCTGCCCGAAGCTCTAGTTCTCTAGCTCCTTCCGGGTCGGTTTGTCCTTCAGGAATTTCAAGTCCCGTGGTAAAATTATTACTTTGGGGTAGAATAACTGTATTACCGCTTTCAGGGCCCGTGTCGGATAGCTGATAGACTACTTTAATCATTAAGCGTGGATAGCGATGCGGCCCCAGATCAAAAGGACTTTCCCTGAAGTCACGGTGCCAATTAGCTGCACTATTGTCAGAATGCTCTATTCCTGGCGGATCTGGATATTTGTAGATGATATGTGATTTCGACAATCTGATGTGAAAACTCAAAAGCTGGACAATTAAGGGGACGGTTGTTTCCCATGCCACTAACCTTAAGAAGACATCATCTTCGGGGAGGACATTGATCAAGCTGGCGCGCCGCTTTCCCATCTCTTTATATTGCTGCTCAACAACTCTATCACATGCTGCAGTAACTTGATCGAGCATGTCCGAATCTAGCGCATTTGGAATTGTTAAATAACCATTTTGGTCGAAAAATTTCCGCTGCTCGTCTTCAAGTTTTTTAAATTTCATATGCCCCTCCCCTGCTTACGCTAAACACAAACCAGTCCACCGTGTTTCTAATTTATCAATTTGGAGTGCTGACTAAAACTAAGAATGGACAGTGGGATGATATTAAGTCAAGCATATCCATGGTCATACTGTGAATTCTACGATCAGTTGATAAGAACAGACTGAATTTTGAGGTGAAAATGAATGCGGCATTAACTTATGGTCCAGGAGATATTCGTGTAGAATCACTACAAGACCCCATTCCTGGTGTCGGAGAGGTTTTGGTTAAAGTAGATAGTTGCGGTATATGCGGTGGTGATTACAGTGCACATAAACCAGAAAACAAAAAATTAAAACCCCAAAAAGAACCGGTAATTGCAGGTCATGAACTATCAGGTACTATAGTTGATTTTGGGAAAGGTGTCAGTGGACTACCAATTGGTACCAAAGTTGCGGTGAGTCCAAATCGTCCATGTGGTAGCTGTTTGCCCTGTCACAAAGGTATGTCGCATCTATGTCAAAACCGAATACCCCGTATTCTTGAACAAGGAGGCGGTTTCGCTGAGTATACGTCCGTATTTTCCGAACAGTGCTTTCCCATTTCTAATGATACTAGTTTGCTTGAAGCTGCCGTTACTGAACCATTAGCATGCTGCATACACTCAACGAACCGGATACATATTCAGCAGGGAGACAACGTAGCTATTATTGGAGCTGGTTTAAATGCACAGATTTTTGTTCAACTGACCAGGCTGAAAGGAGCTCGGCAGGTAACAATTATTGATAGTATATCTAAACGATTAAGGATGGCATCGGTCCATGGTGCAGACAAAGTCATTGATTTGTCACTTACATCGCCAGAGGAAATGATCAGTCATTTTCCACAGGGAGCAGATGTCGTGATTAATACTAGAGGTCCCATGGAATTTACTAAATTGGCGTTCGATATTTGTGCGGTAGGTGCACGTATACTTTGCTATGGTGTTGCACCAGCGGGAGAGACTATTCCGATTGAACCGCACATGATTTTTCGGAAGGAAATTCAACTCATTGGTGGACGTTCATTTAATAACACTTTTAGTGCTGCAGTGGACTTGATCAACTCTAAACGCGTTCAAGTTGATCCCTTAGTTACGCGAACAATACATTTAGAGCGGCTTCCAGAAATCATCAATTCCCCATCAAGAGATCATATAAAGACTCTTGTCGTTCCTGATCAAAAGGTTCCGGAAAAAAATCGCTGGTAGAACTCTTATGCGTATCTCCGGTTTGTGCGCTATGAAGCTACGCCATTTAGACCGGGCCAAGCATCTAGACGGGAACCACGGCGGACAACACCGGGGTCCAGGTCTCGTGGCCGCATGAGCGTGGCTAGTGTCTGCATGCCGTCAGGCACAATGTGGTTCGTCGCGGTCCTCTAGATCTCGGTAAAACCACGACAGCGGCAGCGACGCAAACCGTCCGTCGATATAGCCCGGCTGCACCTCGAAACGGAACAGTGCCTCGTAGGACGGACTGTGCATATAACCGAAGAGCACGCGATCGCCGACGAAGATGCAGCTGGCATAGCCGTAGCCGTGGTACTCGCTCCGCTCGACGCGCTTGAGGTGGCGCCACGTCAGCCCGCCGTCGGCGGAAACGGCGCTGAGCAGACGCGTACGGTTACCGTAGTGGTAGGTGAACAGGGCGAGTACATCGTCGCTGTCGGGGATGCGCCGCAGGATAGCGGGCGAGCAGGCGCCTCGCAGCGGCGAGAGCACGGGTTTGGTCCACGTCTCGCCGCAATCGCTCGACCAGGAGAAAAACTGTCCGCCCGCCACGGAGCGCATGGTCATGAGCAGCCGGCCGTCGGCCAGCTCGCAGATCGATGGCTCGTTGACGTTCTGACCGCGCTGCTGCTCGTCCGTCAGTTCGGGGTCGGGCACGTGCCGACCGACCTGCCAGGTTCGGCCGTCATCGTCGCTGAACAGGGCATAAGGCCAGCGAATACCGTCGACGTACTCCCGCATCGCCAGCACGATGCGGCCGCTTTTCAGAGCCAAAAGGCACGCGTTGTTGGCCTGGTGGACATTGCCGTTGTCGGGCGTGATCGGCTGGCGGGGCGACCAGGTTTGGCCGTCGTCGCGGCTGCGGCGCAGCACCATGCCCCTGGCTTTCATCTCAGGCGTCTTGTCGGCGTAAACGATGAGTAGGTCGCCGTTGGCAGCCCGCAGCAGGCTCACCAACATGACATTGTCGGCCGACCCTTCCTCCATGCCGATCATCCGGCGCGGCTGCGACCAGGTGCGGCCCCCGTCGTCGGAGGTGCTGGCAGCCAGATGCGCGGGCGACAGGTCCCAACCCTCGCCCGCGTGGTAGTGGCCGTAGACGCACAGGAGCCGGCCGCCCTTCAGCACGATCATATCGCCCTCCGACGCGCGGGGCGCGGCCGGCGTGGTGAGCTGGAAGTATCCCACGATCGCTTCATCGCAGGGTCGCAGATCCTCCGGCCCCTCGTCAAACTCGACGCCGGGATGCGGATAGGGCAGGACATCGAGGTAGACATGCCGGAACTCGCTGACCACCTCCTCACCGCCCGCCTGAGACTGACCGCTGCCGAACTGCACGTGAAACGGCTGCGCGTAGGCGTCGTGGTCGAAGGTGACGCCAGGCCGCTGGTCGAGAAACAGGCTCAAGTGCCGGGAGTCGGCGATGATCCGGACGTCCAACCAGCCGTCCTCGCCGGGATGGGCGGGCAGCGTCCTGGTCGTCCAGGAGCCGCCGTCGAGCAGGCGCAGCGTCCACGCGACGGCATCGTTCTCGTCGCGGTTGCACCAGATCTCCCAGGGGCCCTGCGAGGGGCAGACGTAGGAGAAACGCCCGCCCGCCACGCGGCGTCGCGGCGGGCGCACGCGCCAGGCATAGTGCAGTCGGCCGTCGACCATGCGAAAGCGATTGACGGCGCCCCAAAAGGCCGGAGCCAGAAAGTGGTGCTGGTCGCCGTCCGCGCCGGAGGCCCGGGCGCGAAACAGCTTGCCCGGCAACTCGCAGCGCTGCCGACTCGTGAAATAGCCGTAGGACCAGTACTCGGCAATAGTGAACAGGGATGCGTACGAGTGAATCAGGCCTTCGCCGGCATTGTCGAATTTCAGCTCCTCGACGCGCCACGGGGGCGCCGCCGCGCTGCCGCGCTTCACGTCGTCTATGGGGCCGAAATTCATGTCATGATGCATTGTTTTATCTCCCTGCTGACAGG
>CAZFMY010000129.1:0-1336 GCA_964520345.1 uncultured Gemmatimonadaceae bacterium | reverse complement strand
TGTGCCAGGGTGTCGGCGCGGCCTGCGGGCATGTCGGCGCAGGTGCGGTTGTAGGTGTCGTCGACGATGCCTTCGAGGACAACGTAGCCGTTGGCGACAAATTCCATTACGTCGTCATCGGTCATGGTGGGTTCTATGGTGGCCATCCTATGCTCCTCTTAGATCCATTTTTCCAATATGAATTCGTAGCCTATGTAGTCGTTTTCGAATTCGCGGTATTCGTAGAGTTTGGAGATGGGGAATTGCACGATGTGCCAGCCGTCGGCGACGGCTTCCAATACGCTTGTGTAGGGCGGGTCCTGCGAGGGGAGTTGGGGGGTGTGGGGTTGGGTGGAGTCGTAGAGAACCCAGGCGGCGATGGGGGAGCGCATGCTGGTGGATTGGGAGCTGAGGTAGAGGATTGCCTGGTGGCGGTCCGTGGTTAGTTTTTCTAATTGGTCAAGGTCGGTTGCGGTGAAAGTGTTGGATTGGAGTTTGGTGCGGCTGGACTCTATCCATTGTTGTAGTGGGGTTTTCATGTACGTGCTCCGAGGGATCGTTGGTGATGGCGTTTTGTTTGGTGGTGGACGATTTTCGGTGGATCGAAGGAGACTCTCGCTCATTCTCGCCCGGCTCCTGCCGGGTTCCAAGGCCTTTGGAATCCGCTCTGAGTCTCCCCCAATCCACCGGAAATCTCCGCCGAATTGGTAATGACGGCGAGACTAAGCGGCAACCTTTTTACAATCTAACTAGAGAATAGAAGGGGGATCAAGGGAGTATGGGATAGTATCCGATGGGGAGAGGCGATGACAAATAGTAGGAGAAATCGACCCGAGGCGTCGGTGGCAAAACGGTTAACCAGAATAACTTGGAAAAGGGCTTTTCAATTTCCTATACTTCCCATGCATTGGGCGACGCGTGCCGGCGCCATGGAGTGTGCCGAAATTCTATTGCGTCACGGCGTCTCGGTCGACGCTTTGAATGCGGCCCCGCGCACCTTCCTGCAGATGGCCGCCGACCGTGACCAAATCGAGATGATCCGGCTGCTAGCCTGGTCTGGCGCCAAGAGGTGACAAGTATGAGCAGTCCGCTTTCTGCAACTCAAGTGGCATCTTTCCAACGAGATGGCTTTCTCGTCGTCGAGGACGTGCTGAGCGCGGACGAGGTTGCTGCTCTCGCCGCGCGAGCCGATTTGATTGCGGCGGGTGAGGCCGACCACATACCCGATGCGAACGTCCAGCTGGAGCCCGCCTTCCTGTCGGGAGATAGGAAGATCGAGAACCGGGTGCTCTCGGTGCGCAAGCTCTACAACATCGCCGTCCACGACCCGGTGATGTGGGAGCACGCGACCAATCCG
>CAZFMY010000128.1:0-17156 GCA_964520345.1 uncultured Gemmatimonadaceae bacterium | reverse complement strand
GATGAAAATAGTATAACAGCTGAATGGGTTGCCTTTTTATCATCTTTATCTGATACCTTTACTAAAAAATTAGCATCTTTATTTGCTCCCTCTAATAAAAACTATGCTTATAAAAAGGCGCCCGCTAAGAAAAAGGCTGCTGCTAAGAAAAAGGCTCCTGCCAAGAAAAAGAAATAATTGCAGCCAGCTCGTATTGGATAAGCGCCAAAGCCCAGTGGCTTTGGCGCTTATTTTTTTGCTCTATTCACCTCTCTGCTCAAATTTCTACCTTTAACGCCTCCGCCTTCAATCGCTCGTAGCAGCGCGGCATATAAGCCGGCCATTGCGTCTCGCGTAGATCGAAGCCGAAGGACCGCTTGCTCAGCACGATGATCGGCGGTGACTGGATCCGTTTGAAATAATTGATTCGCACCTGGCGTTCAACCCATTCGAGATCTTCAATCCAGCTCTGCGCATTGGGAAAATAGCTGCGAAAAAGCGTTGCGTCGTCCCACTCTAAACGATCGAGAAGCACTCCCTCTATAAACCACTTTAATAAATCGCTGCTGTGGCGCCGATACTCGACCAGTTGTCTGATCACTGCATCGTGGTATCCGTATTTGATCGGATCGCCCAGCCCCTTGGTCACATCCTGTGCAGCGGAAAGTTCCGCACTAGGAACCACTTCACCACGCAAAAGATTCTCAGGCACCACCTCGCGACCATAGACTTGCTCATTGAGGAAGCGCGCCAACGCGAAAACCTGGACCTTGTAAAGATCGGCGATTGGAGCCACTGCACCGCTGACATCTCCGTAAAGCGTGGCATAACCCAAAGCCACCTCGGTCTTGTTACCGTTGCAGGTGAAAATCAATCCGTACTTTGCAGCCAGGCCAGAAAGCACATCGGCAAAGCGAATTCGCGCCTGAATATTTTCATCGACCAACCGGGTGTACTCGCCCGGACCAGTACTAAACTCCGCACCCTGCACTAGAGTGGCGACCGCCTGGTAGAGTTCTTCGATCGGACAACTGATATAATCTACGTCCAATGCCCGGCACATATCCCGGGCGTTATCCTGGGTGACGGCAGCATTGAAACGGGTTGGCATATTAACCGCGAAAACGCGCTCGGGACCGAACGCGCGTTCCAAAAGGCAGACAACCACACTAGAATCGACGCCACCGCTCGCTGCGATGAGAAATCGGTTCTCGCTTCCGCGGAGATGGTCCAGGTGGCGCAGCCCACTTAGAATGCCCGAATACTGAGCCTCGACCTCGTTCTGCTGCGGAGCGACCTCGGTTTGGTCCCTGGTGAGTATCAGTTGTTCTCGCCATGGTTCTGCCCGGCGTACCACCGTACCATCGGCGGTATAGGCGGTGCTATCGCCATCGAAAACGATGATATTTTTGCCGTTGTTCTGTGCTCCAACCTGATTGACATAGAAGAAAGGCAAGGGAGATCGCGCGAGAATTTCGCGTACTACCCGATTGCGCTTATCGTTCTTTTGCCAGGTCCAAGGCGAGGCTGAGAGATTGAACACCGCTTCTGCACCCCGCTGGTGATAGACTGAGAGCGTGTCCAGCACCTCGCCCTCGCGAAAATAGTCCTGGCACCACATATCCTCGCACAACTGCACTCCAAAGCGGAACGAGCGTCCATCGCCGAGCTTTATTTGGTAGGGGTACAACCAATCTTCGAGCGGACGCCCCACGTCCTCGGCCAGCTGCCGCAACGAAAAGAAATGGCGATCGTCATCGAAGAATCGGTAGTTGGGATGCAGAGTCTTAGGCTGGATACCCGCAGGCAACCCCACCGGCACCTCCCCACGCTCGACGTACTCGCCGTCGGAACAGACACAAACGGCGTTGTATTTACGCAGCCGTCCATCCTGGCCGATCTGTGTGCGATCCACCACCACATTGCCGAAAACCACCGTCAGTTTTTCACTTGCGCGGCGGATCTCGTCGCTATAAGCAGCAAAATCTTCTACCAGCGCATCGACTTCCCATAAATCGCCGAGGATATAGCCGCTGACACACAGTTCGGAAAAAACGACGATTTCGGCCCCGACCTCGCGCGCCTGGTCGATCAACGCACAGATTCGTTCGACATTGAGATCGGGCCGCCCTGGCCTGACTTCGATCTGGGCCAGGGCGATCTCGGGTAAGCTCATCAGGCCAGCACCGGCACCTGCGTCCGAGCCATGTGGATGCACTCGCCCAAGAGCGGCACCCCCTCGCGGATATCCTCGAGCGCGGCAAAGCCGAAGGCCAGCCGAATGGCGGGAACATCCACGCGATCAATGTGGAAACCCTGACCGCGCGCGACGACGATATTGCGTTCGGCACAAAGCGCCATCAACTTGTCGCGGTCCACATCTTCGGGGAATTCCACCCAGATAAAAAGTCCGCCGACCGGCTGCGACCAGGTGCAAATATCACCGACGCTCTGCTCCAACCCCGCGAAGACCGCGTCGCGTTTTTCTTTGAGGATGGCATTGTTGCGTTCAATGTGCTGCCAGAGCCGGTCGCGAAAATATACTGCGCAAATCGAAGCAGCCAGCAGACTATTGCCCCCGTCGTAACGACGCGCCAGCAAGCGCTCCAGCATCGGCGGTCGAGCCACCATATAGCCCACCCGCAATCCCGGTCCCAGAATTTTCGAGAGCGAGCAGATATAAATCATATTGGGACTCTCGTCGAGCGCGTAGAGCGAGGGTTCTTTCGCGCCCTCGAAGTGTACATCGCCATAGCAGTTGTCATCAACCACAATCGCGTCGTAACGACGAGCCACCTCAAGTAGTTCTAGACGCCGCTCTCTCGGCATCATCGAGCCGGTAGGGTTCTGGTAGGTCGTCAATGTATATATAAAGCGCGGCGGCGTTCCCTTGCGGTGCAAGTCCCCCAGCGTATCGGCCAGTGCATCGACGCACATTCCCTGATCGTCGAGCGGTACCCCGACTAGTTCGGCTCCCAAAGCCTTGTACGCACCGATGGTCCCCGAATAGGTCAACTCCTCAGTGACGATAATATCGCCTGCCCCTTGCATCAACGCCTCGGCGACCAGCGTCACCGCCTGCATCGAGCCATTGGTCAGCGCTACCTGATCGGGCGACACATCGACGCCTTCGCGTTCGGACTCGCGTGCGGCCATGATCTCCCGCAAATTCTGGTGCCCCATATCCCCCGGATAGCTACACAACTCCGGGCCGATCTCCCGCACGGCCTGCTGGGCCGCAGCAGCCAATTCTTCAGTGGGAAAAGAGCCGGGATCGGTGCGGCCACTGCCAAAATCGTATATGCGCATGATCTTCTCCTTTATGGTTGGGCTTTCACAGAACCCCGCTATCCGCCTCCATTTGGCCAAATGAACCCGTCTTGCATATCTACGACGATTGCGGCATTAGCCAGATGAATAAAACTCCTAAGCGATAATCTATCTAGTGGACAGATCCGTGGAAAGCGTCCTCGATCGAGGGATCGCCTCCGTCTTAAATCCGACAAACCGGGATATGTTTTGTGAGCCTCGACCCCGTCGCAGCATTGAGTGGAATTTCCGCGTACAACCGCTCCTTCAAACGAACTCGAGCCCATCCTCCGCGAGCCGCCGATAATAACACCCCGCACGCGAGCGACCGGATCCATCTTTGGTATGACAGGCACCCTGACCCCTAGGGCGGACGCGGTAGAGCAACGAATTCTGCTCGCAATTGACCCGGATCTCAACCAACTCAAGTACATCACCCGAAGTCGCACCCTTAACCCATAGCTCGTCGCGCGAGGTGCTCCAAAACGCCGCCACCCCTTCTCGCCGCGCATAGCCAAGCGCTTCCATATTGGCATAAGCTACGATCAGCACCTCACCGCTCTCCGCATCTTGAACCGCGACCGGCAATAAATCCTGACCACAGCCCGCCACTTTTTTAAGCTTGCCGAAGTCCAGCGCCAACACCTCGCCTTCTTCCAACTCCTCATGCGTCATCTCTGCTCTCTCAGTCATTGGACTCCTCTCATCTCACACATAAAAAATATTCCGATCCCGGGCCCACCACCGAAACCCTCCGGTCGAGCCAACCATCGTCGGCAACCAGATATAAAATAGCCCTGCGCCCCAAGCGACAACCGCGATATGATCGCTCTCACTACGAGGGCAGATATAAAAACATCTACCCAAACTCGCAAAAAAATCCGCGGCATCACCACATCTGCCGCGGATTATACTTGGACGATGATTTTATTCGCAGAGA
This sequence comes from uncultured Gemmatimonadaceae bacterium, assembly GCA_964520345.1. Classification (GTDB taxonomy): domain Bacteria; phylum Latescibacterota; class UBA2968; order UBA8231; family UBA8231. The sequence goes on along the minus strand of CAZFMY010000128.1, from coordinate 12,928 downwards.
GTCCATGCCGCTTCCTTGACCACTTCCGAGAGCGCCGGATGCGCGTGTACCGTTCGCGCCACATCTTCCGCACTGGCGGCAAACTCCAGTGCCAAAACACCCTCGGCGATCAGATGTGAAGCCTGAGGGCCCAAGATCTGCATCCCCAGCAACTGGTCGGTACCCGCATCAGCAACGATCTTGACCAGGCCTTCGATCTCGTCCATGCAGTGAGCCCGAGCATTAGCACGGAACGGGTACTTGCCGATCTTCACCTGGTGCCCCTTTTCCTGCGCTGCTGACTCGCTCAGTCCCACCGAAGCCAGTTCCGGATGGGTGTAGACCACTGCTGGAATCGCATCGTAGTTGACCTGCCCGGCCCGACCCATCATCTGCTCGACCACCGCCACCCCCTCGACCTCGGCCTTATGCGCCAACATAGGCCCGGGGATCAAATCGCCAATAGCCCAGACCCCCTCGACACTGGTCCGCCACTTTTCGTCTACCAGCACCTGGCCGCGTTCGTCCATCTCCACCCCCAACTCCTGCAAACCCAATCCCGCACTATGGGCTCGCCGCCCCACCGCCACCAGCACCCGATCACAGACTTCACCTCGTTCCTCATCCCCCATCTTCACCGCCAATTCGACCTGCTCTCCTTTGATCTCCGCTCCCTGCGCACTGGCTCCGGTCCAGCACTCCACCCCCTGGCGCTTGAGCAAACGCCCCAAGTGCCCCGCCATCTCCCGATCCATTCCCGGCAAGATCTGATCCATAAACTCCACTACCAGCACCTCCGCACCCAAGCGGGCCCATACCGAACCCAACTCCAAGCCAATCGCCCCACCGCCAATCACCACCAAACGATCCGGTACTTCTTTCAGCGCCAGCGCCTCGGTGGAACTAATGATTCGCTCCCCGTCAAAGGGCAAATCCGCTAATTCCACCGGCGAGCTCCCGGTCGCCAGCAGAATATTCTCGGCCTCCAGCACCTCTGCGCCGTCCACCGACACCTTCCCCACTTCGATCACTTTTCCCGTCCCGGCGAAATACGCCACATCATGCCCCTTGAACAAGGCCTCTATTCCCTTGGCCATCGTCTGCACGATCTTCGTTTTTCGCCCCATCATCGCCCCCAGATCCAGCCCCACTTCACCCAGGCCAACCCCATGGTGCTCCAACCCCTTCCTGGCCTTATAATACAATTCGCTCGACTCCAAGAGGGCCTTACTGGGAATACACCCCACATTGAGACAGGTTCCCCCCAGGTGACTCTTATCCACACAAGCCACCCGCATCCCCAACTCCGCCGCCTTGGCCGCCGCCACATAACCACCGGGACCAGCCCCGATGATCACCAGATCGAAAGAAGTGTCACCCACAGTTCTTCACCTTTCACACCTCCAAAATCAACCGCGCCGGATCTTCCACCAGCTCTTTCAAACGCACCAGAAACGAAACCGACTCCTGCCCATCTACCAACCGATGGTCATACGACAATGCCACGTACATCATCGGTCGTATGACCACTTGGCCATCTAAAGCCACCGGCCGCTGCTGAATCGAGTGCATCCCCAGAATCCCACTCTGCGGAGCATTCAAAATCGGCGTCGACAAGAGCGATCCGAAAACCCCACCATTAGTAATCGTAAAAGTGCCTCCGCTCAACTCATCCAGCGCCAGCTTATTATCGCGTGCGCCCAGCGCCAGACGCTTAATCTCGCTCTCGATTCCGGCCAGCGACATCCGCTCGGCATGGCGTACAACCGGTACTACCAGACCCCGCTCGGTACTCACCGCGATTCCCAGATTAACGAAATCGTGATAGACGATATCAGTGCCATCAACCTGCGCATTGATCGCTGGAAACTCGGCCAGCGCCAGCACCGCCGCCCGCGAGAAAAAGGACATCAACCCCAGCGAGACACCGTGAACCTCGGCAAAGCGCTCTTTGTATTTAGCACGAACTTGCATGACCTCGCTCATATCGACCTCGTTGAAGGTCGTCAGCATTGCCGCATTGCGCTGAGCGGCAACCAGGTGCTGAGCGATCCGCTGGCGGATCCGGCTCATCGGCTCACGGCGGACACCCTCCTCATCATCCGGAGATATCTCCTGGACGGGCTTGGGTGCATCGAGTGCAGGTTCGGGTGGCGCAGGAGCCGGCGGTGCCTCAGTTACCGCGGCCGACTCCTCCTGCCGATCCAGGTAAGCCAGTACGTCTTTCTTGGTCAGCCGCCCGCCCTTGCCCGTACCCTCAATCGCAACCGGATCCAATTCATGCTCCGCGACCAGCTTGCGCACCGCTGGACTCAACGCCGTCGGAGCATCCACGAGCGCCGGGGTTTCTGCAGCCGGCGTCTCGAGCGCGGACGCCGCCCCTTCCTCGATCCGCGCAATCACTGCCCCCACCTCCAACGTCGCCTCCAAGTCCTGCAAATGCGCCAGCACTCCACTGGCCGGCGAGGGCAAATCCACGTTGGCCTTGTCGGTCTCCAACACGCACAGAGCCTCATCCCGTTCCACATACTCCCCGTCGCCTTTGAGCCATTCGATGAGGATAACCTCGCTAACCGATTCGCCCATACCCGGTATTTCTACATCAACTGCCATAGCCAATCTCCTGTCCAGCCTAACGCATCGCCGGATTGTGAAACTCTATCTCCATCAACCCATACTCCGCGACGGGCCTAATTATCGCCCAACCCAACTTTCCTCAATACCACACCGCTGCTGCGCAAGTCCAGCGCCTGAGCAACGATCTCCTGCTGCTCGGCCAGGTGGACCTGACCCGAACCCGTAGCCGGACTTGCCGCTTCGTCACGTCCTACGTAGTCCAGATCGCAGTTTTCGGGGATGACCTCATCCAAATAGGACCGCACAAAATCCCAGGCACCCATATTCTGTGATTCTTCCTGCACCCAGTAGACCTGCTCAACCCCGGAATAACAATCGAGAACTGCCCGGAGTTCAGCGATGGGAAACGGGTAGAGTTCTTCGACGCGTACCAGTGCAACCCCATCTCCTCCATCCATTTCGATTTGAGCTGCCAGAAGATCGTAGTAAATCTTGCCCGTGCAGAGCACCACCCGACGAACCGCTCCGGGGTCGACAATCGCCGCGTCGTCTATAACCGGCTGAAAAGTCCCATCACTAAACTCCTCCAGCGCCGAAACACAAAGCTTGTGGCGCAAAAGACTCTTGGGGGTCATCAGCACCAGTGGCTTGCGGAAATTGCGGTGCATCTGCCGGCGCAGGAGGTGGAAAAATTGCGCTGGCGTGGTCGGATAGGCAACCTGCATATTGCCCTTGGCACAGAGTTGCAAAAAACGCTCTAGCCGCGCACTCGAATGCTCGGGGCCCATCCCCTCGTAACCATGCGGCAAGAGCAAAACCAAACCGCACATTCTCTGCCACTTGGCCTCACCGCTGGAGAGAAACTGGTCGATCACCATCTGAGCCCCGTTGACAAAGTCGCCGAATTGGGCCTCCCACAAGACCAAACGCCGCGGATCCGCCGAACTGATTCCGTACTCGAAACCAACTACGGCCAGCTCGGAAAGCATGGTGTTGAGCACCGTGAACTCGGCCTGATCCCGCGACAGGTGCTGCAGGGGGATATGGATCACACCCGTTTCGACATCGTGCCAGGTCGCATGACGGTGGGCAAAAGTTCCGCGCTGACTATCCTGGCCGGTCAGACGCACTGGCACCCCTTCCATCAAGAGCGAGCCAAGGGCCATCATCTCAGCGCAACCCCAGTCGATTGGCTCAAGCCCCTCGACCATCGCAGAGCGTGACGCCAGTATTCTCTTTAGCGTACGATGCAGCGCGAAACCCTCGGGAACTTCGGTAGCGCGCTTGACCACCTGCTGCAGAATACTCGCATCAACCGCAGTGTGTCCGCTCCAATCCTCGGTCGCCCAAGTCAAGCCCTGCCAGACACCGCCAAAAGAAGAAGTGTGGGGCTGGACCTGCAAACGCCGGGCAATCTCCTGAGCTTCGTCCAGCCGCGAACGCACCCGGCTCCGAATCTCGTCGACATCGTCCTGAGTGATTCTGTTTTGGGCAATGAGCTTCGAGGAGTAGCACTCGAGAACCGTCGGATGCTGGGCGATCTCCTTATACATCAGTGGTTGAGTCAGGGTTGGATCGTCAGCTTCGTTGTGTCCATAGCGGCGATAACACCAAAGGTCGATGATCACATCAACCTTGAAGCGATTCCTGAACTCCATCGCCACCCGCGCCGCATGCACCACTGCTTCGGGGTCGTCGGCGTTGACATGGAAGACCGGCGCCTGGATTTGCTTGGCCACATCGCTCGGATAGGGAGTAAAGCGCGTCTCGCTGGGCGTTGCAGTATAACCGAGCTGATTGTTGATGATCACGTGGATAGTACCGCCGGTGCGATAGCCCTCCATCTCCGATAGATTGAGCGTCTCGGCGACGATTCCCTGGCCTGTGAATGCCGCTTCGCCATGGACCAGCACCGGAACCACGCGGACACCTTCCTCATCGTGCAAATAGGATTGCTTGGCGAAGACGATCCCCTCGATTATCGGATCTACAAGCTCGAGGTGGCTCGGATTGAAGCTGAGCGAGAGGTGAACTTTGCGGCCCTTGTCAGTAACGTGATCGTACGAATAGCCCTTGTGGTATTTGACGTCCCCTTCGTTATCGGCCCGTTCGTTCTGATCAGCTCCCTCGAATTCGGCGAGAATATTCTCGTAGGGCTTATGCAAAAGGTGGGCCAGTACATTGAGTCGACCGCGGTGGGACATGCCGATAACCATTTCCTCAACGCCCACCTCGGAGCCCACCCTGACCAACTCGTCCAAGAGCGGAACCAGTGACTCTCCACCCTCGAGCGAAAAGCGCTTCTGACCGACATAGCGAGTGTGCAGAAACTGCTCGAACTCCGCGGCAGCCACCAGCCGCGTAAGTACTCGCCGCGATTCTTCGTTCTCCAGATTCGAGTAGTTGAGACAAGGTTCGATCTGTTCTTGCAGCCAGGTGCGCTGCTCCCGATCCGGAATGTCCATATATTCGACACCGAGCGATCGGCAATACGTTGATCTCAACTGGCTCAGAAGCCCCTGCAACGACCCGTCGGTCTCGCCCAGAAATCCGCCGCTGCCGACACCTTTTTCCAGATCATCCTCACTCAAACCAAATTCCGCCAGTTCGAGCAGCGGCAGATTCTCGCGGTCGTGACCCAGCGGGTCCAGTTTGGCAATAAAATGACCCAACTGGCGATAGGCCTGAACCAGCGCGTACACACCTCGGTCAGTGCGCTGACGATGCCTCCGCTCACCGCCCAGGGCAACCGATTTGTCCCCCCCGACTTCCTTCTCTTCTACAACTCGTTCAAAAGCATCCTCATCCTCTGTACGCAGAAAACCAAATTCGAAGCCTTTGAAAAAGTAGCGCCACTCTTCTGCGAGCGAGTCGGGATCGCGCAAATACTCTTGATAGAGCGCCTCGACATACTCTGCATTTTCGCTATGCGGATCGAAAGATGGCATAGATCTACTCCGGTTTATAGTTCATCCCCGCTAAGAATGACCAACCGTTAAAGATAGGCAAAACTTGAACTTAGGACAAAAAATAAATTCGTTTTCCATCTGATTTGATCGCGAAAATCTGCCTCACTAATCCAACCTATCACCATTTTAAATCCCCGCATCCTTGAGTGCTAAAATTTAAGCCCTAAATTAACTCCATAACCTTTTCAAGAAAGTATAGTGCCCATGCTGCTCAACTTCGCAGGTCCTCCAGCGCTGTCCCCTTTCCGCCTCCTGCCCCTTCTCGAGCGCTGCCGCGGCATCCTGCCCAGCCTCGAAAACCTGCAGGCGTCCTACTTCTACGCAGTACAACTCGAACGCCCCATAGCCGCAGACGAGCAGTTGCGGCTCGAACGCATTCTCGATACCAATAAAGTCGTCCCTCCCTGGCGTCCGAACGAGATTCCTATCTGCCCGCGGCCTGGTACGACTTCCCCCTGGTCGAGTAAAGCCACCGATATTCTCAACAACTGCGGCCTCGACTTCGTCCGCCGCGTCGAACGCGGCACCCTCTATACTTTCACCGCCAACCCACTGCCCACTGCCAGCGATCTCGAACCCATCCTGCCGCTGCTTTACGACCGCATGACCGAAGCCCCGGTCCCCGAGTTGGATACCCTCTTCCATCAGGTGGACCCACAGCCTCTAGTCCGCATTCCTATATTGGCCGAAGGGCGCCAGGCCCTCGTCGCGGCCAACAGCGAGATGGGCCTAGCCCTTTCCGACTCAGAGATCGACTACGTCCTCCGCGCCTTCTCAGATCTCGACCGCGACCCGACCGATGTCGAGCTAATGATGTTCTCGGTCGTCAACTCCGAGCACTGCCGTCACAAGATCTTCAATGCCGACTGGATCGTCGATGGCCAGCGCCAGCAGCACTCGCTCTTCGACATGATCCGCCACACCCACCAAACCCACCCGCAAGGCACGGTCAAAGCCTACTCCGACAACGCTGGCATCATCCAGGGTTTTTCGGCCCCCATCTTCTGTCCACGCGTCGACCAAGCCTACCGCTATGCTTACCGCAACCAGCAAACCCACGTGCTGATCAAGGTCGAGACCCACAATCATCCGACCGCTATTTCCCCTTATCCGGGTGCTTCCACCGGGGTCGGCGGCGAGATTCGCGATGAGGGAGCAGCGGGTACCGGCGGCTGGCCGCAGGCGGGACTCTGCGCCTTCTTCACCTCGGATCTGCGCCTGCCGGATTTTGGCCAACCCTGGGAAAAAGACTACGCCGAATTTCCCAATCGCCTGGCTACACCGCTTGAGATCATGAGCGAAGGACCGATTGGCGGCGCAGCCTTTGGCAACGAATTCGGCCGACCCAATATTCTCGGAGTCTTCCGCACTCTGGAAGAGATCTGCGCCGGACGCTACCGCGGCTACCACAAACCTATCATGGTTGCCGGTGGCGTCGGACTCATCGACGCCGAGCATGTCGAAAAGCAAAATCCCGTCCCCGGTGACTGCGTAGTCCAACTAGGCGGTCCGGCAATGCTCATCGGCCTGGGGGGGGGCGCTGCTTCGAGCATGGACACGGGATCCAACCTCGAAGATCTCGATTTCGCCTCGGTGCAACGCGACAATCCAGAGATGCAACGCCGCGCTCACGAGCTAATCTGCCGCTGTATTTCACTCGGCACAGAAAACCCCATCCTCAGCATCCACGACGTCGGCGCCGGCGGACTGTCCAATGCCTGCCCCGAATTGGTCGAGGACCTGGGCGCGCGCTTCGACCTGCGCGCCATCCACAACGATGACCCCAGCATGAGCCCGATGCAAATATGGAGCAACGAGGCGCAAGAGCGCTACGTGCTGGTCGTCGGCCGCGACCACCTCGACCGCTTTTCCGAACTCGCCGCTCGCGAGCGTTGTCTCTTCGCGGTCATCGGCGAAATCACCGGCGATGGCAAACTCAACCTCGACGACCCACTCCTGCACGATCCCCCGATTGCCGAACTCGATCTCGAAGTCCTGCTCGGCAAACCACCGAAAATGCTGCGCGACGCAACTCGCCTCAGCCAGACCCATCCCCCACTGGACCTCGGATCCACATCCGTCGCCCAAGCAGCAGAACGCGTACTGCGCTTCCCCGCCGTAGCGGCCAAAACCTTCCTCATCACCATCACCGACCGCACCGTCACAGGGCTGATCGCGCGCGACCAGATGGTCGGCCCCTACCAGGTGCCAATTTCCGACTTAGGGCTGACCTGCCACTCTTTCCAGGGCTATACTGGCTCGGCAATCGCCATGGGGGAACGCGCTCCCCTGGCCCTGATCGACGCTCCTGCTTCAGGGCGGATGGCTGTCGCCGAGGCGGTGACCAATATCGCCGCGGTCCAAATCGGCGATATCCACAATATCAAACTATCGGGCAACTGGATGTGCGCCTGCGGCGAAGAGGGAGAGGATGCCGCTCTCTTCGATACAGTACGCGCCGTAGGCCTGGAGTTCTGCCCGGCACTGGGCGTATCGATTCCGGTGGGTAAGGACTCGCTCTCAATGCGCGCCGTCTGGGAAGATTCCCGAGGTAGCGCGCACAAAATAGTCGCACCGCTGAGTCTAGTTATCTCGGCCTTTGCTCCGGTCGAGGATATCCGCCGGATCGCCACCGCCGACCTCAAAAAAGAACCGCAAACCCGACTCCTCCTCGTCGACCTCGGCCGGGGACTGAACCGCCTAGGCGGCTCCTGTCTGGCCCAGACCTACAACCAGATCGGTAACGAAGTGCCCGATATCTGCGCATCCGACCTGCGCAGCCTCTACAATGCGGTCCAGAAGCTGCTCACACACGATCTGATCCTGGCCTATCACGACCGTTCCGATGGCGGGCTCTTCGCCACCGTCGCCGAGATGGCCTTTGCCGGACGCTCCGGCATAACACTCGATCTAGCTGCGCTCGGGCACGATCCTCTGGCCGCGCTCTTCTGCGAAGAAATCGGCGTGGTACTGCAATATCGCAGCTGTGATGAAGAAGCCGTCCTCGCCGCCTTCGACCAAGAGCAGATCGGCGAACACGTCCACATTATCGGCACTCCCGCTGACGAGTTAAACCTGCGCATCCTCAATGGAGACATACCGATCTACGACGCCCCTCTTCTCGACCTCCATGCCACTTGGGCCGAGCTCTCCTACCGGATCCAGGCCCAACGAGACAATCCCGAATCCGCCCGCGAAGAATTCGATAACATCACTGCCACAAAAGATCCCGGTCTGAATTTCCACCTCACTTTCGAACCAACTTCCACCAGCGCCGACCAGAGCGAGGCAAAAAAGACGAGGCAAACGAACGGAAGAGCAAAACCGCAGCTGGCAGTGCTGAGAGAACAAGGCATCAATGGACAGGTAGAAATGGCTGCCGCCTTCGACGCAGCCGGTTTCGAATCCGTAGATCTGACCATGACCGACCTCATTACTGGCCGCGCCGACCTCAGCCAATTCCACGGTCTGGTCGCCTGCGGCGGCTTCAGCTATGGCGACGTCCTCGGGGCCGGAGCCGGCTGGGCACGTTCTATTCTCTTCAATTCCAGCCTCCGCGACCAATTCGCCGCCTTCTTCAATCGGCCCTACACCTTCTCGCTCGGCGTCTGCAACGGCTGCCAGATGCTAGCCCACCTCAAAGAGCTGATCCCCGGCAGCGAAGCCTGGCCTCAATTCCACCGCAACCTCTCCGAGCAATTCGAAGCGCGTTTAGTCACCGTAGAAGTTATGGAAAGCGCTTCCGTACTCTTGCGCCAAATGGAAGGTTCCCGTCTGCCTATCGCCGTCGCTCACGGTGAAGGCCGAATCCAATTCGCCAACGATCAGGACTTTGGAAAAGCCCGCGACCAAAACCAGCTCTGCCTGCGCTATGTCGACAACCACGGCCAACCCACTGAACGCTATCCGCAAAACCCCAATGGCTCGCTGCAAGGCCTCACTGCGCTCTGCAGCAGCGACGGTCGCACCACCATCATGATGCCCCATCCCGAACGGGTCTTTCGCAACGTCCAACTCTCCTGGCGCCCACCGCAATGGCGGGGCGAAGCGGGTCCCTGGCTCAAACTCTTTCAAAACGCGCGCACCTTCGCCGACGAAAGCTGAATCCAGGACTTCGCGCCTTGACGTCTGCGCCACTTCCCGCCAAACTATATGCCCTGACCCATCCCAGACCAAATAAATCCAGGAGCATCCATGACCACCCCCATCCGCTGGGGCATTCTAGGCCCGGGCAGTATCGCTCATAAATTCGCTGCCGGACTCCAGACCACTTCCACCGGCACGCTGATCGCCATCGGCTCGCGCAACCAGCAACGAGCAGAGGAATTTGCCGACCAGTATGGTGCCCCAAATCGTCACGACTCGTACCAAGCCCTGGCCACCGACCCCGAGATAGATGCCGTCTACATCGCCACCCCCCATCCCTTCCATAAGGACCACTCGATCCTGTGCCTCGAAGCCGGCAAGGCCGTGCTTTGCGAGAAACCCTTCACCATCAATACAGCCGAGGCCGAGGCCGTCGTCGCCACGGCTCGCGCCCAGGATATTTTTCTTATGGAAGCGATGTGGACCCGCTACCTGCCGATCATCGGCCAGGTCCGGGAGTGGCTCGCGACCGGAGCCATCGGCACGCCGCGTCTAGTCAGTGCAGACTTCGGCTTCCGCGCTGCTATCAATCCCGAGGGCCGTCTCTTCAATCCGAGTTTGGGCGGCGGTGCACTGCTGGATATCGGCATTTACGTCGTCTCTTTCGCAGCCATGGTCCTGGGTGCACAACCCGCGCAGATCGCTGCTGCGTCAGCTATAGGCGAAACCGGAGTAGACGAGCAAACCGGGATCCTGCTCCGCTACGAGGATGGCGCACTCGCTACGCTATCGTGCGCTGTGCGCGCCACCACCCCGCACGAAGCCCGCATCGTCGGCACCGAGGGCACGATCTCAATCGACCCTTCATGGTGGAAAGGCGAAAGCGCCACGCTCCTGGCCGGGAACCGCGAAGAGCGCATCGAATTGCCCCTTGCGGGCAATGGGTACCACTACGAAGCCCAGGAGGTGGCTCGCTGCCTCGGCGAAGGGCTGCGCGAGAGTCCGACAATGCCACTCGACGAAACCGTGGCGCTGATGCGGATTCTCGACGAGATTCGCATCCAGATAGGCTTGCAATATCCAATGGAATAGAGAGGGAAGAAATGAAATACGGCACCGTAGAAGGCATCGATAAAAAAATCTCGCGCCTGGTCCAGGGGTGCATCATGCTCACCCGTCAGCAACAGGAAGAGGGCTTCGCTCTGCTCGATGCCGCCTTTGCCGCCGGCATTACGGCCTACGATTCGGCGCATGGCTACGGCGGTGGGGAAGTCGACCGCATGCTCGGTCTATGGATGGAGGCCAGGGGCCACCGCGAAGAAGTCGTGATCATCGGCAAAGGCGCACATCTCAACCAGGATCGAAACCGCGTCACGCCCTATGATATCGCCTCGGACATGGCCGACTCGCTGGTCCGTCTGCGTTCCGACTACATCGACCTCTACCTGCTGCACCGCGACGATCCGACCGTACCGGTCGGACCTATCGTCGAGGCGCTCAACGAACACCGGTCCGCCGGCCGGATTCGCGCTTTCGGCGGCTCCAACTGGACTCCCGAACGCCTCGCCGAAGCCAATGAATACGCCGACAAGCATCATCTGGTACCCTTCGCGGTCTCCAGCCCCAATTTCAGCCTGGCCGAGCAGCACGAGGAGCCCTGGAAGGACTGCCTCTCGATCTCCGGCCCCTCGCAACAAGTCGCCCGCCAGTGGTACGCCGAGCAGAATATGCCGCTCTTCACCTGGTCGAGCGTAGCGCGGGGCTTCTTCTCGGGCAAGATCACCCGTGCCAATGCCGAGGAAGTCCGCGACCAATTCGACGGCACGATGCCCAAATCCTATTACTACGAAGACAATTTCACGCGCCTCGACCGCGCCTGGGAACTCGCCGACGAAAAAGGCCTCTCGGTACCGCAGATCGCACTCTCCTACGTACTCAGCTATCCGCTGAATATCCACGCCCTGGTCGGCGCGATGAACGGCGACGAGATCGCCTCTAACCTCCAGGCGCTGGACAACCCCCTGAGCGAAGCCGAGATGGCCTGGCTCGACCTGCGCAGCGAGGAGCGATAACCATGGCTCAGCGCCCAAATGTCGTGGTGCTGATGTCCGACCAGCAGCGCCTCGACACCGTCAGCTGCTACGGGCTTAACGAGATCTGCAAAACACCCCATATCGACGCGCTGGCTGAGCGCGGCGTACGCTTCGACTCGGCCTTCACACCCACCGCCATCTGCTCCCCAGCCCGCGCCAGCTTCTATACCGGCCTCTACCCGCACAAACACGGCGTCACCGCCAACGGGCTCTGCATCGACGAGGGCGTACAGGGGATCAACCACTACCTGGAGCAGAGCGGCTACCGCTGCGGCTACGCCGGCAAGTGGCACGTCGATGAGCAGACCGGTCCATCCGGCTACGGCTTCGTCGGTCAGGATTTCATGGGCTATGCCTTCCCCGGATCGGATCTCTTGCCCGGCCTTCAATTCGGCGCTAAACCCCGGGGCCACAATCCCTACGCCGAGTACCTGCAAGAGCATGGATTCGACCCGCCACCCACCGTCTCGCACCGCTACGTCGGCACCAATCCCTCCAACCAGGCCCAGGAAATGTTCGCGCTGCACGAAGGGCCGGTCGAGTCCTCGATCGAATACTTCGTCGCCTCAGAGGCCATCCGCGTTCTCGACGAGATCGCCGACGACGACGAACCCTTCTTTCTCTGGGCCAACTTCTGGGGTCCGCACAGCCCCTCGCTGGTTCCCGAACCTTATTTCTCCATGTACAACCCCGAAGAGATTCCCGAGCATCCCGGCTATGCCGAGACCTTTGCCAAAAAACCCTATCGACAGGAATTGATCGAGAAGCTCTGGGGACTGGGCGAGTACGGCTGGGAGGGTTTCCAAGAAATCGGTGCGCGCTACTTCGGGCATTGCACCCTGATCGACGATATGGTGGGCCGCGTCGTGGCCCACCTAGAAAAGCTCGGCGTTCTCGACAATACCATCATCGTCTACACCGCCGATCACGGCGACTGCATGGGAGCCCATAAACTGATCGAAAAAGGCGAATTCATGTACGACGAGATCTATCGGATTCCCCTCGTTGTCGCCCATCCCAAGTGCCAAACTCCAGGCTCGGCCTGCGATGAATTCGTCTACCTGCAGGAAATCATGCTCTCCACTCTCGACGCCGCCGGCTGCCCGATCCCCGCCGACCTCGACGGCCAATCCTTTCTCCCCGCCATTGAAGGCCGACCTTTCAGCAATGGCCGCGAGGAAGTCTACTGCGTCTTCGACCGCCATTTCACCGTCGCCAACCAGC
>CAZFMY010000127.1:0-17535 GCA_964520345.1 uncultured Gemmatimonadaceae bacterium | reverse complement strand
GATTTGGGCCGACCGGTAATCGGCGGCTGGCTCGGCGGCGGTTGGCTCCTGCGCGATCCAGTGCGCGACCTCGACCTGCTCTGGGGCGCCGAGTTGGGCCAGGAAGGCGCCTGGCTCTTTGCCATCGATGTCGATAGCGGCGAGGTGGTTGAGGAACACCGCATCGGCTGCCGGGAATTCACCGCGACCCCCGACCACACCACGGGCAAACTGTGGGTCTGTACCAACCACGGGCTCTATCAGCCCGGCCATCTGCTCCTCTCGTGGGATCCGGAAACCCGTGCGCTGACCTCGCACGGATTCCCCGCTGTCAGCGACCAGCGCTTCGCCGGGACACCCTTTATCGCCAGCGACAGACGCGTCTACCTCGGTTCACATCCACACGGCCATCTGCATCGCTTCGACCCTGCCGACGGCACCTGGACCGCTTGCGGCTGCCAGGCTCCCGAGCCAATCATCCCGGGACAGCACATCTGGTGCTATCCTAGCTTCGAAGCCGAGAGCGGCGAAATCGTCTGTGCGATCACTCGCGATCCGGCTTCCCAGGTAGCATTCGACCCGCAGACCGGTCACACCCGGGTCCTGAGCGAAAGTCCACCCGCCAAAACTATTGCTTCACCCGCCCCAACCCGCGAAACCCAGGCCCATTTCCGCCTGGCCGCCCACTACAGCGTCGACGGCCAGAAGCGGGAGAGCCAGTACCAGCCGCGCGTGGCCACCGATATCTGCGGCCTCAACAAAGGCACCGACGGCAAGATCTACGGCTGCACCATCATCTCGATGCACATCTTCTCTTTCGACCCCCAGACCCGCCAGCTCGAAGACCTCGGCCGCGTCGGCTGGGGCGGCGGCGAGGTCTACGACGTCATCGGCTACAACGGCAAGGTCTACATGGGCAGCTATGGCGGCGGCTACTGGGGGGTCTACGACCCGCAAAAACCCTGGGACCCGCAACCCGAAAAAGAGGGCATTTCCCCCACCGCCAACCCGCGCTGCTTCGGCCAGCTCGGCCAGGATATGAACCGCCCCTTCGAATACGCCATCGGTCCCGACCAGCAGATCTATATCGCCTGCCGCTCCAACTACCGCATTCCCGGCGGCGGCATGGCGCGTTTCGACCCGGTATCGGAAGCCATCCACGTCTTCCGCGACGAAGAGCAGAGCATCCAAAGCATCGCCGCCGACTCGCGCTTCGTCTACGGCGGTACCAGCATCTCGGGCGGACGAGGATGTATCGAAACCACCACCGAGGGCAAGCTCTATCTCTTCGACGTCGAAACCGAGCGCCGGGTCTTCGAATGCGTGCCAGTGCCTGCAGCCGTCGCCGTGACTTCGCTGGCCGTCAGCAGCGCCTCGGGCCTGGTCTACGGCTCGGCGAGCAACGGCCAGCTCTTCGCCTTCTCGGTCGAGGAGCGCCAGGTCGTGCGCCGCTGGGATATGCGCTCGATGGGCACCCCGCTGATGGGCGTGCCCGAAACCTACGGCGTCATTCATCTGACCTGCGGCTCCGACGGCGATATCTACGGCGTCACCCAGCGCGATCTCTTCAAACTCGATGTCAGCACCGATCGCATCCACTACCTCGACTCACCACCGATTCCCGATCTCTACCAGATCGTCGAGGGCGAGCCGGGCATCTTCTATATCGGGGCGCGGGGCCACCTGCTCGAATACCATCTGAAAGACACACCGCACTACCGCTGATTTTTCCAAGAGCAGCCGGAGCAAGATCGCATCAGCGCGCAACCCAAACCTTTTCGCCGCTCTCGGCACTCAAGTAAATCGCGTCGAGCAGCTTCATGAACTCCAGAGCGTCCTCAGGAGCGACATCCGGCCTTTGCGCACCGCGAATCGCGGCGGCAAAATCGGCGATCTCCGCGTCGAAATCGCCATCGCTGTGATCCACCGATTGGTCGGTGAAATCGTCGCCCTCGCTGTAGATCGCGCCGAGCAAGCGACGGGTCCCCGAATGCCGCTTGCCCTCGGGCAATGAGGTCGATTCGACTTCGATGGTCCCATTGGTGCCCAGAATCCGCAGTCGCAGATCCCACGCCCGATCTTCCCAGGTAGCTATAACGGCGGAAGTATCCATCTGGATGGTGATCCCGCCGGCGCACCCCACCAGCACACTCAGATAGTCCTCCGCGTGCCGCTCCACCTCCAGGGTCGTCGGAAATGCGCTGTGAGCGATCGCAAAGGCCCATTCGGGTCGCGGAGATCCCAGCAGAAACCAGGCCTGGTCCAGATAGTGCGAACCGTGCTGGCCCAATGCCCCGCCCTTGAGCCCCCAGCGGTAGAGCCAATCCCGACCCGGCGGCGGCTCGTAGCCGATCCCGCGCTCGCGATAGTGGTAGTGGACGCGCGCGTGGTAGGCCCGACCAATCTCGCCGTCGGCGACGAGTTGCCGGCTCTCTTTATTGACCGCCTGGTGTCGCATGAAGTAGGAGTAGACCAGCGTTTTGCCGCTGGCTGCGGCGACGGCGTTGATTGCTTCGACATCTGCGGCATTGCGCCCGTGCGGCTTCTGCACCAGGACGTGCTTTCCCGCTTCTAACGCCTCGATAACCATCGGCTTGCGCACATCGGGCGCAGTGGCGATCCCGACCGCTTCTACCTCGCTATCGGCGAGCAATTCCCGATAGTCACCATAGATTTTGGCGACGCCGTGCTCCTCAGCGACCTGTCGAGCCAGATCCTGATTCAGATCGGCGACGGCCCAGGCGCTAGTCGCCTCACCGGCTTGCGCACCCGCCACCCAGGTTCGCCCCACCCTACAACCAATCACGCCAACTTTGATTCGCTCCGACATAAGCGCTGCTCCTTTCTGGTCCGTTCTTAAACACCGGCACCCTGACAAGCCGCCAGCAGATCGGCCGAATTCGTCGTATAACCGATTGTCAGTGCCGCGTCGATCCTGCAGGCGCGCGAGAGCGCCAGGTCGTCTGCCGTATCTGCCACTTCGATCGCCGTGGTACAATCCTCGACCAGAATAATCTCGTAGCCCCGATCCTTCATCGCCCGCATCCCGTAGTCGCGGAAAGGCACGCACATATTGGCGGCAAAACCGACGTAGAAGAGAAATAATCCGCCCCGGCGAGCGAGAAGTCGGTGCAACGCCTCGCCATCGACCACCACCCGATCGTCGCCGCGAGGGGCCGCCTCCGGCACAATGCTGCGCTCGCGGATAATCCGGTCGAATTCCTCGCTCCGCTCCATATAGGGCCGTACAAAATCGGCGTACCCTCCTTCTTTGCGACGAAATTCCTGCGGCGGCCAGGCGGGTACGGCCGTTTGCGAACCCTCGATCTCCTCCTCCAACCACTCGGAATATTTCCGCGCGCAATCCGGACTCGGTCCGTGTACTACCAGCGCACCCAACCTGCGAAAAGCTTCCTGCACCGGAACAATCCGCTCCAGAGTGATCTCCGTGGTGCGATCGACATGAGTCTGTACATAGTGCTCCGACCATACATCGACACAAACCAGCGCTACCCGTTCCATTGGCAATGCCCAGTGCACAACACGGCGCCGACAATCCGCTTCGCGCAGCTTCGCACTCTGCGGATGTTCGTAATAGCTCAGCTCCAGATCCAGCATCTCAGACATAAAAGCCTCTATATTCCTACCCGTTAAAAACACCAGCGCAAAAGCGCCTGTACCCAAACTCGAACCACAGCCATCCGCTCTCTCAACCACGCGCATAAGCTACGGCCATCGACTGCTCCGCGTCAAAGTGCAGATATTGCCCCCGACCGATACCAGTACTATCTTTGCGTCCATCAACTCACTATCTGCGATCAACGAGGATCACCGTGAATATCCGCAAAATTCAGGCCTTTCCCATGGCCTATCCCGAGCCTCACTACAAAGGCATCGAACGCTATATCACCCTCGTCCGCATCGAGGGCGAAGACGGCCAGGTCGGTTGGGGCGAGTGCATCTCGCAATTTCGCGAGGCGACCCTGGCCACCAGACTCATCGTCGAAGAGGGGCTGGCTCCGCTCTTAGAAGGCGAAAACGCGCTCGACGTCGAACGCCACTGGCAACGCATGCGCGACCACGTCTGGTGGTACGGCCCCGAAGGAATAGCCGCCTTCGCCATCAGCGCCATCGACATGGCGCTCTGGGACCTCGCCGGCAAAGCGCTGGGACAACCCGTCTGCCGACTCCTCGGCGGCCAAATACACAACCAGGTCGTTGCAATGGCTTCCTTTATCTTCGACATGGAGGACTTCGACTGGACCCTCGGCGAATTTCGCTGGCTCAAGGAACAGGGGTATCAAGTGGTCAAAGCCGGCTGGGGCATGCGCCCCGAAGCCGTCTTCGGCCTCGACCGCAACAAAGACATCGAGATCGTCCGCCGGGTCCGCGAAACGATCGGCGACGAACTCGAACTCATCGTCGACACCCCCGGCGCGCGCAATATTTGGGATCTCAATACCGCCATCCAGCGCTTCCGCGACCTCGAGCCCTACCGCCTGCGCTGGATCGAGCAACCGCTGCTGCCTGCGGATCTCGATGCCCACGCCCGGTTGCGCGATGCGACCTCGACGCCGATCGGCACCGGCGAAGACGAGTGGGATCTCGAGAGCTATCGCCGCCTGATCCATTCCGGTGGCGTCGACGTGATCCAGATGGACCCGGGGCGCTGCCACGGCATCACCGGCTGCCGCCAATATATCAAGCTGATCGAAGCCGAGAACTTACAATGGAGTGCTCATACCTGGTCTAGCGCGCTCAACACCGCCGCCAGCGTGCACCTGATGGCCAATTCCACGCACGGCGTTGCGATGGACTTCAAACCGCACGAATCGCCGATGCAGCACGAACTCGTCAGCGACCCCTGGGTCGCAGAAGCCGGCTACCTCGCGATCCGCGAGCGCCCCGGTCTCGGCGTCGAAGTCAACGAGGATATCGTAGAGAAGTACCATTTTGGCATCTAGACGCGCACTGATAACCGGAGGAGCCAGCGGCTTCGGCCTGAGTAGCGCCAAGGCCCTCTTAGCACGAGGCGCGCAGGTCGCCATCGCCGATATCGACCCCGACGCGCTGCAAAGCGCCAGCGACGAACTGGCCAGCAACCGCGTCCTGCCGCTCGAGCTCGACGTGCGATCGCCGGATTCAGTACGCCAGACCGTAGCCGCCTGCGAAAACCACTTCGGCGGCCTCGACACCCTGATCAATTCGGCCGGCGTCATCCACTTCGGACCACTCGAAGAAACCAGCGAAGCCGACTGGGACCGGGTCATCGACATCGACCTCAAGGGCGTCTTCCTCTGCTGCCAGGCCGCCGCACCGCTTTTGCGCGCCAGCGGCCGACGCGGCCGCATCGTCAATATCGGTTCGGATGTATCGAAGATCGGCTGCGCGCTGATCGCCTCCTATTGCGCTGCTAAATTCGGTGTCGTCGGCCTGAGCAAAGCCCTGGCCGGCGAGCTGGCCCCCGACGGCGTCACCGTCAACTGCGTCTGCCCGATCGGCGTCTCGTCGACCGGCATGGGCCAGGAGGTCCTGGCCTACAAGAATCGGGCTACTGGCACCGCTAACGAGGCAATTCTCGCCGCAACGGCCGCAGGTATCCCGCTCGGCCGCAACCCTATACCCGACGATATCGTCAACGCAATCCTCTTCTTCCTGGCCGAAGAGTCGTCCTTTCTCACCGGAGTCGCGCTCGATATCGATGGGGGCCTGCTCAGCACTTCGACCCTGCCCGGGGTCGAGCATTGAGATCTTGAGATGCTGAGCTCGGAAGAAAAGTGGTTCTTCGACCACCACGGCTATATCCTGCTCAAAGACGTGGTGCCCGAGGCGGATATCCCCCGGATGATCGAGCTCGGCAACCGATGGCACCAGATGACGCTGGACGAACTGCCGCCGCCGCTGACCTCCACCGCCCTGAGCAATCCCCAGGCTTCGCCAACGCTGGCGCGCTGGGTCAACCGCGTTCAATACGCCGACGAAGCTTTCCAGCGGCTGGCCGTCAACCGCGAGATCTTACGCGTCATCATCGCCCTGACGCACGGCAGCCCCTGCCTGGTCGATAGCGCACTGACCAAAAACTACCGCGAATCGGACCAGATCCACCTGCACGCTTCGGGCCGCGACTACCGGGTCGACGACGGCGAGCCCTATGCCGGTTTCCTCAACGCGGCAATCTCGCTGGTCGACGTCCCCCCGGGCACCGGCTTCGTCTGTCTGCCCGGCAGCCACAAGCGCAACTTCGACTTGCCCGAACATATTTCGATCCACGACGGTCCGCCCACCGTCGTCAATATCCCGGTCGCAGCCGGCGACTGCGTCGTTTTCACCGAGGCGCTCTACCACGGGGCCCTGGCCTGGACCGAAGCCTATCCGCGGATGACCGTCTTCAACCGCTATATCGGCGATGGCAGCCACGGCAGCCTGCCGGTCGAAGAGTATAAACACCTGATTCCGGACGAGCTCTATGAGCTGGAGCAGCCCGCGGTACCCGGCCAGCGCAAAAATATAGTGGAGCGCCTGCTCTGTGACTCGGCAACCGATCCTAGTTAGCCGCTTATTGCCAACCACTCTGGTCTAACCCGGGGTATCGTCAATAGGATCCAGGCCTGCACCCGCGGTGGTTTGTTCCCGTCAGCGTTATCTACGCTCCGAACAGTAAAGGACACCAAGCCATCGCACTCGTATCCTGCCAGTATTTCATCCACACCAGCTCATTCTAACAGGTCAGACAATGAAAGACACCCGGCATCCCCATCCCCATATAGACCCCAGGCAACCGCGCGACAACCATAGGCCGCGCACCAACCCGCCCGTCTTCGCTTGGAAACCTCGCCGTGGCCAGCGAGACTTCCACCTGCAAGTCGCCCGCGATCCGGATTTTACGGATTGCATCATCGACCGGCCCAACCTCACCGACCCGCTGCACCTGCCCGAGCAAGCCCTCCCACCAGGAACCTATTGGTGGCGTTGGATCGCAAAGAGCGAGCACTCGCAGGTCTTCACCTTCGCCATCGACAGCGACGCTGTGATCCTAGAGATCCCGCCTGCCGCAGTCTGGCTCGAACGCCTGCCCGACAAGCATCCGCGCATCTACCTGCACGCCGACCGAATCGCGTCCCTGCGCGACGCCCCCCCACCGCAATGGCCAACGCTACAACAACAAGCCGAAACCCAGCTACAACAGACCCACGAAATTGCCGAACCCGAATTCCTGCCCCCGCGCGACGACGAGTACGCGGCCTTCTGGAAAATCTGGTACCCGACCATGTGGGGCACCCGCAGATTCGTCAAAGGGGCAGAAACCCTGGCCCTGGCCTGGCTGCTGAGCGGCGATGAGCGCTTCGGTCGAGCCGCCTGCCGGCGCATGGCTTCGATCGCGCAATGGGACCCCGAGGGTTCGAGCCATATCGACCACAACGACGAGGCACATATGTCGGTGATCTGGCACGGCTCCCACGTCTGCGACTGGGTCTGGGATCTTTTCACCAACGAAGAACGCGCCCAAGTCATCGAACAGTTCAGACGACGCGGCCAGATCACCTTCGAGCATATGCATGACCTGGGCCACTACGGCATCGACCGCTTCGACTCGCACTCCGGACGAGAAATTGTCTTTCTCGCGCAACTGTCCCTGGTCTTCCACCAGCACATCCCCGAAGCCGCGAACTGGCTAGAATGGCTGCGACCGGTATTGTGCGGACTCTGGCCGAGTTGGGCCGGCGATGACGGCGCCTGGGCGCAAGGTCCCTCCTACGGCCTGGCCTACGTGACCATCATGACCATGTTCGCCTCCGCGCTCAAACGCGGCACCGGCATTGACCTCTACCGCCGTCCCTTCTGGCAAAACCACGCGCATTGGCGGCAATGGTGCCTGCCGCCCTATGCCGAATGGATGGGTTTCGGCGACCACAGCGAACGCTGGGCCGCGACCTGGAACAACAACGCCGACCTAGTCGATCTCATCGGCCGCGAAAGCGAAAGCAGCGAATTCAGTGCCTATATCGCCGAGTTCCGCAACATCGCCAACACCCTGAGTACCCCACCCGAACGACAGCTGTCCGGCGTCAACGCGCAATTATTATTAGCCCCTGCTCCAATCGGCAAACCAAAAGGCACAGCCCCCGGGCAGGATCGTCTCTTGCGCGTCTTCGCCGATACCGGTTGGGCTGCTTTGCGCAGCGACCGCACCCACCCCGAACGCGATATCGCCTTCATCTTCCGCTCTTCGCCCTACGGTGCCATCAGCCACTCACACGCCAACAACAACGACTTCATCCTGCACGCCGGCGGCCGCGTACTCGCCATGCCTTCCGGTTATTACGCCGGCTACGGATCCGACCACCACGCGCACTGGGTCTGGCACACCAAATCGCACAACTGCCTGACGCTTTCCGACGCATCACAACTCATGCGCTCCCCCGAGTCTGTCGGCCAAATAGCCCGGGCCCAGGAAAACGAGCACCTGACCTACTTCTGTGGCATCGCCGACTCGAGCTACCAGGACCGCGCCACCCGCTGCCGCCGCCACGTCGTCTATCTCAACGGTCTGCAGTGCTTTGCGATGATCGACGAATTCGTCGCCCGCGAAAATACCGTCTCCGCCCTGCAGTGGAATATCCACTCCTGGAGCCGCTTCACCATCGACGAAGGCCAACGCACTTTTTCGCTCAAACGCAAAAATGCCTCGCTCATCGGCCATTTTCTGTGGGGTGGCAATGGCTTCTTCTCTTTGGGCGAAGGCTGGGATCCACCGCCGATGACCGACAAGGGCGGCGACCAATGGCCGATGCAATACCACCTGCGCTACACCCCTTCGGGCCTGGTCGAAAAACGCAACCTAGGCGTCATACTCTGCCCCGGACACGATCATCTGGAAAATGCGGTGGTGCAAACGAGACGGGAAGACGGAGTTGAAATCGCCGAGATCGGCACAACGGAATTGAGGGTTTTCGGCGCAGGGGGAAGCGATGCTGTCGCGGAGCTAGATGTTGCGGGAACGCGTTATGTAATTGGGGACCAAGGGCTGATCAAGCTATAGCTCTTAGGCTCTATCTCAAAGTGCCCAAGAGCTGCTTGAGGCTATTGGGCACAGTGGTTTGTTGGTCCGATTCTGCACTTCGGCAAAATCGGACCAACTCCCTCATATCTGCATAGAATCTGAACGAGAACGAGCAAGAGCCGATCTTCAAATAGCTCGCCCTTCCCTCGCCTAACGCACCTTATGAGTGCTCGCCGTATAGGTCAAGGTCTGTCCCACCTCCAACTCCACGACCTCGGTATTGGGCGAGAGAAAGTGCACCGCCTTCTTCAGCCCGTCTATATCGGCCGGCTGCCCCATAGTCGGCCCATAGTGACAGGGGATCACCACGTCCGGGCGGATCAGGCTGGCCGCTCGCGCCGCCTCGCGGACACCCATCGTATACTGCCCGCCCACCGGCATAATCACCACCTGCGGCCCGTACATCTGACCGATCAGCTGCATATCGCTGAAAAGACAGGTATCGGCGGTATCGTAAATCGTGATCCCGTTGTCGTAGGCGACGCAGAAACCATTGACCGCGCTGTCGGGGTGAAAAAGCAGACCCGAAGGCAGCTCGGCTCCCGTCACATGGGTCGAGAGCGACTGCGAGTGGTGACCCTGGACCATGGTGATCGCGGCGTCCTTGACCTTGACCGTGCCGCCGGGATTCATCGATAACGCGCGCGAGCCCATCTTGAGCCCGTGCACTTCTTCGGCGACCACGCAGAGCTCGTAGTTGCCGACGAACTTGGCCCGGGTGCGCTTGCAGATTTCATATGAGTCGCCGATATGGTCGCGATGACCATGGCTGGCGATCACAATATCGGCCTTCCTGACCTGGCCGAGCTTCATCTTGGCCGTGGGATTGTCATCGAGCCAAGCATCGAAATAAGTGACCGAGCCCTTATCCGACTCAAAGCGGAAAGAAGCATGACCGATAAAGGTGATTTTCACCGTTCCCATAGTGTTCCTTTCTAGCGAAATTTAGCGTTGACTCAAGTCGTCGCCCAGATCAGTCGAGTCGAATATTCCCTTCTCGGCACAGACGGCGACGACCAGCAGTTCGAGATTCTCCGAGGTGTGATTGTAAATGCCGTGGCTGCCTCCCAGCCGGCTGGGGATCGCATCCCATTGATGGACTTCTTCGGTCTCATCGTCCACCGTCATTCGTCCACTGCCGGCAATGACGATATAGCATTCCTCGACCCCCTGGTGACTATGGTAGCCGATCGAGGTATCCGGCGGCAGGAGCGCGTGAGCCAGGAAACCGAAATTAGAGCGGAAATCCTCAGCCTGCCAGATCATCCGGCTACCGATCTCGCCCCGACCACCGTGCGACACTCCGTATTGCAGCGCATCCCGATCCAGTCGCCCCACCGGCAGGCGATCGGTAGACTCCAACTCGGCACCAACCCGATCATCGCCCAGATCGGTCGATTTGGGATCGCCCCCCGGGACCACGCAATGGACATTGAACCAGCGCGTCTCCTGATCGGTGTGGTTGTAGATGGCATGGATTTCACCCGAGCGCAAAGGGACCGCAGCACCGCCCTCGACGATGGCCGTCCGCCCGTTGTGACTAAACTGCGAGGCATTGTCGACGGCGATGAAAATCTCCTCGCTATCGTCGTGCCGATGGTAACCGATCCCACCACCCGGCAAGAGAATCGCAGAGTGCACAAAGGCGAAGGGCGTCTCGAAATCGGCTCGATCCCACAGGCGACCAAAGAGAATGGTGCCCGCGCCGGCGTGGACACCGCTCAACTCCTCCATCTGTTCACGGCTGGCTTTGGCAATGCGCATCAATCCCTCATTTCTCGCGGTGAAAAAGCTGCAGATTCATCTGGTTCGGCCCCTCGAAAAAACCCAGTGTGATCCCGGTGCCCCCACCGACATCGAAGGGCTCCTTGGTGATCGCGACCCCTTTGTCCTTGAGTTCCTGGGCGCTCTCTTCGACGCTGTCGACATCGAAGGAGATATGGTGAAATCCAGGCTCCTGGCCCATGCTTTTTTGCGGCATCAACTCGAGCAGAATACCGCCGGCATCGAGGAATACATAGTCCTCGTCGTCTTCGTTCTCAAAGCGCTCCACCACCGTCAACCCCAGCTTCTGGGTGTAGAATTCTACGGCTCCTTCGATATCGTCGCTTATGATCGCGATCTTGTGGATTTTGTGGACCATCGCATCTCTCCTCATCGGTAAATGAACGCACAAACGGGCAACCCCTCACTCGGGCACGGCGCAAATATAATCCATCGACTAAGTGCTTACAACGAAAGCGGACCGGAGTTCTTATCCAAGCCCGGGAAAGGGGCGGGACACGGTGCCCTCGGGATGCACCTGCGCGTGACGCGTGAAGAGCTGCTCCAGATGCACCAGCCGTTCAGGCGGTGCGGTATCGAGGATCAGATCGGTGTACATCCCGCCGATTTTAAACCCGTGCGCCACCGGGCAATGGTGCTGCAGATATTCGTCGACCCATTCGAGTTCCTCTGCAGTCTTGCCCCGCTTGTGCAAGTTCATCGTAAACATCCTCCGCCGCCGACTGCCGCCGAACGAAGCGTGCCAGGTATTGTGATTGAAAACCACCAGATCACCCGGCTCGGTCTCGAGCGCCACCTGCCCGGGAATCTCCGCCGATTCGCCGCCCCAGGCTTCGGGATTGCGCGGGCTGAACTCGCCGCTGCGCCAGATCGATTCGGGCCGATGGCTGCCCGGCAACACCCGCAGGCATCCCGTATCCCGCCCGACCGGATCCAGATAGAAGGCGACCTTGATCGCGAAAAGCTCGGGGTAGTTGCCGTCGGGGTGCCAGCCGGTATCGCCGCTGTAATAATTGCCGTCGCCCGAAGCGTAGTTGAAATCCGCGCCCAGAATATCACCGGCGATCCCCAGGATCCGCCGGTCGTCGAGCAAAGTACAGAGCCGCTCGCTATGGTCGATGGTCGGCACGATCATCGTGCGCTGCGAGCCATCGTGCTGGTCGCCGGTGCCGAAGGTATCCAGCACCCTTTCGAATTCATCGGCGATCCAGCCGATCTCTTCGGCGCTGAAGAGCCTGGGAAAGGCCAGATAACCGAAGGTTTCAAAGAAATTTTTTTGTTCTTTAGATAGCATAGCTAGCTCTCCTTTTGCTCATTCATCCACCGAGACCTCACGCCCCTCCGCAGCCGACCGATGCAGCGCATCCAACGCCCGGATCACATTGAGGACCTCTTCCTTTTTGACGATCTGCTCCTCCTCCCCTCTCAACACCCGCACAAAGTGCTCGGCCGCCAGCCAATGCCCGTAAAAAGGCACGTCCAGGTCCCGGGGCACCCGGGGATTCACATTGACCTGATAACTCCCCATATTGGTCGAGAGTACCAGCGGATCGAAACTCAAGCCCCCCTCGGTCCCCAGGATGGTGCTCCCACCGGAATTCTCGGGGATATTCGCCGCCCAGCTGGTCTTGAGCGCCAGGGTCGCACCCGCCGCCAGACGTATGAAACCCACCGCCATATCCTCCACCGTGAATTCCTCGTGGCTGAATGCCCTCGGCGCCAGCACTCCGGCCGGCGCACCGCTCTCGGCCAGCGAAGTCGCCAATCCCTCGTCGCGATTGCCGAATTTAGTATAGGTCGCGCCGCTGGCGGCCACCACCGCGGGACTGCCCATCAGCCAGAGGATCTTATCGACCATGTGCACACCCAGATCGTAGAGCGGGCCGGCGGCCGAATCATCCTTGATGTGAAAGCGGCCCCAGGTGGGGATGCCCCGCCGCCGCATAAAAGAGCACTCGGCGTAGTAGATCTCTCCCAGCTGGCCCGAGCGCGCAATCTCCCACGCCGCCATCGATCCCGATGAAAACCGCGCCGTCTGCGTCACAAAAAGCCGTCGCTCTGCCGCCTCGGCCGCCGCGTACATCGCGGCCGCCTCTCGATACGAGGTGGCGATCGGTTTCTCGCAGAATACATGCGCCCCAGCCTCGAACGCAGCAATCGCCTGCTCGAAATGGTAGGCGTTCGGCGTGCAGATCGAAACGATATCGGGCTCGATTTCGGCCAGCATCTGCCGCCAATCGCCGTAGACGTGGGGAATGCCCTCGTTGTCGGCGGTCATCCGGGCTTTCTCCAGAGTGGGGTTGGCCACCGCCGCGATCTCGACATCGTCGGGCAGGTTTTTCCAACCGGGAATATGCCCGGCGTTGGCAATCATCCCGGCGCCTATAACACCTATTTTGAATTTCTGACCAGCCATGATTCTTCCTTCCAATACAATCAGAGGTGCGCTACGCACCTGCATCTTGCCCGGTGAGCCGGCTCTCGCAAATCCAAACCCCGGGCAGCGAAGCCAACCCAGCTACTCGTCGAGCAGCGTTTTCAAATAGGCGACGGCTTCGGCGAGGCTTTGCGGACCGAGGTGCTCAGGCGCGATCACCCCTTCGTACCCGGCCGCAGCCAGCGCGCGTACGCAACGGCCCATATCGACATCACCGCTCTGCAACGGAACTTCTTCGTGGTCCATCAGCGCAGGCCCGTTCCTGACCTGGTTGCGAGCATGGGCGAAAAAAATCCGCTCCAGACCCCAGGTCTCGATCGGCGTATGCGGATCCTCGCCGATCAGCGACATCCCCTGGCAGTAGGTGACCCCGTTGTTGGGACTATCGACCGCTTCCCAGATCGAGTGGACCACATCGACCGCCCAGAGGTGATTGCCCAGCTTCAGGTTTCCCTCGTCGGCAGCGCCCACCACCGCGCGGAAAAATTCGATCACCTGCGTCCAGCCCTCCTCGCCCGGCATGACCATCAAGGGCCTGCCCGGGTGGTACTCATGGAAATAGAGCAACCGATCTAGTGGATAGAACAGCGCAGCGTCGATCCCGGACTGACCCGCAGCCTGGATCGTGCGGCAGAGATCGGCCCGTTCGGTCTCGCGCTGGCCGAGTACCGCCTCTTTGGACGGAACCGGCAGGATCATCCCCGCGACCTGGATATCGCGCTCGGCCAGTTGCTCGGCGAAGGGTTGGTACTCTTCAACGCGCAAATAACCCCGCTCGGCAAAACCCGGCACCGCCCCAGCACCGAGGAAGATCTCGCCAACGCCCAGATCACGGCATTCCGCGGCGACCTGATCGGGGTCGCTATGCCCCATATGTATCCCTATTCTCATTTTTCACGCTCCTTGGCCGAGTTTAAGTGCAGGCTTCCGATGAATCTTTACAAAAACCTTAATTGCAAAGCACTCCGATCCGCTGCCAAAGTATGATCCGAATCCAACTCGATCAAGACCCCGAGCATGGCCAAGCACCGGGTATAGTATTTAATTACTATCCAGATTGCTCGCAGCCTCTCGCCTCAAGCGGAAGAAGACCATGCCCGAATCCGTGCGCGTCGGAGTCGTCGGCACCAGCTGGTGGGCCGACTCCATGCACTTGCCCAGTCTCAAGAGCCATTCCGGCGCCGAGCTCATAGCGCTCTGCGGCAGGGACCAGACCCGCGCCGCCGAGATGGCCGCCAAATACGATATCCCCCAGATCTACGCCGACTATCGCGAGATGATCGAAAAAGCCAGTCTCGACGCCCTGGTGATATCGGTCCCCGACGACCTGCACTATCCGATCGCCAGCGCAGCACTCGACGCCGGGCTGCACCTGCTCTGCGAAAAACCCCTGGCGCTGAACGTCGACCAGGCCGAAGCGATGCTGGCCAAAGCGCAAGCGGCCGGAGTCGTGCATATGATCCTCTTCACCTACCGCTGGTCGACCTACCACCGCTATCTCCGCCAGCTCATCGAAGACGACTATATCGGCCGGCCCTATCACGGCCATTGGCACTTCTTCAGCGACAAGGGACGCAGCGGCCAATACGAATGGAAATACGACCAGCAGCGCTCGAGCGGCGCATTGAGCCTCTTCGGCTCACACATGATCGACATGGCGCGGTGGCACTGCGGTGAAATCGTCCGCGTCAGCGCCCACCTGCCCCATCACGTCGAACGACCGGGCCCCGACGGAAAAGCCCTCGACCCGGCCAACGACTCGGCCCTGCTGCTGATCGAGTTCGCCGACGGCATGCACGGCACCATCCACACCAGCCTGGTAGCGCATGTCGGCGACCGGGGGGCCGAGCAGCACTGCCGGCTGCACGGAGAGAGCGGTACGCTGGAAGCGGATTTTATTTTCGCCGGAGCCGCTGCCGGGGCCGAAATCCGCGGCGTCCGCCACGACCAGGCCGGGTTCCAGCTCCTGCCGGTACCCCAGCACATCCAGCAAGACCTGGACCCGGGCCAGATCTTCGCACCCTTTACCCGCGATTCGGTAGGACCCCGCCTCTTCGTCGATGCGATCCTGGCCGGTGAATCGGTCACGCCCGACTTCTCCGACGGCCTCAAAGCCCAACAGGTGATCGCCGCCGGGCTCGAAGCGCACCGCACGGGTACCTGGGTCGAGGTGTCCTGAGCCTAGTCGATCCGCGTCCAGTTCTCCGCTTCCTGTCGCGGTGCCCCCCCCGGCGGCGGCCCGAAAACATAGAAGTAGACCAGATCCTCTTGCCCATCGTTGAACGACTGGTGCTCGACGCCGGCGGGAATATAGACCGCCATGCCCTCGGCGACGCGAAACTCCTCCCCGTCCATCACCAGCCGACCCGCACCGCTGACGACGTAGTAGAGCTCCTCGGCATCCGGGTGGATATCCGGCATCGTCTCGCAACCCGGCGCCAGATGGAAGGTGCCCGCCGCAAAATGCTCCGCCCCGCACTGCGCGGGCCCGATCAGCAAATTCAATTTGCGCGATGCGTCGGGCGCCTGCCACATCGGCTCCTGCTTCGGATCGATAACCCATTTCGGATCTTGATTCATACCGCCTCCTTCAGACCAGTAGCGAGCCGCCGTTGACGTGCAGCGTCGCACCATTAACGTAGGTCGCTCGTTGCGAAACCAGATAGAGTACTGCGTCGGCCAACTCGCGCGGGGTGCCCTGGCGCTTCAGCGTAGCGGCCTCGGCATAGCGCGCCTTGGCGTCGGGACCGAAACTGTCGGTGATCGGCGTGTCGATGCTGCCCGGTGCGATGGCGTTGGCCAGTACGCCCTCTGCGGCGAACTCCTTGGCCACGACCTTCATCAACGCCAGCATCCCCGCCTTGCTGGCCCCATAGGCCACATGACCGGTCACGCTGCCCATAAAGGCCCCGGCCGACGAGATAAAGACGATCCGCCCGTACTTCTGCCGCCGCATCTGCGGCAGGACCGCCTTGGAACAGAGATAGGCCCCAGTGAGGTTAACCTCGATGATCCGGTTCCAGCTCTCGAGCGTGGTCTGGTCCCAGGAGGCCATCGGACAGATGCCGGCGTTGTTGACCAGTATATCGACCCGGCCGAATTCCGCGCTCGCAGTCTCGACCATCGCCGCAACCTGATCCGGGTCGGAGACATCGACCTCCACGACACAGCCGCGAGCCTGCGTTAGGGCTTCCAGTTGCGCCCGCGTCTCCTCCGCACCCCCACGATCGACATCGGCGATGACAATACCATCGGCACCGGCTTCGGCCAGCACGCTACACACCGCACGACCGATCCCCGATGCGGCTCCGGTAACGATGGCCACTCTTCCACTCAGATCCATTCAACGCTCCTTTTGCTGGCAATCAACCTCAGGCTGCGTATATCAGGGCCTTCATATCGACCTTAACCCCATCTCAATGGTGGAGGCCCGACCATAGCGAATATCGCCCCCGTTCCAATCTGCCTGATCTTGGCTCCTTGATTAAAAATCTGCGACGAGAAAGCATCACCAAGATCCAGGATGCGCTGGCGAACACGCCGATTGTTCGCTCGGGCGGAGGGCGGAGGGGGAAAGGGTCGAGACGCTTTAGGCGAGAAGCGCTGGTAGCTCATCAGCTCGCGGTTGGATCTATAGCTTAGTTTATCAGACCAGAATTATTCATATGGAGTTCACAGATATGAGCATGCGTGCAATCATTCTGCGGAAGATCTACGACTCCTTTGGTTGCCGTGGTCCCGCTGGCCATTTCAGCAATTGTGAATTCAAATCCATTGGGAATATCTATCCGAGCCCTATGCTCCTGACCCGTCACCGGGT
This sequence comes from uncultured Gemmatimonadaceae bacterium, assembly GCA_964520345.1. Lineage (GTDB taxonomy): Bacteria > Latescibacterota > UBA2968 > UBA8231 > UBA8231. The sequence continues at coordinate 453 of CAZFMY010000127.1, read as the reverse complement.
TTTTAATCGGCACTGCTTCCATTGCGAAGACCCCATCGACATCGACACGTCCTGTTCTCGCATCCATGTCGGCTTCTATGGAAATCGGTTTGAAAAGAGTCTCATGACGCGTCGATATCATGGCGTTCATAACCGAAAATATGGTCGCCATTTCCTCCGTATCCTCACCTGAAAGAATTTTTTCTATACCCAAGCGCTGTTCAGCTGAGGCACGTTCGTCTACGATGAGCTGTCTTTCTCCGTTTCCTTCATGGATTGGCCCAGGCCACTTGACCGTAGAAGCCACGTTCATACCGTTCAGAGATACACCGCCATAATGACCTTCATTGATGATTATTCCCACCGCTGCTTCACAGCTGCCATATGTCGGCAGAGCGTTGAACTGACATGGGCAACCATATGCACAATTGCAATTTGCTACTTCTATCGCATGGATTTCCCAAGGGGTCATTT
>CAZFMY010000126.1:16093-17557 GCA_964520345.1 uncultured Gemmatimonadaceae bacterium | reverse complement strand
TCGGTCGAGTGGTCAGGCCATGACAATAATGGGGATATGGTCGAGGACGGCATGTACATTGTGGTGACTAAAACGCCGGAGACCGCAGTAAAACAAGTTATCGGCGTCGTCAACGGAGGGAAATGAGGATGAAGATGCTAAACTATCGCACCCGGCATTGGCCGCGAATTCTCTTGCCGCTATTTCTTCTTTCGCTAATTGATGCAGCAGCAGATAATTCTCGCATACCTGCCAGCGCCCGCTCTGCTGCCACCGGAGAATCGATTTTAGCGACCGTAGACGATGCCACCGCAGCCTATTGGAACCCGGCCGGGTTGAGTGCCGTGCGCAAGAACGAAATCTCTTCGATGTGGGCCGATTTGCACGGCTTGCAGGGGCTCGATAACGCCTATCTGGCCTATGCAAAGCCGATATCCTCCAAACTCGGGATCGGCGTTGACTGGATGCATATGGGCTTTTCCGACGCGGAGTTTTTCTACCATCAGAACCGCTATGCCTTAGCGCTCGGTTATAAGCTGCATTCGCGCCTGGCCCTCGGAGCCACGGCCAAGATGATCTCGCTGGACGCCGGGCTGCAGGACATCGCTAATCCGCAAGATTTCAGCAGTACCGGTTCGGCTCTCGGCTATGATTTCGGGATACTTATCTCGCCCTACAACGGCCTTAAACTGGGAATTGTCGCCCGAGATATCGGAGGCACCGAGCTCGAATACGGCAATGGAATAAAACGTCCTTTTTTCCGTTCTGATTTGCGCTTCGGAGCCGCCTGGACGGCAGTACCTCGACTCTCTTTGACCTGCGGTCTGGATCAGGCGGCGAGATTCGGTGCGGAATATCGAATCCACCCGGTGCTGACCCTGCGCGCTGGAGCCCATCGCAATCGAGATTCAGATTCCAACGACGGCCTGGGATACGCGTTTGGGACCGGGCTGCGTTTGAAACAATTCGAGCTCGACTACGCCTATAGCTCGCTGCCCGATCTCGGAGTATCTCATCGTTTTTCGCTCAACTTCTCCTTCCACCTGACCCGGAGCGCCGTGCGCATCGAACACTTCGAGGTCGATGAACTGCTCCCGGCTTTTTCCCACCGCTATAGGAGTGAATCCATAGGTACGATCAGTCTGGCCAATACCGATGACGAACCCGTCGAAGCGACCCTGCGCCTCGCTATCCCCGAGATCATGGATCAGCCGCTGGAAACCACCCACGCACTGGAGCCCGGTGCCAAACGCAAGGTAGAACTCCCAGGGAATTTTTCAACCCGGTTGGCCAATGTCGATCAGCAGCACTCACTCAAAGCCCGGATCGAGGTCGTATATACCCGCAGTGGCCGGGAATTCAGCACCGAAGAAAGTGCAGAGGTCGTCGTACATCCCAACCGATCTCTGCGCTGGCACGAGACAGGCGTTGCTGCTGCATTCATCGACACCGCGAACCCGACCGTTGTCGAACTCGTTGAAAATA
>CAZFMY010000126.1:0-15993 GCA_964520345.1 uncultured Gemmatimonadaceae bacterium | reverse complement strand
TGGAGAAAGTACCGGAAGCGCAACGCAATGCATATATCAGCTATCGGGATCGGCTATGGATACCGATAGAAGTCAGATTGCTGGGCTCGGGCTTCAGCGAAGCCCGCAATGCCGCAGCCGCCGAATTGCTGCATCTCAAAAACAGAGCAGACTTCAGGATGATCACCACCGCAGATGCCTGGACCACCTATCCTCCCAACCGGCAAACCGCGCAATAATACGGAAAACTATCATGGAAAAGCGCTTCATACGCACCATAAACGATTATTTCCCTTATCCGATCGCCGCCAATTTCAAGGTCCTGATGACCGACGAATGCATGGACCCAGGTCCGCTGCGCCTGCAGTATTTGCTGCGAACCGCCGAGGCGATAGCACGATTTCTGGGCATGGTTTTATTGCTCGAATGTCGTCGCTATATCGAAGTAAATAATGAGGCACAGCCACCGCGTGCCCTCGTCGCTGATTTTGCCGGTAAGCTGCGAAAACCCAGCTTCGGCTCCTGGATCCATATCGCACGGGAAGGATCGCGCTGGCTGGCTTCCGAAGAGGCGGAGCTGGTTGTCCCAGAGATGATATCCGTATTCTTCAACGATCGAAAGAAAGAAACGCCGATCAAAAAAGCAGCAGATACACTGGTAGAAATACGCAATGGGCTCAGTCACGAAAAAATTCGCGCCTTCAGAGCCTCCGACTTCGAAACCCTCTGCTCCGACGTCAATGAACATCTCGAAATCCAGCTCGAAGGCCTGGAGTTTCTTCAGGACATCTCGCTCGGCTACGTGACCAGTATCGAAGTTTTGAAGAAAAGGAATGCTGCTCCCTCCTTCACCCATCGCATCAAGGAACTCTCGGGACACTCCGATGATTTTGAAGGGTCGCGCACCACCTTCGACGAGTACCGGGAATCCGACGCCGTAATCATCAAGTACGAACGCCATGATGCCTACCTCAATATGGAACCGCTGCTGGTCTTTGATGCCGAGGCTGGAAAAGCCTCCGATATTTTCTACTTTGCCGGATTTTCAAATCCGCGCAAAATCTCTTATCTGGGCTGTAAACACGGCGGCGATTTCACATCGGACACTTGCTCCCGCAGCGAAGAAATCGAGCAAGAAACCGCCCAACTCCTCTCCCTCTTCAGCGAGGAGACACCGTCATGACAGAGTTCAACGAGAGCACCTCCGATGATTCGCTAGACGATCTCTTCAGCGATCTGGACCGAGACGACAACGACCAGACCCAGCGCCAACCCTTCAAATTCCTCGACGCCTATACGACGGATGATCGCGATCTCTTCTTCGGCCGCGACCTCGAATTGCGCGAGCTCTACAACCGTTTTTTCAAAAGCCGACTCACGGTGGTTTTCGGTCTTTCTGGTTCGGGCAAGACCTCGCTCGTTCAATGCGGACTGGTTTCGGAAATCGCCGTTACTGAAGCCACATTTTTTATGGTGCGCGCCGCGGTCGACCCCTTCAACTCACTGCGAGATGAAATCGCCCGTCGAGTCGACTTGCCCGAAGGCATAACCGATCACGTTGAAATACTGCGCGAGGCTTCCTACCAGCTCAGCAAAACACTGGTGATTTTCCTCGACCAATTCGAAGAAATCTTCATCATGCAATCGCTCTCGGCGCGCAAGGACTTTATCGCCGAACTCAAGCGCTGGCTGGAGACCGGTATCGACCTGCGGGTGATCATCAATATCCGCGAGGAATACCTGGCGCGGTTGACCGAATTCGAGGCGGTGATCCCCGATTTTCTCGCCAACCGCTTCTGGGTCCGCAAGATGTCGCAAGAACAAGCAGAGGAAGCCATAATCAAGCCGTGCGAGGTCTGCGGAGTTGAGGTAGAAAGAGCAGTCGCCAGACAGCTACTCGAAGATCTCACCGGTGAAGACAGCACTATAGAGCTGCCCTATATGCAGGTCATCATGGACACACTCTATAGGCAGGCGATCGAAAGAGATCCGGATCAACCGGTCATCAGCATCGCCAATTACGAGGGACAGGGCGGAGTCGGCAATATCCTGGCGTCGTTTATCGAAGGCCGCCTGAGCGAGTTTTCCGATCCCGATTTGGGCAGACAGCTGCTCAAGGCCATGATCTCCGCCGATGGCACCAAGCTGGTGATCGGCCTTGAAGAGTTGGGAGAACGCGCCGCCAACTTCGGCGATGCTATCGCACCCGGAGTCCTGCTCGACACCGTCAACGAGTTGATCGACAGCCGGATCGTCCGCGAGGATCCCAATACCCACTTTTACGAACTGCGCCACGATACCCTCGCGCTGCAGGTCCACAATTGGATGACCGGTATCGAGAAGGAATTGGTCGAAATTCGTCAGCTGATCGACAGCCGTTTCGACGAGTACCAGAGCCGGGGCTCCCTGCTCGATGCCAGCACGCTCAAGGAACTGCAAGTATACGAAGATCGACTGGTGCTCAGCCCGGAGAAAAAAGCCTTTATAGACGCCAGTTGGGCCGAGACGGAGCGGTCGCGCCGTTCGCGGATGCGGCTGATCATAGGGGCCGCGGCCAGCATTATCATCGTGTTATCCGGATTTACCACCTGGGCGCTTTTTGCCAGTGCGGATGCGCGAGATGCACAGCGTATAGCCGAGCAGGAAAAAGGTCGTGCCGAAGACGCACTGAAGAGCGCACAACTCGAGAAAGCACGCGCCGAACAAGCTCAGCAAGTCGCTGAGACAGAACGCGGCAAAGCAGAAGTAGCCTTGACCACTGCCGAAGAACAACGCCAACTCGCACAGCGAGAAAAGGAAAAAGCGGTGGCCGAAGAAGAGAGGGCACAGCGCAATCGCCGCGAGGCGATCGAGCAAAGCCGGCAGGCGGAAGAAGCACGCGGCCAGGCCCAGCAAGAGCGAGTTCGCGCCCTCGAACAAGCCGAGATCGCACGCGCCGGCCAGCTGGCGGCTCTTTCCCTGCTGCGCAGTGCCGGTGATCCCGTATTGGGATTTCGCCTCGCAGAGGCCTCTTATCAGCTCCGGCCTACAGATTTGGCCCAGCAAGCCCTCTTTAATGCCTATAAAACCGATGCCTTCGATCCGATCATGCACCGGCACCGACTCGCTGGATCCAATACCGGTATTATCGCGGCAGAATTCTCTCCAGACGGCCGCTACCTGGCCGTGGCTCCTGGCGACCAGAGTATCAAGATCTGGAACTTCACCGACGGAGCACTGCACCTGGAATTGCACTCCCCCTCAGCGCTGATTCAGGCATTGGCCTTTTCTCCCGACAGCCGCCTCTTGCTCACCGGTGCCGCCGATGGCACAGCCAATATCTGGCAGCTCGAGGACGGCGTATCCGTTGCCGTACTCGAAGGCCATCGGGAACAGATCGAAGCCGCACATTTCTCTCCCAATGGGGACTATGTCGTAACCACCTCACTGGACGGCGATACGAGGATCTGGAATCTTGCCGAGCCTGGGTCCGGAATGGTGATAACCGGCCATTCAGGCCGCCCCGTCAAGAGCAGCCTCAGCGCCGATAGCCGCTATCTCGTGATTCCGTCACGCGACCATGCTGCCGATATATGGGATTTGACGAACGGTCAAAAAGTGCAGGAGCTCGCCGGGCACGAAAGCTGGGTCAGCCAGGCCGTTTTCTCTCCCGACGCACAGCGCGTAGCGACGGCATCCTGGGATGGTACCGTGCGCTTGTGGGAAAGCACCGATGGACGCCTCTTAAAACAATTCACCGGCCATCGCGCTGGAGTGAGCTCGGTGCACTTCTCGGATTCCGGCCGCCTGCTCATCACCGCTGCAAAAGACAGCACGGCCCGGATATGGCACAGTGAGACAGGGGAACTCGTACAAACCCTGAGTGGCCATAGCGGTTTTGTGGTCGAGGCCATGACATCTCCCGATGAGCAATACGCAATAACCGCATCGGTCGATGGGACGACTCGTATTTGGAATATCGAGAGCGGCCGCCAGTTGCAGGCGCTCGAGTGGACCGGCAATGGCAATACTCCCGCGGTCTTTTCTCCCGACGGACGCTATATCGTCACCGGATCTACCGAAGGTGCAGCCCTGGTCTGGCCGGCAACCGCGGAGGAAATCCTCACTCTGGTCAATTCTGCCAAAGGGCGCGATTTGATCCGCAACCTGACGCATGCCGAAAAAGCCCTCTATGGGATCTAACTCACAGACCAGACCCGACACAGACTCGTCTTCGCGACCGCGACCGGCAGAAGATCTCAGCCTTGGCGAATTGACTCGCCTCTTCGCCAAGGCACGAGACTGGGAATCCCATAGCGAAGCCATCTACTTACTCGGACAAGCCAGCTATCACCGGGGAGAGTTGGCCGCGGCGCGGAGCTATTACGAACGAGCTCTGGCAGAAAGCCTGAAACCCGGATCTCGGATCAGCCGCTATTTAAGCGACCGCATTATCCTGGCTCTGGCGATTCTCCTCGGACACGACGAGCACGATTTTTCCGGATCCATCGAGCGCCTCGATCAGCTTTCTGATGACAATGTCGATATCGCTGCATCAGCGAGACTCGAGCACGGATATTGCCTGATGCATCTGGGCCAGGTGCGGGAAGCCGAAGAAAAAATTCGCGGTGGTTTGAGCATGGCGCGCGACCAGGGTCAGCGCTGGAAAATCGCCCACGGTCTCCAGTACCTGGCGCTGGTACTGCGTCAGCAAGGCGATTTAGGGTCGCTTGAGGAGGCGACACGCCATCTTGCCGAAGCCGCAAAACTACTCGGTGACAATCCCCGTTTGCTCTCGCAAATAGCCGATACCCTGGGCCGAGTCTACAACCAGCTCGGCGAGTACAGCCGCGCCGTGCGCTGGTTCGACCGCAGTCTCAAAGCTAAAGACCAACTCGGCGACCGGGTTGGAATGGCGATCTCCTATGGAGGTCTGGCCGAGGCATTGGCCAATGCCGGCCACTATCAACAAGCCATCCGCGCCTATAGAAAAGACATCCAGCTCGCCGTCGAAACCAGCGCGGAAAATGCCCCAATCCTCGCACAGCTCCAGTGCCAGATAGCGGAGTGCTACCGCCGCAACGATGAACTAAAAGACGCGGAAACCGAGCTCGCGAAAGCAGCCGATCAGTTGGCAACCATCCCCACAGCCCAACGATCCATATCATCGGCTTTTATCGCCCTCTACCGCGGACGCCTCTGCCTCGACAGCGGAGCGGCAGCGGAAGCACTGGTTTTTTTTGCCGCAGCTGAAGATCAATATACCACCGCCAGCTATCTTGGAAATATGGCGGCGGTCCGCCTGGGCATGGGCACAGCTCAATTGGCGTTGGGCAATATAGAAGACGCGAGTGCGAATCTGGAATGGGCGGAAGAGCACGAATCCGACCCAAGACAAACACAGGCCGTACTCTCTGCGCTTGCAGAGTTAGCTGCCCACAAGCGAGAAGACGAGCGCAGCGCTCTGTACCGGGCGCGAGCCCTGGCATTGAATAAACAGTATGGTCCTCGAACCCCCACTCCCTCTAGAGCGAACCCTGCTCCGAATGCTCAGTGCGAAATAGAAATACTGGCAGGTCCGGATGAAATCGCATTTGCGCACCAGATCGTCGAAGTGCACCTGCGCGTTGCGAATATCGCCGAGTCTAAGTTGTCCCAGCAGACCATTGAAATACGCTCGAATTCACTGGGGAGACAGGGGGGACGGATCGCTCCGCAACAGCGGCTGAACCTCGACAATCGAGGTGAAGCCCATTTCAAGCTGCATCTGGGCCACCGTCAAGAAGCCGTGTCGCTCGAAATCTACCTGGTCGGCACCGACGTATTGGTAGAGCGTCATTTTCGCGTCTACAACATCTCGATCGACGGTGCGGATGAATCAGAGGCCGAATTATTTCGCCAGATGTTTCACGGGCTCACGCGCGAAGTTTCCATAGAGCAACAAGCGACCTACCACGCTCCACGCGCAACCTACATTCGCGCAACCTGTACACTGGAACAAATCAGTGGTCGACTGCGGCGCACTAAACCATTGATCAAAATCGGGGCACGAGAACATATACGTTTGGAGAGAGATCTCTATAATCAGCATATCGATACACTCGATACGCCCTCAACTCCGCCTATATTGGCCTTTGCCATGGGCGAGGAGTCGGCCGGGTTAGCCTATGTGCCGCGCTCGGAAAACCAATTGGGACACTTGTTGAGTTTTTTCCAGTTTTTTCAGGCTCGAGAGATTGCGGAGATTGGAAAAGTTATCGACGCCCTATACAACAAAGCTCTAAGCTCATTGCACACAAAGGCCGGTCCGGCTGAGGACGTCCTCACTCCGACATTTCCCCGCATATCTTCTGAAGCAATAGACCGAACATGGGCTCGACTGAGCGAAACACTCGGTGCGGATTTCCTGCGCCGAAACGACACCGGCACCGTGACTGCCAACCTCGACCCAGAGGTCTCGGCACCCGATCCCTTTGATTTTTACCATCGCAATTTACAGCGGCCCATATCCGGTATACTCGCTGATGTGCACGGTGATCTCAGGGGGGAAAACATCTGGATCGACCCCATCCTGGATCCACATCTGATCGACTGGCGAGGCCACGGCCGGAAGCACATTTTCCGGGATTACGCATCACTCGAAATCGACCTGCGCCTGAACGCACTCGAGTCTTTCACCAGGCAACCCCACTTCAGCCACTGGTTTGCAGCCGAATCCGCACTCGCCGATATAGAGGCCGAGATAGCGCCAACGACAAACGCCGAGTGGGCAACTCCCCCTTTCGCCAGCAAGAGCGAAGCCGATTTATGGGGAAAGCTGTACCGGGTGATAGGAGCTATACGACAATCGGCGATGGAAAATACGGGGGAAAAGCGTGGCACGGAGTACGCCATGAGCCTCTTCATGTGCACAACCGAAGAACTATCAATTCAGCAAGATCCGCGGCACTTGATCACACTGATGGCCTTAGCGCTGGCTTTAGCCCGAGAGCTAGACCCCCGCTAGCACTACTTCTCCGTCAGCGCGATCACCCCATCCCAGGACGGCGGTAGCGGCGCATCGACCAGAGCCTGGATTTCTCCAATGAGGAACCGGTATCCATCCGCTCTCTTACTCTCTGCAGTTTTAGTGGCCAGAGCCTCGAACCCGGCCAGAGCCCGCGCAAAATCTCCCTCTTCGAAAAAATCAAACGCCGCTCGGACCTCTGCAATCTCCGCCTTCAGCCCACTCTGCAAATCGCTGCCATCGTCCTCTCCCATCAAGTCGAAAACAACGACCGGCTGCGCTCGTCCTTTGGGCAAATAGCGTCCCAGGGGACGAACGATGAAGCGATCCGGATCGGACAACCGATCCAGCAACTCGCCACTGACCAGAATCGACGCTCCGAGCATCTTGGTCATTCCTTCGAGCCGCGAGCCGGTATTGACTGCATCGCCTATTACGGTGTACGAACGTTTCTGCGGCGAACCAATCAGACCAGCGACCACCGAACCAAAATGCAATCCGATTCCAGCTGCGAGCCTGGGCGTACCTTCGGGCATAGCCCGATTAAAACGCTCCAACTCGGAGCGCATCAGCAGCGCGGACATCAGAGCGCGTTCGGCATCGTCCGGGCGCGGATCGGGCATCGAAAAAATAGCCATCACCGCATCGCCGATGAACTTGTCGACCATCCCGCCGTATTGCTGTACGCACCGTGTCATATGACCCAGATAGTCGTTGAGGAATACCACCAGATCGGCCGGAGAAAACTGCTCGGATATCGACGTAAAACCGCGGATATCCGAAAAAAGTATCGCCACCTCTTTATTGGCGCCGCGAAAACCGCCGCGACCAGCCTCACTGAGCAGAAATTCGATCTGATCCTGCCCCACGAAACGGCCCGCCGCGTGCAGCAGCCACGAATCTCGCGACAGCTCGTGCAATTCCTCTTCGATGCTCTGCCGCATCGCATCCGCGGCAGTGGGATCAAGCTCGTGCAGTGCCTGCCGCAAGAGCGAAACCGCCTGCTCAACTTCGTTGTTAGCGAGTGCAGCGCGCGCATAGTCGCGCAAGAGATGGGCGATTTTCACCGGCGATGTATTAGAAACTCGAGCGAAGAGTTCCTGGGCCTGGCGGAAATCCTCGAGCGCCTGCTCCAGATCGCCATTTTCCTGACCAATCTCCCCGGCAAATTGGTGCAACAAAGCCTCAAGGCTATTCGCGGCATCACCCTGCAGAGAAGTCCGGCCTATATTGGTCCTCGCCGTTTCCAGTTGGATATTCGCCTCTGCCCGATTGCCAAGTTCCAGCGCGATCTTGCCCAGGCCCAGAGCCGCATAGGCCAGACCCACTGCATCTTGCTGAGTTTCGGCCAGTTCGGCATTGCGTTGAAATAAGGTCCGCGCCCGGTCGAGGTGACCCAATTCGAGATTGCAGGTACCTAAATGCGAGAGCAGTTGAATCTGTATCCCAACCATTTGCGGTCCACTGCTTTCAACGATCTCCAGATCGCGCCCCAGGTACTGAACGGCCGCTTCGAAATCCCCTATGTCCATGCAAAGACGCCCGAGATTGCCCAGGGTTATGGCCATGCCGACCTGGTCATTCAACGCCTCGCGATAGCCAAGCGACGTTTCGAACTCTCTCCGCGCATCGTGGGTAAGGCCCTGAGAATTCAGGAATTGGCCGTAGGTGTCCAGAACCCGCGGCAGATAATTCCGAGCTTCGGCAGCATCGAGCCCAATCAGTAATTCAATACTGGAATTAAATGCCCTGGTAGCGGCATAGACGGATTCGTGCAAACGCCAGACAGAAACCCCTTTGAGATGCCAGAACCGCGCCACATCGTATGCACTGAGTTGCTTCGTCCGGGCCGCAATATAGTCCAGCAACGGCTCGAGGCTCTCGCCGAATTGCTGGCGATTCGCCGCAGCAACGATCGAAGCCAGAAGCGCGATCCGGACCTCGGAAGCCAACTCGAGCTCTACCGGATCGAAAGTCCCGGGCGCTGGATCAAGAACCCGCTCGGCCAGCTCTTTGGCACTTTGGGCTTCGACGCCACTTGCTTTGATCGTTTCGAAGATATATTCAAGCATTGATCTTCCTGGGAATTTGTATACTCTACTGGGCCCAATACGCGATTCAGCTTATTTACACCATACAACATTGCCCGTCTTGATGATATAAACAACATTAATGATCAAGAGTCAACATATTTGACTTCTGACTGGGCTGAGATAGCCTCGAAGCAATACCTGTATCGATGAGACCGCTCGTGCCAATGACGCCACAACCTCCCCTCCGATCGGCGGTGCTGCTACTGACCTTGCTCTGCGCGGTCCTGGCACCCGTCGCCGCCGAAGCGCGGTCCGCCGGCTGGCTGCAACTGCGTGGCGACCGCCATATGAGCGGTCATGCCCCGGGTCACGGCCAGATGCGCGAGGCACCGACCGAGGCCTGGCACTACGATATCGCAGTATGGGAGGGCTACCTGGCGGTCGAACCAAGAGCCGGATCCTCCTCGCTCGACCTGCCCTTTCCCGATCAAATCGATCCCGGCTATCTGGCGGCCCATGGACAGAGCTGGGACATCGGCCCCCAGCACTTCGACCTGCGCGGCGACGGCACCCTCACCAGCATGCCGGTGAACCACCGCTTCAAGGTGGCCCGGATCCTGCCCGACCTCGAGGGCCTGCAGCGTTTCGAGATGGGCGACTCCTTCAGCGACGGCGGCACCGAGGCGCAACGCGGCTGGCTGAGCGCCTACGATGGCGCCGAACCGAGGGTGGTCTGGCAGACCGAGGCCTTTAGCGATACCTGGGCTCCGAATGTGCTGGTGGTCGATGCCGATGCCGACGGACAGCTCGATATCGCCGTAGCGACCCACTACCGAATTCTGGTCTTCGACGGCGCCACCGGCGCGACCAAGATGCAATTTCGCTACCACAATTTTCGCAATTACGGCTGGTTCGGTGCGGCCAATATCGACGCCGATCCCTATCCCGAGTTCGCCGTTATCGCCGACTTCAGCATGCACGCCGAACTCATCGACAACGACGGCCAGCGCCTCTCGCTGCACTGGCTGCGCGAAATTCAGCCCGACCCGTCTCAATCAACCAAAATCGTCCGTCCCGGTCCGCTCAATCTGATCGATAGCGACGGCGACGGCGGGCTCGACCTGGTCTACAACCTCTACAACGATAGCGGCGATGACCAGTGGCACCTGATCGTCGTCGATGCAGCGACCGGTATCACGCGCCATGATTATGCCCGGCGCTATCTGCACGGGATGGCCGACCTCGATGGCGACGACCGGGTCGAATTCCTGGTTTCACACACCGCCGGCGAGGCGCTGCCGACCTACGCTCCGCTGGAGGTCTGGACCCTGGGCCGCGACGGGCCCGACCTGCGCTGGGCACAGACACACGGTCGTTTCAGCACCCGTCCGCTCGACCAGTTGCCGCTTAGCGCCAGCACCGGAGCAGCCGATGGCCTGCGCACCATCACCACCGGCGATGTCGACGGCGACGGCCGCCAGGACTTCTTCGTCCTCGCGCCGGAAGGCGAACACGAGATCCTGCAGGCCATCGGCATCGGCACTGACGAGCCGCGCCAACTCTGGTCGGTCCGCGGCCCTGCCGGAGGGTCGTTGCAGGCGATGGCCGTAGCGGAAGCCGCAGGGACAACCCGGACCCTGGTCCGTTTGCAAGGACGGGGTGCCTCCGAGTCGGTCGATCTCAATGGAGCTCGCGGTGTACTGCACCAATGGAGCCGGAGCAGTAGTACTCCGGCCGGCACGCCGGTGGTCGCCGACCTGGAGGGAGACGGCGCAACAGAAGTGGTCGTGCAAACCGGCGGCGGCGAAATCGTCTGCCTCGAAGCACCTGGTCAAAACGGCAGCAGCCCAAGTGTGCGCTGGCGGATGGACGGTTATGGCCAGACCAACAACGCCCCCTGGCACTGGGGAGTCGTCGCCGCCGATCTGGATCTGGACAGCGACCTGGAGATTCTCTTTGCTCGAGAGACCCCCGACGGCCATGCCGGTCTGGCTGCCGTCAACGCCGACGGCCAGGTCCACTGGCATCACCGCTTCGACGGCTTCGACGGCAGCATGCCCATCTGGAATTTCAGCGGCCTCTCCTACTGGAGTCCCGGGCACTATCGCAGCACGGACCAGATGGATGTCTTCGCCACGCTGCGCCGGGGCAAAATAGGCAGCGAAGTCGGCTTCCTGCTCGATGGGCGCAGCGGAGATATCGTCTGGACCTCGAGCGGCTACCGCGGCCGCAGCCTGGGCGGTCATCCCAGCGCGGCCGGCGACGTGGACGGAGACGGCCGCGAAGAAATCGTCCTGATGTGGCCCGACCGCCTGCATATAGTCGACGGACTCAGCGGTGAGGCGAAGGTGGTGCGGCAGGCCTATGGAGACGGGATGGACCCGCTCTTCCACAGCGATGGCTTCGTCGGCTATGCCTTTCCGGCCATAGTCGATCTCTTCGGCGATAAGCGGCCGGAATTGATCTGGGGCCACAATGGCTACCTCAACGCCGTACTCGATGCCGGGGGCAATACGATCTGGCAGACCGATTACCAAAACAATACGGCAGTGCAGTCGCTGATGGGGGTGGGCGATGCCGACGGCGACGGCGACCGGGAACTCCTATCCCCGATCTCCACGGGCGCGCAGCTCTTGGATCCGGCAGACGGTACCGTGCTCCACGCCCTGACCGGCATCGGCACCGCCCATACCGACGTGGTCAGCGCCGATATCGATGGCGATGGCCGCGATGAATTCCTCTACGGCAGCGGCGCGAGCATCCTCTGCCTGGAGCTCGAAGCGGGCGAGTTGCGTCGAGCCTGGACGCTCGATCTCGCCGCGCGCACCAGCGATCTGGCGCTGGCCGATCTCAACGGCGACGGCGCGCTGGATATCGCCGCAACGACGATGGACGGTTACCTCAGGGCCTATCTGAGTACGGTGCCGACACTCGTAGCCGGCAACTCCGCAAACGCCGCACCGCAAAACCAGCTGCGACCCCCCTACCCGAATCCGTTCAACCACTCGCTTGCGATACCCTTTGCCCTAGGTATTGAGACCCGAATCCAGCTCGAAGTATACGACCTGGCCGGACAACGACTGGACGTGCTGATAGACGATCGGCTGGCTCCCGGAGATTATCTAGTCCACTGGGAGAGTGGCAAGGCCGCCAGCGGCATTTATCTAATCCTTCTACGCAGCGGAACTAACACCACAGTGCAGAAGGTCGTCTTGATGAAATGAGCAGAGCGAACAGTTGACAATATCGCCAGACGGCGGGCCGACAATCCAGCGCAGTGCTGATCTAACCTTTGCGCCGACGGTACAGGCGCTCGACCGCAGCATCCACCGCCAAATTGTCGAGATTCGACTCGCCGGCGGTGATGGTGTCGACGGCTTCTTGCGAACGACGGCGGGCCGGCCATTCTTCGGCGCAGGCGATGCGCAGCAGGACGCGGCTGGCGATTGATGCCGCGGCGCGCAGATCGCCAAGGTGCAGCTTATCGAGGGTATCGAAGGCGGTATGGCCGAAGCCGCGCCCCGAATAAGTGGCTTCGACATCGCCCATGCCCGCGGTAGGCACCCCCGCTTCGAAAAACGGAAAGTGGTCGGAGAACGCCGAAAGACGGTTGCCGTAGGGCAGGTCTTCGTGCAGCTGCGTTCGAACCTGGTCGAAGAAGGCATCGAGCTCGGGCCAATAGTGCATGACTATGCCCTTGCGGCCAGCACCACCGGCGGAATCCATATTGAGCAGCAAGCGGATTTGATCGAGCTCGGGCTGATGCGCTTTGACGTATTCTTTGGCGCCGATCAAGCCTATTTCTTCGGTGCCAAAAGCGACGAAGCGGATGCCGCAGGCGATGCGGTCGCCAGCATAGGCCGAGAGAACCCGGGCCGCGTCCATGATCGCAGCGAGGCCGGAGATCGGGTCGTGCGCCCCCTGCGAGATATCGTGACCGTCGTAGTGGCAGCCGATGAGCACCCATTGGTCCGGAATCGTATTGCCGCGTAGCTCACCAACGACGTTCCAGGAAGTCCGTTCGCGGGTGCGGTTGCGGGTTTTGAGCTTGAGACGCACGGTTCCCTTGCGGCGGATCAGGCGCTCGAGGTACTGGCCCTCTTCTTTGCCGACCGAGATACCCGGGATGATCGCTTCGCGGTTGTCGGCAATGCTGCCGGTCGCCGGCCCCAGGCCGTCGTAGTGGTTCATGAAGATGAAACCAGCCGCACCAGCCAGCGCACTGCGGCCGTATTTTTCCGAACGATGAACAAAACGCCCTAGATCCGCTGGCGTTTTGCTGGTAGCCATTGCGAATTTGCCTTTGAGACGGCGCCCGGCCTCGGCAAAGTCGTCGGGCGTGCCGTCCCCCACCGAGACCACTTCGGCCTCGATACCGGCTGAAGGACAGTAGGGCAATGCGATACAGGGGATCTCGCGCTGGACGGGTGCGGTGATCTGCAGCGTCGTTTCACCGCGAGTCCAGGCCGCGTACCTGTAAGGCTCCATTTTGACATTCGCAAGACCATAGGCGGTGAATTTATCGCGGAAAAATCGCGCCGCCAGGCGCTCGCCTTCGCTGCCGCCGAATCGGGAGCCGTAGTCATCGCAGAGGATTTCTAGATTGTCCATCATTTCGCGCGAGGTGTGAATATCGCCGAGCATTTTTCGGTCTATATCGAGATATGGATTCTCAGTCATGAAAGTACTCCTCGTTCTTTGGTTGGTTTGCCCGCTCACACCGACTCGGCGAAGCGGAAACCAAAAAGATACATATTGCGCAAAAAGAAGCGCAGGTAGAGCCTGCGCCCCACCAGCGCCGAGAGATCTCGGCCCTGCCAGGTGATCGGAACGGCGAGATCGTCGACGTGATTGGCGTCGCACTCGGCATAGGTATACCCCTCGATCGCGCGACCGGTCCGCTCCACCAGCTCGGTGTGCAGCGAGCCGTCCCACACGCGGCTGAAATTGCGCATCTGCGCCGAGCAGTTGACCAGCAGCCGCGGGCCAGCGACGATCACCTCGCGGCTGAGCAGATGGGCGCCATCGACCCCGCCATAGTAGCCGGCGAAACGGTCGCGGCGAATTCGCGCCATGCCGATCGCACGCATATTGTCCGGATAGCGGTAGCGCCACGGCCGCGACGAGCCCGAGTAATACAGATAGATCCACTCGCCGTACGCTACCACATTGCGGATCGCCCAGACGTGACCGGCGTCCCAGGCTCCTTCCGGTCCGGGAGCTAGAAAGGGCGTTGCCTGCCGCGGTCGATGCCAGTGCAGCCCATCGGCACTGCCGATCAACTCGATCCATCCCCGGTCCTCCCCCCAGCGCGGCTGCACCCCTAAGAAGCCGAGATACTGCCCGCCGTAGGGCTCGATCGCCATATGGTCGAAAAACATCTGCTCCTCGTCATCGCGGGCATCGGGCATCAGCACCTCGCGCGGCGGATACCAGGTTTTTAGATCCGGACTCAGAGCGATGGTGATCCGGGTGCGCACATTTTCGACCGCACCCGCCCGACCGATCCCGGACCCGCTCGCCTCGGCCCGGCCGAGCCCGCCCGAAAAATCCTGCGCTTTGCCACTGAGCATCGCACCACCGAGCTGGCGGTAGAGATCCTCGGTCGCCGCCCGCGCGAAGGGCCGCCCCACCATGATCCAGTGCTCAAGCCGGGCGTCCCAGTACAAATCGTGCTTGGCGTCGAGTGCGGGACTGACCGGATTGCCCTCATAAGCGCGCCACTCGACGCCATCGTCGCTGAAGGCCAAACAGACGTGTCCGGCCACCAGGAAGTCGTTCAGCTCCTCCTGGGCGAAACCCTCTTCGTGCACCGCATCCTTATAGGTGCACATGAAGCGCCCATAGCTGCTCAGGGGCTCGGGGGCATAGGTCACCAGAAACTCCTGGCAGTTACCGCGCCCGGCAAAGACGATATTGGTGCGCTCGAATTCCCCATAGGGATAGCGATCGCCAAGCGGCTTGTGCCAGTCCACGCCATTCTCGCTTTCGGCGTAGGCCATCACATAGGGTCCGTACCCGTGGCGCTGATAAGCTCCCATATTCGAGAGTCCGTACCACATCCGAAAAAGCCGTGTTTCCCCATCGTAGAGTACTACCGGTGAGAATACGGCCTTCTCCCACGGCTGATCCGGCACCAGCACCGGATTGCGAGGATCTCTGAGCGCCTCGTTCTGGACCCGCTCGGCGTCCCAGCGATCCTCGATCGCGAACTCGTCGAGCAAGAGGTGGATATTGAGACCGGGTTCGTCGGGTTGACCGAGAAAATAGGGATCGATCATATGGCTGCCTTGCAGATGGTTGGACAATTCGAAAACAATGGGGCTAGGGTACGGTTCGCAGCTTGCACAGACAAGGTACCGAATGGTGGGCTGTGCGACCAGTATCTCCCAAACTATGGACCGCATCTTTAGCCCATGGTAGAATCGTACTGCGTCGCGGATAGGCCCTGCTCCCAGGTTAAAGCCAAACGCCTTTCAGGGCGTCCAGGGATATCCTATATTCAGCAATTCGCAGCTTTGACAGAGAGGACTCTATGACCCAGCCAGCAGGGAAATTACACGGCCAGGTAGCGATAATAACCGGTGCCGCACAGGGCATGGGCGCGACAAGCGCCCGCGTCCTGGCCCGGGAAGGAGCCCGGGTGGTAGTCTGCGATCTCGATGGTGCAAAGGCCGCAGAGATGGCTCGGGAAATCGATCCGGCAGGCGAACGGGCGCTGGGTTTGCGGACCGATGTGACCGATCAACGCGACGTGGCGGCTCTGATCGACCACACCCTGGAGCATTTTGGCAAAATCAGCATCCTGGTCAATAATGCCGGCATCCTGCGTTCGACCCGGGTCGAAGAGATCAGCGCCGAGGAATGGGATCTGGTACTCGACGCCAACCTGAAGGGCACCTTTTTCTGCTCACAGGCCGTACTCGCCACAATGAAGGCCAACCGCTATGGCCGGATCATCAATATGTCCTCTTCGGCCGGGCGCAGTGTCAGCAC
>CAZFMY010000125.1:0-17597 GCA_964520345.1 uncultured Gemmatimonadaceae bacterium | reverse complement strand
AAATAGCGCCCATTCGCTCGCAATCCAACTGGTACAGCTTTCGGGGAGGAGACCATAAAAATCAAGCGATTTATGTGGCTATCTTGTAAAATTTCTGTCCGGCGAAATCTTGGTCATGTTTCCACACGCCCCAAATCGCATGCAAGAGTTTTCGCATAACAGCGGTAATGGCTTGCAGCGGCTTTTTTCCGGCGGCGATAAGCTGGTCATAAAAGGCTTTAACATTGGGCTGATGGCGAATAGCCACCAGGGCTGGCATATACAAGGCCGCCCTCAGATACTTATTACCGGCTTTGGTAATTGCGCGGGGTCGATGGACCGACCGGCCGGATTCATGAGGCCGAGGATCTAAGCCAGCATGAGCGACCCATTAGAGTAATCTATACGCTGAAACGGGTGCTGAAGCAAGGGTCGCATGAGTTGTCGCGCTACCAAGAAGACCTCTTGTGTCGTTTAGTGCGGATGGTCTTCTCCCCATAATTGGTCCATTTGGGATGCGAGTTTTCAGACCGTATATTGACTTTAGACGGGAGACAATAGAGGAAGAAAAAACGCTATCCTGAAGAGCGAGTCGCTTTTGCTCTGCGACCAACCGACAGCGGTGTAGCCGTCGCTGAGACCTGCCGCAAAATGGGCGTCAGCTCAGCCACCTCCTACCGCTGGAAAAAGAAAATTCCACGGTATGGGCGTCACTGAGCTTCGCCTTCTGCGGCAATCAATATTCACACCAAACGAACGGGAGAGCCATGAAAATTACGGATTTGAAATGCGCGGTAATCGGCAATAGCCCCGTGGTGCGGATCCTCACCGACGAGGGCCTGTACGGCCACGGGCAGATCGAGGAGTCCAAACCCTATGTCAAGCCGCAGGTGCTGTTCTACCGGGATTTGATCCTGGGCCAAGACCCCACCGACGTCGAGCGGGTGATGCTCAATATCCGCCGCATGGGTGCGTTCAAGCCTTGGGGCAGCGCGGTCAGCGCGATCGAGATGGCGCTGTGGGACATCGCCGGCAAGGCCGCCGGGGTGCCGGTATACAAGCTGCTCGGCGGCAAGATTCGCAACAAGGTGCGGGCCTATCTGACCGGTGGTTCCAGTATTCCGGGCAGCCAACCCGAAGATTGCGCCGCGCGCGTCAAGGAGGTCAAGGCGCTGGACGAGGGCTACACCATCACCAAGCAGGGCGTGGCGTTTCACAGCGGGATGCCGCACGCGGTGGACAAGTACTTCTTCGGCGAGCCTCAGTCGAGCGGACGCTTCCTCAACCGCGGGCTGCTGACCGAGCGCGGTTTGCAGCACACGATCGACTGCGCGATCGCGATGAAAGAAGCCCTGGGCGACGAAGTCGGGCTGGCGCTGGACTGCGGCCCGGGGATGATGGTGCCCGACGCGATCCGCCTGGCACGGGCCTTGGAGTCACACCATATAATGTGGCTGGAGGACATGATCACCGGCGACTACACGCCCTACGTGTTGGCTGATCTCTACCGCCAGGTCACCGAGAGCACCTCCACACCGATTCACACCGGCGAGCAGATCTACCTGCGGCAGAATTTTAAGGATCTGTTCGAGAAGCAGGCGATCAATATCGCTGGGCCCGACCCGGCCGACGTCGGCGGCATCGCCGAGATGAAGTGGATAGCCGAATACGCCGACCTGCACGGAATTTTGATGGCGCCGCACGGGGTGATCGACGGGTTGTTCGGGCTGGCCGCCCATGTTCACATGTGCGCAGTCATGCCGCAGAATCTGATCGCCTTCGAATGCCCCAGGTCCTCGGCCGAGTGGTGGTACGATATCGTCAGCGGCCTGCCCGAGAAAATCGTCGTCGATGGTTTCGTAGATGTTCTCGAGGCACCGGGATTGGGCGTGGACTTTATCGAAGAAGAGGCCAGGCGCTACCTCGACGAGGAGGACGCGGGCTTCTTCGACTAGCGGCCGGCACCACATGCTCCTGGCCACGGCGGCGAGACCGGCGACCGACTTGCCGCGAAATGAGCCGATTTCTGTGGCCGGAGCAGCCCCCCCTAATCTACGGCGTGGCGATAGAGGGTGGCGGCTCGTCCCCTTCGAGCCTGAGGGCGAGAGAGCGGAAACAGTTCTCCCTTAGGGCTCGATGCTCTCCAGCCCGAGCTCTATGGCCGATGCCTGAATCCCAGAATCATTTGGAAGAGGGCCTTTGAATTTCCGATACTTCACCTCAACCGATAATCCACCAACTCGTCCGTCCCCTGCCACACCACCCCATCGTGTCCCACTGCATCACTCCCCTGTAAAATCGCATCAATGGCAGCGCGCGGCCAACCCGTACCGTGGATGATCGGATACGACGGCAAGTGTGGCGGCAACAACAACCGCGCCTTGCGCAAATCGCGCAGAATCAATTCCTCCAGCGGCAATGTATAAGCTAGCCGCTCCGTTTGCTCGGCTCGATACTCAGCCAGCGTCTCGGGCATGCCCATGCCGTCGTAGCCAAGGAAACGGTAGAGCACTTGTAAAACGTCTTCCTCACTCATTCCCGGATTGGCCTGCTGCAACAGCGGTACCCAGGTACTAAAGGTATGGGTGATAAAGGATTCGATATGCGATACCAATGGGCTGGCATAGTCCGAAAACTCAGCCCAGGCGCTGTGATCGTTGCCGACAAAGGGCGCCAGCGACGCCGGATGCGTATCGCTACCGAAGACAAAATCGGCACCGGTCGCCGCGTGTACGGCGCGGTGGAAGCCCGCCATTTTAACACTCAGCAATGCCGCGCGAAAGCACAGCCAATCGCTCACCTCCGAACGCATACCCAGCCATTGTAGCAAATCAAAAGCGCCCAGGCTGGAACGGCCCACCGCAGCCAGCAGCCCGGGGTCCGCTGTGCTCCAGCGCCCCACGGCGTGCCGTAAAGCCGCCGTCATCTCCTCCATGTCATATCCCATGTCCGCCGCCGAGCGGGCACAATCCGCACACGTGCAGGCTTGCATACCGCGCCACTCTGCACACTTGGGAAAACGCGCGTGACTGATGTCCAATCCGTCTACATCGTACTGGGTAGCGCAGTGCACGTACAGCGCTTCGTACCAATCGTTGACCCGCTCTTTGCTGGGGCAGTACATCAAACTCGACCCAGTCCACGACCCCAACCCCAACCAGATCTCTACCCCGGCACGCCGCAGCACCTCGATGGCGCGGTTTAAGGTCTCATCGTCACCCCCCGCTCCCATACTCGGCCCCACCCCGGCGCGCACCGTATCGTATTCGCGCGGGTCCAGCGGATCTCCGTCCAAATCCCTGGCCAGTAGCCCCAGCAAGCATTCTTCCGAGAGCGGAACGCCATCAAACGGACTTTTGCCGCGCAACGCTTCGGAGGCCTGTCCCGCAAATCCGAGCACGGCCAGGTTGAGGCCGATCTCATCGCGCAACACCTCGACATAGTCGGGATTGTTTAACACCACCGATGCGGAAAGGTAAACCCCTATTCTTCTCTTCTTTTCCATTTTTCACCTATCGAAATTGGCCGCTGTCTATACCGAATGGGAATGAAGCCTAAGTCAGAATCGAAGCGCCCCTATTTCTAACCCCTTCGTTTTTCGGGGGTTTTCTAAGAGTCACCTTCGCGGCGTCTAAGCTCCGCAGAACCGACCCCTTCCCATCAAGGCTTGTACGGCTGACCTGTGCGCCGTAGTTCTTTGGTTACCGCCAGCTGGCAGGTGACGTATTTGCCTCCCCGCTGCCCGCGCCGGTTCATGCCTCCCGCCGCATACCCGGGACGGGCGTCGGCGATCGTGCCCACGATCAGGTTGGCGAATTCCGCCGTGGTGTCGTATTGATCGGCGATGAGGGCGACCATCTCGCTCCAGGCTATCTTCACCGACTCCTCCCAGTCGGCGCCACGCCCACTTGTTAGCCACTCCTCTGCCGGTTCCACGTGCTTGGTCTTCTCCACCACCGGGCTGCTGCAGGGGAATCCCGGCGAGCGATCCACTTTCAGCGTGATCGCGGAGTCGATTTCAACACCCGTGGCCGTGAGCTCGCCGTCTCCCATGCGGGCGTGCACATCGGTGAGAGTCATCAGCCCGCCCGGTTTCTGCGCCCGAATGTGCACCGTGCTGCCGGCCTGGTAGGAGTTGTAATCCGTGTTGCCTCCGCAGTCGATCTCGAAGGAGGCAACCGACTCCAGGGCAATAAACCCGATCATCGGGCGCGTGGGTACAACGAAGTCGGGAGGAAAGTAGACGAGCCCGTCCCTCACCGGCGCCACCAGGCGAACGCTCCCCCAGTGGGGACCGCCATTGCGGTAAAAGCCGTAGGCGCCCGGCTCGATGTCGATAATCTCAATGGACACCCAATCTCCCGGTTCGATGCCCTCTATGTAGAAAGGTCCGCCCTGTCTGGAGTGGCGCTTCTCCTTCACCTCCATCACCGCCCCGGCCCTAAGCTCGTGGTTTTTTTCGTAGTCCTGGTCATGGCCTCCGACGGTTTCGATGATCACCGTCTCCCCCAGCTTCAGAGGACCGCGAACCTTTCCGGTTTCGGGGTCGTCCTCTCCTTTATAATAGGGTGTTCTGGTGTAGCGCTCCATGGCTTCTCCTTCTTTTTGATCTTCATTCCCCTAATGGTGCACAGCTATCCTCTGACGCCACAACAAAGCTCCTTTCACCGCGATCTGTCAATAAACCGCGGGCTCCAGCCACATCACTCCCCTCTAGCGAACACCTCGAACAGCCGTACAGTGCCCGCGGATCAGCGACCCCTCGCTGGCGAACTTTTTTCTTTGGATTGTGCGATTGTAACTCAGAGGTTTGCGTACTCATCGTGTAATCATCCCGTAAAATGGCTGCATGTCATCTTAGAGTTCTCCCGTTTATATTAAGCCCAAAGGAGTGAGCAACGGACACAATCATTGGTTGAAAGCCAACGCATCTTCTCACAACTAAGCTGATCGATGGCCCTCAATTCCAACCTTTGCTGCCGACCAGAGCTATCAAGACACGACCGGCGATTTCAGTGCAACAGCAGCCCTTTGCGCACCTCGACCCGCTCCGCCACTTTGAGCCGGTAGAAGTAGACCCCCGTCGCCGTCCGTCGCCCCCCGTCATCCATCCCTTCCCAACGGACGCGATGCTCACCCGCGACCATCGGTCCCTGGATCAGCGTGCGTACGCGCTGTCCCGCGACATTGTACACGGCCAGATCGACCGATCCGCTCCGGGCGAGTGAAAAGGGAATTGAGACCGTGTTATTGAAGGGGTTGGGATAGCCGGCTCCCAGGGCGAAGGTCGAGGCTACGGGAGGAGAGTCGTCCGCCATAACGGCCGTCGGCACGCCGCGGGTGATGCGGTAGATCGCCCCGTCTCTATCCATGACCTGCTGGGAGCCGTCCTTGCCGGTGCTGCCCCAATCGACTATGTAGAGGGCGCCGTCGGGGCCGACGCTGACATCGAGGGGGTGTTGGAAGTCGCCGGCGAAACGCGAAACCCGAGCGACGGTGGTGTCGGCGAACTCCACCCGCGCCACGTAGTAGGCGTCCCAGGGGGGCCGCGGATTATTGACCAGGTCGACGACGGCGCGGTCGGCGGGACCCCAGATGGCGACGAAGGCGTCGCCGCGCAACTCGGGAAAGCGGGCGCCGTCGTAGAAGGCGATACCATTGGCCGAGGCGTTCTCGGCGAAGCGGAAAACCGGCTCCGTAAACTCGGCGGCCCGCTCGGGGTGGGTATAGACGAAGGGGAAACCGTAGTGGCGGCCCGGCACGATGTAGTTGAGCTCATCATTATAGGGCACGTCGATTTGGTCCGGGCCGTTGTCGGTGGCGAAGAGCCGTCCCTCGGCATCCCAGTCGAAGCCGTAGGCGTTGCGCAACCCGGCGGCGACCAATTCGGCGTCAGATCCGTCAGTGTTCATACGGAAGATGGTGGCGTCGAAGATGTGTCGGCCGGCGCGTAGGTCGCCCGACGATCCCAGCGTCACGTAGAGCTTGTCGTCGGGACCGAAGGCGATGTGGCTGACGCCGTGGCCACCGTTCAAGCGGGTGATCAGGTGATCGACGAATTCGCCGCGGCCGTCGCCGTCAGTATCGCGCACCAGCGAAACCCTATTGTTGGGAGACCGGTGGGCCAGGTACATATCATCCCCGCGCAAGGCCAGCCCCAGGGGAGTCGACAGGCCGCTCATGAAAGTCCCCACCCGGTCCGCGGCCCCGTCTCGGTCGAGGTCCTCGACGACCACTACTTTCCCGCCGGACCCCCAGCCGCCGACGGTGACGAAGAGTCGACCGTCGGCGTGCCAGGCCATGCGATTGGGACCTCCGGGTATCAGGGCGTAGATTTCGGCGCGATATCCCGGGGGCAGTTGCAGCCCCTCCAGCACGGCGCGAGTGCGCTCCGATTCCTGGTGCGGCGGCGCAGCCTGCCCGTCGGCCAGACGCAGCGCTGCCCAGCGCGCGTCGTGGTCGTTGTCGCCGCCGTAGATCAACTCGCCCCCGAAGGAATCGGGGCCGTTGTCCGGGTCGGTGGCGATAAACATGAAACCCGTGGTACGGCCGGCGAAGGGCGGTTGCCAGTTGGGGGTGAATTCGGCCAGCAGGTCCATGGGAATCGCCGCTTCCACGGTATAGCCCCCGTCGTGCAGGCGCACCTCGTAGCGCACGCCGGCGGGTGCCGGGCTCTCCTGGCGGCCCTGGTCCCCGCGGCGCCACCAGGCGCCGTTGGCCGGGCGCGTCGGATCGGCGATAAAGGAGAAGGCGTGGTCGCCCTCCCGCCACTCGCTGCCGTCGCCATCGCGCGGCACGTCGAGGAAGAGGCTCACCGAGTCCTTATACCACCACTCGAAGTCTGCGCGCCCTTCGACATCGTGGACATTGTCGCTGATCCAGGCCGCCAGGTAAATCGCCTCGTGGTCCCACTGCACGGCGAAGTGGCCTGACAGGTCCGCCGGGGTCCGCGCCGTGCCGGCGGGCTCATCGCCGTCGTCGCGCAGGACGAAATCGCTGCGGGTGGACACGTGCGGCCCGTTCTCGTAAAAGGGCACGCGGTGCACGGCGCGCCAGTCGGTCAGATCGCCGTCGATGTCGGGCGGTCGGACGGCGTGTCCGGCTTCCACTACCAGGACCGGGTTGGCGGACAACTCCCCGAACATCTGAGCTGCCACCGGACGGGCGCCCAGCGCGCAAAGGGCCAGGATCGGGTAGACCAGACGGGCGATCAAGACGGTTGCCTCATTTCGCTTATAAACCCCATATATCCATTTTCCTTTAACTAACTGGCACGCCCGACACATCCGGGGCCGAAGAGCGCGGACGAGTCCTGCGGTACGATTCTGTTTCTACTTCATGAGGATACTCTTTAGTAGTTAATAAATCGTCTCCCACTTCGTGGAGCAAATCAGGGAGGTCACATCAGAGGGTCTTTTCCCCTTCTCCTCCACGTCAAATCAACAGCGCGGAAACTCGTACGACGGCTTGTGAGCGAATCGCTTCATGCCAAGATCGAGCGAGACCTGGCCGGCCGGCCCCAATTCGACCCGGATGTATTTGTCGTTTACCACCTGGTACTGAGCGTCGCCGTGTCCGTCGTCGGCGTGGACATCGGTGAATTCGTGCTCGCCGAAAGAGCCGGCCTGGATAAGCAGCGGATGGCTGCCAACAGGGTCCGTGTTCACGAGTGTCAGGTGCACGCCATCCGCACTGACTCGGTCAACGAGTGCGGCCACATGCGGTGACAGTCCGGCTCGGGGGCCCGTCGGATCGAAGTAGCGCACATGTGCCTGCAACATTCCCCCGTTGTAAAGGGCAGCCGGGGTTCCCATAGCCATCCGCACCAGCCCTTCTGCAACCACTGGGTTCAGATGGTGAAAATGGTAGCACTCTCTGGTCTCCGGATCGGTGTCGTCCGCTTCTACCATATCGAGTGCGTCGCAGACGCGGCTGAAGGTGGTGTCGATAACCTGCGTAGGAAATTGAGGGTTCTTCCCCTCGACGAAAGCGGACCAGGCTTGGGAAGGCCACGCATTGGCCCCGTCGGCGGGAATGTCGTCGAACCTATCCTCTTCGGAAAAGACCTCATTCAGGCGCGCCAGATCTTCGTCGCTCTGACTCAGGTAGTGCAGATGGATGTACAAGTGCAGATTCGGTGTTTGGAAGTCGAACCAACCCTGATCGCCGTGCCGGACGGGTACCTTCATCACCCCGTCGAATTCCCTGCGCTGCGACCACAGCATGTCCAGTTGCGAGCGACACAGGTCCAGATGGGACATATCCCCTGTCATCAGCGCCGCGCAGCTGCCAGCGACGAAGGCCGGCTCGATGATGTTACGCGCCCCGTGTGGCCAGCGCCATCCGTAGTACCCTCCCCACCACTTGCCTTTCATCAACTCACCGATGTGGCCGCTGGGACCGATGTTGTCGGGGACGATACCGTCATTGGCATCGCGACGTTCGATCCACGCCTGCAGATAATCGAGCACCCACTGCTTATACTTGTCGTCGCCGGTGTAGAGATAGGCGTTGGTGATCATGCTGGCTGCGCTCATGTTGAGTGGCACGTCACCGCGGGTCATACGCTCGTTGATCAGACCCAGCAACTTGGCAAACATCTCGTCGTCGGTCCATTTAACCTTGAACATCGGATCGGAGCTGTCGGTACCCGGTATATCTTCGAAAGGGGCCAGGTAGTCATCGAGAACCGCGCGATGATATTCCCAGTCGACCTGCGTGGTGGGGTGACGCGGTCCGTGGCTTCCGTTCATCGGTCCTCGAATCATGCACTTGTCAGCATCCCAGTTCGGTGCCAGCGGATCTTCACCCATGTACATCGCCGCATACCGCAGCGCCCGACTTCGATCGATATGGTGTTCGGGGTTGGCCATGGCCAGGTAGTAGATGTAGGTGTAGCTCTCGCTGTGGTGAAACCAGTCGAAGCCGGTTACGAACTCGCGATCGACGGTCCCGTAGTCTCCGTACTGCCAGGTAATCGCGTCCCACTCCTTGCGTGCCGTCTCATGAATGAACTCGCTGCCGCCCAGGATGTAGAACAGGGGAAAAGAGAGAAAGGATTCATAGCCGTTGTCGGTCCCATCCATGCTCGTCCATACGGAGCGCTGGATCAGTGTGCCGTCCGGCCGCGTGGCATGTTTGACGAAGGGAACGGCGGCACGGTCCATGATCTCGATCAGGGCTCGCTGCCGCACGGCCCAATCTGGAGGATTCCTGCGGGAGCCTGCCTGAACGGTTGCGATGGCCATGGGTGCTCTCCTGTATGACACTTGTGAAGCGTATTACCTTGAAGGTCTCCGGTCACTGGGGGACACTACCAGTCTATACGGTCGGCCCGGAGCATCAAGACGATGCTGAATCAGGGATAAAAAGATGAAACTCATTGATGAACGCGATTCTGTGTCTGCAGGTTCTGTCCGCGTATAGGTACTACAAAGGCCATTTCTTGCGCATAGATGGCTGGTAAGAAGGAGTTTTCGGCCTCAGTGGTCAAGGCTTTCCAGAGTATCTCCAGGATGCGACACCGGCATGGCCGACGGCGAGGTTCGATAAATGGCGCATTCAATTAAGGGAGAGTCAAATGAAGAAATTCAAGTGGAAGCACGATGAGCTTCGACCAGGGCCGCGAGCTGTGGCACATGCTCTCGCGATAGGCACAAACCAGGGTGCCGTCGGGCGTCTGGGCGATGTCGGCGAAGGCTTCGTAGATATTGTCGTCGCGGGAGACAGTGATGGTTTGCATGTCCTCAACCTGCTTGATTTATCTCGTAAATTATTTAATATTTAAAAATTTACAAAATCGACCTTCAACTAAATATAGTAGACTTTGGACATCGGAAAAACATGGATCCGCGCTTGCCTGTCTATCACTTCAAGTCCCCGGCCGGCTGGATGGGGGATCTGAACGGCCCGATCTACCACGAGGGCTATTATCACATTTTTTACCAGTACAACCCCACCGGCGCGGCCATCGGCTGGGGCCATGCCCGTTCCGCGGATCTGGTGCATTGGGTGCATCTACCCATGGCCGTGCAGCCTTTGCTGGACGCCGGCGAAGCCCACTGCTATTCCGGGGCCACCGTTATCCGACCGGACGGCACGCCGATGCTCTTCTATACCAGCAAACCGTCCCTGCAGCAATGCGCCGCCGTCGGTGACGCGGACCTGATAGAGTGGCAGCGACACCCCGACAACCCGCTCTTGCCCGATACCCTCCACAGCGCCCGGGTGAAGATCGGCTCATGGCGCGATCCGTTTGTTTTCTCCCATAAGGGACAGACGTACATCATCGTGGGCGGTTGGGACGGCAAGCGCAATGCGCCGGGGCACAGCCGAGGGATCGTCAGTCTGTACCGGGCGGAAAACCCCGAGCTGACGCGTTGGACCTATCTGGGGCCTTTGTTCCACCACCCTGATTCGGCGGACAACGCCTGCCCCAATTTTTTCCGCCTGGAGGACAAGTGGGTGCTGTTAATGTCCCGGCACAATCCGCATGTCTGCGATTATTTGGTCGGTACCTGGGACGAGGAAACCCTGCGTTTTGAGCCGGAGTACACCGACACCCTAGGCTTTACGGAGGCGGTCTACGCAACGCAGGGGTTGTACGATGCGGCCGGACGCCTGGTGATATGGAATTCGCTACACAGCCATCGTTCGACCGGCAAACTAGCGGATTGGCCCGGTTGCCTGACGCTGCCCCGCCTAGTGAGCCTGCGGCCCGACAATGCGTTGGGCTTTGCGCCCCATCCTGCTTTGGAAGAATTGCGCGGTCGGCACGATCGCGTGGAAGAGATACGCCTGGAAGAAAGCGATCGTGTACTAGATATACGGGGGGACGCCCTGGAACTCCACGCGGTCTTTGAACCGGCAACGGCCCAGGCCTTCGGCTTGCGCGTGCGCCGCAGCGACCACGGCACGCGCGCGGTCGAGATCCGCTACGACGGCGAACTGCAAATAGACGGGACCGCCGGGGTATTTGAGCCGGCCAGCCAGACGCGGCGGCCCTTTCGCCTGGCCCCGGACGAAAAGCGCCTGGAACTGCGGGTGTTTTTGGATAAGGCGGCCGTGGAGGTTTTCGTCAATGGGCGCGCCTGTTTTGAAAAACTGATCCACCCCAACGAACAGCCGGCGCCAGGTCTGGGTGTGCCAGCCGTCGATGACTTGGGGGTGGAAGTATTCGCCGAAGGCGGTAACGCCACGGTGGTCTGTGTGGATAGTTGGGAAATGCGGGCGATTTAAGAAGCAAGCTGGCTGCCCCCGTTCCATCCAATATAATAATGGCCGCGAAGGAACCTGTCCCATGAGAAAACTGCGCATCGCCACCATCGGCGTCGGCCCCAGCGCCCACGCCCGCAGCTCCAGCCATATCGACACCATCGTCAAGCTCCGAGACCATTACGAATTGTGCGCATTCTGCGATCGCAGCGAGCAGCGCCTCCAGGAGGCCGGCGAGGCGTACGGCGTCAAGGCGCAATACACCCGCCTCGACAACATGCTCGCCCAGGAGAAGCCCGACGTGGTGATTCGCCTCACGCCCAAAGACTCGACCGTGCCGCTTTGCCTGACGGTCCTCGAGGCGGGCGTGCATCTGATCAACGAGATCCCCATCGCCTCGACCCTGCCGCAGGCGGACGCACTGATCGACGCCGCCTTGCGCAACCACGTGAAGATAGAGATCGCCGAGAACGTATGGGTCTGGCCCGAGGAACAACTGAAGCGTCGGATCGCCCGTGCCGGTCTGCTGGGCACGATCACGCACGGCCGGTTGCGCTATCCCTGCGGCACGTACCATGGCCTGAGCACGATCCGCAAGATACTCGGCTGCGATCCTTTTCGCGCGCTGGGGATCGACGGCGAACACACCATCAACCCATCGACCTACCTCGACTTCACCGGCCGCGAACGGAGCCTCTGCAAATGGGAAGCCGGCGTCTTCCAGTTCCCCGGTGCCCCCGGCGAACCCGGGCCGATCAACATCCTCTACGAGATGCCTACCAAGGGCCGACGTCACGCTGCCAAATGGGAGATCGAGGGTACGGACGGCCATCTCGACGGCGACGCGCTGTGGCTGTACCGCGATCTCGAAGAGATCGAAATCCCTTTCCGCTACGACTATGAAGCCGTGGGCGACGAGCGGGTCATCAGCCGCCTCTGGGTCGACACCAACCCGCCGGTCGAATGGATCAACCCCTTCGTGGCCTACCGCATCGGCAGCAGCGGCGGGCCCCAGCAATACGGCATCAGCGGCAAGGACGAAATCGCCCGCGCCTGCATCCTCGACAGCCTCTACCGAGCGGTCGTCAACGACACCGAACCTGACTACGGCCCCACCAACGCCCGCAAGGATCTGGAAGCCTGGATCGCGGTACGCGAAAGTGCCTGGCGCGGCAACCAATGGGTCGACCTGCCGATCATCGAACCGACCAGCGTCGAACAGGCGATACACAAAGAACTGGTCTGCCGCTACGGACACGATCCGATCACCGACCGGGAAAAACACCTCGAAACCACCTACGTCCGCGGCGGCGTCCTCTGGGACCTGCTCGGCTGGCTCTAGGACGCTGCAGGGAAGAGGGCGAGCAGACGCCCAGACCGCTTGTATTAGACATGAATCTTGCTCATACCCCATAGACAGCGCCGTAGATTCCACCTGACGGCCGCTAACGCCCCCCCGCTTGGATATGGAAAATACCAAAACCTATTGCAATAGCACGGCAACGTTGAGGAGGGGTGTCAGGATTGGTACGGTGACTATATTAATGCTGCTCTTTTTGGTGCTGGTCTGGCCGTTGTTTTCAAAGTGGATCCCCTGGGCCCAGGATCAGGGTAATACCGAGGTCTAAGGGGCGGTAACTTCAACCACGATGCCCAGTTGGTGCGGTCCGCCACTCGCAACATCTTCCTTCCTGGTTCCAGCGCCGACTACATCGGTTTTCGTTTGTTGAGGATGAAGTAGTCCTTTACTCTTTGTCGCTGTTGCAAGGCCATCGCTGCATCTTCTCGACGCGCAGGTGCAGAATGTGGGGACTTATCTGGTAAACTTGCCTAAGTTGAGTCTGTGGACGTAAGCTTATAGTGGCGGTACCTGGCAGCATAGTTGGACGATATTTTACCGGGTGTGGTGGATCGCTTGGAGTCTGTAATTTAGTTTGTGTAAACAGCCATATCACTCCACCTTTCCCTCAAATCAAGAGGTGCATATGGCAACCCCGAAAGAGCTGCTCTATGAGCTGCTCAAAGACTAAAATCCTCCGAGGATCTCCTCGGAAAAGATGGCCTGCTCAAGCAGTTGACCAAAGACCTGGTGGAGCGGGTGCTGGAAGCGGAATTAACCGACCACCTCGACTACGAAACGCATGCGCCCGAGGGCCGCGGCTCGGGCAATTCGCGCAACGGCAAAAGCGAGAAAATGCTCCAAGGCGAGCAGGGGAAAATCCCCATCGACATCACCCGTGATCGCAACGGCGACTTTGCGCCCGAGATCCGCAAGGTGATCTACACGACCAATGCCATCGAATCGCTCAATAGCTCGATCCGAAAAGTCATCAAAACCCGTCGAGCCTTTCCCTCCGATAAGGCCGCGTTTAAATTGATCTATCTGGCGCTGCAAAATATCGCCAAACGATGGACGATGCCGATTAAATCGCGGAAGGCCGCGCTCAATCAATTTGCCATTCGATATGAGAGCGGCTACCCACAAGATGACGGCTGGTTACACAAAATTCTTGACAGACCCCATACATAACTGCGAAAGGTTGAGATCATGTTATTTCTTCGAGATCGTTACGCACTTATCACTGCCATGTGGCTAGGTGTTTCGCACCTCGCCTGTAGCTCCTCACCAACCGATGATGCGCAAGAGAACGATACTGCACATCTAAGCCTGACTTCATCGGCTTTCGCTCACAATGAGTCTATTCCGACATATTATACGTGTGATGGAGAGGATGTTTCCCCACCACTCGCGTGGTCAGGCATACCTGCGGGAGCATTAAGTTTGACACTCATCGTAGACGATCCAGATGCCCCTGATCCACAAGCACCCAAGATGACGTGGGTTCACTGGGTCCTATATAACATTCCACCCACAGCTTTAGGATTACCCGAAAACGCCCTAAGACTGCCAGAGGGTACGAGGGAAGGCCTAAACGACTGGCAACGAACAGGATACGGAGGGCCTTGCCCTCCGGTAGGACGCCACCGCTATTTCCATAAACTTTATGCGTTAGATGTGGTCTTACCAGATATAGGCGAGGCCAGCAAAGCTGAAGTAGAAGAAGCCATGCAGGAGCATATCCTCGCACAAACAGAATTGATAGGAACATATCAGCGCGCCGAATAGGATATTCACATTTTGCGTATTTGCAAAGACTGGGACGAGATCCCCATCTCTACGATTAGCTCAGGCCATATCGAGTCCTGGCTGGCTAAGAACAAGAGGAAATCCAAATGGTCTTCCGCCACTCGCAATCGCTACCTCATGCGCTATAAAGCAGGTCTTCAAGAAAGCCCACGGCCTCAACTACATCGCCGATAACCCTGCCCTATCCCTCAAGCCAGCAAGAAAGAAGAGAATATTCCGGAACCGCTCTCGGGCGAAGTGGTCGCCGCCCTGCTCGAGGTACTCCCTTAGTATGCGCGTTATATCGTCTATATTTTGGTCGATACAGGGCAGCGTATGAGCGAGCTGCACCGAATCCGGTGGCAGGATGTCGATACTGTCGGGTGCCGCCTCAACCCACTTTAATTCCCTTTGATTCGACCCCAAGATTCAGATTGATTCAAGGTAGGCACTTCCCGCCCCCACCGCTTGGTTGCGACAAGGTATTTTTGTTTGCGCGGTGATAGCGATTTTCGTAGCCTATGCATCCCATCGTCGCGCAAGCAATCCGGGCCACGCGACTACTCTTCTAACCTTTGGCAGGAGGATTCCATTGATACAGTTACGGTTTTCCATATTTTTGACAGTATTGGTCTTCACGGGTGTTGGTCACACGGACACACACGAACATACCGCAACAAAAAAAGA
Source organism: uncultured Gemmatimonadaceae bacterium (assembly GCA_964520345.1). Taxonomy (GTDB): domain Bacteria; phylum Latescibacterota; class UBA2968; order UBA8231; family UBA8231. The sequence goes on along the minus strand of CAZFMY010000125.1, from coordinate 2,590 downwards.
CCACTCACTGCTACGCACGAAAGATCCACTATCACAAAAAGCTAGAGAGTTCTTTTCCGCGTTGAGCAATAAAGACTATGCGGTTTTCGAATCTTTTTTCTCGGATAGTGTGGAAGTGCATATCAACGGACTAACCATAAAAGGAAAAGAGCAATACATAGCACGTCTGAAGAAAATTGCGGACGATCTATTTACAACAATCGAATGGAATTGGATCCACTCCCACACCAACTATTTCGCACCGGATGCAGTCGCATGGGATGGCAGGACAATGGCTGAGCATAGTCCTGATCCGATGATATGGTCTAATACATGGACTGTCTGCAAAGCAACGGGGCGCACTACTGGCATAGAAACCGAGGTGCCAATGCACATTGACTTTCGGTGGCATAATAACGAAGTCATCGAAATGCTAGGCTATTACGATCCTACCTTTATGAATCAAGAAAATGAGGCGTGGGAATCTGCAAAAGAATAAAGGTATAGTTTCATCAGTATCGAGTGACTATGAACTAAAATCTATCATCTATCGCGACAACATGTGAACGATTCTTGATCATCGAAAACCCGCCCCCGCCGCTTGGATGCGACGGGGGCTTTTCGTATACTGTCGGCAAACCCAAGGCTAAAGGAGCGACCGATGCCGATCGAGGAACGTATAGAAACATTGGATCAGTACGACGATGAAGTTCTGCTTTTGACAGCTGGTGCCGATTGTATATCCGAAGATTGTGCGCCCGACCACTGTTGACGCATAATTGAGTGCTACCTGACAGCCGCTGACGCCATGCCCGCCGCCTAGATACGACGGAGGCTTTTTCTTGTGCGGCAATGGCGGTTTGCTTATGGTATTTATCCCATTGTCGCTCATGCAATCCGCGTAGGCGATTGCTCTTAAACCTTTGGCAGGAGGTACCCAGTGAAATATTTATTCACAAAGTTGGTCCTGTTCTTTCTTGCTCTCGTGTTAATTCCCGATTCCTCAGCGCACGCCGACGATACGGCAGATGTCAAAAAGGCTGCCGAGGCCGTCCTCGCAGCGTACAGCGCTGAAGACGCTGAGGTTATCGCCAAGCATTTCGTTGTTGGTGCGCTAAATTTTAGCGGCGATGGCCGCCCTGGCCGCCCATTCGACAAAGGGGAATTCAAATCGGCTTTCGCAGCTGGACTCAACTACGACCTGACCTGGCGCGATCTTAAGGTCGAGGTATACGAAAATTCGGCTGTGACCACGGCATTTATGGACGGCCAGATCCGATTGCCCGACGGCGACATGTTGTTTGGTCCTTGGCGCAACTCGGTCACGTGGATAAAAGAACAAGGAGATTGGAAAGTCGCCCATTACCACGTGTCTGTGGTTATGCCCGACATTCGCGGCGTACAGCAACTCATTTCTCGCTACCACCAAGCCTGGACCGATCGGGAACTCGATACCGCACTGGCGTGTATCGGCGATAACTACGTACGGGCCATTAAAGGAATGGATAACACCGGTCATCCGACTAACTGGAACGGCGGTTACGACGCGCACGACCAGATGCAAATGTGGATGGAAGCTAGCTTTAAAGACCCCAAATTTTTCTATGAAAATGAAATCGAATTTCTACACACAGACATCAACGAACAAAGCGGCATCGTGATAACCCGTGAGAACGGCTCGCAGGCTAACAACTGGGGCACCAACGAGTGGAATGATATGAAAATGCTCTGGTGGGTCGCGAAAATCGATGGCGAGTGGAAAATCGTCGGCTCGCTGCACAACATCGATTAGCACAAACGGCCATGCAAGCCGAATAGATAGAACGGGGCGGCCTTCTAAGCCGTCGCCTCGCTCCATGTTTGTAACGGTTGATCAGATCGGCTCGGCTCGCAATTGGGGCCGGGCCGACTTACTACCCCTCACCCGCTTGAATTCAACGGAAGTTTTATGTATTACTCTTCGCAATAATTCGGATAAGAGGAAGCCCCATGAAACAACGGAAACCGGAGGGACGTTTGAAATACCGGATATTCGATATTTTCGTTTTTATCTCATGTACTCTTAATCTTTGGAATATGCTCCAGGACTATCCAGATCTGGACTCCTTCGATTATGTGTATGCATTTGGTTTAATGGCGGTTATTCTTTGGTTACTTGCTAGATGGACCATTGAGTTCAGGAAAGCGAGATCTGGACAAGAAGATTTTGATGTTGAATAGGCACACTCCCATTTGATCCCACAGGAGCTTTTTGTATACTGTCGACAACCCAAAAGAAAACGAGCGACCGTGGCGATCGAGAAATGTATAGAACCATTGGGTCAGTGCGACTGTGATGAAGGCCTGATTTTTACAGCGAGTTCCGATTGTATATCCGAAGATTGTGGTCCCGATTAGTGCACACCGGAAGATTGTGCGCCCGACCACTATTGACGCATAATTGAGTGCATTCTAAAGGCCATTGACGCGAAGCTCTGCCGTTTAGATACGACAGAGGCTTTCGCTTCTGCTAAAACCGACGACCGCCCGTTTGAACTAGGCGATTTGCAAACAGCGGAAATCCCTGCCTGCAGACCGTTAACCTCCAAGGGCAATACAAATGGAAAAAGAC
>CAZFMY010000124.1:0-17801 GCA_964520345.1 uncultured Gemmatimonadaceae bacterium | reverse complement strand
CGCGGCAGCTTCGTCAACGGCATCAACTCGGTCGACCCGCAAAATCTCTTCGACGCCGATATGAATACCAATAATCTCATCGGTTCCTCCTTCGGCAGCCTGGGCTGGAAAGACGGCGGCGTATGGTTCGGCGTCGACCTTGGCGCCGTGTTTTTCGTCGACGGATTTTTCGTCTACTCTTTCAAACCGGATGAAGGTCTGGTGGGCTTCTCGATCAATGGTCTCGGCCCAGGTTATACCGTGCTCTACTCCGATGGTGCCCAGGCCCTCAGGTCCAATCTCCCGGTGCCCGACGCCTTCGACTACACCGAGCTCTTCACCCATTCCTTTGACGGCTCGGGGCTGGGCTCGTTCATCGACCCCAACCGCGACCGCCTGTTCTACGTCAACTACGCGTTCAAGCCGCGCAAGATGCGCTACTTCTTCTGGCACGGCACCCGCGACACCGGCTGGGGCATCGTCAAATGGGCTGAGTTCATGCTTTTTTCACCGGGTTACCCTGCCGAGGTCACCTTGCAATCGGACTTTATCGACCTCGGCCAGATCGCCGGCGACGATCGCCCGAAAGTTATCAAGAGCCTGACCTGGGACGCCGATTTGCCTCCGGGCACGCGTCTGCAATTGCGCTCGCGCTCTGGCAACACCCTGGCACCTGTCTACACCTTCTATAACAAAATCGGCGAAGAGGTCAGCGAAGAAAAGTGGAATAGCTCGCCAAAGGTCCTGCGCGGCCCCGTCGATACCACTCTGGTCGTCGGCGAGGATTGGGGCAATTGGAGCAATGTCTACCAGGCCTCCGGCGAAGCCTTCCAGTCGGAGAGTCCGCGCCGCTTCATCCTGCTGGAAATGATCCTTGCCACCGATACCCCCGGCACCGCTGCAGTGGTCAACTCGCTCTCCGTCGAATACGAAGACGCGCTGCTACAGGGTGCTCGAGGTCGAATAGAGCCGCGTAGCGCCCATCCGAACCAGGACACTCGTTTTACCTACACGCTCCTGCCGCAGATGGAAGGTACCGACACCGGCTTTGATCTGCTGCGTTTCACCGTACCAGGCAGAGTCGCCACCAACGAACTCGAATTGCGAATCGGCCAGCAAAGTGCGACGCCCACCCGCGTCGAGCAAACGGCCGATTCGCTCTTTATCGATCTGCCGCACACCGTAATCGCAGACTCGGTCCAGGTGGCTTTCACCACCCGTGTCCTGGACAATGCCACCGTCTTCCCACTCGACCTCGGCCTCGCCGAGCGCCCCGGTCTCTGGCAATCGGTCGAACCAGCCGAACGCCGCAGCAATATCGTCATGCTGCCCGACCTCGCCGAGAGCCGCCGACTCATCGACGAGTTCGCGCTGGCCTCCCCGGTGATCAGCCCCAATGGCGACGGTATCCACGACGAACTCGATATGCGCTTCGTGGTCTTCAAACTCAGTGCGGTCGCGCCCACGCTCACTCTCTACGATCTCGCCGGCCGCCGCATCACCGAAATCCAGAGCATCCCGACCGAGACCGGCCAGCGCTTCACCTGGTCGGGACTTAATCTCGCCGGTGAATTAGTCGAGCCGGGCGTCTATCTCTACCGACTCGACCTGAACGCCGATGCGGGCCGCGACACGCGCACCGGCACCATCGCCGTCGCCTACTAGACGATCCTCTTGCAGCGCGGCGAAAAACTTCGCCCCATCGCCGAGCACCTGGCTGCGCTCCTCGAAGCCCGTTTTGGTGTTCGCGCATCCTTTAGTCTCGAAGCCGAACTCGCTTGGATGCCCAGCGTACCCGATCCGCAAACGCATCGCACTCACTGGTCGGCGCTCAAACGGGTCTACTCGCTGCTCGTCGACCAACGCTTCGACCTCGACGAACGCCTGAGTACAGGGCCACTCCATTACGGCGCGATGCGACTCGACGCCTTCTTCGCCGCCCCCTACAGCTTCGCCCTCGAATTCGACGAGGAACAGCACTTCAACCGCTATCGCGCTCTCACCCTGGAATACTTCCCCGACTATCGCAACTATTCATTCGATTACGACCACTACCTCGCACTCTGCCACGCCACACCAGGCGAATCCGGTACCACCACCTTCACCCGGCTCAAAAGCCACGATCCGCTCTTCCCGCCCCTTTTGCCGGGCGAGGCCCAGGACAATCGCACTCGTCAACGCGCCTTCCGCGACTTCCTCAAGGATATCACTCCCACCATCACGCCCGCAGCCAATCCCACGATCCGCTTCACTTATCAGTTGACCCGCGGCCGTCGCGGCGATTTTGCCGCCACAGATCTCGACCTCTTCACCACTCATATTCATAAAATGGGTTTTCTGGACAAAATCAATTTGCTTTCGTAAATAGAGAGTATGGGATTCTTGCGCAGACTCTTCGGCAACAAAGGGAAACCCCCAACACCTAAAGCGCCTGCAGCCGACAACCGCAGCGACGCTTCGGCCAAAGACGTGGTACGCCAGGTCTTCGACGAGTTGGCCAGAGGCCGATCGCACGATCAGATCCGCCAGGCCCTGATCGCACAGGGGCTCTCAATGAAGAATGCCGACGACTATATAGCCCTGGTCGAAAAAACCATGTTCAACAGGCACTGATGCGCGACCTGAGCTACACCCTGATCGCCCCCGCCACCCACGCCCACCCACGCAACGATTCCGCCAGCGCGATCGAACTAGCCGATGGACGCCTCTTCGTCGCCTATATGGAGTTTGCCGGGGGCGCACTTCAGGGCCACGACGAAGCCCCCAACCGCATCGTCGCCAAAGAATCGTCAGACGGCGGCGCAAACTGGGGTACTACCCGCGTCCTCGTCGAACCCGAACCCGGCGATGTCAATGTCTACAACCCCTCGTTGTTGCGGTTATCCGACGGCGAGATCCTGTTCTCCTACTTTCACTATCTCGAGCTCGAATGGGGCCAACCGCTCTTTTCCTCCGGTTATCTGTGCCGCAGCAACGACGAGGCCGCCAGCTTTAGCCCCCCTGAGCCAATCTGGCAACGCCAACCCTACCACAGCTCTAACAATGCCTTGGTCCAGCTCCCCTCAGGCCGGATTCTGCGTCCGGTAGGCCGGGTGCCAATCTGGGGCGGGGCCGAAGACAACCAGCAGGCCGGGTGCCTCTACAGTGATGACCGGGGCCAAACCTGGCAGGGGGGCGAATCGTGGATCCATCTGCCGCTGCGCGGGGCCATGGAGGGTCACGTCGCTCCCGCCCCCAACGACCGCTTGCTGATGGCCCTGCGCACCCAGCTCGGCTCGGTCTTTCTCAGCGAATCGCGAGACCAGGGCCAGACCTGGTCCCGAGCCCAGACTTCGGGCCTCAAAAGTGGCGAGTCCATGCCCTGCCTGAGTGCGATCCCCCAGACCGGCGATCTGCTGATGGTCTGGAACGAGAGCGAATACGACCCGAGTTTCGATCATTTTGGACGGCGCTCGCCGCTGAGCTGCGCCCTTTCACGCGACGGCGGTCGCAGCTGGGAGAATCACAAGACCATCGAAGACGATCCCGCCTGGGAGTTCACCAATATCGCCTGCAACTTCATCAAGGGCGATAAGGTGCTAATCACCTACCTGGCCTCGCCGATGGAAGACCCCAATCCGCCCGGGCGGCTGGGTCGCTCGGCGATGTCTTTGCAGGCGGCGATCGCGGGCATCGACTGGTTTTACGCTTAAAGGGAAGAGGCCTATGACCAAGCAACAGGAGCAGCAATCGGGCACGGGTATCGTCCTGGCGATCGCCCCCGGTGAGGCCTTCGACACCATCGCGTCCCGACAAACCAACGACGGTCCGGGTAGAATCGAAGAACGCTGATGGCCCGCAAGGATGTACGCACCATCTCGATCTTCTGCGCCGCCTGCCGCACCCTGCTCTATAAATACCACAAGGGCGGACGCGGCGCACTGGTCAAATGCCTCGAAGAACGCATTGTCGACGACCGCACCCACGGCGACCTCAAGTGCCCGCACTGCGGTCAGCTCTTTGCTCGTTTCAGAATGATGGAAGGCCAGCGAGCCCACAAAATCATTCAGGGCAAGGTCTACACCAAAGGCATGTCGAAGAAGTGAATTGGAGCCAGGTTCTGGGCGAGATCGCCGAATTGCCCTCGGCACAGCAACTCCCGACTCTGCGTCGGTTGCGTCGCAACTATCCCATCTGCACCGATGAAGAGTGGAATACCGCCTTCAACCCCGATAGTCTCTATACGGCCTGGACTTCCACCCACCTGATGCGCGACCTTTACCGGCATAATAGGGACGTTGTTCGCCCCATCCTAGCCAAACTCGAAGAGTGGCATATCGTTGAAGTCGGCGGCGGCAACGGCGCGCTCTGGCGCGATTTTTTCCGCCGTCACCAGCGCGGGCGCCTCACCCTGATCGACCCCGATCCCGGTGCGCATCAAGCGGTGGCCTCAGCACTGCCGGAAAGCATCGAGTTCGAATCCGTGATCGCACCGGTTGAAGAGGCCCGAGTACCCACAGCGGACCTCGTAATCTGCAGCTTAACACTCCACCATCTGGGCGGTCGCGATACCGCCGAACGCCAGGCCCACCAATTGACCGGCCCCGGAAAATGCGAAGTACTCCGCGATTTCGTGGAGGCCGTCCGGGCCCGACGCGGGCTCTGCATCCTCAATGAAGCCGATGTCTATGCCGAAATCGATCTGCCGCCCGGAAACCCAGCACTGATCAACAATCTGATCGGGAGCTATATCCACCGTGCGGCAATGGCCCTGGCCACCGAAGTGGAAAGCTCCGAACGGAATCCGGATCTGCGACGCAAACTGGAAACCATCCTCTTGCACTGGCTCGTCGATCAGCCCGAACGAGCCGGTTCTGCATCGCTCGATAAACGCGACGTCTACGAACTCGACGTGCCGAACTGGCTCGAACTCCTCGCGCGCGCTGGAGCGCATGTCCACCAGTGCCGGTGCACTGACGAGTGGGGACTCTTTCATCAGTATGTATTTTCTCCGACCCGATCGCCTATTCCCTGATTGGCCTGGCAACTCACCACACCATATCTTATTTCCAATTGATGCGCCATTGGCAAAAGGTCGGATCATAGTCAGCCGACCCCCGCGGGCAAAAGCCCTGTCCCACCACCAAAGCGAATACACCCAATGACAAAGCCCCTTGCGCTGCGTCTCCTAGCGCCAACCTTCGCCGTCTGTACCCTGCCCTCCGATGCCGCCCTACCCGATATAGAGGCTGAGTTTTTCTCCATCACTCGCACTGCCGACGAACTCTCACTAGTCGTTCCCGAGGCCGATATCCCGCGCGATGCGATCGCTGAATCGGGTTGGCGTGGGCTTCAGGTCCAGGGCCCGCTCCCCTTCGACATGATCGGCGTCCTCGCCAACCTGAGCGCTCCGCTGGCCAGAGCCGGGATCAGCATCTTCTCACTCTCCACCTACCAGACCGATATCCTCTTCGTACGCCAGGACGATCTCGACCGAGCTCAAAGCACACTAGCGGCAGCAGGCCACCCAACTGTATAGGTTCCAGGCAGAGCCCGGACCCCGAGCCCTCCCTAAGCCTTGCCCATATCCGACAAATTGAGTACTCATTAAAGCCTGTTAATTATCGGCACGGATCCATACAAAAGGAGCTCCATTCTATGCTCAACTTCCTCGTCTACATCGGCTCTTACGCCAGCGGAGCCCAGGACGGCATCCACGTCCATCAGCTCGACATGAGCAACGGTGCTCTGACGGCCCAGAGCAGCATCGGCGGAATCGACAACCCCTCCTTTCTCGCCATCTCCCCCGACCACCGTCATCTTTACGCCATCGGTGAGGTCAGCGAAGTCAACGGCCAATCAGGCGGCGCCGTCGCCGCCTTCGCCATCGACCAGCAGAGTGGTGCCCTGAGCCATATCAACACCGAATCGTCGGTAGGCGCCGGCCCCTGTCATATCAGCATCGACCACACCGGCTGCCACGCGTTCGTCGCCAACTACGGCGGTGGCAGCGTCGCAGTGCTGCCCATCAATGAAGACGGCTCGTTAGGCCCGGCCAGCGATTTCTCCCAACACGAGGGCTCCTCGGTGGATCCGGCCCGGCAAAAAGAGCCACACGCCCATTCGTTTTTCGTCTCGCCCAACAACCGATACGCTCTTGCTCCCGACCTCGGACTCGACCAGATCAAGGTCTACGCCATCGATCACCAGAACGGCAAGCTGACCGAGCAAGAGCCCGGCCGCGTCGAACCTGGCCAGGGTCCGCGCCACCTCGACTTCCACCCCGACAATGGGCACCTCTACGTCATCAACGAAATGGGCAATACCATCACCGTCTTCGACTTCGACGAAGAAGCCGGCACCCTCACCGCAGGCCAAACCATCTCGACGCTGCCCGAAGGGTACGCAGAGGTCAGCCACACCGCCGATATCCACGTCCACCCCAACGGCAAATTCGTCTACGGCTCCAATCGCGGCCACGACTCGATCGCCGTCTACGCGGTACAGGAAGATGGCTCGCTCGAGAGTGTCGAGATCGTTTCCGCCGGCGGCCAGGGTCCGCGCAACTTCGGCCTCGATCCGACCGGCACCTACCTGATCGTCGGCGGCGGCAGTTCCAACGATATCTTCACCTTCGCAGTCGATGCCGACACCGGCAAACTGACGCCGACCGGGCACAAGGTAGAACTACCCTCACCGGTCTGCCACAAGTTCATCCCGGCCTTTTAATTGTGGTCGAACCAACCCGCAGCGTCGCCATTACTGGAGCGCTGGGCAATTTGGGGTGGAAACTGATCTGCCATCTAGCAGCGCAGAGCGGCTGCCCTCGCCTAGTCGGCCTAGACAGCCGCAAGGCCGATGAAGGGCAAGAGGCGGAATTGCGCCGACTCGCCGGAGGTCGACCTCTAGAGCTCGACCTCATCGAATGCGATCTCGCCGATTGGGACGATCAGCGCTGGCGCACTCCCCTGGACGAAGTCGAAGCGGTGGTCCACTTCGCCTACCGCTCACCTTTTCCCAACGATAGCTGGGACGACGCCGATCTCTCTTTCGATATGACCCTGCACGCCGCCCAGGCTGCCGCCGACAGCCCCACGGCCGAGCGCTTTGTATTCGCGACTTCCAACCACGTCATGGGCCGCTACAAAGATCCGCCGCTATCCGCAAATCTGGGGCCAGCAGATCTGCACCCCGAACTCATGCCCGGGGTGGGTACTCGCTGGCATACCGGAAGCGATGATGCCGATGCCACGATCTACGCCACCCACAAATGGGCCGGCGAACGGCTCTGCCGGGCCCTCGGTCGGCGCGCCGGCGGAAAGACGACCTTCGCCTGCGTGCGCATCGGCTGGTGCCAACCCGGTGCCAACCTGCCCGCGACACTCTCGGGCACCGGCTCGCACTTCCACGAACAAAGTACTAGTGCCGGCAGCGAGACCGACCGGTGGTTCGAGCAGATGTGGCTTTCCAACCGCGACTTCTGCCAGCTTTTTCAACGCGCGATAGAAGCCGACGCCAGCACCTGGCCGGATGGATCCATAACCGTTCACGGCATGTCGGACAACGCGGGTATGCGATGGAATATCGACGCGACCCGTCGCTACCTCGGCTACCAACCCCAGGATGACGTCTATGCCGGGTAAAAGCCCGTTCTTCCTCTGGATAGGCCTATAAACCCGGACCAAACCCGCACACCGCGCCCCAAAACTCCCACCGATCTACCAGTTGGTATAAGACCCATCCCGCCGCTTCAAATGCGGCGCCTCCCAAAATTTGAATTCCTGTTCCTGTGCCAGCTCTTCATTAAATTCTACCCCCAAGCCCGGTCCCTCCGGTACTTTCAACATCGACCCCTCCAGCTCGCACTGCACAGGGAATAAATCTTCGTCCATAAATTTCCCATCCTCCGTCGGCGTCACTCGATGTTCCAGCCACGCGAAATTGGGCACGGCCGCCGCCAGGTGCACCGTCGCCGCCGTGCAGACCGGCCCCAGGGGGTTATGCGGCATCAGATCGAGATAGTGCGACTCAGCCAGGCTCGCCACCTTCATCGATTCGGTCAATCCACCGACATTGCAAGTATCGATCCGCACAAACTGCGTAATGCCGCGTTCTAGATAGGGCAGGAACTGCCACTTGCTGGCAAACTCTTCGCCGATGGCAAAGGGCACATCGGTCATCGTCCGCAGCGATTCGTAAGCCTCCGGACACTCATCGCGGATCGGCTCCTCGAGAAAATCCAGTGTACCCGGCGGCATCTTCTGGCAAAACGAAGCCGTCTCGGCCACCGTGAGCCGATGGTGATAGTCGATTCCCAGGATCGGATCGGGACCAATCTCCTGACGCAACTCGCTGAGCCAGGAAGCGGTAATGCCAATGGTCTCGCGCGGCTCAAAGAGGCGGGCATCATCGTACGACTCGCGCTGGGCGGGACCAGTGCGAATAACGCTCCACCCCTTGTTCAAAAGCAGCTTGCAATTTTCGATCAGCGTCTCTAAATCGGGTGCCCCCGTGGTCGCAAAACAGGGGATCAACTCGCGCTGCTTACCCCCCAGAAGCTGATAAACCGGTACGCCGAGCGCTTTGCCCATAATATCGTACAACGCGATATCAATGGCCGAGATTGCCGCCGTCAATACCCGCCCGCCTTCGAAATACTGACTGCGGTACATCTCCTGCCAGAGCCGGCCGATCTCGCGCGGATCCCGACCAATCAGAAATTCTCGATAGTGCCGAACCGCTCCCACCACTGCCAACTCTCGTCCCGAGAGACCCGACTCGCCCCAGCCATAGATTCCCTCGTCGGTCTCGACCTTGACGATGAGTTGATTGCGTCCACCAACCCAGGTAGGATAGGCTTTGATATCAGAAATTTTCATAGTTGTATTCTCCTGAATTCGGATCTTGCACGGATAGAGGCGGCAGGTGAACTCTGTACTTGAAGCATGCGCGAACGACGATCGCAATCGTCGCGTTCAGAGACTGGAGCTAACGCAAAAGCGCAACCAGCTCCTCGTAGATTTCCGGCGAAGCCACCACCAGATCTTTGCCGTACAACTCCTCCGGCGCCTCGCCAATTAGTGGATCCAGATGGCCAATCCGCGCACCCGCCTCGCGCGCGATCAACGCCGCCGCCGCGAAATCCCAGGGCTTGAGCGTCTCGTAAAAACCATCGAGCCGACCCATCGCCACCGAGCAGAGATCCACTGCCGCCGACCCGGCGCGGCGGATATCGCGACAGTTCCCAAGCACCCGGCGCAAACGCTCGACCAGCGCCACTCGGGCCTCCGCTTCATAGGGAAAACCGGTGCCGATCAGAGCCCGCGACAGCTCCGGGCATGCCCCAACTCGGATTGGCTCTTCATTGAGTCGAGCACCTCGGCCACGTTCCGCACTAAAAGTCTCGTCGAGAAAAGGACAGTGCACGACTCCGGCCCGGATCCGCCCTCCTTCGGCATAGGCGATCGATACCGCTACCTGGTGCTGGTTGTACGCGTAGTTGACGGTGCCATCGATCGGATCTATAACCCATAAAGGACCGCGCAGAACCACCGGATCGACCAGATCGGGCGAGGACTCTTCGGAAAGAATGCGGTGCTCGGGAAAGGTCTTTTCGATCTCATCGCAGATGAGCCGATCCGCTTTCAGGTCGGCCGAGGTCAGGAGCTCGGCCCCATCTTTATAGCTCAAATCAAGCATCTGTCCCTCGCGCTCGGCAGCGATCAACGCACCTGCGCGGCGAGCCAGATCTTCGGCAAACTCCAGCATATTGCCCATCCCGTTAACCGTGCACGCCCAATTCCATCGGATACGGCGAGAGATTCTCCAATCCATCCGCCGTTATCAAATACATATTTTCCAAACGCACCCCCGCCCGCATTTCCGGGATATAAGCCCCCGGCTCGACCGAAACCACATTGCCCACCTGCAATATACCGCCGCGTTCTTTGTTGAGATCGGGCATCTGGTGCGCCCTCATCCCAACGTTGTGTCCCGCGTGGTGGACCAGTCCGACATCAGCCAATTTCGGATGCTCGCGAATATAGGCGTCCATCGCCACTGCGCATTCACTGCCATCCTTGCCCGGCTGAAGGTACTCGCCAACCCGATCGTGAAAGCCCTTGATATGCGCAAAAATCGAGTGCTGAATTTCGCTCGGTTCGCCCACCGCAAAAGTCCGGCACAGATCCGCCCAATACCCTCGATAAACCGACCAGGCATCGATGACATAGAGCTCGCCCTCTTCGATTCGACGGTCGCGGGCAAAACCACCCATCTGACCACATTGGTAATCACCGTCGTGAAAGATCTTCTCACCCGCCGCAAGATGCGCCGCCCGCTGCGCCGCAGCCAGAACTTCGAGCTCACTGACGCCGGGAGCGATAGCTTGCTCCGCCGCCGCATAAGCCGCCAGATCCACTTGTACTGCCCGGCGCAAGAGTTCGATCTCATCGGGATCTTTGACCTCCTGCATCCCGCTGAGGACGCCATCGACGGCGACCCATTCCGGCGACTGCCCCAATCCCTGTTCAACGGCCAACCCCATACGCCGGGGCAGAAACTCGCTCTGCCAGCCCAGACGACTCGCTTGCAGCCCCTGGTCCCGCAGTGTTTTGGCCATCAGCATACTCAACACTTCACGCAAATCGGGAGTAAGAGTGCCGCCGATATCGGCCTGGTACGTAAAACACTGGTCTACACATGGTTCGCCCTGGTCGGTATGCGCCATGAGCAAGGACCGCCCGTCGGCACCGAGCCAGAAGAGCGCCGGCTGACCGGGAAATTCTTCGGGAATAATGATATCGGTAAAGTAGTAGATCTCTTTGGGGTGGTTCAACGCCACTGCGTCTATCTGCAACTCGGAAAGCCTCGCACACAAGCGCTCCTGCCGTGCAAGACAACCTCGTTTGGTCAACATAGTATCTCCTATCTAGTCTGCCTGCTCTACGATCGCCGACATCGATCCCTTGCTCTGAGCCAACCGCCAATCGGCACCGTAGCTCTGGATCTGGCTCCGTTTGTGTTCGGCCTGTTCCTTGTTGGTCGTAAAAACATTCGACCGACCTCGATGATCGACCTCCCAGGCCATTTTCCATGCCGTCTCCCGCGCGTGGCGGAAGAGGCCCATCAGCATTTCGACCACGTATTCATAGGTGTGGTCTTCGTCATCGAGCAGCACCACGTGGTAACGTGGAATGAGCCGGGTGAGTTCCTCGCTATCGACCTCGTGCGCTTCTTTCTCGCTTGGAGGTGCTACTGGAACCATGAGCTCTCACCACAAAACGATTAACCCGCCGCGCTTGGAAGGAGAACCGGGGCTCGGATTCCAACCGACAACCACCCTGTACACCCCTCGGCAGGTACACTGCCGGCGCCTTTGAGGCCAGATCCGATCATTGTCAGCGCCAGCAACCAGACGATTAGCGCCATTATAGTTGCTTTACCGCAGCTGGCATCGCACCATCGCTCTCTGCGCTCGGCGCGGGTGCGGTCCATGCGCGAGGAAGACCTCAGTCGATACCCAGCGCCGTATCGATCTCCGCCTGATAGGCGTAGACCTCGGCCCTTTCGACCTCCTGCATCGTCACGGTGCGGCCCGCCCGAGCCGATTCGCAAATCGCATAGACTGCGGCAACGTCTTTGAGCCCTTCCTCGCCATCGACTTCAAGCGCCCTGCCATTGAGTATCGCCTCGGCCAGCTCGTACTGCTCGAGGGCGATGATTTTCCAGTCGACGGCCTCGTCGCCCACCGATGAGCGTTCGGGAAAGAAATGCTGCGCCAGAGGCTCGAGCGCTAGATCCTGATATTGAGCCAAAAGCTGGGCATATTCTAGATCCTCTGCTCCGGCCACTTTCAAACGCGTACTCGAGCCACGGTTCCCATAGCCCTCTATACACCCCTTTTCTCCCAGAATCAACTGCGCCCCGGCGGCCCCGTGACCACCGACGTTGACGATCCAGCTGACCGTTGCACCGCTCTCCATCTTGAACACCGCCAACGAAGAATCCTCGGCTGTGGCCGGCACTTCCTGGTCCATAGATTTGTGGCGTTGCTGGTAAAATTCGTACTTATCGCCAATGGCATCGGGCTTGATCCGCACCGGCTCGATCAACCGCGCATCGCCGTAGACTTCTTTGATATCACCAAGCTGGTAGCGAATCAGATCGGTAAAGTGCACGCCCATATCAATCAATGGTCCACCCTTGTCGATCAGGTGTCGCCAGGGTGTAATAAAAATCCGCCGACCAGGGCTCAACGAGTGGAAAAGTCCCATATAGGGCGTGCCGATCACACCGGAATCGAGCATATGACGCACCAAGCGCGCCGAAGGATCGCGGCGATAATTCTCCGCCACGGACAAAAGCCGTCCGTTGCGCTCCGCCGCTTCGATCATCTGCCGACAGGCCCTGACCGTGATCGCCAACGGCTTTTCGACCAGCACATGCAATCCCAAATCCAGAGCCTGACAGACGACGGTATGATGCACCGAAGGATCCGTCACCACATCGACCATCCCCAGGTCGGGTATCGCGTTGACCATCTCCTCCAAGTCGGTAAACGTCGCCGGTCGGAAACCTAATAACCCCTCGACCGTCGCCGCTGCCATTTCGACATTCTCGCGCCGTATATCGCAGAGCGCCACCAACTCTATATTGGCAAAGGGCGAGTCCACCAACTCCCGCAATCCGTACAGATGCCGAGTGCCCATCCCACCGCATCCGATCAAAGCCATCTTCACTTTTTCCACAATAACTCCTTTACCTGAGATTCTCTAATAGATATCTATCACTCTGCGTCCACATCGCCACCCCGGCGATTGGCGATCGACTGTGGCGTTAAATCGAAAAGCGTTTCGTGCCCGTGCACGAAGCGGTCGAGTTCATCGACCATCAGCTTGAAAAAACGCGGGTAGCTCTGCGCCGTCACCCCGGCAATATGCGGACTCAGGAAGACATTATCCAACCTGGTGATCTCGCCATCGCCATAGGCACCTTCCTCGTAGACATCCGGATCGTAGACATCCAAACCAGCGACGATATCACCCCGCTTGAGCCGTGCCACCAAGGCGGCGGAATCGATCACTTTCCCCCGCGAGACGTTGACCAGCACCGAGCCCGACCGAATCAGATCCAGTTCGCGCTGGCCGATCATGCCCTCGGTGCGCGGCGTGTGCGGCACCAAACTGACGATGGCATCGCAGTGCGAGAGCACATTGTCCAGCGAGGTTTTCAAAAAACCGACCACATCGGCCATCTCTTTGGCCACGTAGGGATCATATACCCAGATCTCCGTCTCGAAGGGCCGCAAAAACTGGATCAACCGCCTACCGATATGGCCACAGCCGATCAAACCGATCCTCTTACCGGTCAGATCACCGTGAACAAAACCGAATTCGTCGTGCGGCGAAGGGCTGTAGTCGCCAGCCAGAATGCGGCGAAAGTGATGACCGGCGTTGCGCAGTGAAATCATAATCAGCGCCAGCGCCCATTCCGATACTGGATACGACGACCCGTTGGTCGTATCCACGGTTATAATTCCCCGCTCCCAGGCCGCCTCCACATCGATTCGACTGGCGAAGCGATCCCCTTCCAACTCACCGATGATCTTCAGCCCGGAAGATCGATCCAAAACCGCAGCATCGATAGTCGGACAACCGTGACAGACAACCAACCCGGCATAACCGTTCAGCCGTTCAGCCAATGCGTTGGCCGTCTCCGGACTCTCGTTCGTATCGTAAATCCCCCCTCCCTCGCATTCAAACCAATCCCAATCGGCGAAACCCTCGAGCCGCTCGATATCGGCAGCAGCTAAGTAATTCTCGCGCACGTGGCGGTCGCAGGCAATCAGTATCTTAGATCGAGACTCCATATTCGCACCTTCTCAATTGAAACTCAAAACTCGGCCGATGCTCGGGTTAACCGCTGAAAAATCGGAAATTTGGACAAAACTATCCCTTAGAGCGGCCCGAGGACTGGACTCCAATAATGTACGGAAGAATTCGCTGCGACCATTCATTGCATCGGCAACGTACACCATCCAATACCCCGCTAAGATAACATCATATAACGGTGTGGAGAAGGGTTGCGGCAAATCCTTACTTTGCACTGCCTAACACCCCTGGAATCCTGTATTCGATTTGAACAAGCCTTCGCTGGACAGTATATTTTCAGTCCATCTTCAACCACGAGGATATGCGATGACCCTTGTCCGCCGCATTCTGATAACCTTAGCGCTTCTCCTCATCCCCACCCCGTCTAGCGCAGCCGATTTCCATGGTTTCAACCCGGCAACCTACGATGGATTGATGCTCGCCCCTGAAGTATTGCAGGCAATGGCCGCCGAAGCCGCCGAAAAAACACCGCCGAAAAACGGCGAGGGGCTGGTCTTCGGCTTTGCCAACTTGCAACGCGATATCAGCTTCGGGATAAAAGTCGAAAAGAGTATTGAGCGCAACGCGGCAGCGGCCGGCATCGAAATGCTGATCGCCGACAACCGACTCGACGGCCCCACCGCGCTGGCCAACGCAGAGAGTTTCGCCCGCCGCCGTATCGACTTTGCGATCGAATTTCAAACCGACGTCAACTTCGGTCCGGCGATCATGCAACACTTCAACCGTTCCCAGATCGGCGTAGTGGCCATCGATATACCGATGTCTGGGGCTACCTATTTCGGCGCCAACAACCCGCGCTCGGGTTTTATGGGTGGTTCCTATCTGGCCCAGGCGGCCAGCGCCCGCTTCGGTCCGCGTGCTCTTGCGGAAGCCTATTTCGTCATCGGTGAACTACCGCAATCAGGTGCGATCCCCGCCATGCGCACCGAAGGCCAGATCGCCGGCTTCCTGGCCTCGCTGCCCGGGTTTCCCCCCGAGCGCATTATCCGCATCGACACCAAGAATACCTTGCAGTACTCCTTCCAGCAGATGAGCAATGCGCTCGGCCGCATTCCTGCAGGCGCACCGATTCTGCTCACCGCCATCAACGACCAGTCGGTCTCCGGGATGTTGCGCGCGGTCCAGCAAAAAGGCCGCGGCGACGATGCACTGGTCGTCGGCAAAGGCGCCGACGAATTGGAAACCATGGTCGCCGAAGAAAACTTCGTCGCCTCGGTTGCCTATTTCCCCGAACGCTATGGCAACTACCTGATCCCCCTCTGCCTTATGCACCTGGCCGGTCGCGAGGTACCACCAGCGGTCTCGGTAGACCACGTGATGGTCACCCCGGCCAACATCTGCCAGTACTACCCCGACTATCCATGTGAAGGTGCCCCAGGTTTCGAGTATATCTTCCCGCAAAAAGCCTACGTCCAACACCTGGCTTCGTTGAAGGGCAAACCCGAACTCGCTGGATACGAACAGCTGATTCCCGACCATTAAAATGAGCAACGCCACACCGCTCCTCACCATGGGGAGCATCGGCAAATCTTTCGGCACAGCTCAGGTCCTGCACGACGCCGACCTGCGGCTAGATGCCGGCGAGGTACTGGCGCTTCTAGGGGCAAACGGAGCGGGCAAATCCACCCTGATGAAGATCCTCTGCGGTATCTATCGCCGCGACTCTGGCAGCATCCAACTCGACGGACAGGCAGTGCACTTCACCCGACCCGAAGAAGCCATCGCCCACGGCGTGCGCTTTTTACCTCAGGAAGTTTCAATCCTGCCCGACCTCAGCGTCGCCGAGAATATTCTCATTGCCGACCTGCCGCTCAAGCGCACCTGGCGCGGCCGGGAAGTCGACCGTGCAACACTTAACGCAAAAGCCCGAGAGCTACTCGATCGGCTGGGGTGCGACCTCGATCCCAACCAACCGCTGCACCAGCTCTCCTCACCGCACAAACGCCTGGTCGAGATCGCTCGCGCCCTCGCCGGCCAAGCCCGGGTCATCGTCATGGACGAACCCACCGCCGCCCTCGCCGAGCGCGAAGTGCAATTGCTCT
This sequence comes from uncultured Gemmatimonadaceae bacterium, assembly GCA_964520345.1. Lineage (GTDB taxonomy): Bacteria > Latescibacterota > UBA2968 > UBA8231 > UBA8231. Next base: position 1,909 of record CAZFMY010000124.1, on the reverse strand, counting down.
TTGACGCCATCGCAAAACTCAAAGCGCAACAAATCGGCGTCATCTACATTTCGCACTACCTCGACGAAGTCTTCGCCATCGCCGATCGCATCGCCGTGCTCAGAGACGGAGTTAATGCCGGCCACTTTGACACCACCGCCGCCTCTCGCGAAGCGGTCCTCGACGCGATGCTCGGCACGACTGTCGACCAACTCTATCCGCCGCTCAGCGCAAGCTCTGACGAGGTCGTACTCGACGTGGCGAGCCTGAGCTTTCCCGGCGCGTTGAACGACATATCCTTTTCGATCCACTACGGCGAAATACTCGGAGTATTTGGTTTGCTCGGCTCGGGCATCGACCAGATTGGCCGGGCCGTATATGGCGCTCTCGGTCCTCTCCCCAACTCCCGTATAACACTTAACGGCGCTCCGTATCTGCCAAGAGATCCCCGGCAGGGCCGCGACTCGGGGCTGGGCTTCGTCGCCGCCGAACGCCAGCGCGAGGGCATTGTCCCCGACCTGAGTGTCGCCGCCAATATCACCTTGCCTTTTATCGACCGCTTCGCGCATTTCGCCACACTGGCCAAACAACGCGAAAACGACCACGTACAACACTGGATCGACCGTCTGAGTATCCGCGCCCTTCACCGAGACCAACCGCTGCGGCTGCTCTCGGGCGGCAATCAACAAAAAGTCTGCTTTGCGCGCTGGCTGGTCGAGGGCCTATCAGTACTGATCCTCGAGGAACCAACTCGCGGCGTCGACCTCGGCGCACGCCAAGAACTCTATCTGGCACTCAGGCAATGGACCGAGCAAGGTCTGGCCGTGCTCCTGGTCTCTTCCGATGCCGAGGAAGTGGCCGGCGTCTGCGATCGATCACTAGTGCTAGATCGCGGCCGGGTCGCCAGCCATTTCAAAGGAGGCAGCTCGCCAGCGGAGTTGCTCGGCGCGTCCCTCACTCACCAGGAAAACCATATATAAATATGCTTAGCCTGCTCAACCGTCCAGGTTCGGGCGTCGCGCTTTTGCTGGCGTTCTACCTCTTCGTCGCCGTGCTTTTCAGCACGCTCTCCCCTTGGTTTCTGTCCTTCGACAATATGATGAGTATCGGTGCCAATATGGCCTTTATCGGCTTGATGTGCGCCCTGCAAACCCCGCTGATCATCGCCGGCGGCCTGGATCTCTCGGTGGCAGCCGTTGCCGGACTCTCCGGCGTCGTCGTAGCATTGCTCCACGCCGCAGGTATCGACATCGCCGTCGCCTGTCTCATCGCCCTGGCCCTGGGTGCAGCCATCGGCGCGCTCAACGGCCTGCTCGCCGTTCGCCTCGGACTCAACCCGCTCATCGCCACCATGGGCACCATGAGCGTCATAGGAGGTCTGGCACTGGTGATGACCGGCGGCCTGACCAAGCCACTGATGGAACCTGGTTTCAACTGGATCGGCAGCGGCCGCCTGCTGGGACTGCCGGTACCGTTGATCCTGATGCTACTGGTCTACATCGCGCTGGGCTGGGTCCTGGCCCGGACTCGTTTCGGTCGCTTCGTCTATGCTGCAGGCAGCAACCCCGAAGCCAGCCGTCTGGTCGGTGTGCCGGTCGAGCGAACCTTGATGACCCTCTATACCCTCTCCGGTGTCAGCGGGGCCGCCAGCGGCTTGATCCTGGCAGCGATGCTCTACGCGGCGGCACCCGATGCAGCCGGCCAGCACCTGCTCACAGTAATCGCCGCCGTCATTCTCGGCGGCACCAGCCTCTTCGGCGGGCGCGGCACAATCTGGGGCACTTTATTAGCGGTGTTGCTGCTGGGAACCCTCAACAATGGTCTGACGCTGATGGACGTATCCAGCTTCTGGCAAGACGTGACGCGCGGTGCAGTACTCCTGCTCGCAGTCGGCCTCGACCAGATCCGCACCCGCGCCACTGGTGCTTAA
>CAZFMY010000123.1:0-17993 GCA_964520345.1 uncultured Gemmatimonadaceae bacterium | reverse complement strand
GGGCGTCGATGAAGGGGAAGCCCTCGAGATGTCCGTGGACCATGGCCGCCGCCTGGCCGAAGGCCTCAAGATGGTCGATATGTGGCTCGTCCGAGACGTGGAAATAGCAGCGCTTGTCGATGCCGCGCTTTTTGAGATGGCGCACCAGCTGTGGCAAAAACTGGTCGAGAAAGTTGCAGTACTTCGCGCCAGCAGCGCGGTCCTTCCAGCCGAAGATCTTGCGCTCACATCCGTTTTCTGTGGCGACGATTTTGGGGCAATGGGCCGCTCCCCATTGGGTGAAGAGATGGGCCATTTCGAAAAAGCGCACCCCGCAGCGGTCGGCCATCCGGACCCAGCGGTCGAGGCGGCTGAAGTCGAAGGAGTAGTGGTCCCCATCCTTTTTGACCTGCACCAGTTGTACCGTGGGGCGTTCGCCGCCGACTTGTGTGTCCAGAGGCGGTGTAAAGAGCGGTGTCAGCAGCAGGTTGATTCCGTGGTCGACGGCGCTATGTACGAACTCTTCGAGTCGCCGCCAATGTCCCGGACTCCAGGCTGCATCGCCGTAGTAAGTGGCGACGCAATCGGTGTGGAACCAGCTGGTATGAATGAGCCTTTGTGTCGGCAGCGCTTTGGGGATGACCTCCAGTACAAAGCGCTCACTGCCGAGGAGTTGGCCGCCGTGATAGAGTCGAATCGCAATCGGGTGCCGACCTTGTACTCTTCGGGGAGGTATTCGCACCCGTACCCATAGCGCCCGCCATTGCCCTGGAAACGCGTCGATCCTGGTTTCCAGTTTGTAGAGTGGGTCGGGATAGAGTCCCGGTGTTGTCCGTAGTACATCGTCGTCGAAGTGCGCTCCCAAGAATTCGGCCGGAACCAGCCCCACCACCCGCACGTCGATATAGCGCTGCAGAGAAGATTCGACCTCGACCTCGATCCCTTTGACTGAAACGGGTGACCGGTACGCCACCTGAAACGAAAACACTTCGCCGCGCAAGCAGGAACTCTTCGCAACGGCTGGGTCCGCCAGCTCTTCATCGGCAAATACCTTGCTCAGCGAGCTCAAAAGTCTCGTCTCGAACACCATGGTCTCCTTCTTTTCGGGTTTGCGACAATCCATATGAACATACCCAATTATCCAGCCTTTGTCAGCGTTGGGATGCTGTGTAGAATCATTGGAAGCGGGGCGGTTGATTCTCGGCTCTCGATTCCGTTAATTCAAAATACTGCGTCCCTGGCACACTATTCCCAATCGCAATAAATGGAGCAATTCCAATGATAAAAATTGCTATATGTCTCCCGCCCGAGCCCAGTCTGTCGATGACGATGATGCGCCAGTGCGGTGTCGATTATGCCGTGTGTCACGGAGGACTGGAGGCCATACCCGGAGCCGCAGCCGAAGATCAGCCCTGGAGTTTGGCTTCACTGAGGGGCGCAATGGAAGCGTATGAAAAATGCGGTCTCGAGCTGGCTGTTTGGGAGGGGCGCCCGAATATGGAAAAGATCAAGCTGGGCCTGCCTGGGCGGGACGAGGAGATCGAAGTGGTTTGCGCGATGTTGCGGAATATGGGTGAATTGGGTATTCCAGTCTGGTGCAGTATGTGGATGCCGATACTTGGCGTGATGCGGACCTCGTTCGATATCCCGACTCGGGCCGGGGCCCGGGTCAGCGGCTTCGACCATGCTCAACTAAAGGACGAGCCCCTTACCGAGCACGGCATCGTCTCTGAGGACGAGCAGTGGGAAAATCTGCGCTACTTTCTCGAGCGCACGGTGCCGATTGCCGAAGAGGCCGGTGTGAAGATGGCCATGCATCCCGATGATCCGCCGCTCTCGCCCATCCGGGGAGTCGCCCGGATTATGAGCAACCTGGATAACTACCAGCGCCTCGTAGATCTGGTGCCCAGTGAAGCCAACGGCATCGCCCTCTGCCAGGGCAACTTCGCTCTGATGACCGACGACTTGCCCGCTGCCATCCGTCAATTTGGCGGACAAGGCAAGATTCACTTCGTACACTTCCGCGACGTGCGCGGCACTCCGGATAATTTTAGCGAGGCCTTTCACGACGACGGCCAGACCGATCTCGTCGAGTGCATGCGTGCCTATCGCGATATAGGCTACGAGGGTGTGCTGCGCCCAGACCATTACCCCAAGATGGGCGACGATGAGTACGCCGATGAGCACGGCATGGCCCGCCTCTTCGCGGTCGGTTATCTCAAGGGCATCCGCGAAACCGTCTATTCGGAGTGAGCGGTTCGAAAAAAATAATAACAACGGAGCGGCCTATTTTGGATGTATTGAGTCCGGACGATCCCGATGACCTACTTAGCGCCCTCTCCAATATTAGGATCGCAGGATTGGACGAGTCTGGGGATGCATACCGCTGTCCGTAAAAGGAAAAGTTTAGGCCTGAAAGCCAAGTGCCTGTGCGCTGCCACTCTCGTGTGGATTGCTGCTCTTTCACTCGATGCAGAAGAGCTGCGCTTTGACGAAGCCAGCGAGTGGGGGAAGTGGTCTCTGCCACTTGGCATTGTCGAGCTGACACCCGAAGGAGTCATCCGTCCGCTGCCGGTCCGCAAAAACATCAACGCCGCACTACGGGTGGGAGATTATGGCGGTGGTATTCGCGGTGTCGGTTCCAACCCCAACAACGCCCCCTTGGTATTCGATGGTGACCCCGCGACAGGCTGGGGTCCCGCCCCGGGAGAACTCGCAGAGCGGGGTTGGATCGAAGTCGACCTCGGCCGCGGGGTCCCAGCCAGTGCCGTGTCGCTGGTTTTCGCCGCAGAGGCTCCGCCTTTCGAAATCTTCGACCTACTATTATCTACAGGTGAGCAGTTCCGCGATGAAGCCAGGGTCCCGGTGCCAGGCAGCCTGACCTACCGGATTGTCCGGCGCTTCGGGCAAAATGATGCACATCTAGTTGAGTTTGCCATTCCTGCTATACCGCCAACCCCGATCCAGTTTCTGCGTTTCGAAGCGCTAAAGGCGAGTGCCGATTCGCGCCTGGTTGAAATTGCAGTGGAAGCTTTGGGTGACAATCTGGTCTCGAACCTGCGTGAGAAAGGCGGCGCTGTCGAGATCATTGTGGGCACCAGCCAAACCAACACCGTCACGGCGACGCTGGGTAATGCGATGAGGTTGATAGATGGCCGAGTCAACACCTACTGGATCACCGGTCGAGATACGCGTGCCCCCGAAGACGTCTGGGCTTGGATCACGCTCGACCTGGGTGCTACCTACTGGGTCGACCAGATCCACCATATTGGCGTGATCGATCGCGGCAGGGGTTTCAATATTAACTACCAGGAGATGTTGACTTCGGATGGCGGGATAGCCTCGGACGGGTCGCTGCGCTGGACCAGGCATTTTTCCGGTGTGCTGCCGCGAGCGATCAGAAATCAGGGGATGGTTGCACATCACTTCGGACCGATTCCAGTCCGTTTCGTCCGCATTCGTTTCAAGGCTTGGGACGCCCATTGTGGCGATGAGTTCGGGCAAGAATTGGCGCGCGGTTGTTCCTCCAATGGTCAGACATCCGAGATCATGGTCTTTGGGGAGGGGTTTCCGCGCGAGGTGCGCTTCCGATCGCCGATCCTCGCTCTTGAAGGTGCGAAGAACGTACACGCGCTGCGTTGGGCGGCCGATGTGCCGCCGGACACCAGGTTCGAGTTGCGGAGCCGTTCTGGCAACGAACTCGAAGAGAATCTGATCTTCTACGATAAGAATCAAAAAGAAGTCACAGCGAAGAGATGGGATAAGCTCATTCCCTCGTTCCGGGGTCCTATCGACACCACATTGACACCTGGTGGCGACTGGAGCCCCTGGAGTAATATCTATGCTTCCTCGGGCGGGCCTTTTCTCTCTCCCTCTCTAAGGCGTTTTGTCCAACTCGAAGCCCGTCTGATAAGCGACTCTCCGCAGCGGGCACCCTCTCTGGATTGGGTCAGTTTGGATTTCGCAGACCCGATTGCCGATCGGGTCGTGGCCGAGATCTATCCCCACCAAGCCGAGCCGGGGGCCAGGGTGATTTTTTCCTACTGGTTACGGGCTTCCTCTACTCGCCAGGGTTTCGACCGGGTGGATATCGAAGCTTCAACGCCACTGCATTTTAACGAGATCCTTGTCGGTGGTGTGCCGATTGAGGTAAAGACACAAAGCGACAGCTTGGGCTTCGACTTGCATTTGCAGCGCCGAGTGCAGAGCGACGAACTGCTTGAGATACGCTTCGAGGCCGCTATTTTCCTCCAGGCCACCCGTTTTGATTTATTTATCACAAATAGCGATCTCGATCCAGATGTGCGTCAGCAGGTTGAGTCCGGCGATGCCAATCCGCTGGTTGAGAGCAATACCAATGTTGTCGAGTTGCCTCAGGAGGGGGCGCTCTTTGCCGATTTCTCAGTGCAGCCGAAGGTCCTGACGCCGAATGGGGATGGCATCGGCGATCGCCTGGTTATAAAGCTGGCTCTTATCAACGTGCTGGAACCGAGATCGCTTAATCTGGATTTTTTCGACCTTGCCGGGCGAAGAATACGGCGTATTGCGGCAGAGGTGCGGGCAGGTGACCAGGAATTGTTCTGGGATGGACGAGACCAATTCGGCAGGCTGGTGCCGCCCGGCCACTATATAATGCGGATCGGGATCGAAAGCGATGCGCGCAGCCAGGCTCTTTGCCGGTTGGTGCAGACCGTCTATTGAACGCGGGGCCAGGCGATGGATCGGAGCGGATGAAGATGGTGGGCGAGTCGGTGGCCAGTCGCGCGAGGGCTGGCGATTGCATCAGGCCGTTGCGGCAGTGCTAGTAGTAGCCTTCGTACTGGTAGTTGTCCATAATTTCGTCAGCGGCTGCAGTGACCTCGGCGACTGTTTCGGAGCAGAGCGCCTCGGGGACGATCAGATAGCCGTTGGCTCCGAAGAAGCTGCGCTGTTCATCGCTTAGTTCCATGTAATCCATAGTTATACTTCTGCCGATTCCAGTAGCGACCTGGCGAAATTAATGGAGATCTAAAAATGGAATGACAAACTTGTGAGGGGCGGATATATTACAATCGTTATATATGGAAAAGAAATGCTAAGTTCGTGGTGGCGACTCGATCTCGGATATGGGTCGGGATATTGGCCTATCGTGGTTCGAAGTACCGTAGACACCGCCAATTGAGTAGAAATCACTCGGGTGTATAACCTGGATAAGATCAGCTATCGACAAAATGCCTTGGAAATTCAGTAGGAAAATCGATGACGCAAATAATCTCTACTCTTGACTTTGACCAAGAGGGCAAGCAAATCGGCTGGCTGCAGGTGCCGCATTCAGTTACTCGCAGCGCCTACGGAGTGTTGCCAATTCCAGCTGCCGTCATTCGCAATGGCTCCGGTCCACAGGTACTGCTGAGTGCCGGCAATCACGGCGATGAGTACGAGGGCCAGGTGGTTCTGACTCGCTTGATCCAGGAGCTGGAGCCCGATGAGATTCGCGGGGGGCTCATCATTATCCCGGCGCTTAATCTACCCGCGGTGCTGGCGGCAACTCGGGTCAGTCCGCTGGATGATGGTAATCTGAACCGGGTTTTCCCGGGCGATCCCGAGGGCGGACCGACGTGGAAAATTGCGGACTACGTCGAGAAGCATCTGCTCTCGCGTGTTGAGGTGGTAGCCGATTTTCACGGCGGCGGGGCCTCGCTGGAGTACCGACCGCATGCCAGTACCCACTTCGGTCCAGACGCGAGCTCAGAACACAGGCGCAGGAGCCTTGATTTGGTTTCGAAACTGGGCGTGCCCCACGTGATGGTTTTCGAAAACCGCTTTAATAAGGGCGGCCTGCCCGATGCTGCGATCCGACAGGGCGTGATTTCTCTGGGTGGGGAATACGGTGGGATGGGCAGTGTCTCGCGGTCCGGGGTGCAACTGGTGCAGCAGGCGGTTGACCGCCTGCTGGCTGCTCTGGGGGTCAAGGGTGTGCTGCCAGAGGAACTCGAGACCCCTGAGATTCTCCAGATTTTCGGTTCCGATGCCTATGTCTATGCACCGGAACCGGGTGTATTTGATCCGGCTACTGAGTTGGGTGATGCGGTGCGTGCCGGCGATCTGTGTGGTCAGGTACTCTTTCCGGAAAATCCGGCCCGTCCCCCCGTGCCCGTCCCTTTTCGCGGTGCGGGTACGGTGGTCTGCAAACGCCACCCGGGCAGAGTGGAGGCCGGAGACTGCGTCGCCCATCTGGCAGCACCCGTAAAGGGGGGGTGAGTGTTTCGCTCCAAGACCTTTGTTCCGGGTTGTTTCGCCTGCGCCATTAGTTCAGAGTATGCGGTAACCGGATCTCGCAGTGCTGTGAGTTTTTCTCTATAGTTGCACTAGGCTAGTTGGCTGAGAGGAGCGATATATGGCAGAGACACAGACGAAAGACGGTGAGATGGCTCGTTTGACGCCAGCAGAGCGCTACTTCTATGATGTCAACGGCTACGTACTGCTGAAACGCGTATTCAGTGCGGAAGAATCCCAGCGCCTGATCGAGTTGGCCGATCAGATGGACGCTGATGATTCCTGCGATTACAAGCATGAAGGTTATCCGAAACAACCGACTTTGAATGTGCTGTCCCGTTGTGCCTGGTACCACCCCCATCTGCTGGAAACCGCTATGGATCCAAAGGTCTTGCCGGTCATCGAGGATGCGGTTGGAGGTCCGGTGCGCTTGGAAGAGCACCAGTTTTTAATCAACTATCCGGATCCGGAGGCGGAGGTGGCGAATGCTGCGATAGGGGTCCAGGACCAGCAATGGCATCGCGGGATTGCCCCGAATTTCGGTAGTTTCGAGTCCGGCGGTCATTACCACTGTCTATTCACTAAAGCGTTTATATACCTGACCGATAACGGTCCGGGTGAAGGTACCTGGGTCATACCTGGTAGTCACCGCATGGATCTGCCTACACCGGCCTTACGCGAATTTATGGATGATACGCTGGTTTGTCAGCTCGAGACGGGAGCAGGGGATCTCCTGGTTTTGAGTGAAACGCTGATCCATGCTGGTCCTATCCTCAAAGCCGGAACTTCGCCGCGCTATAGTCTTGTTTATGGATATACGGCGCCGTTCATGCAAACCTGGCAGCGTTACGATCCGCCGGAAGAAGTGCTGGAGCGAGTAACCCCTGAACAGCGACAATTATTGACCGGCGCGATGCGCTATGCCTTTCGCCGGGGTCAGTTTTAAAGTGGAGAATGGATTACCTGGGTCGGCTTTCTAAACCCTGCACCCTCCAGAAGGATCATATCTCTTAATCTTCGTGCTGTTTCAATAGATCCATATCGAACTCCGTCTGCACCAGATCCAGGTCGCGCCAGTAGTACTTCAGGTCATCGGTCGCCCATCCTGCATAGGCTTCTTCCCAGGTCATCAGGTCAACGTGCGGCTCGAGGGATTTTTTTTCGACCGGTAGAGATAGGGGCTGATAGCGGTAGTCGCACGATAGGCGGATCCGATCATTCGTTTGGTTGGGCAGGGATCGATGCACGGTCTGGCTATGGAAGATCACCACGTCTCCGGTCTGCAGGTCGCCTTCGACCCATTCCCGGGACAGGTCGTCTATGATCACAGTGCGTCCTCCGGCTCCTTCGGCATCGCGTACCGGCAAAATATCTTCCTTGTGGGTGGAGCGCATAACGCTGAGCCCACCCAGGTCCAGGGGACAATCTCCCAGCGCGAACCAGCAGGTGTAGGTGGCTCTGGTTCCCTGCACATAGATGAAATCCTGGTGTGGCGGGGTGGGTACCGCATCCTTGTGCGGCGCCATCAGTCGGGCAATATTGCGGGGGTGGACGAAAACGGTTTCGCCGAAAAGTTTTTCGAACAAGTCCATGATAGCGGGATGATGCGCCAGGCGGTGAAATTCCTCGAGTCGGTAAACCGCTTGGTACGCCGCCTGATCGGCTCCGTTGCTGGCAAAACTCTCGGTCTGGTTAATCGATTCGTCGACGATGCCGTCCATTAACTCCGTCCCGGGCGCAAGCCAGCCTCGGTGGGCGAAAATTTCTAAAACCAACTGGCGCAGTTCAAGCACTGCAGCCGAAGGAAGCAGACCGCGAAAACAGGCAAAGCCGTCTTCGTCAAACTGGCGTCTCAGTGTTTCGACATCGTCGAGCAGGGGGCTGGCATCCTGGTATTCGAGTATTTTTTCCATTGTAGACCCTGACGAATTGGTTGTGAGATTCGATTATTATGAATTTAGGTGAAATTATAGGTCTTAAATCGCCCTCTGTCCAACTCCCTTCAGCCAGCGGAAACTTATTCAAACACCACTCCATCTATCTGATCATCTCTCATTGACCACTGTTGAATAAATCGATATAAATAGTGTGAAATGCGGTTTTGGACGGGTACCAAAGAAAGGCATGGAGATGAAAAGTAGGGCTGCAAAAACCAATAAAATGCTCTATCAAGTTGGAACAATAAATTCTTTATTGGCTGGCGTATATGAAGGGGATCTCTCTTTTGCGGATCTAACCAATTATGGCGATTTTGGCCTGGGGACTTTTGATGCAGTCAACGGCGAGATGATAGCCTTAGATGACAACTTCTATAGAATAGATGCAAATGGCAATGCCCATCCGGTTAGGGCAGAGATGAAATCGCCGTTTGCCGTTGTCGCTAATTATCAAGAAGAGTTGAGATACGATATCGGGTCTTTCGATGATATAGCCTTATTACATGAATATATACACAGCAAATTCGAATCAGATAATATCATATACGCCCTGTCCATCTCGGGGTATTTCAATAAATTGGACTTGCGTTCAGAGCACCCGCAGCCGGAAGGGCACAGACCCTTGAGTGAAACTATTTCCAAGGTCCAAAATACATATGCCCTAAACGATACCAGGGGGACGATCGTAGGCTTCTGGTTTCCAGAATATATGAAAACTATAAATGTCCCGGGGTTTCATTTTCATTTTATCAATGACCAGCATACCAGAGGGGGACATCTATTTGATATGAAAATTGAAAATGGGGTTCTGGGGATTATGTCAATTTTTGATTTCGGGATGCATCTAATACATACCCCACTATTTGAACATGCAAATATGGGTGGTGATTTTAGCTCAGCTAGTGAAAAAGTAGAAAATAAATAACAATCACTTAAGCTGATTGTCGGTCTAAGTGCCTGTATAGAAGTGGTCCGACTCTTGGGTGGGGGTGCCCTGGAACAATCAGTACTTAGAAGGAATTTTCGTACACCAGCTCTTCGAGTGGGAGTTGGCCGGGTTTAGGCCATGGTTCCTTGATCGCTTTGCCAATCGCCACCATTGGACCCATGACAAAATCCTCGGGAAGGTTTATTAATTTGGCCATATTTTCAATCTCATAACCGATCATCGGACAGGAGTCATAGCCCATATCCTGAGCGACGAGCATCAGAGTTTGCATCGCCATCCCAATCGATCGTTGCGCTTCGTCTTTTTGCAGCCACTCGCGCTCTTGGTAGAAGTCCGCCATTGCATCGGGGAGCAAATGAGATATGTCCCGAGGGCCGTTGGCCCAATATCGTTCCGGCTCTTTTTTCCATGCCTTCACATCCGCAGTGAAAAGCACCAGAAGAGAGGCATCGGAAATTTGCGGCTGACCTCCGGCAAATTCATCTTTTATTTGAGTGCGGAGTTTGGGATCGCGGAGTATTAGGAAGCGCCAATGCTGAATATTAAAGCTGGTAGGCGATTGGATTGTCGCTTCCAGCAGAGTTTTTTCTTCCGCTTCCGTTAGGCGATGCGTGCTATCGAATTTCTTTATCGATCGTCGTTTATACACGGCTTTGATAGTGTCGATGGTATTTCCTTTTTGAATTGATCCCCTTATCAGGAGCGGGTTCTGCTTTGCGCTGATGCAGGCCCATTTCGATCTCGCGGGCGAAGTCGTACAGAGTGCAAATCGGCGGGCATAGGACACTTATGGTTGATATCATATGCTTAAATATTTTTGCAAACGACAGTATAGAGAAATATTTCTTCCGCATCCAGACGCTGGGAATGGGGGTGGATCGCAGCGTATCTTTATGACGTGCTTAGTCGTGGTTGCTACCCAATTCCCAGACACCACCAAAAAGACTTTGCCGCTTCAAAGGCATTCTTTGGATAAGCTCTGGGGCTAGCTCGGGGCGATGCCATTGGGCCCATAGTGAATTGTAACAGTTGAATACTGCAGAACGGGGGTTGTCGGGGTTGGTCCAGGCGTTGGAGGCATGAAGGAGACTTTCGGTGAATACGACGACCGATCCCGGAGGGCAGGAATAATTCTCCATGGCCTGGATCAGGCTCTCTTCCCAACTGGATTCACCCGCATTGGGTCTGTAGGGATCTGGACTGCCGTAGTTGAAGTGAGCCTTGTGAGAGCCACTCAGGAAAGAGGTGCCGCCGCATCCCGATTTAACCTCTTCAAGTTCCCATACAACTCGGGTGAGGCCCGAATAAATTTTGTCTCCAGCGACTTGGTACCGCATGGCGTTGGCCTGTTGCGGAGGGGCTACTACGTGGGGGAGACTGGTGAGTCGAGCGGGGAAAGCATCGTCTTCTTGCCAACCCGGGGGACGAACGGAGATGAAGGATTGCTCACAGCGAAAACCGTAGGCCTCCTCATTTGGGTAGGGTGGATGAGCTAGTATTTCGCCTAGTATATCGACTATGCAGGGATGATCGAGTAGATCTTGCAGGGTGCCCTGATAGGCCTGTTTTGCACCTGCGGATATTTCCTGCTTCATCACCTCGATTTCTGAATTCGTCAAAACACCGGGAATCAGTATCCAGCCGTTTAAATCAAAGAAGAATTTTTGCTCTGGTGTCATTCTGCAACGACCTTCCGCTTAGAAGTGAGATTAGTTGCCTCTAGCATGGGTAGAAATCAGGTGATCTCAGATATAAATGATATAAATGGTTAAGTGTCGTTGGCAAGCCAAGGTATTGTGGTGATGTCGAATCAATCCGAAAAAATGCTCTCAGCGGTGGAGAGATCTCTTTAGTGCCCGTTACCTGGTTGGACCAGATGAGTACTTTTTGTATACTCTCGGAAAAGTGAGGATCCTAAGATGAGTGAGTCTTTTATAAAGTTTCTGGATCGATACGGCGCGGAGCGTGAACCCTCACTGCAATACGATGCCCATTCAGATATCGATTCGTGGCGTGAAGATTTTATTGAAGCCGTGAAATCGCTTCGCGGCCCGGTTCCCGAACGCGTAGAGCCGAGTCTGGAGGTTGTCGAATCGTGGGAGGAGGAAGACCATTTGCGTCAGTTGGTGAAGGTGCCGGTGAGCGAATTGACGACGCTTGTCGCTTATCTGCTGCTTCCAAAGGAAATGGACGGATCGGAAAAACTGCCCGGTCTGATAGCGTCTCACGGACATACAACGCATGGGATTGATACGACTTGTGGGGTCATAGGGATGGACGATGAGGAGAGTGCGCAGCGAGCATATGGTCTTGAAGCTGTACGCAGTGGCTATGTGGTGATGGCCCCATCCTGGTGGGGATGGCATGGACGCGATGGTCATCTGGGCCGGGTCGGCAACCGGGATAAATGCAATGTGATACAGCATGCTGCTTCGATGTACGGGATGAATCTGACCGATCTACATATACAGGATGGCCAGGCGGCGATCGACGTGCTTGCGAACCATCCCAATGTGAACTCGGAGCGGATCGGTTGTATTGGAAACTCTTATGGGGGGCGAAGCACCATGTGGTTGACGATCTTCGACGACCGCATCAAAGCGTGCGTTCCGGCTGGTTGCATGAATACCTTCCGCGAGCGCTCATTGAAATTGGGATCCTGCGGCATTCAGTATCTGCCGGGTATTCTGAGGTATGGCGATGTCCCGGATCTATTCTGCCTGATTGCTCCGAGGGCGATGCAGTTGCAGGCAGGTGCGAAAGACGAGTTGATAACGCCTTCGGATCGCGATGCGATTGACCGCACGGTGCGGTCGGCCTATGAGCAGGCTGGAGCAGGGGATCGGTATGAGTTTGTGCTCCATCCGGATGGCCACTTTCTCAAATGGTATTTGGCAGAGCCTTTTCTGCAGAGCCACCTATGAAGGAATCAATTATAGCATGTTTCGAGCATGTTATAGTGCATTGGGGCGTAGATCTCTCTAATTGGCATTTGTCCGGTTTGTCATCCTGCAAGGTTTGGCCCATAAGGCGCCAAGCGGATCGGTGGATAATGAGAATTGAGCAAGCTGTGATCGCCGGTTTCTCGCACCTGTTGCCAGAGTAGTCTAAACATATGCTTTAACTGAGTATCGTAGGTCGGGTCGGTAGCAAGATTATTCATCTCATAGGGATCATCTTGCAGATTGTATAATTCATCGAGATCAAAGCCATTAAATATGAGCTTCCAATCTTCTTCATAGACCACCCGTTGGGTGAGGTAGACCCTGCTACCGAAATATTCAGCATAACCGGTTTGAAAGTCCTTATCGTGTTTCTGAGGTTCATTTAGTACGGCTGAGTGAGATCGGGAATCGGGATGAGTGATGGGGGTACAGTCGGTTAGTTCCAGCAGCGTTGGACATAGGTCGTGCAAGCCGATCCGAGCTTGACTCACTGCCCCTTGCGCAAGGCCAGGACCGCTAACAATCATTGGGATGTTGTAGATTTCCTCGAAGCCAGAAATATTCTTGCAGTACATACCATGGGACCCGAGTAATTCGCCGTGGTCGCTGGTGAATACAATAATGGTGTTTTCGTCTTGTCCGGCTTCGCGAACCCTATCGATAAGACGGCCAAATTGCTGATCGATTTCGCTTATCATTCCATAATAGCAGGCTGCGGCCTCTTGTTTTTGTCGTTCGGTCATCGAGGCCCAAACCCTAGCAATTTTCCGATAGAGACCCGGTTGCCCTTCAAGGGCATCGTGGATATTGGGACATAGCGGTAGGTCTGCAACGGAATATTTCGCAAAGGCCTCCGTTCCAGTGATGAACGGATCGTGTGGCTCGATTACACTGGCGAAGCAACACCATGGATCATTTTGTTCCACGGCCTCATCAAGAAATTCCAGGGCCAATTCTGTGCTAACGCCGAGCATCCGATCTTCAACCGGGACATCAGTAACCCCATAGAGGATACTGGAATCGTATCCTTCAGGTGATTGGTGATCCCAGCGTAGTGCATAGTCTTGCGGTGAGTGATTCCTGTCGTTTTTCGCCTTCATTCTTTGATCAAAGTAGGGGGTTCCCCGGGCGCCATTCACTTGCCAGCCAAAATCTTCGAGTTTATTTGTTCGTTCGACATGCCATTTGCCGAAGTAGCCGGTATGGTAGCCCGCAGATTTTAAATGTTGGGCCCAATGGGGGTACTCTGTGCGCAGGCAGGACTGATCATCGTCGGTGGTATGGGTTACCATCAGCACACCGTGATTATGAGGCAAAAGACCAGTCATTAGGCTGGCGCGGGCAGGGGAGCATATGGCATTAGGAGTATAAGCCCTATCGAATCGTACTCCTCTGGCGGCTAATTTATCGAGGTTCGGAGTGATACAGGGATGGTCCGGACGTAGGACTTGTCCCTGCATTTGGTCGGTCATCAGAAAGAGGATGTTGGGACGCTGGGACATGAATGACCTTTTCAAGTTGAGATCTAGTGTTTCGTGGGGCTGCCTTGGTCCTTAAGAACTCGTTTTGACCTATTTGGGTCAAATCATCATCACTTATGATGGTTGGACTTAAGCGCGGGGCTGTTGCCCGAATAGATAACAGGTTAAGTTTCAAATTAAATGGTAAAACCGCCTAGCCGAGAGCTACGCCACCGCATATCGTCTTATTGCTAAGCAAAGGTATTCTAGTTTTCCAAGGAAGTAACTTTGACTCTGGCCATACAGGACCGAAACTCAAAAAACCCTGAATTTTCACAGCCAAAAATTCGGATCGAATCATTAGTTGCAGATGGTCGACATAATGCCTTTGCTTCGTTTGTGAAATGGCGCTGTCGATACTGGCTGGCTTATCGCAGGGCCAGCGGCCATACTGCCAGAGACGGCGAGATCGTGGTGCTTGTTTCAGCGGATACTAAGGAGTGGGCAGAGGTTATCCGTTTCGACTTGGATGGCGACGATCGCGATCCTCAATTTATGGTTTTCGGCGATCGACTTTGGCTTTATATCAACAGCTTGCGGGATGGAATTTTTAAGATTTTCGCCACTTGTAGTGGAGACGGGCAGGTCTGGGATCCGCCGCAGCAGATATACTGCGATGGATTCATTCTGTGGAAACCCGTCCTGCACCAAGGACGGCTCTATGCCGGGGTGCATAAACCGGGTAGCAACGACCAGCGGCTCTCCCAGTTAATGGCTTCTTCCAATGGGCTTTCGTGGACAATGATCAGCTCGATCCGACGGGGGACCGGTGAAAGCGAGACGGCGCTCGTATTTGACCAGTCCGGAGATCTGACTGCTTTTCTGCGCGACCAGACCAGAGTCGGCGGTGCTATATTGGAAGCCCGGCCTCCCTTTGTTGAATGGACGCAGCGACCGGCTGGAGTGCATCTGTCCGGGCATGCCGTTTATACGTTTTCGCACCGGAGCTATGTCTTATCCAGGGGTATGGCGTGTGAGCCTCAAGTGGCTGCAGAGGCCCCCCGAGATGCCTTGCCTGCGGAATTGGATCAAGGCACGGTGATATATACGTACGAGGACGGTGCCCTCGAGCCTTATTGTCTGCTTGGCCCACTGAGTGGCAACCACGATAGTTCCTATGCTACGGCGGTGCAGGAAGGCGACGAGATGATGGTGGTCTTTCACCGCTCTGCGCACGAATACTCCGGCAAATATTGCTACCGGGACGCAGCCGATCTCTTTCTGGCTCGAGTGCCGTTGAAAAACTAGCTGAGGTGATCTCGTGAACGCAAATGAACAACTGGATAACTATTATCGCGATGGGTATATAATCTTGGAGGATCTTATCGATCCAGATCGGCTGGGCGAAGTTAGAAAGAGTTATGAGGAGACGATTGAGGCGGCCTTGATTTTGGGCCGGGCCGAACGCGACGAAATTACGCAGGCTTTGAAAGGCTACAGGTTTCAGAATCCGCATCATCCGGCCTTGGCTCGGGGCGCTTTGATAGAGGGGATCGGCGTGCCGGATCTGATCGAGTTCGCCGGCCATATCTGCGGGGGCGATCCGGCGATGTTGGGGATCGCGGCGTTTGCCATGGAGGAAGGGTACGAGTATCAGCCTCATTGGCACCGAGATTCGTATGCGGCATGGGGTAAGGATTCGCCCGAGGAGTTACGCGTGCGGCACATGGAAAGAATGCCGGCGACTCAGGTGCTGCTGGCGCTGGAAGACGACCATTCTTTCTGGTTTGTTCCCGGCTCTCACAACCGGGCGAATACAGCACTTGAGGAAGCGCGTTTTGAGGAGGGCAGAACGGGGTGGCAGGAATTGTTCGAGGGGGCGGTGCAGGTTGAAGTAAAGGCGGGGAGTGCGGTGCCCTTTGATGCGCGGGGAATTCATCGGGGGCTGAAGGGGGCAGGGCTCAGGCGGCGATCGCTCTTTATCGTTTATGGCACGCCGGAAGAAGCCAGACATTCAACGATCACTGGATGGGCGCAAGAGGCGGAATATGCGGAGCGAACCTATCTCAATTCACTGCCTGATGGTTTTCGCCGGGCGGTGGAAAAGACGATCGCGGCGGTGAAATAGGGTTTGGTGATGTCACAACGGGCTTTAAGGTACTCTATTGCTGTTTTTTTGAAAGGCGATTGATCCTCAATAAAGTGTGGATTAATCGCCCACTCCAAAAACAAGGCAATCTCCAATCCATTTAGAGACCATTGGGAGCCCATCTCATAGAGAGGAATGGCACTATGGACGGGAAAACGACGAAAGCATTTGCGGCACGGGCAAAGGATGCCCAATGGGTCAAGCAGGGGTTGCGGCCCTATTTCGCGTACCGCGACCTGGGGATCAAGGACGCTACCGGGGGTAAGGTGCTGGCCCATATCATTCGTGCCGACCAGCCTTGTAAAGCCCCGATGGGATACCACTCCCACGATCTGGAGTTTCAAATGGTCTATCTGATCAAGGGGTGGGCGCGGCTTGACTTCGAGGACATCGGCGAGATCCGCGTTGAGGCTGGCGATGCCTGGTATCAGCCGCCTGGGATAAAACATGAGGTCCTGGAATATTCCGATGATTGGGAGGTTATCGAGATCACCCTGCCGGCCGAGTTTCCAACTCGCGACGAAGTGCGTTAGTGCGCCAGGGATGAGATAGATATGAAAGTCGGATTTATCGGTCTGGGCAATATGGGGCATCCGATGGCGGCAAATATCCTCAGGGCCCAACACGATCTGAGGGTCTGCGACATCTGCCGCGATAGGGGGCGGGATCTGGTAGAGGCTGGTGCGAGATGGGCGGAAAGTCCGCAGGAAGTGGCGGCCTGGTCGGAAGTGGTGATTTCATCTCTGCCGGGTCCCAGTGAGGTCGAAGCAGTCGTTCTCGGGGAAGAAGGTGTTTTCGCGGGGTTGAGTCGTGGATCGGCTTATATAGACACCAGCACCAATGCACCGGCAAGCATGCGCAACATTGCCGAAATCGGGGCTGCGAGTGGATTTGAGGTGCTCGATGCGCCGATCAGCGGGGGTGTTTTCGGGGCCAGAGATGCAAGCCTCACGGTTTTTGTCGGTGGAGAAGAGGATGTTGTTGACCGCTTTCGACCTCTTTTGCAATGCATTGGCGAAAATGTGGTCCATATGGGACCGGCCGGCTGCGGCAATATGACCAAGTTGATTAATAATGTGATGATGTTTATCAACTTTATAGGGGGCTGCGAAGGGATGGCGATGGGGATCAAGGCCGGGATCGATCCAAAAGCATTGCTCGATGCGATTAAACCGAGTATGGGTCATAGCAAGATCATGGAGCGGAGTATAGCCTTGTATTTAAAAGGTGAAGCAATGTGTTCAGCCACTGATCTCGCGGTTAAAGATATGCATCTGGGGGTTGAACTCGGAAAGGAAACGGGCGTGCCATTAGAGCTGAGTCCATTGGTTGAATCTATCTTCGCCCGGTTTCGCGATGGCGGTCACGGGCAAGAGGATTTCACCGAAATCATTCGCGAATTTTTGGCGTGAGCGGATAGGGGACGGTATGGTTTTGAGCGGAGTGTCCAAATTGCTTAGTTCAACAAAAAGGAGTGTGCAATGATCGTCGATGTCCACACCCATTGTCTGCAACCCGAACACATGAGCACCGCCGTCCATCGATCGGTCGAGCGGGCGGGCTATCCACCGATGCAGCCCCTCCCTCCGGAAACCTATCTGGAGCATATGGAGGTGGTCGATCGGGCGATCGTATTCGGAATCCGGGGAATCGCTACCGGGATGCGGAGCCCCAATGACTTTACGGCAGAGTGGGTGGCGCGCCAGCCCGACAAATTGATCGGCTTTATGGCCATAGATCCGACCGAAGAGGACCATCTGGAGGAGGTCGATCGCTGTGTATCCGACCTCGGTCTGCGCGGGATCAAAGTTTATCCGATGTTGGGCCGTTACGATCCCACCGACCCCACCGTCTTCGCGCTGTACGAAAAAGCTCAGCGCTTGGGCCTGCCGATCCTATCCCATACTGGCACTCATCCCGATTCTAGGGCGATGCTGAAATACAGCCTACCCCTGCTGGTCGATGAGATCGCCCAGGCCTTTCCGGACCTAGTGTATATAATGGCTCATTTGGCGCATCCTTGGCAGCGCGATTGTGCGGTGGTTCTGCGCAAACACCCGAATGTCTACGCCGATATATCGGGCGGGTGGGTGCGGCCCTGGCAGGGGTGGGAGGCGCTGGTGGGGATGGTCGAGTGGGGCGTTAGCGATAAGATTCTTTTTGGCTCGGATTACCCGTTGTGGACCCCGCAGGAGGGCATGGACGGTCTGCGAAAGCTCAACGATCAGGTTGAGGGTACCAAGCTTCCGCGGATTCCGGATGAGGTGATCGAAGGGATCATAAACCGCAATTCGCTCTCGTTGCTCGGGTTGGACTGAG
>CAZFMY010000122.1:0-18046 GCA_964520345.1 uncultured Gemmatimonadaceae bacterium | reverse complement strand
ATCAAGCGAAAGCGAAGCGATGGCCTTGAGTCTTTTGCCTCTGGCTCGGATTGGGATCGAGCTGATCTGGTGGGTGGTATATTGCACTTTTGCTGCGGGTCGAGTTCCCCGCGACGAGAAAGTATGTGTCGATGGTCGAGCACGGCGAAGTCATTGCATCGCGGATGGCTTGACGCAGTGGTGCGAATTGTGCATTAAATGGCGGGTTGGAGCATACATTCACCTGGATGGGCAATAGAGCGTCGCGTGTGGTTCGGCGTCGCACAGGATCACTCTAGGATTCGTCATGGTCGAAAAGAAGGAGGGCTTGTGGAAATCGTCGGACTGACGGGGCTGGATTACGCGCTGATGGGTCTTTATATACTGCTGCTGTTGGGCATGGGCCTTTACTACCGGCGCTTCGCCCACCAGAACATGGAGAATTACTTCCTGGGGGGCCGGCGGTTGAAGGGCTGGATGAGCGGTACCAGCTATGCGGTGACCTGCATGAACGCCGATGTGGCGCCGGCGTATTGCGGCATGACCGTGATTACCGGGACCTTTATCTGCTGGTGGTACCTGAGTCGCTTCGGGTTGGCACTGATGATCGGCGGTCTGCTCTTCGCGGTGTGCTGGAGGCGGCTGAAGATTTTCACCTCCCCGGAGTTCTACGAGTTGCGCTTCGGGGGGCATCCGGCGGCGCTGATGCGGGGCTGGGTCGCGTTGCGCAGTGCTTTTATCGCCGTGGTGGCCTGGACTGGAGCGGGTCTGCTGGGGCTGACCAAGGTTTCCGAGGCGCTTTTGGGCTGGTCGCGCTTCGAGACTTTTTTGCTGGTCGTTCCGATCATCCTGATCTACGTCGTGCTCTCCGGGTATATGGGGGTGGTAGTGTCGGATCTGATACAGACCGCGATCATGATCGTTTCCTCGCTGGTGCTGATGGGGTTGGTTTGGGCCGAGTTCGGCGGACCATCAGGCCTCTACGACGCGCTGACAGCGCAATTCGGCACAGGGGTGGTCAGCTGGCATCCGCCGATGAGCCATGAGATGCTGGGAGTGGTCGGGATCATCGCCTGGACGATGGGCACGGCGATAGGCTACGGCGGCGATGTGGCGCCGATGGCCGGGGCAATGGAGGGACAGCGATTGCTTTCCTGCCGCAACACTCGCGAAGCGACGCGGATGTATGTCTGGACCGAGGTCGTGCTCTTTCTGATGCTGGCAGTGCTGACCTTGCCGGCGCTGGGAGCGATGGTCAAGTGGCCAGGTCTCCACGACGGCACTTTGGACAAGGAGCTGGCCTACGGGCTCTTGCTGGGCCACTATCTGCCCTCGGGGGTCCTCGGGCTGGCGCTGGTAGCGCTCTTGGCCTCGATCATGTCGACCGTCGATTCCAATATGAACTTCGGCGCCCAGGTTTTTATCAACGATGTCTATCGCCGCTTTCTCAAGCGCGGCGCCGAGCTGGCGCATTATATGAATATCGGCCGGGTAGTGATGGTGGTGATCATGGGGCTTTCGCTGGCCGTGGCGCTGAGCGCCAAGAATGTCATCGATATCGCGGTTTTCATGCTCGGGCTTTCCTCGGCCGAGTTGAGTGCCAACTGGGGCCAGTGGTGGTGGTGGCGCTTTAATGGCCAGGCGCGGTTGGCCGCCTCGTTCGGCGGGCCGCTGATCTTTCTGATCAATAAGTACCTTGTCTTTGAGTACTGGATCGACGCGGGTCAGGATACCGGGTACGTGGTTGTGCTCACTTCGATCGCCGTGACCTGCCTGCTCTGGATCGCGGTGGCTTTGAGTACCGAACCCGAGCCCGAGGAAAAACTGTTGGAGTTTTATAAGGCGGCGCGGCCGATGGGCTGGTGGGGACCGATCGCAGCAAAGGCGGGAGTCGAAAGCGGGGGAGCCTCGCCGATTGTACGCGGACTCGGAATCGCCCTGCTCGGCGCGGTGGCGGTGGGGGGAGGCATCATCGGTTTTTCGGGGCTCTATGTGGGACGGATGGAGGTGCTGATTGGCGGTGGGCTGGTCGCACTCGTGCTGGGGCTGCTTTTCAAGGGGGCCTATGTCCGGTATATGCGCGAGGTGGGTGGGGACGCGGAGTGAGCACCGGGTATGTGGAGTGTAGGATGGGATGGCCTCGGCGGCGGTTGATGCGCTTGGCCGAGCGGTAGGCGTCGATGGTGCTGTAGATCCAGGTGCCCAGGTACACGGCGAGGGCCAGATCGGAGGTCGTCTTGTCGATGGCCGAGAACCGGGTGCTGAAACTCAGCTGGCCGAGACCGAAGATCAGCAGCGCTTTGCCGATCTCGCCATTGTAGGCCTGGCCCAGACCCTGGAGTGCGATAAAGGGCGGGACGGCAGCCAGCAGCACGGCGATAGCGGGGTCCTTGCGGCTCTTGCCCGAGATCAGGCGTTTGAATTCCTCTTTGAGCGGAATCTGCAGGTGGGGTGCGGGTCGGTAGAAGGCCGGCTCGAGGCTCCAGCTGGTACTGCAGAGCAGCAAAACGCAGCAGAGCGATGCGTTGAAGTAGTTCATGAGATTTTTTTAGCGCTGGCCGCGCGTGGCGCAGTGGGTAGCGCAGCCGGCATAGATCCGGACGAGTCCGCACTAGCAGTGGTCAGGACCTGCATCAGGCGGCGGCTTCTGCGCCGAGGTGCTGGCGCAAAAACCCCCTCAGCGGCACGTCCTCTTCGGTGGGCGAGGTATAGCCGTAGCCACCGCTGGGTGAGCAGCCGAGCAGCTGGCGGCGTATTGGGTCAGAGTTCTCGAAGAGGTGCTCGACGGTCTGGTCGTCGCGCGGTCGGAGCCAGCGGTAGGAATAGCCATAGAAGATCGCCTTGCGGGGTATGGCGGTCGTGTTGGAGCTGGCGGTGTGCCAGATCCGACGGTCGAAGAGTACCGCACCGCCCTGCGGTACCATCACCGGGACGGCGTGTTGCGGTAGGGTGCCATCCCTGGGAATCGCATAGGTGTCCATCTCCTGGCTGCCGGGCACGACCCAGAAGTTGGCACGGCCCTCTTCGCTACAGTCGGTCAGGAAAAAGGCGATCTTCACCGAGATCCGGGGCCGGGGGCTGGACTCGATCTCCCAGTTGACGCGGTCCGAGTCTTGGTGCCAGCCCTGGTATTCGACTTGGTGGGTTCCCGCTGCTGCGGGCGGACTATAGGCGAGGACGGTATGGTAGATCTGGATATTCCACCCCAGTGCGCCCCAGATCTTGGGCAGGGCTCGGGGCCAATCGACCAGATCCAGGAAAAGCTTGTCGCGCCAGACCATATCGCGGACGGTCAGCCGCGCATGTGCGCCGACGCCGCGCTTGGCCCGCTCCTCGGAATCGATCCGGTCGGAGACCTCAGTGAGTGCCGCGACCATCTCGGGAGGCAGCATCTCGTCGAAGACGATATAGCCGTTTTGCTCGAATTCGAGCCGTTCGGCCTCGGTGAAGGCATGGGCGAGACAGGAAGGGTCCATCGGGCTACTCCTTGCGTAGGCGGCAGGTCAGTGGTTTGGCGGGCGCTGCCGTCTTTATCCTGAGTACGGGCTTAGTCCACTGCATGACATCTTGAGATAAGGCAACTCGGCTGCTCAGGCAAGACCTTGCGCAGCGAACTAACCGAGAAGCAGGTTGCGAATCGCCTGTTGTCGATAGCCGAAGATGCGTTTGAGCTGGAGTTTGACGACCGGCAGGGCGATCTCTCCCAGCGGCCAGAGCGGCAGGCGGTACAGTACGCGATCATTGATGACGGTGCCCCCGTCGATTGCGGTAAAAGTATGCGTGTGGTGCCAGAGTGCGTAGGGTCCCTGGATTTGCTCGTCGACGAAGGCGTGGGGTGGCTCCCAGCGCGAGATCAGCGAGCGCCAGGTGAAGGGCAGTCCGAAGAGGCTGAGGCGATAGTCGATTCGCGTGCCGGCAGCGATCTCGATGGGGGTTGGCGATGCAATGCGGAAACGCAGTTCCGGCGGTGTGATCTGCTCGAGGTTTTGCGCCTCGGCGAAGAAGGCGAAGACCTGATCCGGCGTCAGCGGCAGAGTCATCGAAGTACTGAGAACGTGCGGCTCAGGTGGCATTGCCGTGGACGATGAGATCCATGATTCGGCTGGTGCGGGCGGCACTGGTGCCGGTGCTCGGGCACTCGCCCCGGCCGCAGAGGGCATCGACGACGGTCTGGACCAGCGGCTGGTGGACGTGTTGGGGCGGATCGATGGCGAAGGACTGAGTCCCCGTTGCGTCGATCAATTCGATCGGAGTGGAAGCAAAGGTCGAGAAGGCGATCCGGCCTTTGTCGCCGACGATCTCGATGCGGTCCCGGTGCTGGTCGGCAGCGAAATTCCAGATCCCGACGCCGAGCGCCCCCGACGCGAAGGAGAAACTGGCGCTGACGGCATCTTCGGCCTGGTAGAGCCCGGCTTGGTTGGTGGCGCTACCAGCCGCGGCGGAGATCGGGCCGAGAAGATGGTCGAGATAGTCGAGCTGATGCGAGGCCAGATCGAAGAAATAGCCGCCGCCCGAGATCTCCGGCACGACGCGCCAGGGCAGATCGTCGGGGTTTTCGCCGGCGGGCTGGCAGAGCTCGATCGATACATAGCGCACCGGGCCGATGGCGCCCTCGTCGACCAGCGCTTTGACTTTACAGAAGGCGGGCAGGGTCCGGCGGTAGTAAGCGACGAAGAGCGGCACCTGGGCCTGCTGGCAGGCGGCGATCATCGCCTGGCATTCGGCGTGGTTGCGCGCCATTGGTTTTTCGACATAGACCGGCTTGCCGGCCCGAGCGACCTGAATAGTGTACTCGGCGTGTGAGTCGGGTGGGGTGGCGATATAGACGGCGTCGACCTCCGCGTCGGCGATCAGCGCGTCGGCCTGGTCGTACCATCTGGGCACCTGGTGGCGCTGGGCGTAGTCGCGGGCTTTGTCGCCGTCGCGACGCATTACGGCCACCAGCTCGGAACCCTCGATCTTGTAGAAGGCCGGGCCGCTCTTAACTTCGGTGACATCACCGCAGCCGATGATGCCCCAGCGTATTTTTTCCATAGCGCTTTCTCCGATTTAAACTCGTTGGTGTATTAAACTGATTCGGATTCAGGCGGCTTGCTGGACGATGGCCAGCAGACCGTCGCCGTACTTTTCGGCCTTGGTCGGACCGATGCCGTGGGCCAATTTGAGTTCTTCGAGATTGTTGGGGCGGATCAGGGCGATATCGCGCAGGGTGCGGTCGCTGGCGATGACGTAGGGGGGCACCTTTTCGTGGTGGGCTAGTTCCATGCGGTGTTGGCGCAGGGCCTCGAAAAGGTGTTGCGCGTTTTCGTTGAAGTGTTCTCCGGTGTCGACGCTCGTAGAGCGAGTGCTCCGCGCCGGGCGGAATTCCGGAGCCTTGGTCGGCGGCAGCTGCATGCGTGCGGGGCGCTCGGCGTGGATGACCTGGCGACCTTCTGCGGTGAGGATGACCACCGGCCGCTCGCCGCCGTAGAAGTCGACCCAGCCGGCGGTGACGCAACGGCGTAGAAGCTGGAGGAGCCATTTCTCGGTATGTTCTTTTTTGTTGAGACTGCCGAAGGTCGGGGTCTGATCGAGG
The DNA here is from genome assembly GCA_964520345.1 of uncultured Gemmatimonadaceae bacterium. Taxonomy (GTDB): domain Bacteria; phylum Latescibacterota; class UBA2968; order UBA8231; family UBA8231. Next base: position 12,492 of record CAZFMY010000122.1, on the reverse strand, counting down.
CCGTCGCGCAGGAGGCGCGGATCCTCGACTCCGCGCAGGAGCTTGGCCGCCATCTGGATGCCGTAGCGACCGTGCAGGCGAGCGACCGCGCAGAGGGCTTTGCGGACGATGGTCGAGGTTTCCTCCTCATTGGTTTCCCGGCTCTCGGAGAGATCGCGGCAGACATCGCAGCGCCCGCAACCGGCGAGGGTTTCCTCCTCGTCGCCGAAGTAGCGCAAGATGGCGTCGTGGCGGCAGGTGCCGCCCTCGCTCCAGCGCATCAGTTCCAGGAAGAGATTCCACTTGTGCTGGACCACCGTTTGTTCGGGGGCGCGGCCATCGGCATCGCTTTCGATCAGGCGGCGGCGCAGCGCCATATCGCCGGTGGAGATCAGCAGCTGGCAACAGGCGTCCTCACCGTCGCGTCCGGCGCGGCCGACTTCCTGGTAGTAGGCCTCTATAGAGCTGGGCGGAGCCAGGTGGGCGATGGCGCGGACATCGGCGCGGTCGATCCCCATGCCGAAGGCGTTGGTGGCGACGACGACCTGAATCCGGTCCTCGATGAAATCGCGTTGGACTTGGTCGCGATCTGACCCAGCCATGCCGGCGTGATAGGCTGCTGCCCGCCAGCCGGCATCCTGGAGGCGGACGGCTTCCTCTTCGGTGATCTTGCGGGTCGGGGCGTATACGATGGCGGTGCCGGGTTCCTTGTCCGGAGCGCCGAGGGCTTCGGACAGCAGCGCGTCGACTCGCTGGCGCCGCTCGGAGGCGCCGCTGATCTCGGCGACCCGCAGTGCGAGGTTGGGGCGGGCAAAGCCGCGCAGCAGCTGCGGGGTGTCTCCGGACAGTCCGAGGCGTTCGAGGATCTCGTCGCGCACTACCGGTGTGGCAGTTGCCGTACAGGCGAGAATCCGGGAGTCGGGCAGGCTGCGGAGCAGCTCGCCGATCTGCAGATATTCGGGGCGGAAGTCGTGACCCCACTCGCTGATGCAGTGGGCTTCGTCGACGGCGACCAGCGGGCACTTGATCTGGTGCAGGAGCGAGCGGAAGCCAGAGAAGCTCAGTCGTTCGGGCGCGGCGTAAACGAGCTTGTACTCGCCATTGGCGATGCCCTGCATGCGACGGCGGATTTCGTCGCCGTCGAGCGTCGAGGCCAGGTAGGTGGCGGCGAGGCCGCGGCGCTCGAGCGCCTGGACCTGGTCGTGCATCAGCGCGATCAGCGGCGAGACCACCAGGGTCGTTCCCGGCAGCAGGGCGGCGGGCAGCTGGTAGGTCAGACTTTTGCCGCCGCCGGTGGGAGCGACCAGCAGCAGCCGACCGGTTTCGAGCAGGGTTTCGACGGCCTCGCGCTGGCCGGGTAGGAAATGCTCAAAGCCGAGCTGGATCAATGCCTCGTCGAGCAGGGCGGTGTGTGGGGTGATCGGCTGGGATTGATTCGCAGTGCTCATCTCGATTCAGGCCGGTACTGCGTCTACGTGTTCGTCGAAGAGGTCGACGTCTTTGCCGATCAGGTCGGGATCGTCTTTGAGAAAGACGCCGATCAGAGCTACGTCGTCTTCGCGCATCGTCCGGCCCAGAGTTTCGAAAGCCGGGATGATCGGTTTGTTGCCGCCGGCGAAGATCTTGTAGTGGATCACGGGGCGCGGAATAGTGGCGATGATCTCGAGCATGGCTTCGCGGTCGTCGTCCTCCCACTTTTCGCCGCTCTGCTGGTGGTGCGCGCTCTGTGAACGGTCGGTTGGGTTGTAGTAGGAGCACATCTGGAACTCGGGCTCGAGGTGGTCGCGGATCCAGGCCTGGGCTTGGGGCTGGTGGGCGGCGAAACCGCAGACCACGCCGGCATCGTCCATGCGCGCGAGCGCTTCGTCGAAAAGGTCGTACCGCTCGCTGGCGTGCCAGTTGTCGACCACTCCCCCATGGATATAGGCACCGGTGCAGCCGAGTTCGACTGCGCCGTCGAGCCATTTGCGCCAGGCGCCGGGATCGTCGCGCTCGATGCAGACCTGGGCGAACCACTGGATGGCACCGCCGCTGGCCCAGTACTCGCGCAACACCGCGAAGATGTGGTCGTCGGTGCGGCCGAAGAAGGTATTTATGCCGTGTTCTTCGGCGGTGCGCAGGACCTGGTGGATTCGCTCGGGGGTATGGTAGTCCAACATCTCCTGGTTGCGTTCGGGGCTCTGGTGCGAAAAGCCCGAGAAAGGGTTGCCGCCGATGCAGAGGCCGGATACCTGTGCGTTGCCGATGGTTCTCAATCGCATGGGGAGTGTCCTTTCAAGCTGCGCCCTCCGCATCGATGGCGCGAAAGACCTCGTCGGCTCGCTGCAGCCCGTCCCAGGCAGCGGCGAAGCCAGCGTACACGGCGACCTGGAAGAAGGTTTCGATGATTTCCTCTTTGCTGGCACCGTTGTTGAGCGCCATACGGATATTGAGCTCTAATGCATTGACGCGGCCCAACCCGGCCAGGACCGCGATGCTGCAGAGGCTGCGGGTGCGTAAGTCGAGCCCGGGGCGGTTCCAGACTTCGCCGCCGATGGTGCCCATCACCAGCCGCTCGAACTCGGGCGAGAGCGCCTGGAAGCGCTGGCGCAGAGTGTCGATTTGGTCGCGACCGACCATTTGCGCAAATTGTGCGACGCCTCTTTGGTACTGGGCTTCGTCCATGGTTGCGATATTTGCTAAAAGCGTGCCAAAGGGTCGCGCCCCCCTTGAGGCGCTTGCAAAATCGTCTCAAGGGGAACGCCCGAAGGGAACAAGCGTGTAACGCGGGCGATACGATCAGCTCATACGGACGGATGCTCGTCTATGCGCCCTTCCTGATAATCTACTTCTAACCACGGATCTTTGGTAGTCCGGCGAAAAGCCAGGAGTTTCTCGCGCATTGCGGATTCGACTTCGGCCAGAGCCGGGGTGCCGATGAGATTGGCGGTTTCCATTGGATCTTCGACGATATCGTAGAGTTCTTCGGGTTCGTGTACCAGGACCCGGTTGGTGTCGCGCAGGCCCATCTTGTCGATGCCTTGTTCCCGCACCGCGGTCCACGACACCGAGCGGAAGAGGTCGGTGGGCAGCAGGGTCTGGATCTTGGCGGCGATATGGCGGACAAATTTGTAGCGGCGACCGCGCAGGACCCGATAGGGGTTGTAGTCGACGACTTCGTGAAAGCAGTGCGAGAAGTAGGTTTCGTCCCAGCCGGCGATCTGTGGATCGGCAAGGATTGGCAGCAGCGAGCGTTCGGGCAGGTCGTCGGGGGCTGGTACATTGCACCAATCGTGGATGGTGGGGCGGATATTAGTCCAGTTGATCAGGGCTTGGTGGTGGATGCCGCGCTTCGCCAGATCGGGGGTGCGCAGGATAAAGGGGCAGTGGTGACCGCTCTCGTAGAAGGATGCTTTGGCGCCGGGGAAGGGCATGGCGTGGTCGGTAGTGACGACGACCAGGGTTTCATCGGCACGCCCCGAGGCCTCGAGCGTGTCGAGCAAGAGGCCGATGCCGTGGTCGAAGCGCGAGACGGCCTGGTAGTAGTCGGCGAGGTCAGCGCGGACTTCGGGGATGTCGGGCAGAAAATCGGGAACCACAACCTCTTCGGGTCTATAGGGCACTTCGGTGACACCGCGCCACTCTCGATCGTTGGCAAAGCCGCGGCCGGCGCGGTGCGGGTCGGTGAAGCCGACGTGGAGGTAGAAGGGGCGGTCGGTGTTGTCGGCGAGGAAGGAACGGGCTGCATCGGCGAGGTCGGCGGGGCTGCGCGGGTTGAGGTCGGGCTCGTATTCGAAGGGGTACACCGCATGGGGTTCGACGTGTTTTTTGCCGATGCAGGCGGTGGCAAAACCGGCTTGACGCAGGCTCTGCGGCGTCGAACTCATATGGAGATGGGTCGTGAAGCCGTGCAGGCCGTGGCAGTGCCCGTACTGGCCGTGGGTGTGGCTGTGCTGGCCGGTGAGGATACAGGCGCGGCTGACGGCGCAGGAGGGCGAAGTGCAGAAGGCGTTGTCGAAAACCACGCTCTGGTTGGCGAAAGCGTCGATGCGCGGGGTCTTGATGGCGGTATTGCCATAGCAGGCAGCCAGGCGCGACCAGTCGTCGGCGATGAGGAAGAGGACGTTCTTATGCTCGGGCATCGGTGGCCTCCAGGCGTTTGTGCTGTTCTTCGAGCATTTTCTGCTGCCGCATTTCACGCTCGGGGGTCAGACGTCGGCGCTCACCGGTGATTCGATAGTCCAGACGATCGAGTCCCAGGCCCTGCAGGACAGCGCGTTCGATGGGCGAAAACTCGGCGGAATCTTCGCGGTTGAAGTTCATCGGCTCTTTGAGCGAGATACAGGGGTTGGTGATAAAGCGCGGGCGGCCCGAGGGGTTTTGCGAGGCGGCGTGGAGCACGAAGGGATGCAGCAGGACCACGTCGCCGATCTCACCGGTGATCTCGGCGAAGTCCCGGCACTCCTCGATCAGCCCGCCGAATTGGCCGGGCATCAGGCCTTCGGGATGCTGGTGAAGGTGGCGGGCGACGATCGGGACCGAGTCGCAGGCGACGAAGGTACCGCCGCTGCGCGGTTGAATATCGGACCAGACGACAATGGTCAGCAGGCCCTGCTCGGGTCCATCGAGGTAGTGTACGAACCAGTCGCCGTCCTTGTGCCAGCCGGGCACCTGGGCTGAAGGTGGCTGCCAGGGCTCGTCGGCGCGGAGGTTGAAGTTGCAGATAAAGCTGTCGCCCCAGGCAGGGGCCTCGCCGGCGAGGCGCTCGGCACCGCCGGTCAGGGCGCAGATGGCCGCCCAGGCCTTGGGGGCGAGTTCGCGGATCGGAACGCGGTTCATCGACGGCAGGTGGACCCGGGGTTCGGCCCAGGTTGCGGGGTTGTCGGGGTGATAACCCAGGCGCTGGTAGGCGAGGTCGATCCAATCGGCGGCAAAGGTGCGATCGAAACAGTTTTTGATTACAACGTGGCCTCTGTCCAGGAAGTGGTCGATTTCTTCCGCAGAGAGGGTGTTGAGGGCGTGTGGCATGGGTTGTCCTGTACGGGTGGGCAGGGTGGCGGGGATGATAGGTTCAGAAAAGCGGTTTGTCAAATACGGAGTTGTTTATCAATGTACATCTTGAATGCTGGTGGTAAAACAACCTGTAGCAATGAGAAAGATTCAGAGGTGAAAGCATGAGCGATAAGGATTTCAGTATAGGGGAGGAGATGGTGGAGGGGGAGTTCATGCGGCAGGAGGACGTCTTTCGGGCTTGGGTGACCGAAGATGGCTCGTCGGGGTATCCCGCCGCCGCCGCTCGTTATCACCTCTACGTGTCGCTGGCCTGTCCCTGGGCGCATCGGGCGATTATTGTGCGGCGGTGTTTGGGGTTGGAGCAGGCCCTGGGGATGACGGTGGTCGACCCATTGCGCGACGCGAGAGGATGGGTCTTTGCCGACGAGCCGGATCCGGTCAACGGCTTCGGCTTTTTGCGCGAAGCGTATCAGGCAACCGATCCGGGATATAGTGCGCGGGTGACGGTGCCGGTGTTGTGGGATAGGGAGACGGGGCGGATCGTCAATAATTCGGAAGACGATATCGTGCGGATGTTTAACGGTGCATTCCGGGCATTGGGGAACGCGAGCGCAGATCTCTATCCGGAGGGGCTGCGGGAGGAGATCGACGCGCTGGACGAGTGGATTTACCCCGCGATCAACAACGGAGTTTATAGAGCGGGTTTCGCCGAGACGCAGGAGGCCTACGAGCGGGCCGTGTACGAATTATTCGATGCGCTGGATCGGTTGGAGGAGCAGCTGGCGACGCGGCGTTATTTATGCGGTGGGCAGATTACCGAAGCCGATTGGAAGCTCTTCGTGACGCTGGTGCGCTTCGATGTGGTCTACTACGTCCACTTCAAATGCAATTTGCGGCGGATCGTCGAGTATCCCAACCTCTGGGCTTATCTCCGCGATCTGTATCAGCAGCCGGGGATTGCCGAGACGGTTGATTTCGACCATATCAAGCGGCACTACTATATCACCCAGGTCGATCTCAATCCGTTTTCGATCGTGCCGGTGGGGCCGGCGGATTTGGATCTGTCGGCAGCCCACGACCGCGAAGCGCTTATTCGACCGGACTAGGTTCGGTTCCAGGGACCGTATATGGCCAGGGTGTCACCCGGGTGCTGGATATTGACGAAGAGCACCTGACCGTCGGGCGAGAAGGTCGCGCCGGCGAATTCCGAGTTGTTCATCGCGTTGTGGGCGAAGGGATAAATCTGGCCCGAAGGGGTGATGCCGAGCAGATTGTTGCCGCCGCTGCCGTCTTCGCAGACGATCAGGTCGCCGAAAGGCGATACGGTGAGGTTGTCGGCTTTGTCGATGATCGCTTCGTCGTTGGGCTCGACGAAGAGCTCTAGCGTGCCTGGTGCCCGGTCTTCGGCGGGGGTGGCTTCGAAGCGGCTGGGTCGGTAGCGGAAGATCTGGCATTTTTGGTTCGGGCCGCCTTCGGTACAGGTGAAGTAGATCGAATCGTGGCCGTACCACATGCCTTCACCGCGGGCGAAGCGCGCTGCACCATCGGCGAATCCGCGGTGGCGCAGGTCGTCCTCCGGTGATTCCACTTCGTCGATATCGATCCAGCGAATGGCCATTTTTTCGCCTGGGCGCACCAATTGTTCTTCCCGGTTGCGGGTCTCGAGACTGGGCTGGTCGATCACCGCCAGTACCTGCAGGCGTCCGCCGCGGGCGAGTACCCCCGGTTCATCCGGAATAAAGCGATAGATCAGGCTGTCTTCTTGGTCCTCGGTCTGGTAGACAACGCCGGTGTGCGGGTCGATGGCAATGGCCTCGTGCTTGAAGCGTCCCATGGCTCTGAGCGGAATCGGGTCGGCGCGATGGATCTCCGCAGTAGCGGGGACTTCGAAGTTGTAGCCGTGGTCTTGCTCGAGATCCTCTCCAGCGCGGCCGGTGGTCTCCTCGCAGCTGATCCAGCTCTGCCACGGAGTTGGTCCGCCGGCGCAGTTGGTCGAAGTGCCGGCTAGGCTTAGAAACTGCTTTTCCACCGTTCGAGTCTGATGATTGTAGACCAGGGTCGTTGTGCCGCCCAGGTGTGGTGCGGCACCGTGCCCGCCATCGTAGAGCGATTCGGCAGGAATGGTTTTTAGCCGTTCGTTGCTTGTGCCGAAGGGGCTGGCGGCCAGTTCGGTCGGATTCATCTCGTGGTTGCGGATCAGCAGGGTACGACCTTCGGGACCGGGAAAGGCGGCCATGCCATCGGCTTTGCCCGGTACCAGCAACCCGTCGGCCATTGGATCGCCGACGCGGGAGAGAAGCTGCTGAACCCTCTGGGCATATCGAGGATGCCTTCGGGATCGGGCACGAGCGGTCCGAAGCGATTTTCGATCGCTGGGCTGCCCCAGGCCAGATGGCGGTGGAGACCGGCGAAACCGAGCGAGAGAGCGGCGGCGTGGAGAAATCGACGTCTTTATATAGCCATAAATTATTGATTATTAAAGTTTTATCTATATACGCTCATCTGCGCGAAATATAGCCAGAACGGTTGAATTGTCAATTTAGTCCGGAGCCATCAGGGCCTATTCGAGCGTTTGGAAATCTCCAGATTCTTGCGTGCCGCGGGAAAATCGGGGCGGATCTCCAGCGCGCGGCGAAAGTGATTCTGCGCCTCGTTGATTTGGCCGGTGGTGGCCAGGGCGATGCCGAGGTTGTTATGAGCATCGGCATAGGCGGGCCTGCGGGCGATGGCTTCGCGGTAATAAGCGATAGCCTCTTGAGTGCGGTCGATGCTGAGCAAAGCGTTGCCGAGGTTGTTGTAGGCCTGGGTGAGTCGGGGATGGTGGGCGATGGCGGTTTGGTAGCAGGGAATGGCCTCGGTGTGGCGGCCGAGTTTGCCGAGGGCGATGCCGAGGTTATTGTGCGCTTCGCCGAAGGTGGGTCTGAGCGCGATGGCGCGCTGGTAGTGCTGGATGCCCTGCTGTACGTGCCCTGCTTCGACCAGTGCCAGGCCGAGGTAGGTCTGCCCGCGCGGATTGTGCGGCACGGCAGCGACGACGGTGCGCGCCAGCGCCATCGGGGTGTGGAAGTCGCGGTTGCGGTCCAGGGTCCGCCAGCTAAAGGCCGCTAGCACCAATCCGAGTATGGCGACGAGGGTGTGGCGGCGAGTGGTCGTATGACCTAGTGCACCATAGGCGGCGGTGATAACCACTGCGATGAGGGAGGCCAGCGGCAGATAGATCCGCCGTTCGGCGCCGACCTCGTTGACGATGGGTACAAAGCTCGATGTCGGAGCCAGGACGGCGAAGAAAAGAGCTAAACAAAAGCCGATCGGCGGATGGCGGTACAGCATCCAGCCGGTCATCGCGAGCAATCCGATCAGCATCAGCCCCTGTGGCCATATATCGCCGAGGGTTAGCGGCAGCGGAAATCCATAATCCAGGATCAGCGGATGGGGCCAGATGCTCTTGTATAGATAATCGGCGATGACCGTGCACTGGTTGAGGAGATAGACCCAACTGCCGAGCTCGGTCGCGAAGCCGATGCTTTCACCGTGGGGGCGGGCGATGAGCAGGAAGCTCAGCAGCAGCCAAGTGGCGGCCAGACCCATGTAGAGTCTGGCGCGCAGGGCAAGCGCCTGGCGAAAGGAGCCGGCGAGAAAGGTGCGGTCGTAGAGCAGGGCGATAAGAGGGGCCGAGACCATGTTTTCCTTGCTGGCCATGCCCAGGGTGCAGGCCAGTGCGGCGGCGATCCACCAGCGTTTGTCAGCTCCATTGCTCAGCGCAAGGGAGTAGAGCATGGACAAATAACCCAGGGCCATCAGCGGCTCGCTGCGCTGGACCAGGTAGTTGGAGACCTGATTGTTGAGTGGGTGGGCCAGCCAGAGCAGGGAGCAGCCGAGTGCTAGTTCGTAGGCGTGTGCGCCAAAACGCGGGTTCAGGGCCGGAGTTTGCAGCGTGCGTCGCACCAGCCCGCCAAGAGTGATGGCACAGAGAATATGCAGCGCGGTATTGACGAGGTGGTAACCGGAAACCTCGAGTTCGTGGACGGCGTAGTTGAGCGCCAAACTGAGGCGGACCAGAGGTCGGGCGTTGAGCGAGGATCGTGCCGATTCGTCGGGGTCGAGCCAGAGGGGGAGAATCTGTCGCAGGTCGTCGTTTTCGGCAATCGCGGCCAGGTCGTCGAAAACGAAGGGGTTTTGCAGACTATTGGCGTAGAGGGCCGCACCGACCAGGGTCATTAGCACGGGTGCGAAGAAGGAACGGCGCAGCAATGGCACCGCTCAGGCTTCGGCGCGCTGGGTCAACTCTTCCCAGCGGACATAAGCGGTCGCTAAGGTTTCTTCAAGCACGGTGAGTTCTTTCTTTGCAGCAGCGACTTCGGTTCCATCGCCCTGATAGAGTGCTGGGTCGGCGAGGCGCTGGTGTACGTTTTCCCGCTCGTCTTCAAGCGCTTCGATCTGGTCGGGCAGGGCATCGAGCTCTCGTTGCTCGTTGTAGCCGAGCTTGGGCTTGCGTTTTTGGGGTCGTGATTTGGGGGTGGTGCGGTTCGGCTGGGGCTCGTTGTTCTCGTTTTTTTGCGCGACTCTCCACTCGCTGTAGCCACCCGTATATTCGCCGATGTGTCCGTCGCCCGCAAGGACCAGGGTGCTGGTGGTGACGTGATCGAGAAAGTCGCGATCGTGACTGATCAGTAGCAGGGTACCGGTGTAGGCCAGGAGCTGTTCTTCGAGCAGCTCCAGCGTTTCGGCGTCGAGGTCGTTGGTGGGTTCGTCGAGAATCAGCAGATTGACCGGTCGGGCGAGTATTCGCGCCAGGAGCAGGCGGTTGCGCTCGCCGCCGGAGAGCACGGCCACGGGGGTGCGGGCGCGCTCGGGGGTGAAGAGAAAATCCTGCAGATAGCCGAAGACGTGGCGGCGTTTGCCGTTGATCTCGAGGTACTCCTGCCCCGGGGCGATATTCTCGGCTAGTGATTTTTGCAGGTCCAGTTCTTCGCGATGCTGGTCGAAGCGGGCGATGCTGAGTTTGGTGCCGTGGCGCACGCTGCCGCTGCGCGGTGCAAGCTGTCCGAGGATCAATTGCAGCAGCGTGGTTTTACCGACGCCGTTGGGGCCGATAATGCCGATCTTGTCGCCGCGACCGACGATCAGTGAGAAATCGCGTACCAGTGATTGGTCGCCATAGCCGAATTCAAGGTCGCGGATCTCGAGTACCAGGTCGCCCGAGCGCTTGGCTTCCTGCACCTGCAGCCGCGACACGCCTTGGTGTTCGCGCCGCTTGCGCCGCTCGTCGCGCATCTTCTGCAGGGCGCGGACCCGGCCTTCGTTGCGGGTCCGGCGCGCCTTGATGCTCTGGCGGATCCAGACTTCTTCTTCGGAGACTTTGTGGTCGAAGGCAGCGCGCTGGGCGGCTTCGGTCTCGAGACGCTCGTCGCGTCGAGACAAGAAGGTTTCGTAGTTTTCGTCAAAGGAGTAGATCTGTCCGCGGTCGAGTTCGACGATTCGGGTGGCCACTTTGCGGAGCAGTGCGCGATCGTGGGTGACGAAGACCAGCGTGCCGCCCCAGCGCAAGAGGAATTCCTCGAGGTAGGTGATGGAGTCTATGTCGAGGTGGTTGGTGGGTTCATCGAGCAAGAGCACGTCGGGTGCGGCGGCCAGTGTCCGGGCTAAGAGTACGCGGCGTTTGAGCCCGCCCGAGAGCTCGGCGAAGGGGATGTTTGGGTCTAGGCTCAGGCGCGAGAGTGTACTTTCTACCTGGTGGCCAGGTATATCTTTGGCTCCGGAGGCCGTGATCTCGTAGACGGTTCCCTCGAGTCCGGCGGGCGTGTCCTGGTTTAGATAGGCGGTGCGTAGCCCGCTCTGCCGAACCACTTCGCCGGAGTCGGGTTTTATATCGCCGTTGAGCAGCTTTAGCAGGGTGGACTTGCCTTCGCCATTGCGTCCGTAGAGGCAGACGCGTTCATCGCGCTCGATGCGCAGGGTGATATCGGCGAGGATCGGCGGACCGCCGAAGGCGATGGTGGCGTTGCGAAGGTTGATCAGGGCCATAGTACGCAAAAAAAGAGCCGGCCCGGAGCGGCCGACTCTGAGGGTTGTCCAAATATCCCCACAGAAATGCACAATGGCAAGCGCTCGGCTTGCGGTGATGGCTGATTCGGTACGCGTTTGGTCGTAGAGTTTGTATATTTGCTCATATGAAATTCAGGATTCCTCAGTGGCACGACGAATTGCCCTCGACCAATACCACCCTGGCTGATTGGCTGCGCGAGGGACGAGATTTACCCGATGGCTTTGTGCTGGCGGCCAGGGCGCAGACAGCTGGTCGGGGACGGTATGAGCGGCGCTGGCTGGCCCAACCAGGTCGCAATCTGACCTTTTCCGTGCTCTTGCGGAGCGAGACTCCGCAAATGCGATTGTTGTCGCTGCCTATAGCGGCGGCATTGGGGGTGGCGGAATACCTGGAGGCGCTCGGGTTGGTTGCCCAGACCAAGTGGCCCAACGACGTGCTGGTTGGAGGGCGGAAAATTTGCGGCATTCTGGCCGAGCGAAGCGCGGGAGTGGTTTTGGGGATCGGGCTCAATGTCAATATGGATCTCGCTGATGCGGCAGCGATCGATCGGCCGGCGACTTCGCTACAGATCGAGACGGGTGAGGCCAGAGAAACGGATGAGGTACTGGTCGCGTTGTTGTTACACCTGGAGGCGTGGATCGGAGCGTGGGAGAATGGGGGTTTTGCATCGTTGCGCGAGGCTTGGGAAGCGCGTTGCGTCAATATGGGTCAATACATCGAGATCGGGGAGGGTGCGGATAGACGTACGGGTGTAGTGCTGGGTTTTGGCGAGGCGGGACAGTTGTTATTGCGCGAGGACGACGGGGTACGGGCCGAGGTCTGGGTAGGGGATGTGGGGCCTTGATCTGCGATACGGTTCAGTAAATCCCAGCGAACTTTTGCGCATCGCTTCGGGTATTTCGGGGTGATGCTGTGGGCGGTAGTGCGCTATCCGATGTGGGCCAATACCTGCTCATTGGCCACCTGTTCCCCAGCGCCAACCAGAAGGTCGGTGATCGTGCCTGCGACCGGGGCTGTCACCGGCATTTCCATTTTCATCGCTTCTAAAACGAGAATATTGTCGCCGGCTTCGACCGGGTCGCCGACTTGTACTAGTAGCCGGATCACTTTACCGGGCATTTGCGCTGCGACCGGCGTGTCGTCACCGGTCTGGCCGGCCGGTCCTGCGCTCGGCATGTCCGTTGCTGCCCCCAGACTAACCTGGTAGCTCTTGCCGTTGACGGTAGCGGTGTCGCCATCGATGGCCAGGTCGTAGCTCTTGCCATTGACGGTGACGGTATAGCGCGCTGGCCCGTCAGCAGGGGCGGTTTCTGCTGTTTTCTTCTCTTCCTTACGCACCCCGATCTCGGCCTCGCCCTTGAGGAAGGCCATCCCCTTGTCCTTGCAGGTGGCGACGATGAAGACGTTTTCGTCGGTCTCATCCAGCCCGGCCTCGCGCAACTGCTGGCGCGCCGGCTCGGCACCCTTGGTGGGAT
>CAZFMY010000121.1:0-18053 GCA_964520345.1 uncultured Gemmatimonadaceae bacterium | reverse complement strand
CACTAGCGTGGTCTTCGACCCAAGTCTGCGATTGCCCACCATATGAATAGCCCCCGATGAGTGCTGATAGCTCGTCGGGGGCTATTCTTTTTGGGGTTTATCTCGCCGAGTGGCACTGAAATGGGAAGCAGCCTACCGACTTTCCTACACACCCGTACATCTTCAATCGATCCGGTTTGCCCTTAGGGCCTTTCAAGGTGATGATTTCCGAGTAGAGTTGGTGATGGAAGGAGATGGGATGGTTCAGATCCCATCTCCTTTTTAGTTCTCATCGTCGTGAAGTCAAAGTATTGAAATGACTGTGGGATAGCGTTGTAATCCAACAGCGAAAGACATAGCTGAAGCTAGACGAACAGCATCACTTTTCGTCTAGCTTTGTGATAGGTGTCCAGCTTTTGTCAGGATCTCGAATCAGATAGTTTTGACACTGTTTGATGTAACCGAGAGAAGGTTTGTCTTCTGATCTAAAGGAAAGGCACTCTTCAAAAAGCTCTAATGCCGCCTGCCACTCACGCTGCGTGTAGTGTTGGTAAGCTTTGTTGAAGGTTTCAGCAAACGATTCGAGTTCTTGAGGCACATCTTCAGTCTTTTCGGCCAGCAATTCATAGATCTGTTCGGATTGAGTTTTCCCCATCACGGTGATCTGATCTAAGATTCGACAAATGCAGTTGTTCTTGATGTAGCGATAGGTGCTCCGACTGATGATGATCTCGGTGCCGTAAAATTTGTTGACCCCCTCTAGTCTGTGGGCCAGGTTGACGTTATCTCCCAAAACGGAGTAGTTCATGCGGTCGTTGGACCCTATGTTTCCAACGATGCAGTATCCCGTGTGAAGCCCTATTCGCGTTTCGAAAGGTTGTAAGCCTTTCTCGATCCAAATAGCATTGAGCTTGTGGATGGCTTCCTGACAACGCAGAGCTGCCCTACAGGCGTAATAGGCGTGATCGTCGTTGATGGTTGGCGCTCCCCAGAAGGCCATCACCGCATCGCCAATGAATTTGTCTAAGGTTCCCTTCTCTTCGTCGATGGCCCTAATGATGGGATCGAAATATTCAGACAGTTGGATCATCAGATCTCGTGGAGGCGTATCTTCTGTGATCGCTGTGAAGCCGTCGATGTCGGAGAAGAAGATGGTGAGTTCTCGGTCCCTTCCTCCTAGGCTGGCGTCCTCTCCCGAAACCACAAGCTGCTGAACCAAACTTGCTGGAACGTAGCGCTGGAAGGCACGGAGTCCATTCTTCATACGAGAGATCGCAGTGTCCATGACCTGAATCTCTTTGATGGGGGTTTTGATGTCGATCTGGTTGTTCAGTTTAAAATTTCCAACTTCGAGAATCTCATGACTCAACACTTCGATGGGATTGGATAGTTTTTTGGAGAGAGCTAAGCCGATCAAGATGGCAACGAGAAAAACGCCGGCCGAAATCCAGAGGGTGATCTGTAGGATGGCTTTGGTGTCGCCCAAAAAGTCGTCTTCTGGGGCCATGATGGCCAGGGTCCAGTCTTTACCGAAGTACTCTGGGAAGGGAGAAAATCTCGCCAAGTATTTTTGGTGTCCCTCGGTGTAGGCGAAAAAAGGTTCCTTTTGGTCCTCGTACTGCCTGAAGGCTTGGGTGAGCCATGGGATACCGAGCTCATGGGGACGGACGTTGCGGATCTCTCTATCTTCGACGGTCATCATTTTCTCAGGTTCAGGGTAGGCCAAGATTTGACCATCTTGATCGAAGATCATGGCAATGGAATTGGGGCTGAGGTTCATGTTTTTGAGAAAATCAGACAAGCCTTCTAGAGTGATATCCACGCCGAGGACACCTTTCAGCTCATCGTTTTTTAAGTAAACTGGAGCGGCAACGGTGATGCCAGGCTTACCATTTTCAAAGAAGATGTAGGGGTCGCTCCAGTAGGTGGATTTGGTCCTCTTCGCTCCTTTGTACCAAGGTCGTTTCCGTGGATCGTACTGTTCCTGTTCCTTTAACGTGGTTTTGGTTTTGTTGAGGTCTCGATCGTAGTATTGAAAGTATGTCGAGGCTTGGCCATCTTTCCTCGTGATACTTTTGGAATAGATCTCATAACCCAAATCTGCGGCCTGAAGGAATTGCCCACTTTCGTTACCAAAGTAGAAGAGATCAACGTGGGGTTGGATCATCACCGCTTCCATCAAGTAGGACTCAAGGTTGGAATCGACGTCCAAATTGATGTTGGGCTCTTCAAGCAATCTCGTTGAAATCTCGGCCAAACTTTGTGCACTTTGCATATATGAGGTTGCTTTGTCGATAACAGCAGAAGATCCGGCCTCGAACCTTTGGGAGACCGATTCGATGAGAGCCTCACGATTTTTGAAATACGTGAAACTCAGAATAGAGGCAACCGTTAGCGTGAGCAAAGAGCAGAACATGCCCACGATGCTGACTTTGAAGCTTCTCTGTTTTTGTGCCATTTTAAAGCTTCTCTATTTTTGTGACATGGAAAAACGGTATCGGGTTTGAGATCAACGTCAGTAAAACAATGCTGTATCACTCCACTGGATTCGATAAAGTTCTCGAGTTGAGGCGTGGTTTGTGGTCTGGTCGCGGTGCTGAGCGAGCCGGCCTCGGGACGCCGCTATTTAAGCGGGGTTGGCTTAGCGGCCGATACTCCGGCGCCCTCTTCGCGACTTGTACCTTCAAGTGAACCAACCTGAAAAAAGTTGACCGGAAGTGTATTCTCGAAAAGAAGAGGAGACTTAGGAACAATCAGTTCCCTGAAATCTTTATCATCTTCTTTTACACTTTTTAATCAGAAATTAATATGCACCCCAAAGATGCCCGCGTCTTCGTCGTTCGCTTGGGTTGGATCGCTTGAACGCGAGAAGAACTCGATGTAAGTCAAAAAATAGCTTGAAAAACGGTGGTCGACTCCAACTAAAAAGGTGTCGGTGTCCACTCCCCCATCGGCTTGGAGTTTGGTTCCAGCAACCCTGAGAGCATTTGACTCGAGGAAGTCATAGTCCAAAGCGAGGCTGAACAGCTGGTCGTCTCCACCTTGCATCACGGACCTGTTTTGGAATACACCTGCCAAGGTCAAGTCTGAACGACACGCCCATGAAAAAGAAAGTCCAAACAAACCGTCGTGATCCGGTGAATCGACGTAAGCCGCATTCACCTTAAGGTCTTCTGCCGTCAGCCCCAAGGCCAACTCGAACCTTTCGTCTTCGGCTTCATCGTTGGCATCGGTGTCGTTGAATTCGATAAGTAAAGTCCCCTCCAAGGCCAAGTTCTTTTTCATTTGAATGGGGGCGCTTCTCAAGACCAGAGAATTAGAAACGAAAAGATCCCCTAACACCAAGGCGTCACTGTAGTGGGAACGGTGACGATCGATCTCATCGTCGATGACATCGTAGTAAACCCCATAATGGCGACCGATGGAGACAGCCCCCCATTTCCCTTTGAGTCCTGCATAGACTTGCCTAAATTCATTATTGTCCGCCCTCACAGCACCGTCGTCTTCTCCATCGTTGGCCGAAATCCTCCTTTCTGCCTTAAAAAAGCCTTCGAGGCCTGCATTCAAGGGCATGGAACCTTTTAAGCTAATTCGGGAGTAGCCGTCGTCCATTCGTCTCACTGTATCCTTACCCTCAAGGGTTCTCACGATGATTTCTGGCCTGAGGCTCCCGTACAAATCAACATGGTCGGAAAGTTCAGAAGCCGTGGCCGAATACACCATGGATGAAACACCAACCAGCAATCCCAACGTTTTTTTCACGTTTAACCTAACCCTATCTAAAGAATACATTTGGTCGTTAAATACACTGGGGATTCTAGGTCAAGGAACTATAGGTCACCCTTGAAGTAGGTCACCCTTGAAGTAGGTCACCCTTGAAGTAGGTCACCCTTGAAGTAGGTCACCCTTGAAGTCATAGAGTGCGCCGTTGAGCATTGAGGCGCATTGGAGAACCGCTGGAGCCATTGGGAGGCCGGTACGGAGGTCCAAAACCCGGATCTGGACCCGTGGACGAGATAAACCCGATGGGGTCTCCTACCTGTTTCCAGAGCGCGCTCGCCGTTGGTAGCCACCATCACTTCGCAGCCGACACCTTCAAGGGTCTGGCGCGCCAGATCGAGGTTTTCCGGCGTGTCGTCGACCACCAGCACGCACGCTTCAAGCCTTTCTCCATGCATGGCCTACCTCAAACAGAGCTAACCGCTAATCCGTACCCCCGCTCTCGATGGGAAACTGGCCAATCGCCCCGGCGACAAACTGCCGCACCAGCCGTGCGTCGAAAGGCGAGATCCGCCCGTCGCCATTCACATCCGCCAACGTCGCGGCAACCCCGGCCAGCACCCGCGTACCCACCACGTGTTCCATGATCCACTCGGCGTCCTGCTCAGTCACCTGCTCGTCGCCATCGACATCGCCGTAGATCGTGACCGCCGTCTCGACCGTAAACGTCGCCGACGCACTCACCGACAGGCCCAGCAAGGTATTCTGGTCCGTCGCCGTAAACTGCACCGTCTCGCTGCCGGTCCAAGCCGGGTCGAGCACCTCGATCGTGACCACGTTGTCCGCATGGAGACCAAAGTCCAGCGCCCCCGCCTGTAGCGCCAGCGGGTTTTGCGGATCGCCCAGCAGCGCGTTGGCCGAGAAAGTCAGCGTCTCTTTGACCGGGTAGATTTGGTCGTCGATCGCGTCGTAGTACTGGAAAGTGATCGCCTCGCCGGCGCCATTGGCGTAGACGCTGAGAAAGTAGAGCGTCTGGCCCCCCACCTCGATGGGCGCGGCCACCCCGCGCACTTCGCTACCAGCAAAGGCCGCCAGCAGATGACTGCCGCTTGCGGGCATCTGCCCGCGCAGCGTCACCGCTGCCGTCACGCTCATCGACTGCTCGAAGCTAGCCGTCGCCACTGACCACGACGGCGCACCCGCGCCGCCGCCCACCGCAGAAAAATCCAACGACCAGGCCACCTCGTCGCCGTCGGAGGGCAGCAGGTAGTCGTCAAGGTCGAAAGAATCAAAGGTCCGCAGCTGCCGGATCGTCTGGTCGGGGATCGCGCCGATCTGCGGAAACTGGTCGGGCAGGCGGATGGTGAAGGTCGCCTCGGCCAGCGCGGTGAGACGATTGTCGGTTTCCTCGACGGCGGTGAAGATCAGCGTTTCGCTGCCGGTCCATCCCGAGGTCGGCGGCGAGATGGTCACCACGTTATTGGCGTCGATATTCACGCTGAGTTGCGGTTGGGCAAAATCCGGGCCGCTGACCGAAAAACGCACCGGATCGCCGTCCTCGCTCTGCAGCTGCGCGTCGAGGTTGATCGCCGCGAAGCTCTGTCCGACCTCAATGAGCTGGTCGGCGATCGGCGCCAACACCGGCGGAAAGTCAAAGCCGATAATCGCATTTAACCCCACGGGGTCCGCCGGATTACCCAAGATGGCGTTGGATTGGAAATAGAGGCTCTCCTGCACGTTGAAGACCGCGTCTTCTGCCGCCAGATAGGCCTGGAAGGTCAGCATCTCGCCGCTCTGGTCGGCATAGATGGTCAAGAAGTACAGCCACTGTCCGCCGACCTCAACGGGCGCCGCCACCCCGCGCACTTCGCTGCCGACGAAGACCGCCAGCAAGTTATCCGCACCTTCTACCGGCTCAAAATCCGCAGTCAGCGCGGCTGTCAGTGCCGCTGATTGCCCGTATTCGGCCGGGTTGACGCTCCAATTGGGCACGGCGGCGAAACTGGATCCGCTCCACAGCAGCGCGGTGATCAATACCCATACACGTGTCATAAGTCGTTGTCCCATCAGCGCATCAGAATGAGTTTGCGCATCAGCCGGGCTTCAGTCGTCCGCAGCTGCGCCAGATAGACACCGCTGGCCACGGCCAGACCCTGCGCGTCGCGGCCGTCCCACTGGATCGCGTAGCTACCCGGCGGCAGCGTATCGTCGACCAGCGTGCGGATCTTCTGACCCAGCGCGCTGTAGACCACCAGCTCTACTTCGCCGCCTTGCGGCAGCGCGTAGTACAGCGTCGTCTCCGGATTGAACGGATTGGGATAATTGCCCAGCGCAACGGTTTCTTCTTCTGTAGTATCTACCACCGGCGCCGCTTGCTTAGCTGCCGGCGGCACGGGCCCGCGGCCCCACACCTCAGCATCGCTGCCGACGATCAGGTTATAGGCGATAAACGAGCCCACCGCCCGGCTGCGCGCGTGCAGATGGATCGTCCCGTGCGGCGCGTAGACCTGGCCCACCACCAGCGCGCGATTGCCCACATCCACCGCCCGGCTCACCCGGTCGCCGCCGTCGTCATCATCGTCGTCGCTGTTGCTCCGCTCCTCGCCATTGACATAGACGCGGATCTGCGCCAGGTCGAGACCATCGTTCTCCGGCCCGAAGTACGAGCGATCGCCCATGTCGAAGCTCCCCTCGACCCTGATCGTCGTCGGCCGCGCCATCAGCACCCGCGCCTGACTGCCGATATCGAAGTGCCGCACGTCGTAGGTGCCGCCGCTCAGAATAAGCGTGCCCCGCGAGCGCACCCGCACCGTGCCGTAGGCGCCCGCGTCCAACAGCGCCGTCCGCCCCGAGCGCACGTCGACCCGCTCGTGGTCCGGCGTACCGGCTTCGAATTCTGGCAGTCCCACCCCGTCGAAGAGCGGCCAGTAGTGCTCGCCGACCTGGATCTCTTCGCCGATAAACACCGTGCGCGAGGACAGTACGTACTCGGTGTAGACCAATGTGCCGGCGATCTCCACCCGATTGCGCAGCCGCACTCTCGGCGCGCTCACCCGCACGCCCGCAGCCGTCATCGCCCGCGTGCCCATCGCCAGCTCGGCGCGGCCACCCAGTAGAGGTCGCGTCCCGTAGCCGAGGACGCCGACAAAGCCCGAGTGGACCTTCGCCCTGGAGCGGATCTCCATACTATTGGTGGCGATCAGCGAGTAGCTCTGGGCCGTGGCCATGACCTCGACCGTGCGGGTCAGGATCGGCGCGGCATTACCGGCCTGGTCACTAACCTGGTAGGTCAACTCATAGGTGCCCTCAGTGCCCGAGTCTACCGAGCCCGAAATCACAATGGATCCGCTGAGATCGCCGTCGACTTCGTCGATCGCCGTGGCGCCCGGCTCGTCGTAAGAGTTGCCCACTTCTAAGAAGAGCGGGTTGTCGCCCAACAGCGTCAGCTCGGGCGCGGTGCCATCGACGATCTCTACGATCAGCTCGTCGGCCGGCGAATCGAAAACGCCATCGTTGACCAGCAGCGTCACCGTATGCATGCCCAGCGGCAATTGGATCGTCGGCGCCGGATCGGTCGAGACGACAGTGCCATCGACGGACCACTGGTAAGTCAGCGGATCGTCTTCCGGATCCGAAGAGCCTGTGCCATCGAGCAAGACCGGCGTCGCCCCCACCGTGACGTAATTCAGCGTCTGGTCGGCGCCGGCGACAGCCACCGGCGACTCGTTGCTAAGGATAACCGCCAGGCTGAAGGTCTCGCTGGCGGTGAGCGCCGGGTCGTCTTCGTCGGTGGCGGTCATGACTAGGTTGTCGTAAAAACCCGCTGACCCAAAGCCGGGAAAAAAGCGCAAGGTCCCCGTGCCATCGCCGTTATCGACAAAGCCGGAAAAAGACGGCAGATTCGCCGCGGCAAGACTCGGGGTACCGTCGGGATCGCTGGTCGCGACCGCGACTTCCAGAAACTGACCCGCGTCGACCTGCAACGCGCCGATCGGCGCCAGCGTCGGAGGATCGTTGACCGGCGCGACGGTAATTACAAACGTACCGTTGAGGCTGGTGCCACCGCCGTCGGTGACACTGAAGAGGAAGGCGTCGGTCGTCGTCTCCGAGCCGTCGTGCGCGTAGTTGAGCACATTTTGGTCGATATCGGCCTGGGTGAAGGTGCTACCCTGCCCTAAACCGCCCTGCGGTCCCGACAGCGTGCCAGAGGCCGGGCCGCCGAGCAGCGTATAAACCAGTTCGGCGGCCGTATTGTCGACGTCCTGCACCGCAAGTTGGGCCGCCGTCAGTATTTCCGAGGCGCCCTCATCGACCTGCAACGCGCCGATCGGCGCCAGCGTCGGAGGATCGTTGACCGGCGCGACGGTAATTACAAACGTACCGTTGAGGCTGGTGCCACCGCCGTCGGTGACACTGAAGAGGAAGGCGTCGGTCGTCGTCTCCGAGCCGTCGTGCGCGTAGTTGAGCACATTTTGGTCGATATCGGCCTGGGTGAAGGTGCTACCCTGCCCTAAACCGCCCTGCGGTCCCGACAGCGTGCCAGAGGCCGGGCCGCCGAGCAGCGTATAAACCAGTTCGGCGGCCGTATTGTCGACGTCCTGCACCGCAAGTTGGGCCGCCGTCAGTATTTCCGAGGCGCCCTCATCGAGATCCAACCCCTCATTGACCCACAGCACCGGCGGCACGCCGACGCGAAATAACCCGTCGTCGGTTTGCAGCGGCAGCAAGTCGCCGAGCGGATCCTGCTCCAGCTCCGCGGCAATGACCTCGAGCGGGCTGAAGGCGCTGTAAGGCGCGTTCGCCGGCACCTGGAACGCCAACGAGAGTAGCGTCCCGTCCGCCGTCGCGCTCTGCAAGCCGGCCAGGCCAATGTGCAACGTCTGCGTCGTGCCGTCCACCAGCAGATTGTACTCGACCAGCCAGCCGTCGCTCAAGCTGCCCGCAGTCACTGGCTCTTCGAAGGCGAGCACGCCGCCGTCGAAGCGCACCTTTACAAACGCCGCGGCAACCGATTGTCCGTTCAGACCGCTCAGCTCAATCGGAATCTCCACCCGCTCGCCGCGGTGGCCGGTGGCCGTCGGCAAGCTCAGGCTGGCGTCCCCGCCCTGGCCGTGGATCGGCACGACTGTCATCCACAACCCTAGCCAGAGTGCGAACAGCACCCCGAAGGACGTCCAGCGATTCCATCGCGCCAGTACGCTTTGTCTTTGTCTTATAGCGATCAAACCGATCTCTCCCTCACCCTATTTCAACAACATCAGCTTTTGGGCAGCGCGGAATCCTTCGGTTTGCATCAGCGAGAAGTAGACGCCCGTAGGCACCACCCGCCCGCTACCGTCGCGACCGTCCCACACCGCGTAGCGATAACCGGCCTGCTCGAAGCCCGACACCAACGTGCGGATCTTCTGGCCGACGACATTGTAGATCGAGATCTCGACCTGGCCGTCGATCGGCACGCCATAGCCGATCTGCGTCGAGGGGTTGAACGGATTGGGGAACGCCGGACTCAGCACGAAAGTGTCGGGGATAAAGCCCCGGTCGCCCATCCGCCGCTCGCGCGTCTCCAGGACAAAGGGCTCAGCGGCATCGCCGGCGACCGCATTGACCTCGAAGTCGAGCACCGTCGGGACGAAGCCTTCCTCCAGGGCCTCGCCGTCGTAGAAGCTGAATTCCACCAGCTCGCCCTCTTCCACGTCGCTGTAGACGGTGACGAAGGCCAGATGGCGCCCCTGGTCGGGCACGTAGATGGTGTGGCCTAAGCCCCGCAGCTCGTCGCCGACGAAGGCCGCGACCACATCCTGCTCCGAGTCGAGCATGCCGCCACCGACCACTTCGGCCGTCAGCACCATGCTGTGCCGGTAGGGCGTAGGATCGAGCTCCCAGCCCAGCGACGCCACCTGCGGCAGCGCCCTGGCCACCGGCTTGGCAGCCGGCGCCTCGAAGAAAGGATACTGGAGAAAACCCGAATCCTGCGAGAAGAGCTGGTAGCCCTGGCCGGGATTCATAAACTCCAGACTGCCGATCCAGCCCAGGCCTTCGATAAACTGCGCGAAGGCGACCTGGTTCTTGATGATATCGCCCGTCTGCGCCGGCAGCGTTTCGAGCGCGCTGTTGACGTCGATGCTGTTTTGCGGCAGGTAGCTGATCCAGTTCCAGCCGCTGTTGATCGCCAGCGGCGTCAACTCGACATCGGCCGCGTAGCCGATGATCTCCAGCGTCGCCGGCTGCGCCAGCTTGATCTGGAACATCGACTCGTTATCGACTTCGGTCAGCGTGCCGACCCAGCCCGAAGTCTCGCTATAGCCGCTGAAAGCGAGCTGATTTTTGACAAGATCGCCGACCGTCGCTTCCAACCCGCCGAGTACCCCGTTGATGGACAGGTCGTTCGGGATCAGGTTGAGCGAGAACCAGTTCCAGCCGTCGGAAAACTCGAGCTGGGTGATGATCTGGCTCGTCGCGGTGATCGTCGCCGGGTTGGTCGGCGTGCCGATGCGCGCGTTGTCGGTGAAGGTGAAGCTCTCCAACACCAGACCCAGCTCCTGGCAGGCCGAGGCGTCCCAGACCCGCAGTTCGAGATCCTTGCCGACGTCTGTCTGGTTACCGTAGACGGTCAGGAAGACCTCGTGCGTCGGCGTATTGGCCAGTTGCGCAAAGGCCTCCACGAACTTCACCGTCGCCATCCCGTGCAAGTGCCCGTCGATAAAGACCCCGACCTGGTCGTATTCGTCCTCCGACAATTCGCCGTCGGTCTCCAGGGTCGCCGTAATGGTCATCGAGTTTTGGAAATCGGTCGGGTCGACCACGCCCCAGGCAGGCGGGTAGCACAGCACGCGGATGTCGACATCCCGCGGCTCCTCGCCCAGACCGGCGCTGGCGTAGAGCGTGGTCTCGAACGAGCCCGCCCCAACGGTGGGCGCGTCGACCTCAAAGCTCACCTCCAGCGCCGCGCCCGGCTGGATCGTGCCCTCGCGGGGCTCGACCGTCAGCCACGGCGGGATCGAGATCGGCCGTGGACCCGGCAGGATGATGCCCTGCGTCGCGATATCCACGTCGCTAAAAGTGAACGAGCGCGGGCTGCCGCCGTTGTTGAACAGTAGCCGCGTGGTCTCGAAGGTCTGGTCCTCGAAGATCGCGATATTGTTGAGATCCAGCCCCGCCCACTCGATCGGGTTGCGGTTGACGAAGAGTTCCCACTCTACCGGCTCGGGCGACTGGTTGCCCAAGAGATCTTCCACTGGACCCACCGTTGCCCGCAAGGTGAGATTCTCTATAAAAGTGTTTTGCAGATTCGGGTCGATCACCACCTGGTTGGCGCCACAGGTGTAGTCGAAGTCGATGTCCTCGCCGGTCACCGAATTGGTCAGCGTGACATGTCCCGCGCCAATGCTGATCTCGCCGCAGTTGACGTCTTCGTTGAAGAGCACGGTGATCACATCCTCCGGATCGAGGATGCCGTCCGACGGCTCGGGCAAGCCCAAAGGCTGCGGGCCGCTGCGGTCAATCGTGCCGGCGATCACCGCCGAGGTGCCCGGCACCAGGCCGATACCGCAGTGGGCCTGGGCGCGCAGCTGATAGTCGTTGTCGGAGATGATCGACGGACTGATATCCCAGGTCAGCAGCTTGAAGTCCTCAGCCAGGTCCACCACCGGCACCGTCGCCGCCACGAACCAGTCGCCGCCACTGGCCGGCCGGTACTGCAACTCCAGCCGCTCCAGCTCCAGGTCGAGGCGGTCATAGCCGTCGAGCGTCACCGCGATCTGGTGGCCAGAGCCGGTGTCGGCCGAGGTGAAGACGAAGCCCGTCTCCGGCAGTGCGAGATTGACCTCGCTGCAGGGAATTATAAAATGAGCCGACACCGAGACCTGGTCGGAAATGCCCGATTCACAGGCGGACACCAGCTCGACGAAAAGATCGTCGTACTGGTATTCCACCGGGCCGCGGAAGATTTCCATCACCGCCTGCACCGCCTGGCCGAAGGGCACATCGAAGGACAGCTTATCCTCGACGAGCACGCCGTTGAAGGCGATGCCCGCGCCGCCGGGATTGCTCTCGTTGACCACCTGCAGGTCGTAGGTGCGGTCGGCGCTGGACTCGCTGGTATTGCCCAGGGTCAGGTCGTAGACCGCCGGCTGCAGTGGATCAACGTCTACCTGTTGCGACGGGCTGATGCTGAGTTGCGGCTGGTCGATCTGCACCGTGCCCGGCTCCCACGGACAACTGCTCTCGCCGCTGACCAGGTCGAAGACCGGCGTGCCGTAGACGGGGTCTTCTTTGATATTGACGCTGAAGTTGTCGCCCGCGTCGTCGTCGGCCAGCGTGAAACCGACCGTAGTGGTACTGGTGTTCGACGTGGACCGGGACTCCCCCTGGGTCATGGACCAGGTAGTTTTGACGCCACCTGTAGCACCCAATCCATCGACTACTGCGCCGATCGTGAGGGCTACAGTCTGATCGATCTCCATTTGGAATTCTTGCGTCAGCGTCTGTGTGACTGCGGTACTTTCGGTGTAATCGAATTGCGTACCGGCGTCGAAGGATATATTGCGGCTGAAACTCGCCGCCTGCTTCAGCGCATTGTTGTGGTTGATAAAACTCTGCCACAGGGCGGCCGATTCGGTCTCGCCGAGTAATTGCAGTTCGGGGATGACCGTGTCGAGGATAAAGCTCTCCGAATGGATGAAGGTGGTGGCGAAGCCGTCGGGAATGACGATGAGATCCTCACGCACTGTCGTTTCACATGTAGTGTCGTCCACTTCCAGCACATCGGTAATACCGTAGAGCAGATTCAGGGCGCCGCCCACGTAGACATCGCCGCCACCGGCCGTGGAAAACGTCTCGGTCGTCGTGAAACTCCAGTCCTGTTCTTGCGTTGTCGATTGGCTCAGCGTAAAATCGAACTCCAGTGTGTAATCAAGCGTAATGTCGATTTTCGTGCCTTTGGAAAAGAAGATGCCCCCCGTCGAAAACGTTATATCGGGGCCCATGTGTATCGTGGCGAATAAATTAGTGCTCGTGCTGGTATTGTAGCCGAAGCTGACCGACGACGATATGGTTTCGCCTTGTGCGATGAAGCTGCTGCTCTGGTCGCCCGGGGGCTCGCGCAAGATCATAAAGGGCAATTGCGGCGAGGTCGTGGCGAAGTTGATCGTGCGCGGGCGGTTGCCCGTCACATAGGTCCACTCCTCGACCACGGCATTGCGGCCCAACTCGTCTTCGGCCGTCACCTGGATACTCTTCTGGTAGGGGTTGTCGCCCCCACCGACGATATTGGGAAAACGGCCTATGACCCGGTACTGCGCCTGGCCATTTTCGTAGCCAAGTTCAACCTCGCCGACATCGCCGATCTGGTCGAAAATGACCAGCGAACCGCTGTCGGCGGGACAGGACGCGACATTGCCCTGCGAGGTATAGCTCTCGAAAACGCTGATGTCGAGATCGTATTCGTTGGCCATCTCCATCACGCGCAGACCGCAGCCGTTGGTCGGAAAGCCGCTGATCTCCACTTCCGGCGCCGCACGGTAGATGAAATCGACGCCCGTGCGGTTATCGTCTTCGGTCGATAGCGTATCGGCCGTGAAGAACGCATCGATCTCGGGGTTGGGATGGCTGATGGTCAGATTGTAGATCACCGGCGGGACGTCGCGGATAGTGTAGGTGCCGGTGGCGGAATCAGGCACGGCATTGGCCACAAAGCAACCGTCCACGGTCGACACCTCGACCTCGATCTGCCCCTGGCTCGGCGTGATCGGCAGGCGGCAGGCGCCGCCGGCGACGATGCCCGAGATCTCGCGCTTGACGATGTCCTCGAAGAAGAGTCCGGCGATGGGCCGGGTGATCGTCGGCAGCTCGATAAAGGCCGGCGCGAAGTCGTGGTCCCGGTACTTGACGCTGACCTGGTCCCCGCGCGACCCCGGCTCGAATTCCACCACGAAGCGGCCGTTCTCGTCGGTCAGCCGCGGCGGCACCAGCGACTCGCCGTTGACCAGAATCTCGGCGCCCTCAATAAAGCAGGTCGTGCCGCTGTATTTGACGAAGCCGGTCACCGCGATCTGCGAGATGTCGGTGAAGTCCACCCTGTCGACCGAGGTGTTGCTCGAGTTGAGGATGACCTGCCGGCTCTCGGGGTCGAACGTATTGACGAAGACTTCGTTGAGCGGAATGTCGTCCGACCACGGAATGCCGCCGATCAGGTCGGCGGTGAGATTGGATTCGGTGGCGTCCAAGGCCAGCACGCCGTCGCCCTCGTTGAAATGCCAGTAGGCGATCATGCCAGTCTCGGAGCCGGACAGGAACTGGTTGCGAACCGCATTTATCTGCTCTTCATTGCGGCCGCGGTCCCAGACGCGAATCTCGTCCAGCCAGCCGCGGAAGTACTGCGCGCTGAGATTCGGCGCCTGACGGCCGATGACAAAGGCGCTCAGCTCGCCGATCGCCGCACCGGTGCTGCTGCCGACAACCTCGCCATTGACGTAGAAGGTCAACGCGCCGTCGGCGATGTCGTGCGTAGCGGCGAAGTGATACCAGAACTCGTCGTTGTAGAGCTCAGTGGTGGCGATACTGACTGCTTCGTGGGTCAGTTGCAACCGCCCGTCGGCCAGCAGGGTCACGTTGACGTGATTGCTGTTGTCGGCCGGGTCTTCCGCCGCGAAAATCGTCATATCGCCGTGCGTGCCCGGGTTCTTGAACCACCCCTCGAGCGTATACCCGCCGGTCAGATCCAGCCGGTCCTGCGCAAAGTCGAGATAGTCGTCGACCCCGTCGAGATCGAGCGAGGTGCCGATGGGCGTCACTTTCTGCGGCGTGGCGGTAAAGGTCTGGCCGGCGCCATAGAAGATGCCCTTGATCGCGTAGCGGCCCAGCGTATCGGTCACGCCGCTGACGAAGACCGGGGCGTTGAAGTCGGAGCGCACGATCTTACAGACCAGGCCGTCGTTGTCGTTGGCGGTCAGGTCAAAGACCTTCTCGCCCTTGACCTCGTCGAATTTCCAGTAAGCTTGCAGGCCGCCCTCGTCGCCTTCGAGCGTGCGGTCCATGTCGCGGCGGATCTCAGCGCGGGTTTTGGATTTCGACCACACCCGCCAGTCATCCAGGCGGCCCTCTAAATATTGCTCGTGCTCGATGGGCCCTTTCTTGCCGAGGACGATCTGCGCCCGCTGGCTGCCGACCGAGTCGGCGGCGGTGCCGCGACCGACGATGCGGCCATCGACATAGAGCGTCATGCTGAAGTTGGAGTCAGCCATCACCGCGGCGAAGTGGTGCCACTCGGCATCCGAGGTGTAGTCATTGCGGGTAGTGACGATGTCAGGTGTCGTCAAGGTGCCGCCCTGGTGCTCCCACTGCAATTCGCCCGAGACATTAAGCCCGATCCGCACAAACGGCCGCGTCGTCGCCGAATCGACCGCCGCGAAAAAGGTCTGCGCCTTCAACTCCCGCGAGCGAAACCACCCCTCGATCGTATAACTCTGCTCCAAACCCGTGAGCATATCGGGGAAGTACACATAGGATTCCTCGCGCGTACCCACATGGTAGAGCAACTGTCCGAACTCCGCCGAGCGACCGAGGTTGGGCGTCAGTACCACCTTGACCTCGTTGACCGGGTTGCCATTGGGCGTCTCGACCTCGCCGATGACCTCGCCGTTGGGATTGAGAAAACCGACCTGGTCGTCGCGATGGGCCTGGCCCAGCTCGTTGGCCGGCACGATCGAGTATTCGTACTCTTCGCCGGGGAAGACGTTGAAGTCCTGGTACTGGGTCTGCCTGAGCGGCACCGTGGTGAGCTGGGTGCCATTTCTGTAGATCAGCACCTCGTTCTCGGTCACCGGCGGGCCGATCCGGTCGTCGACCAGTTCCCACGAGAGCTCAATGCGGTCCTGGTGGTCGCCCTCGGAGACATCCACGATCGGCGGCTGCGGCTCGGTCAGGTAGTAGCTCCAGAAACCGGTGGCCATGCTGCTGGAGCGGTTGTTGGTGACGGTGATGTCCACCTCGATCTCGCCCACCGTGGCCATGAACTTGGCAGGCTCGCCCTTTTTGAGGTTCGCGCCCTCGACCCTGACCTCGCCGGTCGGTGTGCCGTCGAGGGTAAAATAGGGCAGGGAAAAGCACGGCTCGCACACTTCTTCCGCCGTGGCCCCGCCCGGCAGCAAGAGCGCCAGGACCGCGGCGCACCCACCGGCTCTTATGAGTTTGTATAGCCTGTGCATCGCCTTGTCTCCCTAGTCCGCCAAGCTCAGTCCGCTGTCCTCCACGACCACCTCTTCGACGCGCTGCAGCTCTGTCTGCTGCACTTCCAGCCGCTGCAAAGCCGCCTCGAAGCGCTCCATGCGCACCTTCAGCATCGCGTTTTCGGCTTCTAAAGCCCGAGAGCGATCCAACTGTTCTTGCAGAGCGGCGTTGTCTTTTTCCAGCGCTTCGACGCGCCGCGCCAGCTCCTGCGTGGCGCTGACGTTGAGCATGGCGATGGCCTCGTAGTCGACAGATAGGAAGTCCTGCACTTTCTTGCCCCAGACGAAGACCCGCTCGACGGCTTCCTCTTGGTCCACGGCGAAGGTGTGTTCGTCTATTACTGAGCGGACGACGCGTTGCTGCCGCCCTCCCTCTTCGAAAATCAGACGCACCGTGTCGGCGACAGTGAAGCCGTGCTGTTTCTCGGTGGTTACGCGCAGGACCCCCTCTTCGAACGCCGTGCCCGAACTCATCCGATAGACGCTAGGGACAAAATCAGCACTCTTTATCACCGCCTGCGGATACACCTCCTGAACCTGCTGGGCGACCACCTTCTTGTTTGTCTGGGTCCCCTTGCCGACTACGTCCACGTAGGTGTAGTCGGTAATCTGGAGGCCGCGCATGGTTTCGAGATCCTGCCGGCCGTCGGAAATACCGATGACGTTCTTGATCCTGGCGTCGGAAAAGGCAACGAACTCACTGGCTGCCACTCTATCTCCGGCGTAGATCGAAACAGCTATTGATCCGTGACCATTACCCGACCAGTTATTAGGGGGATACATTGTGAATGGACCGAATGCTGTGCCTACGTGGCCCATTACAGTAAGCGGCTGCCCTGGAGTTACGGTACCAATGCCCACGTGGCCCTCGACGTACAGGCCGTTGTTGGGCGGAAATATTGTGCCGAAGCCTGACCCGATCGCCGCTCCACCTACTACTTTCAGCCTGACTACTCTGCCTGAACTTGCTTGAAGGCTGACTATTTCCTCGCCCGTGAGGCCCAACCGCACGTCAAAGTCACTCGTCGTGTCGTTGCTGAAATCGATGTATGGGCTGCCGCCGTCGTTTCTAACTTCATGGGATTGTGCCGTCACTCCCAGACCTAGGCCCATCCCTCCTGCAATGTTCACGCCTCCTGCAATGTTCACGCTCCCATTTACATCCAGCTCGCTCGCCGGAGTTGCCGTGCCGATGCCCACACTGCCGGTCGTCCCATCGATGTATAATGCGCCCCCAGGTTCCCCATGCTTGTCGAAACTGACTGATCCAGGTGCTACGCTGAGCACCGTTTCGGCACCGTAATTGTGATCCCCCAGCCGGACCAGGGGCGTGCCAGCAGGCACGGCCCCGGCTACGTCCAGCTTGCTACCCGGAGTTGCCGTGCCGATGCCCACACTGCCGCTGTTGTCGATCACCAGGTCCGTCGAGGTCCCGGTCTTGAACTCGATCTGGCCGGTTCCGTCATCGTCGCTGTCGGCGGTGACCAGCGTGGTGCTGGGATTGAGCAGCGAGGAGGCCGTGCCGCCTAGATCGGCCGAAGACATCGAAGAGCCGTCGGCGAAGATCAGCGCGCCGATGACCTTGGCGTTGCCATTGACCTCCAGCAGCTCGGTAGGCGCCAGCGTATTGACGCCGACATTGCCCGTCGAAGGGAAGACGTGGTCCTTGCCCTTGACCGCCAGGCTGTAGGGATTGGTCCCCAGCTTTATGCGCGGTTCCATCTCGGCGTGGTCTTCCACCTGGATCCCCAGCCAGTAGGTTTCGCCGAAGCCCACGGTCGCCAGCGACTCCACCGAGCCCAGCTCCACGCTGACCACCCCGTGCTGCGCCTGCACGCTGCCGTGTATTTCGCTCCAAAACTCAGAGCCGCCCGTCTCCTGGGAGTAGAGCCTGAGCGTGAGTTTGTACGAACCATCCTCGACCGTGCGGCCGAGCGGATCGCGCAGTACACCTTTGACCGAAAAAGTCTGCGCCAGTGCCGTTTGGGCGCAGAGCAGCGCGATAATTGCGAGCAAGTAGCACCGTTTCATGGCGGCCTCCATCTCCTTTGCGAATAAGCGAATTAACATTTTGTAGTCGCTCAGAGGGATAGCAAAGGCCAGGCCATAAAAGCTATTAAATTACAAATT
>CAZFMY010000120.1:0-18268 GCA_964520345.1 uncultured Gemmatimonadaceae bacterium | reverse complement strand
TTATTAATAGGATCGCTTCGGAAGATTATAGGGCAGGATAAGGCATTCGGTGGTGGAATCGCAACTAGGAGGTCGCGAAACCGCGATTGATTCCACTACTGGTCGATATCATATTTTTTAAGGCGGTAGCGCAGCGCATCATGTCCGATACCCAGATAGCGCGCGGCTAGAGTCTGGTTATTATCGGCTTTACACAGGGCCTGGCGGATGGTGCGCTCCTCCAATGCAGAGAGATCGAGTAGCTCATCCTCCTGAGGTATTGGGGTCTCTTCGTTTTCGCTGCCGGACAATTCGGTGATTTCGCGTACCGTCAGTTCGGTTCCATCACAGAGGATCACGGCACGCTCGATAATATTGCGCAGCTCGCGGATATTGCCGGGGAAGGGATATTTTTTCAGCATCGATTGAGCCGCGGTATCGATGCGACTGATATTTTTGCTCAATTCGGTGGCGTACTGAAGCAAGAAGTGATAGGCCAGAAGCAGGATATCGTCGCCACGCGCGCGCAGGGGGGGCAGTTCGATGACGAAGACATTGAGGCGAAAGTAAAGGTCCTGGCGGAATCGTCCCTGATCTTGAAGTGCTTGGAGGTCCTGGTGGGTTGCCGTTACCAGACGGACGTCAATGGAGATTTCCTGGTCGCCGCCGACCCGGCGGATCTGCCGTTCTTCGAGGGCGCGCAGGACCTTGGCCTGGGCGGTCTGGCTCATATCGCCAATCTCGTCGAGAAATAGTGTGCCGCCTGTGCTCAATTCGAAAATGCCTTTGCGTGAGCTTTTGGCATCGGTAAAGGCGCCTTTCTCATGTCCGAAGAGTTCGCTCTCTAAGAGGGACTCGGGAATGGCGGTGCAATTTAGGCTGACGAAAGGGGCTGCAACGCGTGGGCTATTGTTGTGGATCGCTTTGGCAAAGAGCTCCTTGCCCGTACCGCTCTCGCCGCGAATGAGTACGGTGGTTCGTTCGGCTCCGGATACCTTATCGATTAAGGCTAGCGCATTTTTGATCGCCTGGCTTTCTCCGATGATCTCGTTTTGGTGCTGTAGTGGGCTCGCTGTGCGCTGTATGAGTTCCAGCTTTTCTTGAATACGGTCCTTTTCTCGCCGCATGGACTGGTAGCGCCGGGTCCGTTCAAGCGAGGCGATCAACTCTGGCAGCTTGACCGGTTTGTTGAAAAAATCGAATGCGCCTCTGCGCAGGGCTTCGATGGCGGTTTCCATATCGCCGTTGCCGGTGATGAGAATGACATCGACATCGGCGTTGCGTTCTTCTATCGCACTTAGTAGCTCAAGGCCGTCGAGACCGGGGATTTTGATGTCGCAGATGATGAGGTCGGCACCCTCCTCGGCAAAGGTCTGCAAACCCTCGTTGCCATTGAATGCGTGCAGAACCTGATAGCCCATTTGGGAGAGGAAGCCGCCGACGCTTTTATGGATGATTTCCTCGTCATCAATGAGGAGGAGCTTGAGTTCGGGTATTGGAGTTATTTCGCTCATATAGCGGTCTTTGATTTTATTGCTTCTAGGCTATAGGTAAGTGTACCGAGAACGTGATTCCGTTGCCTGGTCTGTTGTCGATCGAGATATGGCCGCCGTGTTTTTGCACGATACTGTGGGATATGGAAAGACCCAGACCGGTACCTTTGCCGGCTTCTTTGGAAGTAAAAAATGGCTCGAACACGTTATCGACGAAAGCCTCGGGAATTCCACCGCCGTTATCGATCACATCAACGACTAGCCGGTTCTGTCCTCGGTTGACTCGCACTACCAAGTCAAGTCGGGGTGACCAGTCGGGCTCGTTTAGTTCACCTGATCGCTCTTTGGCTACACGTTCGTCCATGGCCTGGCGGGCATTGGTGATAAGATTGAGGAATACCTGTTCGAGCTCCTGAGGCCAACCGCGGCATTCTACTTGATCGGGACCAAGGTCGATGTTGACTTCGATCTTATAGGCTTGGAGCTGGTTGTGCACCAGTTTAAAGACGTTTTCGAATACTTCGTCGATGCGGAAAGAGATGGGGGCTTCTTTGGATCTATCGCGCGAGAATGTGCGCATATGGTCTATGATGTTGGTCATGCGATCGACTTGGCCGATGATATCCTCGAGCGAGGATTGAATCTGTCCGTCATCTATTTCCCAATTGTTTTTCATGCCGAAGAGGATGCCTTCGGCAAAGGTGCGAATACCGCTCAGCGGCTGGTTGAGCTCGTGGGCAACGCCAGCGGCCATTTCTCCCAGGGCGCGGAGCTGGCTGGATTGAATGAGTTGGAGTTGGAGGTCGCGCGACTCGAAGCGCCGGGCGATGGTTTCGACCAGCTGATCTATGAATTCGCGTTGAATCACCACCTTATTAGGTGAATCGGCAAATAGCTTGAGAGCGCCGCGTTTAGCATCCTCGACGACTATGGGCATCGAGATATAAGGTTTGTCCTTGGATGTTGTTTCGCCACTGGTGTAGTGCTGGTTGTCGTAGTTTAACTCGACTCTGGTTGGTTGAAAATGTTCGAAGTATGAGGAGAGTTGTTCGCCCATTCGCGGCAGGAGTTTGGCCGAATGGACCAGAGGACCTGTTTCGGCTCTGAATTCGTAGACCTTATTGAGGCACCAGGCCTGGAGTTCTTTCTCCCGTTCGAGTTCGACCTGAAGAGTGTGATCCTGCAGGAATAGACAGGTCAAATCTTTTCGCAAATCGTCTTCGACCTGGACGGCGAAGGCCGTTGCATAGTAGTGGCGTTGATCTGTCCCCCGATCCGCATTAGATACGGTTACCTCGACGGAAAGGCCCGAAGTTTCGCCTGCGTTTTCGTTGTGGGTAAGAACCTGGGTGATGGGAAATCGGTGCTGGTCGGAGCCGTGGATGAGCATATCGATGGTTGCGTCTTCGTCTGGTATCCGATCCTGGGTGAAGTCGTGGCGGAAGGCCTCATTGGTCATGTGGATTCTGCGGTGCTGATCAATCAGGCAAACGGGGAAGGGAATATTGTGCAGCACGATTGCGTTGAAAGCGCGTTCTTCTGCGATGCGGTGGCGCTGTTTTATAGTGATCTCTTCCAGTTGCTTGAGATTTTCGTTTTCCTGGCGGCGTTGGTTCAGGTCCGCCAGTGCCTCGTCGATCCGAGTGCTGAGTGTGGTGGAGAGGATCGGTTTCTGCAAAAAGGCGAAGGCGCCGGCGTTGACGGCCTGGATTGCCATATCGGTATCGGCGTAGCCAGTCACCATGATGACCGGAATTTCTGGGTGGTGTTTACGGATCTGGGCCAGCACTTCGAGACCGTCTATATCCGGCATGCGGACATCGGTGATGACGAGATCTATGGGGTGTTCCTGTACGATCGCGAGCCCCGTGTGGCCGTTCTCGGCCATATAGGCGGTATCCCCGCGGTGCTCGATGTAGCGTTGCAGAGTGCGGCGGACGATTGCTTGGTCATCTATGATCAAGATATTCATAGGAGTGATTCGATCCCGGCTCATTTTATATCGCAAGTAGACGAAAAATAATCACCTGAGTTATGAGAGGCAACTTTTAGTAAACCAGATTTTCCATGCACTGGGTACCTTGACAATGGTGGGAGAGGAGTCCAGTCTTTAGCTTGTTTTTTGACCTCGGTTTTTTAGTTGAGCGCAATACTGCGACTCCCTCAGGGTCCCGGAATCTGCAGCTCATCCACGCATTTTTCGTGGCCGAATTTAAAGGATCGATTATATGGTTGCAGAACGCTATGATGTGGTGGTTGTCGGTGCGGGAGGTATGGGCAGTGCAGCGCTCTATCATTTAGCTCGCAACGGCGTCAGGGCTTGTGCTGTCGAGCGTTTTGGTATCGCCCACGACCGGGGTTCTTCGCACGGGGATACCCGCATTATCCGCAAAGCTTATATGGAGCATCCAGACTACGTGCCGCTATTGCACCGGGCCTATGAGCTATGGGAGGAATTGGAGGAGGAAGGTTCGGATGAACTCCTGGCCCGTGTCGGTTTGCTGATCGCAGGAGATCCCGCTAGCGAGGCGATGCAAGGACAGACGGCCTCGTATCAGCACCACGATTTGCCGCATGAGATACTCGATGCAGCGGCTTTGGCTCAGCACTATCCGGGTTTTTCACTACGTCCGGATTGGGATGCTTTTTACGATCCATTAGGCGGTTTTCTCCGGGTCGAGAATTGCGTTCGTCGGCACGCTGACCTGGCCAGGACGCACGGCGGGGTCATTTACGCTGGAGAGGAGATGCGGTCGTGGCGGAGCGAAGGTGGGGGCGTGGTGGTGGAAACGGAACGGCGGCGCTTGATTGCCGACCGTCTAGTGCTGGCTACTGGAGCCTGGGCGGTGCCGGAACTCTGCCGACTGGGTGTGGCGGCATGCGTAGTGCGCAAAGTACAGTTGTGGTACCGGGGCCGGGGTCTGGAGCGCTATGCACGCGGTGCGTTCCCCTGTTTCTTTGTCGCCGATGGGGAGGATTACTTCTACGGTTTTCCCGCTGAGGAGCCCTGGGGCTTGAAGCTGGCCGAACACAATATTTCACATGATGTGGTCTCCGATCCGCTCTCTCTGAACCGCGATCTTGGACCGGACGATGAGCCGCGGGTACTCGATTTTCTCGCGCGATTCTTTCCCGTCCTAGAACCAGAGTTGAGCAAATATGTCGCCTGTATGTATTCGCTGACGCCGGATAAGCATTTTGTCGTCGATATCCATCCCGAGTGTCCCGCGGTGATCCTGGGCGCAGGTTTCTCCGGCCACGGGTTCAAATTTGCTACGGTGGTAGGCGAAATGCTGGCCGAATTGGCATTGGAGGGCAAGACCAGACAACCGGCCGACTTCCTGGGTCTTGCCCGTTTTGCACAGGGGAATGCCTAAGGGAACCTTGAACGGAAAGAAATCTTGTCTGAATCTTTAAGCTCAGTCCACATTCATCCCTGGAAAAGCGAGAGCGCCCCATCGACATAAATTTCGGTACCGGTGATATAGCTGGCCTCGTCCGAGGCGAGAAAGAGAATGGCGTTGGCGACTTCAGCAGAACTGGCAGATCGCTGTTGTAGGGGGATCATACCCTGGGGGAATTCGCGCGGAATGCGGATTTTGTCGATGTCGCGTGGAAAGGTGTTTTCGCCGATGCTGGTCTGGGTTGCCCCGGGGCAGACGACGTTGATGCGAATATCCCATTGCGCCAGTTCGACGGCGGCCATTTTGGCGAAGGCCACTTGTGCGGCTTTGGAACAGGAATAGGAGGTGAAACCGAAATTGGAGAATATTCGGTTGCCGTTGACTGAGGAGACGACGACGATGCTGCCTCCACCGCTTGTGCGCAGGTGAGGGATGGCGTATTTGACCGTGAGGAAGGTGCCGCGCACGTTGATATGATGGGTCTGGTCCCATTCCTCCGGAGTGATGTCCTCGATAGGGGCGAAGACGCCGTTGATCCCGGCATTAGGCACTGCGATGTCGAGACGACCCCAGCGCTCGACAGTGGCGTCGACCAATGCTTCGACATGTGTAGCATCGGCGATGTCGCCGGCCAGGGCGAGTGCTTCGCCGCCGATACTTTCGATTTCGGCGACAGCTTCTCGACAGCGCTCGGCCCGGCGGGCGGTGAGAGCTATTTTAGCTCCTTCGCGAGCCATGGCTACGGCGGTCGCTCGTCCGATGCCGCTGCTGCCTCCGGTGATCAGTGCGACTCTATCTTTCAGTTTCATATCGACCTCGTGTTCAGTGTGGCTGTTGACGGAAAAACTCGGCTGGAATATCATTGGAAGCTGGTTGACTAATATATCTGTAGCTAATACGGAGGCAAGAATGGCAGAGCACATCGAAGCCAATGTCAATATTCATTCGCGACCTTCAGACTTGAAGATCACCGACCTGCGCATAGCCAATTTACAAGGAGCGCCGTTTCGCTCGACGATTATCCGCATAGATACCGACCAGGGTATTTCCGGCTACGGCGAGGTGCGAGATGGTGGCAGTGCGACCTATGCGCTGATTCTCAAAAGCCGCCTGATCGGCGAAAACCCCTGCAACGTCGATAAGATCTTCCGCAAGATCAAGCAGTTCGGCCACCATGCGCGTCAGGCCGGTGGTGTCTGCGGTATCGAGATGGCGCTGATGGACTTGGCCGGCAAGGCCTATGGCGTGCCAGCCTATCAATTGGCTGGCGGAAAATTCAGGGACCGGATCCTCTGCTATTGTGACACGCCGACCAGACTCGATGGCCGGGAGATGGGGCAGCTTTTGCAAGAGCGGATAAATCGGGGGTTTGGGTTTCTCAAAATGGATGTCGGGATCGGATTGCTCCGGGGCGTCGAAGATGCTTTGATCGCTCCGCCGGGCAGCCTGGACTCTCATGATGTAATGCATCCATTCACGGGTATCCAGATCACTACTAAGGGGATCGATGTCCTCTGTGAATACGTGGCCCAAGTACGGGAGGTGATCGGTTACGAGATCCCGTTGGCTGTAGATCACTTTGGTCATATCGGCGTTGAGTCCTGTATTCGGCTGGGCAAAGCCCTGGATCAATTCAGTCTGGCCTGGTATGAAGATATGATTCCCTGGCAATTTGCCGACCAATGGCAACGCCTGGCGCAGGCGGTCGATACGCCGGTCTGCACGGGCGAGGATATCTATCTCAAAGAGGACTTCCTGCCGCTTTTCGAAAGGCGCGCCATCGCCGTCGTTCATCCGGACCTCGCTTCTTCGGGCGGGATCCTCGAAACCAAGAAAATTGGCGATCTGGCTCAGGATTATGGAGTCGCCATGGCTCTGCATATGGCGATGTCGCCGATTGCCGCGCTGGCTTCGGTGCACTGCGCGGCGGCGACCGAGAACTTCATGGTGTTGGAAAATCACTCGGTGGATCAGTTGGATCAGTGGAGTCAATTAGTCGAGGGGTTACCGGTGCCGCTGATCGAGGACGGGCATATTGCAGTGCCCGAAGCACCAGGGTTGGGTTTTAGCGATCTCAATGAGGATGTGCTGCGCGAGTTTGCCGATCCCGACAATCCGCAGGTTTTTGCTTCGACCGAGGCCTGGGACGGCGAGCGGGCCAGTGACCGGCTGTGGAGTTGAGACCATAGATCTTCGGGCGACGGACTCAGGGGACATTGCTTTGGTTCGTCGTGCTTGTTGGCATTCGCAGGTTTAAATCCCCACCGCTGGAGTTGGGTACCCTCTTAGGTGCGGAGGTCCCAGACAATGTGATTTGGTCTCGGGTATTTATCTGGTGAGGGGGTCGAGACCAACTGGAGAAGAGATTGGAAGTATGGCCGAGAAAAGCTACGAGATTGCCGTCCTCAAAGGAGATGGTATCGGACCCGAGGTGGTCGATGAGGCGTTGAAGGTGCTCGAGGCATTGGGAACTCCTTCGTTTTCCTATGCCGAGCATCCCTGTGGTGCGGGTTGTTATCTGCAGCAGGGAGATCCCTTACCCGAGGCGACGGTCGAGGGTTGTCGTGAGGCCGATGCGGTGTTGTTGGGGGCTATGGGGCTGCCTCATGTGCGGTGGCCAGATGGTACGGAGATGCGACCGCAGATCGATTTGCGTATTGAATTGGATCTGTACGCAGGGGTACGGCCGATCTATCTCTATGCGGCAGAGCATACGCCGCTCAAGGGGTTGGGTACCGGCGATATCGACTTTGTCATACTGCGCGAGAATGTCGAGGGGCTCTTTGCTTCGATGAACGGTGGGATCGAGTTGCGGGGCGAAGTGGCGGTGGATTCAATGGTGATTACCCGTTCGGGTACTGAGCGGGTAGTGCGTTATGCATTCGAATTGGCGCGGCAGCGGGGCAGAGATCCGATGAGGGTGACTTGTGTCGACAAGGCCAATGTCTTTCGCTCGATGGCTTTCTTCCGCAAGGTCTACGACGAGGTGGCCTCCTCCTACCCGGAAATCGAGCGCGACTACGCCTATGTCGATGCCTTGAGTATGTATCTGGTGCAGCGCCCTGAAAGCTACGACGTGATGGTCGCAGAGAATATGTACGGCGATATCATTTCGGATCTGGCCGCTGGGCTGGTCGGTGGGTTGGGTATGGCCCCATCTGGGGATATTGGTGAGGACTCGGCTGTTTTTCAGCCATCGCATGGCACGGCACCCGATATCGCCGGGCAAGGGCTGGCCAACCCGACGGCGATGATTCTTTCGGCCGCCCTGATGTTGCGCTGGTTGGGTGATAGATACGGCGATGCTAGGGCCTGCACCGGGGCCGACCGCATCGAAAAGGCGGTGCGCGAGGTGGTTGGTCATGCCGGGGTCGGCACGCCGGATCTGGGAGGCGAGATGAGCACCGTCGAGTTGGGGACCCGAATTGTCCAGGCACTCTGAAATCGATCGCCGGACCTTTATTGGTATGGGCCTCGGCACTGCAGCGTGGACCTTTTTGGGGCCGGTGCGTGGGGGCAGTGCGGCGCCGATAGAAAAGAGAGTTCGTCTGCGTGAATTGGGGATTATTATCGGCGATTTGGAGGTCGGCCCGCACAATGCTATCACCGATGTCGCTGGGGTGAAAGTAGGTCACGTGACCCTGAATAGGGGGGCGGGGCCACTGGTGGTGGGGGAGGGGCCGGTGCGCACCGGAGTGACCGTTATTCTACCCCACGGAGGAGATCTCAGCCGCGAGCCGGTTTTCGCTGCTGATTTTACGCTCAATGGCAATGGCGAGTTAACGGGAACGGGTCCTATTCGCCGCACGGGCCTCTTGGCAGCTCCGGTGTTTTTTACCAATACCTCCAGTGTCGGCGCAGTGTACGATGGGGCGATGGGCTGGATGCTGGATCGGGACCCGGACCTTTTTAAAAAGAGTTGGAAGCCAGAGCCGGTCGTCGGCGAAACCTGGGCTGCATTTTTACACGATACTAGTGGGCGACACGTCGAGCCCGGGCATGCTGTCGATGCAATCGCCGCCGCGCGTGGTGGGGCCGTTGCCGAGGGGTGCATCGGTGGGGGAACTGGAATGCGGGCCTATGAATTCAAGGCCGGAATCGGTACTGCTTCGCGCAAGGTGCCCTGCGGCGACCGGGTCTACACGGTGGGAGTGCTGGTCCAGTCCAATTTCGGCCGGCGGCCGCAGTTGCGGATAGATGGGGTACCCGTAGGCCGCGAGATTGTCGATCTGATGCCCGAACGCGGTGGCAAGAGCAAGTCGATGCTCGCAGCACTCGCTACCGATGCGCCGCTGATGCCGGTCCAACTGCAGGGGATGTGCAAAAGGGTAGCTCTGGGGATGGCGCGGACGGGCGCGATTTCAACCCGTGGCAGTGGCGATCTGGTCGTGGCCTTTGCCAACGGCCAGCGTCAGAGTCGCTCCGCCAGTGCGGTGGAGTCCTCTGCCGAGATGCTTGCCGAAGACTGGATTTCCGCGATGTACCAGGGGGTGGTCGAAGCGACGGAAGAGGCGATCCTCAATTCGTTGACTATGGCCAGTACCATGGTCGGCCGGGATGGGAACACCATCCATGCCTTGCCGCTCGATCGTCTGGTCGAGGTCATGCGTGCTCACGGGAGACTCAAATGAGCCGCTTGAGCGGATTGGGGCTGAGTCTGGGAGATACGGATTCGGGACCGCACAACGCGATCACCGATGTACCGGGCGTGAGTGTTGGCCATGCGGATCTCCGCACGGAAGATCTCTGTACTGGGGTGACCGCTGTGGTTCCGTACCCGAAGGAGATAGCTGAGCGTAAGCTCTTTATCGGTTCTTTTGCGGTCGATGGCGGCCAGGCGATGAGTGGCCAGCAGGTAGCCGAAGATTTCGGTACTTTTTCCTCGCCTATCGTTTTTGCTCCGGCCCCGGCGGTCGGTCAGATCTACGAGGGGATGATCAGCAACGGATTGGAGCGGGATCCGGGACTCACCACGGTAGCGGGTTGGCCGCCGGTGGTCGTCGGGATCGATGATACGGACTGGAACGATGCTGCGCTTGTCCATTCTACCATGGCACAGACACATGTGGCCGAAGCGCTCGCCAATGCTCGAGGGGGAATGGTATCCACCGGCAATGCGGGCATTGGTGGGGGGTTGCAAGCTTTCGGTTTCAAGGGCGGTATTGGTACTGCTTCGCGTCGGGCCGATGCCTATACACTGGGGGTGCTGGCTGCTGTTAACGGGGGGCAAGCGGGCGAATTACGACTCTCCGGCTATCCGCTCCCGCGGGGTTCTTTGTCAAATGGTCCCCAGTCTTTTGCTGCTGTGGTGGCTACCGATGCACCACTGATTCCACTCCAACTCGAGCGATTGGCCGGACGGGCAGCGCTGGGCCTGGCGCGGACGGGGCTGTGGTCTCCGCGTACTCGAGCGGGGCTGGTCATCGCCTTTTCTACCACCGGCATCGTTCAGGATGAGCCTCAAGGACCGGCGGTGGATCTGCACCTGGTGGGAGAAGAGGGTTTATATGCCCTCTTTGACTCAGCGGCTTTTGCGGCTGAGGAAGCAGTATTCGATGCGCTTTTGCAGGCCGAAGCAATCGAGGGACTCGATGTCTTGCCGCAGACCGGTTGGCCGGAAGCAGTTCGGCGCTTCTGGAGGGAGGGATGAATCGGGTCTTGCTCGACGACCCATCCGCACTCGTCGAATTTCGCGCCCGGCTTTTGCAGTGGTATCGGCAAAACAAGCGGCAGACCAAGTGGCGCGAGAGCGATGATCCCTATGAGGTCTGGATCTCGGAAGTGATGCTGCAGCAGACCAGAGTGGATCAGATGGGCCCTTATTTCGATCGGTTTATTGGAGTATTTCCCACTATCGAAGCATTGGCCGAGGCGAATGAAGATCAGGTGCTCAAGGCCTGGGAGGGGCTGGGCTATTACGCCCGTGCGCGTAATATGCACAAGGCGGCTAAAGTGATTGTCTATGAGCAAGGGGGGCAGATACCAGATACTTATGAAGGCTTGATCGCGTTGCCGGGGATTGGTGCGTACACGGCAGCGGCGGTTAGCAGCATCGCTTTTGATCGCGATCATCCCGTGCTCGACGGCAATGTCATCCGCGTTTTCTCTCGACTTTTGTGCATAGAGGAAGATCCGCGACGGAGCGCGGTAAAAGCCCGGTTGATTGCAGTGGGAGAAGCGCTTTTGGCGCGGGGGGAGGCAGGTGATTTCAACCAGGCTCTGATGGAGCTCGGGGCCAGGGTTTGTACGCCGCGAAAGCCCGAGTGCGCGGTTTGTCCAATCGGTGGTTGGTGCAGGGCCTATGCCGAACTCGACGATCCCGAGGTCCTGCCTCGCAAAACCCCTAAAAAACCGAAGCCGCACTATCAGGTTGCGGCCGGATTGATTTACAAGGGGAATGAACTGCTCATTGCTCAACGCCCTATGGACGGTATGCTGGGTGGACTTTGGGAGTTTCCCGGCGGCAAGCGGGAAGAGGGTGAGAGTTTGGCCGAGTGTTTGGTGCGCGAGATTCGCGAGGAGTTGGGGATCGAGATTGAAATCGATGAGTACCTGACCAGTGTCGATCATGCTTATTCTCATTTCAGCATTACGCTGCACGCCCTCAAGGCGCGTTATCTGCGTGGTGAACCCCAGACTCTGGGCTGCGCCGATTGGAAGTGGATCAAACTCGAAGAGTTGAATCAGTACGCCATACCGCGGGCGGATCGCAAAATTGTGGAGTTGCTGCGCCGCGATGGGCGGCAAGCGGCGTTATTCGAGGGAGGAATAGAAAGTGGCGACTAATCAAAGCCCGATGACGGAAGGCCGGCGTCGGGCTCCCGGTTTGATCTTGCGTGGTATTTGCATGGGGACAGCCGATGTGATACCTGGCGTTTCGGGGGGTACGATCGCCCTGATAATGGGCATCTACGACGAGCTTGTTCGGACCATTGCGGCAATCGACCAGCGGGTTGTCGGTGCCTTGTTGCGGGGGCGGATCGCAGAAGTTATAGAACGGCTCAACGCCACTTTTCTGCTGCCGCTCCTCTTGGGCATAGGCTTGGCGATCGTATCGTTGGCCAAGCTGATAACTTGGTTATTAGCGATGTATCCACAGCCTGTCTGGGGTTTTTTTACCGGACTGATCCTGGCCAGTGCGCTCTTCGTGATGCGACAGGTGGAGGGATGGGGCGGAGTGCATTGGGGGTTGACTGTTATCGGAACCGCTGTCGGCTATGTGATCACCCTGCTGGTGCCGGTGGAGACCGGCACCGAAGGCTATAAGTTCGTGTTGGCGGGCATGGTGGCGATTTGTGCGATGATTTTGCCGGGGATCAGCGGGTCGTTTCTGCTCCTGGTCATGGGCAAGTACCAGCAGGTTTTCACCGCGGTACACGAACGAGACCTGACGATCATCGCGTTCTTCGGTCTTGGAGCGGTAGTCGGCCTGCTCGGTTTCTCGCGCTTGCTCAAACGTCTGCTTGCTCGCTTCTATGCCGAGACGATGGCTTTTTTAGTCGGATTAATGCTGGGATCACTGCGCAAAGTTTGGCCGTTTCGCAACACTCTAGAGGGAAAGATCATTGGCGATAAGGTACGGGTATTGCGCGATGAGTGCGTGTGGCCGCAGGAGTTTAGCGGTGAAGTCTGGCTGAGTTTTGCGCTGATGGTTGCTGGGGCGGTGTTGGTCTTGATCCTGGAGAAGTTGGGCCGGCAGAGCGCTCTCTCCTAACGCGCAGCGTCGGGGAGAGCGGCTAACCGGAACCGGGATTCAGCGATCTTCGCGCCCCTGCTCTGGCCCGGGTTCAATACTCGGGCCTTCGCTTTGGTTGCTCAGTGCATCGCGGGCTGCTTGGAAGCGGCGAATTCTCCGGATGAAGATATAGACCAGCCCAGCTAAAGCCAGATAGAGCAAATACTGGTAAATCATCTCGGTCCAGCCCAGGACTACGGGCCAGAGACTGACGATGCAAATCAGGATGAAGAGATCCTCGATTAGCTTACTTTTCTTTTCGTGCTTAGAGTCTTGTTCAGGCGTCATCGGATAGGGCCTTGTAGATAGCGTAGTTTTTGAGGACTAATTTGACGTAGCGTCGGGTTTCTTTATAGGGGATACGTTCGACGAAGGCATCGGGATCTTGGTAGGGAAAGCGCTCGATCCACTTGCGGGCGTTATGGGGGCCGGCGTTATAGGCGGCCAGTCCGAGCTCGAAACCCATCTCAGCAGCTGGTCCTGCGGCGAATTGACGCACCTGATCTCCGAGAAAATAAGTGCCGAGGCGAATCGAGATGGCCGGGTCAAAGAGCGAGTGGCGTTCATAACGGTTCATACCCAGAGTATCGGCCAGGCTCTGACCGGTGCGGGGCATAATTTGCATCAGTCCCATCGCACCAGCTCGCGAAACGGCGCCTTTGTTGAACGTGCTTTCCTGGCGAATCACCGATAGTATCAAAAAGGGATCGATGTCGGCTTCGGCGGCGGCGGCGGCTATCTGTTCCCAGTAGTAGTTTGGATAGATCCGCGGTAGTTCGTCAGGATCCCGCCCATCGACGAAGATCCGCATCGATAGTTGCAGGGCGCGGTTGAGAAAGCCCATCGCCTCGTAGCGATCGCGGATAATTTTCAGCGCCGTAGTGTTGTTTTTGTTTTTGCGGACGGTTTGCTGCATTTCGGCCCCCGATAATTCTCTGAGTCCCAAGCCGTACAGGGCCTCAGCACGCTGGAGAGACGCGATACCTTTGAGTTTGGCCTGGTCTTGGGTACGA
Organism: uncultured Gemmatimonadaceae bacterium; assembly: GCA_964520345.1. Lineage (GTDB taxonomy): Bacteria > Latescibacterota > UBA2968 > UBA8231 > UBA8231. Next base: position 4,644 of record CAZFMY010000120.1, on the reverse strand, counting down.
GAGGGGCTGGGGCGTCCTTTGAGCTGTTTTTGATCGAGGTAGCCTAGCTCAATGGCACGTGCCGAGTAGTAAGAGCGTGGGAATCCGGCGGCCGCTCGACGATAGAGAGCGGCCGACTCCTCTGGTTTATTCAGCTGGTCGGCGCTCTTTCCCGCCCAGTAGAGACACTGGTCTACGATATGCGGCTCGCGTGCTAGCTTACTCAGGCGCTTGAATACTACCAGAGCCTTGTGGTATTCCTCTCGACAGTAGAATGTAAAGCCTATACTCCAGCCCGCCTCGTCGCGGTACTGGCTTTCGGGGTACTTTTCGGCCAGGCGGCGATAGTACTTTTCGGCCAGGCTGAACTCGTTGCTTCGCTCCAGGGCCTTGGCGGCCTGCCAGAGCGCATTGTCGGCTAGGTCGTGTTGGGGAAAGCGTTGGGCAAAGCGCTCGTACGTGGCGATGGCCTCCTTTTCTCGATTGCGTTTGACCAGGATGCCACCGATGCGGTAGAGGGCTGAAGGGCGCTCGTATCTCTTGTACACGTCCCGCATGATCTCCTCGGCTTTGGCATAGTTGCCTGCAGCCATATAGGATCTGCCCAGCATGAACCGGGAGTCGGCTAGGCGCTGGTCGCGGGGGTATTTTTGGATGAAGCGTTCAAAGTGCTTAATAGCTTGGTCGTAGTTCGCATGGTTGAAGGAGACATTGGCGATTGCATAGGCGGTGCGGGGATCGGGCGCTTTGGGCAAGTTGGAGAGACTTTTACGGGCTTGTTGGGTCTTGGGGTGATTCTCCAAGAGTTGCAGGCGCCACTTTTGCTCCTGCACGGGTTTATTGTGCTCTGCGCTGGTTGCAGCCAAGAGATAGAGCAGTTGTGGTGATCGGCTCGGGTTCTGCGCGAGTTGTTCTTTGTAGAGGTCCAGTGCCCTGGCCGGTTGGTCGCTTTCTCGGTAGAGGGAGGCCAGGTGCAGGCGGGCGGAGTGGAGTAGAATCGGGTTTTCACAAATAATCAGGAAGTCCTGGTACGCCGAGATGGCTCCCTGGGTTTCTCCCATATCCTCAAGTGAGCGAGCCATCCAAAAACGCCGATAGTCTCTTAAGGGCAAAAGATCGTCGGAGAGGTCGTGCAGGCGGGCATAGGCACGGTCGGGTTTGTCGAGCTGGCGCTCGCAGATTGCCCGTTGAAACTCAACGCAGACCCGGTCTTCGGGCGACAATTCGCGCAGGTCAAACCGCATCAACTGTCGGTAGGCCGGACGATAGCGTTCTTGAGCGATGAGTTCGGCAATTTCGCCGGCGACTGGAACTCGGTACTCTACAACATCCGAAAGATAGAGATGGGCCGCGAAGGGCAGCAGTACCAGTAGGCTCAGCCCCAGCGTTTTCCATACCAATTTGGCCTGGTCAGTCATCGGGGCCTAGGGTCAGAAAAAGCGTTTAGTAGCGAGACTCAAAAGTACGCTAGAGCATCGCAAAGAGCCAAGCAGAAAATCTCAGTAGGTTGGAATAAGGTGGTTAATCAAGCGGATGGGGGAGGGGATTGTCCGTCGATTTCTTCCTTGAGCAAGTCGGCGAAACCGGCTTTGCTGCCTGCGGACTTCTCGGCTTGCTCAAGCTCTTGGATATGGCGGCGGACTTCGCGTAGGCTGTCCTGGATCTCCCGATCTAGTTTCTGCAGCCGCGGGCCAAATTGGTTTGATAGAGGTGCGGTATCCATAATAAACAGATAAGTAGAGTTTTTATATAATCTCCCTATATATAGATACAGGCAAAGTTTATGCCATCTCTGTTTTTTTATGTAATTCACATATAAAATAAATACTTATGTGAAATATGTAATTTGGCTGAAAATTGGAAATAATTTCCTCTGGAGCCCTGATGCCGAGAAATCTTTGCCCTGGTTGCTATCGTATAGAAAGGTGGAATACCACTCTTTAGCGTGCGCTGAGGGGGCCGAATCTGGATGAATCAGAGCCCGATGAAGTATTGCTGATCCCCGGCTTCTGACGAGTGGAATTCTGGCGCAGATGCTATACGGAGGTCCGGAATTGGCTTGTTGGCCATGTACTATAGAGTGTCTAAGTGCGTTTAGGTGAATAAAGATGGGGACTCTGTCCGTAGTAGACCTCGCCAGCTTCCATCACCGTTTCGGAGAGTGTTGGATGGGGATGGATCGAGAGTTGGATATCCGAGGCTAAGGCGGCCATCTCAACCGCTAACACGCCTTCGGCGATCAACTCGCCGGCGCCGCTGCCGACGATCCCGACGCCTAGAACCCGGTCGGTTTCGGGATCGATGATCAGCTTGGTGAGTCCGTCGTTGGCGCCCTGGGTGGTGGCGCGCCCAGATGCTGCCCAGGGGAAACGAGCGACTTCGACTCGGCGTTCTTCGCTTTTGGCCTCTTCTTCGGTGAGACCGCACCAGGCGATTTCCGGGTCGGTGTAGACGACGTTGGGTATGGCGTTGGGTTCGAAGACCAGTTTGTCATGGCCGGCGATGATCTCGGCAGCCATCGCTCCTTGATGCGAGGCGGTATGGGCCAGAGCAGCACCTGTGAGATCGCCAATGGCGAAGATCGAAGGTTCGGCAGTGCGCAACTGGCCGTCGATCTGGACGTAATTGCGCGGATCGAGGGCCACGGCGGTGTGTTCCAGACCGATATCTTCGCTATTGGCGATTCGACCGACGGAGAGCAGGATTTTATCGTAGGTCTTGGTCTCGGTTTTGCCAGTGGAATCCTGCAGATCGACGGTGAGTCCGTTCCCGGCCTCTGCCACCTGAGTCACCTGGGTATTGAGCATGATTTCGTCGAAGCGCTCGGCGATCTTGTTGTGCAGTGGTTTGACCAGGTCGCGATCGGCTGGGGGGATCAGTCCTGGCAGCATTTCGACGACCGAGACTCGGGTGCCCAGTGCCGCATAGACCTGGCCGAGCTCCATTCCGATGATACCGCCCCCGACGACGAGCATCGTTGCGGGTATCTCCTTGAGTTCGAGTGCCCCTGTCGAGTCCATGATGCGGTCGGTTTCCAGGCGGAAGGCTCCGGGCACGGCCGGGCGCGATCCGGTGGCGAGAATGGCGTGTGTGAATTGGAGTTGCTCCTGGCTCCCGTCGGTCTTGTCGATTTGCAGGGTGTGGGAGTCGAGAAAATGGGCCCGGCCCTGGATATGGGTCAGCTTGCGGGCTTTGACCAGGCTGCCCAAGCCGCCGGTCATCTTGGCGATGACTTCGTCCTTCCAAGCTCGGAGTCGTTCCAGATCGAGTACTGGATCTGCGAATTGGATGCCCCATTCCTCGGCTTCCCGGGTCTCGTTGAGGAGTTTGGCAACATGCAGCAGGGCTTTGGAGGGAATGCAGCCGCGATAGAGGCAAACCCCGCCTGGATTGACCTCTTCGTCGATCAGGGTGACATCTAAACCGAGATCGGCAGCCTTGAAGGCGGCGACATAACCGCCCGGACCCCCGCCGATAACAGCGAGTTGTGTTTCGGCCATCTTAGCCTCAGCCTTCCAAGAGAACGACGAAGGGATTTTCCAGTGCAGCGCAGATCCAGCGCAAGAAGCGCGCCCCGTCGGCCCCGTCGATCAAGCGGTGGTCGTAGCTGAGCGAGAGGGGCATGATGGTGCGCGGCAGGAGTTCGCCGTTGATGTAGGTAGGTTCGACGCTCGAGCGCGCCACCCCGAGGATGGCGACTTCGGGTGGGTTGACGATGGGGGTAAAGCCCGTGCCACCCATCGACCCGACGTTGCTGATAGTGATCGAGCCGCCCTGCATCTCGTCAGGGCTGATTTTGCGCTCGCGCGTTTTCTGGGCTATGGTGCTCAATTCTACGGAGAGTTCGATGATATTCTTCTGGTCGACGTCGCGAACCACCGGTACCAGAAGGCCGTGGGGCGTATCGACGGCGATGCCGATATGGCAATATTGCTTGTAGATGATTTCATCGTTGGCCATATCGATGCTGGCATTGAATTGCGGGAAGGTTTTGAGCGCAGCTCCGAGCACTTTGATGAGAATCGCGGTCGGCGTCAGTTTGCCTCCTGCAGCTTCGGCTTTGGCGCCGTGCTCCTTGCGCCAATTTTCCAGATTGGTGATGTCGGCTTTGTCGAATTGGGTGACCATCGGAATGGTCGTCCAGGCTTGCGTTAGGCGCTCGGCGGTTATTCGACGCACCTTGCTCAGCGGCTGGCGCTCGATCTCTCCCCACTGGGTGAAGTCGGGCAGTGGCACATCGTGGCTGGTGGCGGAACCGGGCGTTTGGGATTGGTGTAGCTTCTTTGAATGGGCTTTGACGTCATCGATAGAGATTCGGCCTCCGGGGCCGGTGCCCTCGACCTGTGTGATATCGATGCCGATCTCACGAGCTAAACGGCGAGTCGATGGGGTGGCGGGAACGAGTTTGGTCGGCGTCTTGTCCGCGAGGGGTGCAGATGGTGTAGTTGGTTCGGGTTGGGGTTTGGGGGTAGCTACCGGGGTTGCGTCTCGTTCCGGTTCTTCTATAGCAGTTGGGGTTGTGGCACGTCCAGTATCGGCTTCGATTTTGAGGATGGCCTGTCCAACGCTGACGGTATCTCCCTGCTGGACGAGGATCTCAGTGATGGTTCCGCTGCCGGAAGCGGGGACCTCGATAACGGCTTTATCGGTTTCGAGTTCGATGAC
>CAZFMY010000119.1:0-18667 GCA_964520345.1 uncultured Gemmatimonadaceae bacterium | reverse complement strand
CCCCCCGGCGAGGTAGGCACCGAGGCCCTCGCGCTCCTGGTTGCGGCCGAAGAGATACGCCGCACCGTAACCGCCGATAAAACCGCCGCCGTGGGCCCAGTTGTCGACGCCGGGAAAGACGAAGCCCATGATGAAGAGCAGTACCGCCCATTGGAGAAACTGGCGGGTAAAGAGCTGGGCGCCGGCGCGGCGGCCGTAGGCTATCGCGGCGGCCAATAGACCGAAGATCGATCCGGAGGCGCCGAGGGTGAATGGGTGGCCCATCAGGGTCGAAAGCACAAAGCCGGTGATACCGGCGATGGTGAAGATCGCGAAGAGGCGGAAAGGGCCGAAGAGGTCTTCGACGATCGGGCCGAGCTGTCGTACCCACATCATATTGAAGAAGATGTGCAAGAGGCCGCCGTGCAGGTAGATGGCGGTGATCGGGGTCCACCAGTGACCAAACTCAAAGATCGGTTGGGTGCCGGTCACGCCCAGTTTGAACGAAGCGAGGAGGCTGGGAGAGAGAAATTGCATCATGCCTCTGTACTCGAAGAGCACGCTCGGATCGAGGACCAGAGAGAGCAGATAGAGTCCGCCGCAGACCAGGGTGATCAGATGCGGAAAATCGATCTGCAGGCCGAGTTTGCGCAGGGTTGCCGTCGCACCCCAGAGCCCGGGTTTGCGCTGGCCGCAGTGGGTGCAGGTTTCGGCGTCGGCGCTGACCAGTTTGTGGCAGCGGGGGCAGAGGATCGCGGCCATCGCTTAGATTCCCAGGTGTTCGTTGATTTCGGCCTGGTAGGCGCTGGTCCGGTCGTCGCATACGGCATCGACGGAGAGTGCAGTGCCGGCTACCTGGGATTCCATCAAGGAGTAGGACAACCCCACGGCGCGGGCACCCTGGTGCGCGTCTACTTCTGGTTGACGGCCCTCTTGGATACAGGTTCCCAACTCGTGATACTCGACGGCGATCAGCTTGCGATCGGTTTCGGGGAACGGAAAGGTGTATTCGCAGAGTCGGTTGCCCCCAAAGAGCGCGGCGGTGGCTTCGTCGAGTTCAAAGTTAGGCACCAGCTCGAGCAGGGCCTGGTCGTCGATCGGATCTTTGCCGTCGCGGTGGAGCACCAGGCGCTGCCCCGAGCGGTCGCCGGGCAGGTCCAGGGAACCGCCGCTACCGTGTATAGAGCGCTTCCAGATGTTTTCGCCGTGGGCGGCGTGGTCTTCGATATACTGGGCCACTGCGCCGTTTTTGAAGAGGATGGTGGCATAGGCGGCGTCGTCGGCGCTGGCGCTGAACTCGGCGGGCATATCCTTCTGCCAGCGCTCGTAGACTCCCCCGGGCGATCCACTGCTTACGCCCTCTGTGCCGGCAACGGGATTTTTTCTGGTCTTTTCGTGCAGCCGGGTCTGGGCGTAGGCGGTTTCGGCCTCCCCAAGAAAGTACTCCATGATATCGGCGAAGTGCGTACCGACGTCGAGGAGCACACCACTGGAATTTTTCTGGTGGCGCCACACCGAGATGAGCATTTGATCGCCGCCGCTCATAGTGATCTGTTGCATCAGGCGCGGGCGACCGATGGCGCCGGCATCGAGCAGCGCTTTGGCCAGGCGGTTGATCGGATCGCGGCGGTAGTTTTCGGCCACCGACAATATGCATCCCGTCTTCTGGGCCACGGCGATCATCTGCTTGCAGGCCCGGGCGGTAAGCCCCATTGGTTTTTCGCAGAGCACGTGCCAGCCGCGTTCCATCGCCTCGACCGCCACCGTGTGGTGGTGTGCGGGCAGGGTGGTGATATCGACGGCCTGGATAGGGGCGACGGCGGCGAGTTGGGCCAGGTCTCCGACCGGCTGAGGACGCGTGCCCAACCGCTCTGCGGCCTGGTCGGCCAGAGAGTTGGCATTGTCGAGGTTGGGATCGCAGGCGCCGACCAGTGCGAAAGGCGAGAGGCCGGCATCTTGCAACTCGGCGAGACCGTAGAGATGGCGATGGCCCATACCACCACAGCCGACGATGGCCAGAGGCAGTTTTTCACTCATAGTGTGTTTTTTGCTCCTAAAGATCCGATGGGGTCAGCTCCATGTTGGAAAGGGCCTTGACTCCGTCGCTGTTCCATTCGACGCCCAGGCCGGGTCCGTCGGGGATCGCCAGTAGGCCCTCTTCGTCGAGGGCATAGGGTTCGGCGACCAGGTCTTCAATATAGGGAGCCGGTGTGATATATTCCACCCAGCGGGCGGTGGGCACGGCGGCGACCAGCTGCAAGTCGGCGGCCAGGCCCACGGCGGTGTTCCAGCCATGGGGTACAAAGAGGATCGAGTGGTCGTAGGCGTGCATGGCGATGCGGTATTCTTCCGAGAGTCCGCCTACCTTGGTGACATCGGGCTGTATATAGTCGACGGCGCGCTGCTCGATCCAGGGCATGAAGCTCTGTCGCCGGGTGAGCACCTCACAACTGGTGATCGGCAAGGGCGCATTGGTCGTGAGCTTGATATAACCCTGCAGGTCATCGGGACGGAGTGCTTCTTCGAACCATACCACATCGTATTCGCGGAGCATCTTTGCCGTTTCCAGAGCCCATTTATACCCGTGCGGCCAGAAACGATCCGAGCCGCCGGCGTCGACCATCAACTCGACGTCGGGGCCGATGGTCTCTCTCGCTTTTTTGACGATGGCTTCGTCCATTTTTGCCGAGACTCGGCCAAAAGGTCCCCAGCCAATCTTGAGGGCTTTGAATCCGCGGGCGATGGCGGCCTCGAGCCGGGGGGCGAATTCTTCGGGAGCTTGCATGATCAGCGAGCCGTAGGGTTTGATCTTCTCGCGATAGCGCCCGCCGAGCAGGCGGCTGATCGGCTGTGCGGTTACTTTGCCGAAAATGTCCCAGAGTGCGATATCGATTCCGGAGATGATGTGGGTAATTGCGCCGCCCCGTCCTTGCCAGAAGGTCGTTTGGTGCAGTTTTTCGCAGACGCGAACTGGCTCTATAGCACTTTCGCCGATGAGTGTGGGGCGCAGGATATCGAGTGCGCCGGCAGAGATTTTGGCCGAGGTGAACACGCTGCCGAGGCCGACGACCCCTTCGTCGCTCATTACTTCTACCAGCGTATGGAGATTGTCTTCGGGCGAATCGCCCTCCTGCCAGCCCCCGTCGGGCGTCGAGCCGGCGAGCGGGATCAGACGAACATCTTTGATTTTCATACACTGCTCCTGTCGGTTGGGAAGGGACAATCTACGGGAAGGGCGTAGCGTGTCAATAGATGTCGGGCGGCTTAGTTGGCAAGGGTTGGGGTTGAGAGACTCAATGGCGCAAGTCGGGGCCTGGTTGCTTTGCCACCGGGTAATGGGGAGATCGCTATACTGCGCTCTTTGTGGGTGTTGGCTCGGGCGTCTGTTTTGTATTCAGTCTGTCCTTTATATTTGATAAAAATTCTAAACAAAGGAAAAGCTGTGCGCCCGATCATCATCGGCGCTGGCCGCGGCAGCCGGCTCAACGCGCTCACCGACGACCAGCCCAAGTGCTATGCGCCCATCGCAGGGCGGCGGATTCTCGATTGGATGCTTGAATCACTGGCCGTGGCTGGTTTGGAAACGCCGATTTTTATAGGTGGTTATCGGATCGAGCAGATCCAGGCCGATTATCCGCACTTGACCTATTGCCACAATGCCGATTGGCCCAATAACAATATCCTGGCCTCGCTTTTCTGCGCTGAGGATCATATGGAAGATGGCTTCGTCTGTTCGTATGCCGATATCCTTTATCGACCCGCGGTCGTGACTCGGGCGCTCTCGCACGAGGCGGATATCGCGCTCTGTGTCGATACGGATTGGCGTGCGCGCTATGCAGACCGCACTCAGCATCCAGAGGACGATGCCGAAAAGGTCGTGGCCGAGGGCGACCAGGTGCTGATGGTTGATCGCGGGATTTCTTCGGCGGATGCCAGCGGAGAGTATATCGGCGTGGCGCGGTTCAGTGCCGAGGGGGCGCAACGGTTGCGGGCGGCGTACCATCGAATGCGGACGGAGTATGCGGGGCAGATCTGGCGGGACGGTGTCCTCTTTGAAAAGGCCTACCTGATTCACCTCTATCAGGTGATGCTGGCGGAGGGGCAACCATTCCACATGGTGAGTACCGACGGAGAGTATATGGAGATCGATACCGAGGAAGATTTCGCGCTGGCCAATTCGCGCTGGTGCGACGAGGAGAGTTGAAATGTCGACGATCGAACACTACGGGACCCTTTTTCCCGCGGCAGTAGTCGGCTCGCTGCCCCGGCCGGATTTCGTGCGCGAAGTGGCTACGGGTGAACGCGTACTGAGTGCAGAGCGGAATGAACAGGTGATGGATGCGGCGGTGGCGTACGCGGTGGCCCTGCAGGAAGAGGCGGGGTTGGATATTATCACCGATGGCGAGTGGCGCCGGGCCTCGTACATCGGGGTCATAGCCGAGTTGGCGCATGGTTTCGAGGTCGGGCTCAATCCGGCGGATGGACGACCGTGGACGGTCGTTACCGGCGCGTTGGCCGCTAAGAACGCGGGATTCATTGCCCGGGAGATCGGATTTCTCAAGTCGAGGACCGAGCGCAAGATCAAAGCAACCCTGCCGGCGCCAGCGCTCTTGGGTGAACGGATGTGGGATGAGTCGGCTTCGCGTCGCGCCTATCCGACTCGCCGTGCATTTGTCGAGGCCTGCGTGCCGGTTTTGCGCTCCGAGTTGGAGTTGCTGCGCGACGCCGGTGCCGATATGGTGCAGATCGACGATCCGCATCTGTGCTTGCTCGTGGATTCCGAGGTGCGGGCCGGCTACGACGACCCGGAGGCCGAGGCCGATTTCTCGGCGGCGATGACCAATGCGGTGGTCGAGGGGATCGAAGGAGTGCGGCTGGCGGTGCATCTGTGTCGACGAGCTGGTGCCCGGGTCCGGGGTGAAGCACTGCACACCGGGGGGTATGGTCCGATACTGAGTCACCTGAATCGTCTCAAAGTACACCATTTGACGATGGAGTTCACCAGCCCCGGAGCGGGGGATGCAGCCGTTTTCGAGGCGCTGCGCGATGATTTCGAGATCGGTCTGGGTTGTGTGGGGGTCCATCCCGGGCAGGTCGATGCACCGGAGGTGATCGTAGCGCGGGTGGAAGAGGCGCTCGAGTATTTGGCGCCGGAACGGGTAGTGCTCAATCCGGATTGCGGATTTGCTCCTGGTTCGGCGGCAAAAGTGGATATCGACGAGGTGTACGCCAAACTCAAAAACGAGGTGGAGGCCGCACAGAGACTGCGCGAGCGATACGGATAGGGTGCAGCGGCCACGGCTATCAGCGTAGAGGGCGTCTTCTTCAGGGAGGCGCGACCGTTCCGTCCTAGTACGTTTGTGAATCGCAGGGGATGCGTCGGCTCAGGGGATCAGTTCGCAGGTTTTTTTTACGGAATTCCGTCGAGTTGTTTGTGAGGCGTTGTATCGATCGATTCGCGTTTGACGATATCGATTTGCGCGCGGCGAATCCAGACCTGGATTTTGGCCGGCGAGGGTTTTTGTGCGTTTGGCGCAGTCCTTGCCAGCTGCGCGCAGACGGAATCTACCGAACTCGCTGCCAGCTGGTCCAGTGATCCGATTCCGCTGCGCATCAGTAGATTGCCGTAGTCGATGCCGATCCCCTGGTGCAGGTAGAGGGTGGTGCGGCGTTTCAACTCGGCATAGCGGTTCGGGCCGAGTTCCTCGGCCAATTCCCGCCAGATGTGCTCCGAGCCCAGGCCCTCCAATTGGGTCAGATAGCGGATCTCGCGATTTTTCAGAGCCTTCGTAGTCTCGTTGTCCAGACCGTCCATTCGCTCGATGCGCGGTGTGACCGAAGAAACGGTCCGTTGCGCCATATAGTAATCCACGATCAGAGCGGCTAAGAGCGCCAGGATGACGACGATCGGTCGGGCGAATCCCCTGGTCGAGGGGCGCTGCTGGTCAAAGGCACCCAGTGCTGGGGCCAGCCGATGCCAGACGAGGAAGCGGTAGACGATAGCGCATTCGACGGCGAAGGGCGGGAAGCCCAAAAAACCGGCCACCGGCATTTCGAAGAGTTTCAGTTCGTCGAAGAAAGGCACGGTGTAGATCCATTTGGCCCGGGCCCAGAAGTTGAAAAATTCCCACCACCACCCGGTTATCAAACCCGCCACTAGGAGACGCAGAATTTGACCGTACTCACCGCGTGCGAGCTGGTGCAGAAAACCATTCAGTCCCAGGCGGTGGTTGATCGGGGCGATGAGCAGAATCAGCGCGCCCCAGACCAGTGGAAAGAAGTAGGTCGGCCAGACTAGGGGCAGAATCAGCGAGAGCAGGCCGAGGAATTGCAGGCCGTAGAGGCCGCGATTCGAAAAGTGCAATGGTCGCCAGTGCGCGCCGATGCCGACGCCGCGCAAGTATAGATAGTGCTCGATCCAGAATATACCCGGAAAGACGGTGGCGAAGGCCAGGAAAGTCCCCACCAAACGCAGTACGGGCTGGTCGGTGACGAAAATATAGTACCAATTTTCGAGGCGGAAGTTCAGAAGCTCGAAGAAGAACCAACACACCGCCGACCAGCAGAGCAATAGGGCGAACCCCCCGCGCCCGCAACGAGCGATGAGCGAAAGACCTTCGCGTGCTTTGATGAGCTGATCGAGGGTGAATATCAGTCCATACCAGGCAAGGAGGTAGAAAAAGGTGGCAAAGGGCTCCACCTGCAGGCGCATCAATGCGAAGCAGAGGACGATGGCCAGTGGGCCGAGCAGGAGCATCGGCTAAAGGCGCAGGGGACCGCGTTGCGGATCGAGGAGCGGCATGGGTGCGGTGAGTGCGATTAAATCGGGGATATCGAATTCGGCGAGCAAGCCGAAAGCGAAGAGCGATGGTGCATTGGCATAGGGCAGTGGCCAGTCGATGAGATGGCCGAGGGTAGCTATCAAAGTCTGAGTTGTCAGCGAGGCGGCCGATTTGGGCTCTAGTGCCACGGCGAGCAGTGCGACTATCTGTGCGACCTGTCCCAGGGCGTGCAGATGGGCTACTGTGCCTCGTTTGCCGAGTGTGGCAAGCAGCGCCAGGACCTGGCCGACCTGGATCCCGAGCGAGCGCTGGCCGGCAGTGGAGATCAGCATGTGGTGGCGAACGTCGGCGCGGAGCTCGCCGGTGCCGAGGATATCGGCGACGATGACCCGGCGCTTCTGTGCCAGGGCGGCAGCGACCGGACCTGCGAGAGTCTGGCGACCGCTGTCGCTGAGAATCAGCTCGGTGCCTCTGGGTCTGGGTGGTCTAAACTCGGTCAGGGGGAGGGTCCAGGTATCGTCGAGGTGCAAAACGCGATGCTGGATGCTGCAGTCCTTGCGTTGTTGCTTGGCGCCAACTTTTTGCAGCTCCGCTTTTTCCCAGTGTGGCAATTTGATCAGCGCAGCCAGCGCTTTTCGCGCTTTGGCGGGCGACCGTTTTTTGCGTTTGCGATTCCTGATCTTGTGCAGTGCCTGCTGTGCAATGGAGAGGAGGGTGGCATTATCGGAAGGCAGGCCGACGTTGAGTTCGGTTTCACTGAGCAGTTCGTCGCGCCAGGGCAGGTCGTCGTTTGAGGTTTGCAGTCCGAAGTGTCGGTCGAGGAATGTGTAGAGTTGGCGGCGATTGTCGCGGTCGTAGTTGTGGGTACCTGGATCGGTGTTGTCGTGGAGGGCGATTTTAGTCTCGGCGCCGAGGATCTTGAAGAGTGGTCGGATCGGCTCGTAGATGGATTTGCGCGTCCTCCGGGTCTGGAAGCAACAGTCGTCGTGGCGGTTGTAGATCAGCAGGGTCGGACGCGGGGCGAAGAGTGCGGAGAGGGTATCGTAGTCGGCTAGGGTGCAGAGGTCGGATGGGCATTGTTCCTGGTCGCCGATATCCTCGATGCAGCCGCGGCGCTGCCAGACCGGCGAGTGTCCGGCAACGGGGACGATGACCTTGATTCGTTCGTCCAATGCTGCAAGCAGTGCTGTCTGCCAGCCTCCACCCGAGAGTCCGGTCATCGCGGTGCGTTCGGGGTCGGCTTTGGGGTGGCTGAGCAGTATGTCGAGGCCGCGCTTCATCAGCAGGTAGAATACGCCGATGCCGGCCATGCCGCAGAGATCGAGGTGCGCGATGCGATTGTGATCGAGATCAGCGCGGAGTTCGCCCATGCCGATGAATTCGGTATTGAGCGCCAGCATGCCGCGCTTAGCGAGGTTGATGCAGCGCGCTTGTTTGTAGTCCATGGCCTTGCCGCCGGCGTGGTGTCCGTTGGGGTTGAGGACCGCGGGAGCGTGGTTTTGTAGGTCGTCGGGTTCATAGAACAGGGCGGGGACCCAGAGTCCGGGATAGCCTTCATAGCGCAATTTGCGAATAGTATAGCCCTGGCCGGTCTCGATGCGACCGGTCCAGCGGACTTGCGGCTTTTCGGCCAGGAGTCCTCCAGGGTGGCCGCGGAAGAAGAGCTCGAGGATTTGCGCTCGCAGGTTTGGAACTTCTTTTAGCCAGTTGTCGATCGAAGACGGCGTTTCGAAGTGGGGGAGTTGAGTGCCGAGGAAGTCGAGCAATTCACGGTGGGCTCGGGAGCCGATGAGCTTTTTATGCAGTGCGCGTTGCATGGGTGGGTCTCAATTTTGGTGGTGGTAGCGAAAGTGTCGCAGGATCTCCGTTAGTATAGGGTATGGGGCGGATGGGATCCAGGGGATAGATAGGTTTCGAGGTCGAGGGAGTGGAAACGGCTTTTATAAGATAGCCGGGAGGGATGACGGGGATGGCCTTTATGGGTCAGCGGGCCGCACCGGAGCCAGCGGGGGGAGTGAGGGGAGAGTGCGAGGTGGAGGTCTTTTAGCGACTCCATGAGGTAGGGGCGCTTTTCGATCGAGTCGCCCCAGGCGGCCCATATTTCAGGAGATTCTACACTTTGTACCAGGGAGGAGATATGCCGGGTGTTTTGCTCGATTAGGTCGAGGTCGGGCTTGGATGGGAGGGCGTTGGGGTCGGTGGCGCGTTTGGGGTAGAGATTGCAGAGGATTAGCGCCTGTAGCGCTTTTGCTGTCGAATTGGCTCGGCGCAGCGCAAAGCGCTCGATGCGGGTCAGGGTTTGGTCGCGGCGGTATTGGGTGGCGGTGCTGGGGTTGAGCGCAATGATGAAGAGGGGGGACTGGCCGCTGCGACCGAGGGCGTAGCGGACTGCGTCGCCGTCGGTGCGGTAAATATCGTAGAGCGGTTGATTTGCTGCGGGATCGTTCATCGGGCTATGTTCTGGGATCATGGATTTAAAGGATAGTACTGAGCGAGGGGGCGGAGGGCAACTCGGCGGGCTGGTTTGGGGAGAAGTTGGCAGCACCAAAATGTTCCTGACGACCAATCCCGGGCTGGAGAGCGTGGTCGAGAAGGAGTGGGCGGGGCTCTTAGGGCGGGAGGGAATTGAGATTGCAAGAACAATCAAAAAACCTTTCGCTTACGGCGGTCAGGTATTGGTGGAGAGCGAGGGCGAGTGTGCTCTGCTTGAGCGGATCGCACTGCGGATGCGCTCGGTGCACTACGTTCAGGTGCTGCTCTATGGGTTCGAATTGCCGTTAGATAACGAATTGGAATCAATTGAACGCGAACTGGAGTCGTTGGTGGTGGAGCCGCTGCGCGAAGCGCGGTGCTTTCGCGTGACGACCAAACGCAGTGGTCGGCACGAGTTTAGCAGTATGGATGTACAACGAGTGGCCGGAGCGGTGCTCGAGCGCAATCATGGGTGTGCGGTAGATCTGAAACGCTACGACGTGAATGTGCGTGTTGACGTCTACGATCGCCTCTGCCTGGTGGGCCTCCAACTCAATGATCGGGCGTTGAGCAATCGCTATAGGCGGGGGTATCGCCCTCGCGCTGCGCTCAAAGCCCCGGTGGCCTATGCCTTGCTCCAATGGGCGCGGCTGGAAGCCGATGCTTCAGGTGCACTTCTGGACCCCTTCTGCGGTTCGGGTACTATTCTCATTGAAGCGGGCCAACTTTGGCCACAGTTGGAGCTTTGTGGTTGCGATATCGACGAGCGGGCGGTGGACGGCGCGCGAGTAAATGCCGCCGCCGTAGGGCTGGGGGATCGTTTACAGCTCTTGCGAGTCGATGCTCGGAGACTGGACGAGGTATATGCCGCGGGGAGTTTCCGCACTATCGTCACCAATCCCCCCTACGGAGTTCGATTCGGCAAGCACCTTAACTTCAGTCGTTTTTATCAGCGGTTATTGCACCAGTGCTGGACGGTGCTCGCAGCGGGAGGGATAATGGTGGTTGTGGTGTGGAAGCGGGGCCTTTTTTCTCGCGCTCTGAGTCAGTCGGGGTGCTTCAAGATGCTCGAGAAGCGGGTCGTCGAAACCGGCGATCTCTACCCGGCGATCTATGTTCTGGAAAAAATCGAGATAGGCGATCAGTCGACGATCGAATAGACGAAGAACTCCTCGCCGCGACTCTGGGTGCGGCAGACCCACTCGCCATTGGGGGAGATCACGCCTGAGGGAGCAGAACAGGGCCACTGCTCTGGCAGACAATTGTCGACGGTCGCGATCCAGAGCTGGCCTGCGCGCGCCCGCATTCGCAGATTGGATTCGTGGTACTGGTAATTCAATTGTGACCACTCGTCGCCGCTGCGGCCTCCGTTGACGGCATGAAAGACGATCCGAGCTCCCATCGTGGCGAGCTTTTGTGTCAGGTGGGGGTCGGGAATAGGGGTGCAGCTGGGATTGGCCCAGAGGTCATTGCAAATCAGGCCGCCGATGGGAATCCCAGGCCACTCGTAGAGGCGCAGGGGCGCTACCGCATAGTGCTCGATCTCACCGCGGGGCGGATCGGTCAGGCTCCCGCAGGTCAGCGTTTTGGAGTGGAAGCCCAGATAGGCTCCGTCCGGCGTATAGAAGCGGATTTGGTTATAGCAATGGCCGTCGTCTTCGACAAAGCAGGTGCCCAGGGCCAGCCCTAGGTTCGCCTGAGCGGCAGCTGCGGTGACTTTTGCCAGTGCCTGCTTGACGGCGCCGCAAGAAAACTCGTGGGTATAACCGCTGAGCGAGCCTTCGGGGGTGAGCAGGATATCTGCCTGTTGGCCGGCAGCGAAATCGATAGCGCGCAATAGAGTTTTGACGTTGGCCTCAATATCGGTCTGGACGGCTATTTGGGCTCCGGCTATGCGCAGCGAAATCGGTTCTGAATCTTTAGTGTCCATGGCAAATCTCCTTGGAAAGAAAGATATGACCAATGCGATACGCAGTAAAACGACAACGCTCTACTTGGTTCGCCACGGCGAGGTCTATAACCCCGAGGGCATCATATACGGCCGCCTGCCTGGATTTGGGCTGAGCCAGAAGGGACGCCAGGAGATCGAGCGGGCAGGCGAAAGACTCGTCGAGTCCGGTCCATTTGCGGCCCTTTATGCCTCGCCGCTCGAAAGGGCGCAGGAGTCGGCGGCGATCCTCGCTGATCGCCTGGGGTTGGAGGTGTCGGTCGAGGATCGGATCGTCGAGACGAGTATCGGTTCCTTCCAGGGTCGGTGTTTTGAGGATTTGCCGCGACCTTATATAACCGAGGAAGGTGCGCACCCAGAGCTCGAATCGGCCGCTTCAATGCGCGAAAGATTCATGGCTTGGGCGGCGGATATGCAGGCGCGACATGGCGGCGACCGGGTAATCGCAGTGTCGCATCGGGACCCGATCATCGTCGCGCTTTTGCACTGGATGGATGTGGGGTTGGAGGCATTAGCTGATTTTCCACTGGAGACGGGTGCGGCCTACGCAGTACAACTGGGTCGCGAAAATCACGTCAGCAGGTTGGGGTGAGATTCCGCTACTTCGTTTATCCCTGCTTGCTTGACACTGCTAGAGTGGATTTGCTAGTTCTAATTCCTTTGCGCATGGCACTTCGCTCTGTGTCTGAATAATTCTTCAGACAACAGACGGTTGTGCCCAAACCCGCCGTATCGTCCCGGTAGTCCGAATCTGCAACGATGCGCTGAAACGAGGAGATCCAAGCTCTTTTATGAAACCTATCGCAGCAACGACGAATCCCTTCGGCGGCGTTCTTCCCGATCCAGAAGCTCTCGACGCGGATCCAGCGGTATTTGCCGCAGCACTTGGTGTTTCTCTCGAAGTTTGGAAGCAGGAGGGGTTCAAGCTCGTCTGGTTGGAAGTTCCGATTTCCAAGGCGGCGTTGATTCCCCTGGCGGTGGATTCCGGCTTCAACTTTCACCACAGCGGCGACGGCTATTTGATGATGACCTTGCCTTTGGAGGAAGGCGCGTTCGTGCCGGCTCACGCTTCGCACTATATCGGTGCTGGTGGAGTCGTGCTCAATGAAGACCAGGAACTATTGGTGGTCAGCGAGAAGTACCATCAGCGCGATGGGGGGCCACCGCGCTATAAACTGCCTGGTGGCGCACTGCATGCGGGTGAGCACCTGGCTGAAGCAGTGGTTCGCGAAGTTGCTGAAGAGACCGGAGTCGCAGCCGAGTTCGATGCGTTGGTCTGCTTCCGTCACTGGCACGGCTATCGCTTCGGCAAGTCGGATATCTACTTCGTTTGCCGCTTGCGGCCGCTGAGTATGGAAATCACCATCCAAGAGGAGGAAATCGCCGAATGTCGGTGGATGCCGGTAGCTGATTATCTGTCCGGAGAGCAGATCAGCGAATTCAACAAGCGGATCGTTGAGGCGGCGCTCAAAAGTTCGGGAGTGCACTTGACAGAGATGGATGGCTACGCCAAGCCTGAGCAGTACGAGTTCTTCATGCCGCCAGATTTGGATCTGGACCAAAGCTGAGATTTTGGCCGGCCCCAATATTTTGCTGCTGATGACCGATCAGCAGCGCGCCGATGCGCTGGGTGCAAGTGGGGGTTGGGTACCTACGCCCAATCTCGACCGCCTTGCAGCCGAGGGGATGCGCTTTGCCAATTGCGTTACGACCTCTCCGGTTTGCGTCCCGGCGCGCCTGAGTCTGGCTACCGGGCTCTATCCGCATCATACCGGAGTCTGGCAGAACCAGCGCAGCCAGCCCAGTCCAGATCAGCCGACCTGGATGCAGAGGGTGCGTGCAGCGGGTTATCGCACCGCGCTCTTTGGCAAAACCCACCTGCACCCGCACCAGGGCGATTTGCGCGAGCGGGAGGATTTGCTGCGGGCTTATGGGTTGGACGATGTAGATGAGATCGGAGGACCGCGAGCCAGTGCGCGGGTACTTTCGCATATGACGGCATCGTGGGAAGCGGCGGGGGTTTGGCAGGCGTACCGGGAGGATTATGCGGAACGCTTCCGCGACAAACCGCATATGGTACGGCCTTCGCCAATCGGGTTGGAGCACTACGCCGATGTCTATGTCGGCCAGCGGGCGTGTCAATATATCGAGGATTACGATTCTGCGGAGCCCTGGTGTTGTTGGGTGAGTTTCGGCGGGCCGCACGAGCCCTGGGATGCGCCCGAGCCTTTTGCTTCGCTCTGCGATCCGAGGGCGATGCCCGTACCGCGCCGCGCGCCCGTTGGAATCGATGATCGGCCCCGGGGAGATCTGGATCGGATGCTGGAATCGGCTCCGGATCTGGAGCCGGGCGAGATCGCGGCGATGCGCGCCAATTATGCCGGCAATGTCGCGCTGATTGACGAGCAGATTGGCCAGATATTTGCAGCGATCTCGCGGCGGGGAGAGTGGGATGATACGGTGGTGGTTCTGGTCTCAGACCACGGCGAAATGAACGGCGATGCCGGCCTAATATACAAGTCGAATTTCCTCGATAGTGCGGTGCGCGTTCCCCTGCTGATACGGGTGCCGCAGCAAGAGGGTGGTAGGGTCTGCGAGGCTCCAGTGGAGTGGATCGATATCGGGCCGACTCTCGTCGAAGTGGCGGGTGGCGAAGTGGATTATCCCCAGTTCGGACGCTCGTTGATTCCACTGCTGGAGAATCCCGGGGCTCGGCACCGTTGCGAAGCTATCTCCGAACACCGTCGCGAAATTATGCTTCTGGACCGGGAGTGGAAGGCCGCGCTTAATGCCGCGGGACGGATCTACTTGCTTTTCGACCTGCAAAACGATCCCGAAGAGTCGGAAAACCTGGCGGGTCGTCCAGAAATGGCGGCGGTCGAGGACGCACTGCGTTTGCGTCTGCTCGAAAGGCTGATATCCACCCACTTAGAGGGGGTGGGGTACCGCTTCGATTTGCACGGTAACTAAGGTCGATGATCTATCTGCTCCATGGCGTGGGGGTCGGTCTCTGCGCGGTTCTATCCTATCTCAATATTCTCGCTAATGATTTTGCCCTAGACGATTTTGGTCTGCTCAACGAGGCCGTCCGCCAGGGCCGTTGGAACTCCCTGGCAACTACGGACTACTGGGCTGGCTTTGAAGGACTGCGCTCGGGACTCTATCGCCCGCTGACCACACTGCTCCTGGCTGGCGAATTCCGTCTTTGGGGAGAAAATCCGGCCCTATTTCATGCCAGCAATATTTTAGTGCATACGGCCAACTCAGTGTTGGTCTATACGCTGATCCTGCGCCTCGGGGGAAGGATCGTAGGAGTTCTGGCGGGGATCTTATTTGCGGTGCATCCGATTCACACCGAGGCCGTGGCCAGTCTGGGTGGGCGCGCCGACCTACTGGCGAGTTTGGGTGTCCTGACCGCACTTTGTCTCGGGCTGCGAGCGAGAGCGCGGGGCGGTTGGAGCAGATCGGCGGCGTTGGCCCTTGGCTTCGGTCTGCTGGCTAAGGAAGGGGCGGTGGTCTTGCCAGGGCTGGTTATTTGTATCGATTGGTATTTGCACAAAATAAAACGCTTGGCATGCTGGCCATGGCAGGAGTACGCGCTTTACGGTTTGGTGATCGGCCTTTGGTTCGCTGTGCGCTGGCAGATTCTGGGCGGTCTGGCGATACCTGATATCAGTCGATTGGATAACCCCCTGGCCGAGTTGGCTGCACCGTTGCGAATGGTCAATGCCGGCGAGATTGCGTTGCGCTATCTGTGGTTGCTCGTCTTGCCCTACCGGCCTCTCAGCTGACTATTCTCACGCCGCCCTGCCCGTCTCCGACGAGATTTTTTCCCGTGCGCTTTTCACTTCGGTGGGGTTGGTGCTGGCCTGCTTGCTGCGCTATTACGTCCGCCAGTCGGGCCTGTGTTCGTTGGGTGCCCTGTGGATTCTGGTCTCGTTTTCGCTGGTATCCAATGTGATCATGCCGATTGGTACTATCATGGCCGAGCGCCTGTTCTACCTGCCTTCGGTGGGTTTTTGTCTGCTGGCTGCGGTGTTGCTGGGGCGGATGTTGAATTTGGGGCAGCGGCGCCTCTGCCTTTTCATCTGCGCGATGATCGCACTTTCCTTTATGGGGCGCACCTGGGATCGCAATGCCGATTGGCGAGACAGCGAGGCTCTTTTCAGCTCTGCCGTAGCGGCGTATCCCCGCAGTGCCAAAGCCCATCAGGGGTTGGGCGAGGCGCTGATGAAACGAGGGGACTGGATTGGTGCGTTGGACGAATACGATCGGGCGTTGGCACTCTATCCGCGCTACGTGGCAGCCCACTACAATATCGGCCAGTGTTACTGGTCGTTAGAGCAGTACGCCAGGGCGATAGAAGCCTATATGCGCGTGGTGCAACTCGTTCCCGGTCACGCCAAGGCCTGGCTGAACATGGGCGCAGCCCACTATGCGCTCGGCGCGCCTGAAAAAGCCGTCAGCGCTTACCAGCAAGCCCTCTCGGTGCAGCCGGACTTCGCAGAAGCGTGGGAAAATCTGGGCAACACCTATAGAGAAATGGGTGCGCAGGACCAGGCTATTGCGGCATTTCGGGAATTGTCGCAACGATGGCCGGAACACTCTCGGCGGGAGGAGTACGAGGCCTGGATCGAGGGACTTTAGTCCACCAAGTTCAGTTTGTCCAGGACCTCTTTGTTGACCACGTGTTCGGGAGCTTTGCCCTGTAGGCAGTCGATGATATTGCGTGCGGCGACGATGGACATCCGCTTGCGAGCGGTCAGGGTTTTGGAGCCTGAATGAGGTAGAGCCAGCACCTTGTCGAGACGAACCAGTTCAAGGGATTGGCCCTGGGGGGGTTCGCTAGCCTGACAGTCGAGACCGGCCCCGGCGAGGTGGTCGCTTTCGAGTGCCGCGATCAGGGCACCTTCATCGACCAGGCCGCCTCGGGCCGTGTTGATCAGGTAGGAGCCCTTTTTCATCTGGTGCAGAAAATCGGTATTGACGAGGTTGCTATTGTCTGCACTCAGCGGCAGGTGCAAAGTGACTGCATCGGCCTGGGCGAGGAGGGTTTCGCGATCGACCGGCTCGGCGCCCAGCGCGCGAACCTTTTCGCCCTCGATCCAGGGATCGTGGACCAGGACGCGCATGTTGAAGCCGAGGGCGCGACGCACGACCTCAACGCCGATGCGTCCGCAGCCGAAAAGACCGAGCGTCATGGCGCAGAGGTCCTCGCCGATGGGCAAGTCGTAGGTCTCGCCCTCTTTGACCCGACTGTCACCCAGTACCAGCTGGCGCGTCAGTCCGAGGAGCAGGGCAAAGGTCAGGTCGGCTACTGCATCGGCCATGGCACCGGGGGTATTGGTGACGACGATTCCGCGCTCGCTGCAGTAGTCGAGGTCGACCTTGTCGAAGCCGACGCCGTTGCGGGCGATGATTTTGATATTCTCAGCCTGGTCCATCGTTTGCGCATTGAGATTCTCGCCGCCGGCCAGCAGTGCATCGAAACCGACCAGCTTCTCGCGCGTTTCCGCGTCGAGCCAGCCGGGTTGTGGTTGCTGATAGTCAATTTCGAAGCCGGCTTGTTCGACGAGTTCGCGGGCCGGGCTGCGGCCTTGAAATTCGAGATTGCAGCTGGAAAGGACGCGGAGCATATATTCCTCGATTATTGGCTGAAACGGGTTGATTCGTATTGGGCGAAAGGGGTTGCTACTCCGAGTTCGTCGGCGAGGGCCTGAAGAGCGCGCTGGTGTTCGAGGCTGATGGGCACGCCTTCGCGGGTGTAGTCGCGTTCCCTTTGCCACTCGAAACCGCCGGGTAACTCGGCTCGGTCGCAGCCGGGAAAGGGCTGCATCTTGCGCGCGTCGGCGACGAAGCGATCCATTTGTTCGCGGAATTCGTCCAGGGGCATGAAACAGCGCACATCGAAGGCGGTGAGGAAGGATCCCTGGTTGGATTCCCAGGGTGACTCAGGTGGGACGAATTGCGGCAGGTAGATACCGGCCAGTACGCCGCCCAGTGTGCGGTTGATCGCACCGATCCCTAGTTCCTTGAAGAAAGCGAAGGGGATCTGGTTGTAGAGATCTTCGTCCCAGGGCAGCATCGAGGCGCCCATGTCGAGGACCAGGGGGGCTTCTGAGCCATGGGGAAAGGCGACGCTGATCGGCGAGGTCGCATTGACGCTTTTGATCAATGCTTCCGGCGGCAGGCCATAGCGATGCGAAGAGACCGCAATCCCGATGCAGCCTGCTTCGGCAGCCATGCGCGAGTACTTTCCGGCCCCGCCGAAATGGAAGTGGTTGCGAGTGGTCGCCGCAGCAGTGCCGTACTCGTTGGCGGTCTCTACTACCCATTGCATGGCCTGGTGGCAGGGGAAATGGCCCATACCGCCGTCGCCATCGTAGACGCGGGTAGTGGTGGTTTCGCTGACCACCTTTATATTAGGTCGGGGGTTGACGCGGCCCTCGAGGATCATGCGTGTATAACCAGGAGTTTGGCGGGTGCCGTGACTGTGGACACCGCGCAGATCGGTTGCGGTCAAAAGTCCGGCGATGAGCTCGGCGTCTGGTTCGTTGGTGCCGGCTTTTTGAAAGAGTTCGGCAACGAGTTGGCAGAGGACTTGGTGAGGGAGGCGGATGCCTTGTGTTGGTGGAGCATTAGATCCCATATAGCCTTGCTTTGTTTGGGGTAGAACAGCGGGCTAAATACGCGATCGAAGGTCGTTATGTCAAGTGGATGAGGGATGGATGCTCTGTCCCTCTGCTCTTGTATGGCTAGTATAAATGGCCTAGTATAAATCGTCTTAGATCGCTAGGTGGAGCGGTCTAAGTGGGCGTGAATGATCTGCAGTGCCGATGCCCGTTGGTGTGTGATCATCTGAAGCAGAACCAGAGGAGAGGATATGGCTTGCGATCTCTTGCTCAAAGGGGCTAGAGTGATTGACCCTTCACAGGATTTCGATTCAGTATGCGATGTGGCGATTGTGGGTGAAGAAATTGCCGTTGTTGGCGCGGAAATAGAAGAGCAGGCCGGGGAAACCATTGATCTTTCCGGCAAAATTCTGACGCCGGGGTGGATCGATATCCACGCCCATGTTTATGCCGGCAGCACGACCTGGGGAATCCGTGGAGATGCGCTCTGCCTGGCTACGGGAGTGACGACGATTGTCGATGCGGGTAGCGCCGGCTGGGCCAACTTCCAGGGCCTTGTCGATTATGTTATTGAGCCGGCGCGGACCCAGATTCTGGGTTATGTCCATATTGCGGGGGTGGGCTTGACCTATGGTCCGGTCGGAGAGATGATCGATTTGCGATATGCCGATCCGGAGCGCACGGCCTTTGTGGTTCATAACTGGCGGGAATCCTGTGCGGGTATCAAGGTGCGCCAGGGCGAATTTCAGGTGGGTGAGAACGGGACCGAGCCTTTGCGGTTGGCGGTGCAGGCGGCGGAGTTGGCCGGGGTGCCGGTGATGGTGCATATCGCTCGTGGTGTGCCGATTGGAGAG